>NZ_JBWXNG010000002.1:0-578768 GCF_056627435.1 Pseudomonas sp. 2
ATCGGCGCCCGGCTCAATACCTGTTTCAACACTTATAAAAACAATGATTGGAGACACTCCATGGCTTTAGATATTTTCGTCGTGCTGATCTACGCGGCCGGCATGCTGGTGCTGGGCTGGTACGGCATGCGCAAGGCCAAGACCCACGAAGACTACCTGGTCGCCGGGCGCAACCTGGGCCCGAGCCTGTACATGGGCACCATGGCCGCCACCGTGCTGGGCGGCGCTTCCACCGTCGGCACCGTACGCCTGGGCTACGTGCACGGCATCTCGGGCTTCTGGCTCTGCGCGGCACTGGGCGTGGGCATCATTGCCCTGAACCTGTTCCTCGCCAAACCGCTGCTCAAACTGCGGATCTTCACCGTCACCCAGATCCTGGAAAAGCGTTACAACCCGATGGCCCGTCAGGCCAGCGCGGTGATCATGCTGGCCTACGCGCTGATGATCGGCGTGACCTCGATCCTGGCCATCGGCACCGTGATGCAGGTGCTGTTCGACCTGCCGTTCTGGATGTCGGTGGTGCTGGGCGGCGGCGTGGTGGTGATCTACTCGACCATCGGCGGCATGTGGTCGCTGACCCTGACCGACATCGTGCAGTTCATCATCAAGACCGTGGGCCTGATGTTCATCCTGCTGCCAATCTGCATGTACCGCGTCGGTGGCTGGGACGCCCTGGTGGCCAAGCTGCCGGCGGCGAGCTTCAGCTGGACCACCATCGGCTGGGACACCATCATCACCTACTTCCTGATCTACTTCTTCGGCATCCTGATCGGCCAAGACATCTGGCAGCGCGTGTTTACCGCGCGCACCGAAAAAGTCGCCAAGTACGCGGGTTCCGTGGCCGGTGTCTACTGCATTGCCTACGGCCTGGTGTGCGCACTGATCGGTATGGCCGCGCATGTGCTGCTGCCTGACCTGAGCAACGCCAACACCGCCTTCGCCGCCATCGTCAAAGCTGCCTTGCCGGACGGCATTCGCGGCCTGGTCATCGCCGCGGCACTGGCGGCCATGATGTCGACGGCCAGCGCCGGCCTGCTGGCGGCCTCCACCACCCTGACCGAAGATTTGCTGCCCAAGCTGCGCGGCGGCAAACAGTCGAGCCTGGGCCTCAACCGCCTGTTCACTGCCTTGACCGGCATCGTGGTGCTGGGCATCGCGCTGGTGGTCAACGACGTGATCAGCGCCCTGACCCTGGCGTACAACCTGTTGGTGGGCGGCATGCTGATCCCGCTGATTGGCGCGATCTACTGGAAACGTGCGACCACCGCCGGGGCCATCAGCAGCATGGCACTGGGTTTCGTCACCGCGCTGGTGTTCATGTTCAAGGACGGCCTGGACGCCAACACGCCGATCTACTACAGCCTGGCGGTCGGTCTGATCAGCTTTGTGGTGGTCAGCCTGGTCTCGCCACAGCGCGTGCCCACTACCAGCGTGGCGTGATGGTGCTGTAACAGTTGCGAAACAGATCAAGGGCGCCTTCGGGCGTCCTTTTTTGTGTCCGGTTACAAATATTCCTCGTCCGTGGGGCAGTCACCGCAGATAAAACTGGGCTAGCCTTAATCGGGACAGCAGCGCGCCATGAGGCCGCTACGACGTTGTTCTCAGGGAGGGAATCGCAGGCCTGCTGTCGCACGACAATCCTCTGTTTTCACGCAGTCGGGGTGATTTTCGAACACGTCACAGCCGAGGCTTGTCATGGACCGCATTGAAGTCAAACAGCACGTTCTCGATACACTCGGGAAAATCCTCGTCGACAAATCCCTCATCCAGGAAAAGGACGACGCCATGCTCAGTGAGCTGGTGCTGGACGAAGAAGACTTTGCCCAGTTCTTTTCCGAGCTGCAAAGCGACTTCAACATCGTGCTGCCGAGTCGAATCAAATCGGACATTTCTCATTTGCCAGAGCATTCGGCTTATCACGAGCTGACCCTGCAAGGGCTGGTGGACCTGATTCTGGTGCAGATGAAAGGACGCAAGAATCATTGAACGCAGATGCGTTCGATTTCTGTCTGGGGAGTGACTGAAAAGAAGCTGTTGCGCAGGTTGCAACAGGCGGGAAAAGACGAAGCGGGCTATCGGGCGATAGCACCGCTGGACTTGCTACTGCAGTGACGACTGCGCTTTCAATCCGGTGAAAGCCGTCAAGCCTTGCTGCGATCCTCAGCGACGAGGGCGACGACGCTCGTCATCATCGGTGCGCACGGGAATGGGTTGCAGCTTCGGCCGTTCGATCAAACCCAGCGCAACGCCCACATCGTGAAGCCATTCTTGCAATTTGCTGTTCATATAACGCCCCCTTCAGGGAAATGCCGGCAGCCAACTTCTGGTCCGCTTAACGCAGATCATAGTGCTAAGTCGCACTTTACGCCTGCTACCGAGTGTCGCGGCACAAATTTTTTCCTTCTTTATGTAAAGACATTTCAAACCGCCATTAACCGTGGATTTACCCGACCAACGGCGGCTCACTCCCTTGCGGATTTCAGCCCGAAACCGCTGGCGCCAGCGTGAGACCTTCGTGGGCCTGGCTGCGGCGGGCGAACAGATAGAAGAACGCGCCGCCCAGCAGACAACCGGTGAACCAGGCGAAGTTGGCCATCGACTGCAACGCTGGAACAAAGGTGATCGCAATGCCCGCCAGGGTCGCCAGCACCAGCGCCTTCACGGCGGTGTAGTTAACGCCGCCGCTGTACCAGTAACGCCCCGTCGGGCCATCATTGAACAGCGCGTCGACGTCGATCTGCTGCTTCTTGATCAGGTAGTAGTCCACCAACAGGATGCCGAACAGCGGGCCGATGAAGGCGGCCAGCACATCGAGGGTGTAGTGGATCACCTGCGGGTTGTTGAACAGATTCCATGGCGTGATGAAGATCGAGGCCACTGCGGCGATCATGCCGCCCACGCGCCAGCTGATCTTGCTCGGTGCCACGTTGGCGAAGTCGAAGGCTGGCGAGACGAAATTGGCCACGATGTTGATGCCGATGGTCGCGGTCACGAAAGCGAAGGCGCCGAGCAGCACTGCGACGTCATTGTCGATGCGCGCAACCGTGGCGATTGGGTCATGGAGCATTTCACCGAACACCGGCAAGGTGCCCGAAACGATCACCACGGTGACCAGCGAAAAGGCCAGAAAGTTGACCGGCAAGCCCCAGAAATTGCCGCGACGCACTTCGGACATGCTCCTGCAGTAACGGCTGAAATCGCCGAAGTTGAGCGTAGGACCGGAAAAGTACGACACCACCAGCGCCGTCGCCATGATCACCTGGGACACCGCTTCCCAGCCGGTCAGGGATTTTTCCGACAGGGTGAAGCTGATATTGGCCCAGCCGGCTTTCCAGACGATCCAGCCGGCCAAGAGAAACATCACCGCGTAGACCACCGGCCCCGCCCAGTCGATGAAGCGGCGGATCGAGTCCATGCCGGTCCAGAACACTGCGGCCTGCACCAGCCACAACGCAAGGAAACCGAACCAGCCAAGGTAGGACAGACCGGCGAAATGGGGTTCGGCGTAAACCGACATCTGTGGGAAAAATCGCAGGACCACGATGATCAAAGCACTGGATGCGAGATAGGTCTGGACCCCATACCAAGCGACCGCAATCAGCCCGCGAATCACCGCCGGAATGTTCGCGCCGAACACGCCGAATGCCAGCCGGCAGATCACCGGATAGGGAACGGCCGCCTGCTGGCTCGGCTTGGCCAGTAGGTTGGCAATCAGCTGAATGATGCAAATGCCCACCAGCAGCGCAATCAACACCTGCCAACTGGCCAGCCCGAGGGCGAACAGGCTCGCGGCGAACACGTAGCCACCCACGCTGTGCACATCGCTCATCCAGAACGCGAAAATGTTGTACCAGCTCCACTTCTGCGGCAGCGGCCCCAGGTCCTGGTTATAGAGTCGAGAGCTGTATCCCTTGGGCAAAGGTTCGGTCATCGCATTTCTCCCTGATCGGACGAACGCGGCTCCCGATCGCTGACTGCGTACGGGAACCTGCATGGGTTGTATACGAACTAACAGGCAGAATGCGTGCCATCAGCCGTCAGACGCCGTCAAAATAGCTCTGAATAGCGGCTTTCAGGGGAGCATAAGCAGCACAACGACAGGAAAGAATCAGAGGAAAAGCGCCGAATGACGCCCGCTCTCAGTGCAGCAATGCCTGAGAACAGTGCATTAGAAAATGTATACAACAACAAATGGTGCACAGCTGTAGGAGCGAATTCATTCGCGATGCTTTGCTCCAGGCGATATAGCGATGTCGCCTGGACGATTTTCGCGAATGAATTCGCTCCTACAGGTTGATCCGCTCATTCCGGCAGTTGGAGCAACCCGTCCTCATCGGTCATCGCGCGTTCGAGCAGATCAGTTGGCAGGTTCTTGCTGGCCCGCGCGCCCAGCAGCTTGAGTTGCTCGCTGCGGCTGACCAGATTGCCGCGTCCCTCGACCAGCTTGTTGCGCGCTGCGCCATAGGCCTTGTCCAGCTGCTGCAAGCGGCTGCCGACCTCGTCCAGATCCTGAATGAACAGCACGAACTTGTCGTACAGCCACCCTGCCCGCTCGGCGATTTCCCGGGCGTTCTGGCTCTGGCGCTCCTGTTTCCACAGGCTGTCGATGACCCGCAAGGTGGCCAGCAAGGTGGTCGGGCTGACGATCACGATATTGCGGTCGAAGGCCTCCTGGAACATCGCAGGCTCAGCCTGAAGCGCTGCGGAAAACGCCGCCTCGATCGGCACGAACAGCAAGACCAGGTCCAGGCTGTGCAGCCCTTCCAGGCGCTTGTAATCCTTGCCGGACAAGCCTTTGACGTGGCTGCGCAGCGAATGCACGTGCTGCTTGAGCGCCGCCTGGGCGATCACCGTGTCATCGGTCGAAACAAACTGCTGGTAGGCGGTCAGGCTGACCTTGGCGTCGACCACCACCTGCTTGTCGCCCGGCAGCATGATCAGCACATCGGGCTGGAAGCGCTCGCCATCCGGGCCCTTGAGGCTGACCTGGGTCTGGTACTCACGCCCCTTCTCCAAGCCCGCGTGTTCCAGCACCCGTTCCAGGATCAACTCACCCCAGTTGCCCTGGGTTTTCTGGCCCTTGAGCGCGCGGGTCAGGTTGGTCGCTTCATCGCTCAGACGCTGATTGAGCTGTTGCAGGCGCTCGAGCTCCTTGCCCAGCGAGAAGCGCTCGCGGGCTTCCTGCTGGTAGCTTTCTTCCACGCGTTTTTCAAAGGACTGGATGCGCTCCTTCAGCGGATTGAGCAACTGCCCCAATTGCTGCTGGCTGGTTTCGGCGAAGCGTTGCTCACGCTCGTCGAAGATCTTGCCGGCAAGCTCGGCGAACTGCGCACGCAGCTCATCGCGAGAGCCTTGCAGATCGTTCAGACGCTGCTGGTGACTTTCCTGCTGCTCGCGCAGCTCGGCGCTAAGCGAGGCGCATTGCGCATCCAGGCGACGCAGTTCCGACTCTTTGTAGCTGCGCTCCTGGCCCCATTCTTCCTGGGCCTGACGTGCAACCTCCTGCTGGTGACGCAACAGTTCGGCTTCACGGCGCAGCGCGGCAAGGTCGGCCTGTTTCATCGTGTTGGCCTGCCCCAGATCGCTGATTTCGTCGCGGCAGGCGTCCAGCTGCGCGTTGAGGCCGTCCTGGGCCAGCTGCGCGTTACTCAGGCGCTCGTCCTGCAGCGCGGCCTCGGCCTCCCGTTGTGCAACCCGGCGTTGCAGTTGCCACGCCAACCCCAGCAGCGGCAAGGCCGCCGCCCCCAATCCCAGCAACAGGCTGGTGAGGTCCAAAGCCATAAATTTCCCCAACTCAACTCACAAAAGCGCTGGCGGCATTATGCGCAGAAGCTGGGCTGGCGTCAGATTCTGATTGCGCGTTTGAGAGGGAAGGAAAAAAGCGTAGTACAAAGGTGAAAGGTGCGTACTAGAGCAAGCGCTTGGGACAATCCACAGAAGCTGTGGATAACTCAGTGGACAACGACGCTTTAACCCCCGCAAACGCAGGCAGAATGGGGCCTGCGTTCAAACTGACGATTTTTTCACCAACAAAAAAAAGCGATGATTTTCATTGACTTAATATTTCGCCACCTGAAAACAAGCGCTTAGGACGGAATGTGACAGTGAGATGGCAGCTAATCGCGTTAATGTGCACAAGTCAATTTCCAATCGCTATAAAGCCCTGTGGAAAAATGCGTTTTGCGCTCTTGTTCCGGGAAAACCCGGCAAATCGCCATCTCCTGCACCACAAACTTACTGTGTGGCCTGTGGGCTGAATCACAGCTGAACGGTTGCAATGGACGATCGCGCGCAAATCCGATTGACAAACGGCGCAAATCCGTTCTTGCAAATGCTGACGATTCAAGTACAATACGCGCCGTTAGTACCAAGCTGAAAGTCAATTCTGGTCGAACAAATCCCCGATCACAGTCTGCCGGTTGAGCAGACGGGTCAGAAAAAGGGATCGACCACCTCGATGGTTTCCAGACACTCACTCACGCACTGCCCCCTATTTGCAGGCGTCGAGTCTCATGTGGCCTGCTCAAACCAGCCTGCAAATTGATCAGGATCCTCACCTTGAGCATCGAACCTTTGCTCCTGTTGTGTCGCCTGCCCTCCGAAGTACCTACCAGCTAGCCCAGCGCCACACGATAAATGCGCTCACACTGGCTGCTTGTGTTCCAGACAGGTTCTGCGCCCAGCCCTGACTCGCATTCGAGCATCGGCCCGCGTTGATCTGGAACGATTTTATTTTGCACGCCTCTATTGCGTGTCGATTCAGGAACACCGTAAACATGACTAATCACATTCAGACCCAGGATGCCATCCGCACCCTCACCAACGCCTTCGCGCCGATGAACTGCCTGATCATGGCCGCGCGCAAAGGCTGCTTCAGCTTCACCGTCGTCAACGAACACGGCATCGCCCGTCACAGTGAGCGCCTGTATCCCGATCAGTACTCCAGCCCCGAACCTCTGCAGGCTGTGATCGACCGGACGCGTCAGGCGCTGACCGCCTGATACCGTTCGTCGGCGAAATACCCAGGCACCCAGGCCCCGCCCTGAAAAGGCGGGGCTTTTTTGTGCCTGTTTTCCTTATGAAAATCTGTACGGGCTAATTGCCGCCCGCTATATGGACAGGAATGGAAATCGGGAAATATTTTAAAAACAGCCCTTTACATCGCGAATATGAGACTACGCTTCAACTCAAGCGGTCTGAGCCGCTTCCGGTGGACCCGATTCCATCACCGCTGCCAAGCACCAGGGTCTGCCGGCTCATGAACTTCCCGAGGGTGTTATGGGAATCGCTGCCAGTGAATTGTGCCGTTATGTGATCCGCCCCACGCTGATCTATCTCGGCCGCCACCATCCCGGAGCCGAAAGCTTTCTGCTGGGCGTTGCCGCGAGCCAGTCGGCACTGGGTGCCGAGCTCGACAGCCAGCGCGGCCACGGCCTCTACGGCATCTCCGATACGCTGCATTACCAGCTCTGGGACGGCTACCTGGCCAAGGATCCCGACCTTGCCAGCCTGGTTCGCGGCCTGGCCAGCCAGCATGCCTTTCTCACAGGGCCCGACATCGAGCTGACGGTCAATCTGCGTTATTCCACGGCCATCGCCTGGATGATGGTCGAGGCCAGCCGCTACTCGCTTCCTGCCGACAACGACGTCATGGGGATGGCGCGTATTTGGCGCAGGATATTTCAACCTCAGGGCCGTCTGATGGATTTCACCACGGCCTGGCAAACCTCGGTTCGCCCTTTATTTCAGGCCGAACCGGCCATTTTGTGACTCAGCGGTTTCGCTGAAGATCGCGACAGTTTTCCCCGGATTGTCCTACAAAAACTGCTCTATCTCGGGTGATCCAGCCTATAGCGCGTTATGAAAAATGTTGGTAATTTTCGCGCGGTGATCAACAAGGAGTTCTAACAATGAAAAAAACAATGATCAAATCCAGCCTCAGTCTCGCCATCACTCTCGCCTCCACCCAGATCTTCGCTTCCGGTTTTGCTCTGAACGAGCAGAGCATCAGTGGCATGGGGACCGGTTTCGCGGGTCGTTCGTCTTCTGCCGACGATGCCAGCACCGTCTACGGCAACCCGGCAGGCATGTCGCGCCTCAAACGCCAGCAAGTGACTGTGGGCGTGGCCGCGATCGACGCCAAGACTGACATCAAAGACGCCAGCGGTACCACCACCGGTACCAACAAAGGCGACATGGTTCCATTCACTGCCGTGCCCATGGGCTTTTACGTCAACCCGATCGATGACCACTGGGCATTCGGTCTAGGTGTCTACGCGCCTTTCGGCCTGGTGACCGACTACGAAAGCAGCTTCCAGGGCCGCAACTTCGGCAGCAAGAGCATGGTCAAGGTCGTGACCTTCCAGCCGACTGTCAGCTACGCCTTCAACGACAAGGTTTCCATCGGTTTCGGTCCTACCATCAACCGCATCTCCGGCGTTCTGGAATCGGCCCTGAACGTGAGCCCGCTGCTGGGCGCCCGTACCGGCGATGGCCGCGTGCAGGTCAAGGGCGATGACGTGGGTTACGGCTTCAACGCAGGCGTGCTGGTACAGGCCACCGACAGCACCAGCCTGGGTCTGACTTACCACTCCAAAGTCACCTACAAGCTCGACGGTCATACCGAAGTCACCCCGGGTGCTGGCGTACCGGCCACCGTACTGGGCGCAGGCCGCTACGACGGCAAGCTGAGCCTGGATACACCGGAATCCGTGGACTTCTCGGTCACTCAGAGCATGACCGACGACTGGAAACTCTACGCCGGTGCCACCTGGACGCGCTGGAGCCGTCTGCAGGACATTACCGTGCGTAACTCCGGCGTGACACGCGCAGGGGGTGCCGCAGCGCCGACGCTGGTCAGCACCATCAGCGAAGAGCAGAACTGGCATGACACCTGGGCCTACGCGCTGGGTACTTCCTACCAGCTGAACAAGCAGTGGGTGCTGCGTACCGGTCTGACATTCGATCAGTCGCCGGCCAACAACACCGACCGCTCGCCACGCATCCCGACCGGCGACCGTACGATCTTCAGCATCGGCGCTGGCTACAGTCCGACTGACGACATCACCATCGACGTTGCCTACTCCTATCTGGATGAGGAAACCGTCAAGGTGAACCGTACCAACGCACTGGGCCAGCGTTACTCGTCCAAGTACGACAACAGCGCTAACGGTTTCGGCCTGGGCCTGACCTACCGCTTCTGATGCCGTTGGCGGAACCGGCCGACACCGGTTCGCCATACCAGAGAGCCCCGCAGACAGCGATGGATGCGGGGTTTTTCTTTTTTCGAACGGGGATTGATCCATTTCCTGTGGGGTGGCGGCTTTCTCTGGTTCTGGCTAACGCCAGATTCAAGATCAAGTGCGTTCCGGCTAACGCCAGACCTGTTTCGACTTCGTCGAGTTACTTGATGACCCCAAGTAACCAAGGGTCTACGCTCCCTGTCCGGCCCGGCTTCGCCGGGTTCCCTCCTTCCGGCATTGCTCCGTGGGCCCGGCGCGAATGGGCTATCCATGGCCCCGCGCCTCGCGCGGCATCCTGCCGCTTGGCCCACTGCGCAACGCCTCCACTCGGCCTCCCAAAGTCGCAATTTGTGGTGTCTGTAAGATTTGTGTACGCAAACACCACATCCTCCCCGTAGCAGCACGGCTTGCCGGCGGGAGCGATCTTGCGGACGTCCCCGCCGGCAAGCCGTGCTGCTACGGGCGGGTGTCGTGCTTTTGATCTGGCATTTGATCTGGCTTTTGATCTTCGTACGCAAATCTCACAGGCGCCGCCAAACGCGACTTGGGTGCAGGCTGAATGGAGGTCTCGTGGAGTGGGCCAAGCGGCAGGATGCCGCGCGAGGCGCGGGGCCATGGATGGCCCATTCGCGCCGGGCCCACGGAACGGGACCGGAATGAAGGAAGTCCGACGAAGGAGGACCCAAACCAGGAGCAAAAGCGCTTTGGTTACTTTCGCGCTTTTCGAAAGTGACCCGCCGTAAGGGCGGAACCATAAGCCGCCGTGACCGAAGAAACGGATATGCCCACAACTCCGCGAGCCAACAAAAATCTGCTTTTCACGTTAACAAACACAAACCCCACGAACATCAGGGCTTCGAAGCAATAGCCCTCTCAACCGCCGAAACCAACTCAGGATCATCCGGCTTGGTCATGCTGGAAAAACTGGCAATCACGTTCCCCTTGCGATCCACCACATATTTATAGAAATTCCACCGCGGCGCATTGCTCTGCTCGGCCAGCACCTTGAACAGATGAATCGCATCCGAACCCCGTACCGGCTGAGGATCAGTCATGGTGAAGGTCACCCCGTAATTCACATAACAAACCTTGGCCGTCTCGGCCGTGTCATCGGCCTCCTGCTTGAAGTCATCGGACGGCACGCCCAACACCTCCAGTCCCTGCCCCCTGAACCGCTGATTGAGCGCCTCCAGCCCCTTGAACTGCGGCGCGAAACCACAGTGGCTCGCCGTGTTCACCACCACCATCGGCTTGCCCGCAAACTGCTTGCACAGATCGATATCCTGCTTGGCCCGAAGCTTGGGCAGTTCACCCTGCAACAGCGGCGGGCAATCGGCAGCGAGCACCACCCCGCTCATACCGAGCAAAAGCACAGGAAGGCAAATCCAGCGGGTTTTCATGGCGGCATCCATTCAAGGCAAGAAAGCGGGGGACAGAACCACACGCTACTCCCAGATACGCCAGATGCCTAGCGTATCCAGAGTTACCACGTTCCAACGTAGCAGCATGGCTTGCCAGCGGGAGCGATCCTGAGAACGCCCCGCCGGCAAGCCGTGCTGCTACGGGACTTACATCAACGCCAGACCTACCAGCACCAACATCTCCAGCAACTCCAGCATCGCCCCGGCAGTGTCACCGGTGGTCCCGCCCAGGCGCCGGATCATCAGATGGCGCAGCCAGAAGAACCCTAGTGCGGCCATCAGCAGAGCCCAGACACCCGCCCAGCCCGCCACCAGCACACAACCCAGGGCCGTCACGCCCAGCACCTGAACCCCGATGCTGCGCGGCAAGTGGTCGGCCAGTGCCTGCCCCAAGCCACCAGCGCGTACATAGGGCGTATTGATGAACAACCCCAGCAGCGCCGCGCGGCCAATCACTGGCGCCAACAGCAGCCAGATACTGTGATGAGTTTCGACCAACGCCAGCAGCGCGGTGAACTTGAGCAGCAGCACGATGACCAGCGTCACCACCGCGATCGGTCCGCTGCGCGGATCTTTCATGATGGTCAGGGTGCGTTCGCGGTCACCAAAGCCGCCCAGCCAGGCGTCGGCGCTGTCGGCCAGGCCGTCCAGGTGCAAGCCGCCGCTGAGCAGCACCCAGGCGGCCAGCAGCAGCGCTGCGTGCAGAAACAGCGGCGCGCCCTGAAGAATCAGGTTCAGCGCCATCAGCAGCGAGCCGAACAGCACGCCCACCAGCGGATAGAACAGCAGCGAGCGGCCCAACGCCTGGGGCGCAGGCATGCCCGGCAGGCGTATCGGCAGGCTGCTCAGAAATTGCAGGGCGATCCAGAACGGCAGCATTCAGACCTCCGTCAGTTGACCATCAGCTGCGACGGTCAGGCCAAACAACCCGCCATGGCCGACCACCACTTGCAGCAGTTGCTCGCGGGGCAAGCCGCGGGCCTGAGCCAGCAGCAGGCGCATGGCGCCGCCGTGGCTGATCAGCAGGATTCGTTCGCCGTCGTGAGCCTGCTGCAGGCGTTCGACCGCCCCCAGCACCCGCGACGCAAAGGCCAGCACCGGCTCGCCGTTAGGCGGGGTGAACGCGTAGGGATCCTCCCAGAAACGACCCAGACCTTCGGCGTCGGTCTCCATCAATTGCGCGGTGCCAATGCCTTCCCAGTGGCCGAAATGCAGCTCCTGAAGATCCGACTCCAGTTGCAATGGCAGCGACAGGCCCGAAGCGAGTTCCTCGGCAAACCGCGCACAGCGCTGCAAAGGCGAACTGACAATCCGCTCCCACGGCGATTCAAGAGCCAGCTCGGCCACCGCCGCACGCATCTGCTGCCAGCCGATGTCGGTCAGGGCGTCGTCGAGGCTGCCGCGCAGGCCACCACCGAACTCGGTCTCGCCATGGCGCAGCAGGTCCAGACGCAGTGTCATGCCGGGCGATCCGCCACAGCGGCTTCGGCGAAGGTCGCCATGCCGTTGTGCAACTCACAGGCCAGACGCAGCAACGGCACCGCCAGCGCCGCACCGCTGCCCTCACCCAAGCGCAGGCCCAGTTCCAGCAGCGGTTCGGTCTGCAAGGTTTCCAGCACATGCCGATGGCCCGGCTCGGCGCCGCGATGGCCGAAGAACAGCCATGGCCGGCACGACGGGTTGATGCGCACGGCCACCAGCGCGGCTACAGTGCAAATGAAGCCGTCGACCAGCACGGCAATGCCTTCCTGTGCGCAGGCCAGATAAGCGCCGACCAGCGCTGCCACTTCGAAACCACCCAAGGCTCGCAGGCTGCCCAGCGCATCGCCCTTTTGCGCAGCGTGCAGTTGCAGCGCCTGCTCGATGACCCGAGCCTTGTGATTGACCCCTTGCGCATCCAGCCCTGTGCCCGGTCCGACCAGCAGCGGCGCCGGGCAGCCGAGCAGCGAGCACGCCACCGCGCTGGCCGCCGTGGTGTTGCCGATGCCCATCTCACCGCCGATAAACAGCTCGGTGCCAGCGGCCTTGGCCCGCAATACGCTGTCGCGCCCGCCTGCCAGTGCGCCTTGCAGCTGCTCATCGGTCATCGCCTCGCCCTTGGCGAAGTTGGCGGTGCCAGCGCCCAGGCTCAGATGGCGCACACCCGGCAAGTTCAGCGGCGCCACGGTGCCCAGGTCGACCACATCCAGTTGCGCCGACAACTGTCGGGCCAGCACGCTGATCGCCGCGCCGCCCATGATGAAGTTGTGCAACATCTGCCCGGTGACCGCCTGCGGGTAGGCTGAGACGCCCTCTTCGACCACGCCATGGTCGCCGGCGAAGATCGAAATCCAGACCTTGTCGACCTTGGGTTTGACTTGCCCTTGCAGCGCCGCCAGTTGCACCGCGACCGCTTCCAGCTGGCCCAACGACCCGGCAGGTTTGGTCAGTTGCTGCTGACGGGCCAGCGCTTGTTCGCTGATGTCAGGGTTGATTGCTTGGGCAGGCGCGAGCCACCAGGCATTGCTCATAGTGCGGATCCTTTGAGAGTCATGGGCAGGCCGGCGACCGTGAACACCACGCGCTGGCAGCGTTCGGCCAGCGCCTGATGCAGCCAGCCGGCTTCATCGACATAACGACGGGTCAGCTCGCCGAGGGGCACCACGCCCAGCCCGGTTTCGTTGCTGACGAAGATGATTTCGCCCGGCAAGGTCGCCAGGCATTCGAGTAATGCATCGCGCTCCTGCGCCAGTCGCGGCTGATCATCCAGCATCAGCAGATTGGTCAGCCACAGTGTCAGGCAGTCCACCAGCAGGCAGCGGCCTTCTGCCGCGTTTTGCTTCAACACGCGGGCCAGCTCCACCGGTTCTTCGACCAGCGCCCAACTGTCCGGGCGACGCGCGCGGTGCTGCGCCACCCGTTCGTTCATTTCACCATCCAGCGGTTGGCTGGTGGCGATGTAAAGTACATCCAGCCCGCTTTCGCTGGCCAGCCGTTCCGCAAGGCGGCTTTTGCCGGAGCGGGCACCGCCGAGGATCAATTGCAGCATCAGGCGTTCTCCAGCCCGCAGAGTTCGCGGAGCAGTTTGCCGTCCAGGTGTTTCTCCACCAGGTCGGCCAGCCGTTCGATGTCGCGTTCGCGCAAGGCGTGGTAATCCACCTGCTGCACGTCTTCAAGACCGGCCCAGCGCAACAGGGCGCTGCTCGACGCTGGGTTTTCGAACAGGCCGTGCAGATAGGTGCCCAGCACCTGGCCATCGGCGCTACAGGCGCCATCGCAACGGCCATCGCTCAGTTGCACCAGCGGGTTTTCCAGCGCGGGTCCGGTGGTCACGCCTGCGTGAATCTCGTAACCGATCACGTCGGCGTCCTCCAGCGTCAGTCGCCCACTGACATTGCGCAGCTGTTTTTCCTTCTCCAACACCGTGCTCATGGCCAGCAGCCCGAGCCCCGGGCTGGAACCGGCCGCGCCTTCAAGGCCCAGCGGATCGTGAAGTTGTTCGCCGAGCATCTGCAGGCCGCCGCAAATGCCCAGCACCTTGCCGCCGTAGCGCAGGTGGCGCTGGATGGCGGTTTTCCAGCCATTGGCGCGCAGGTAAGTGAGGTCGCTGCGCACGCTCTTGGAGCCCGGCAGGATGATCAGGTCGGCGGGCGGAATCGCCTGGCCCGGCCCGATGAATTGCAGATTGACCTGCGGGTGCAGGCGCAACGGATCGAAATCGGTGTGATTGCTGATGCGCGGCAACACCGGCACCACCACGTTCAACACGCGCTCGGCCTTGTCGGTCTGGCGCTGATCGAGGCCGTCCTCGGCCTCCAGATGCAGGTCCATCACATAAGGGAGCACGCCGACCACCGGTTTGCCGGTGCGCTGCTCCAGCCAGTCCAGGCCCGGCTGCAGCAGGGCGATGTCACCGCGAAAACGGTTGATGATGAAGCCTTTGACCCGAGCCTGCTCGCTGGGCGACAGCAGCTCCAGCGTGCCTACCAAATGAGCGAAGACGCCGCCGCGATTGATGTCGGCCACCAGCAGTACCGGGCAATCCACCGCTTCGGCGAAGCCCATGTTGGCGATGTCACCGGCACGCAGATTGATTTCCGCCGGCGAGCCCGCGCCTTCGACCATCACCACCGGCCAGCCTTCGCTCAGCCGCTTGTGCGAGGCGAGCACGGCCTGCATGGCGATGGCCTTGTAGTCGTGATAGGCGACCGCGTTCATGGTGGTGACCGCGCGGCCGTGAATGATCACCTGCGCGCCCGTGTCGCTGTTGGGCTTGAGCAGCACCGGGTTCATGTCGGTGTGGGGTTCCAGCCCGCAGGCCTGCGCCTGAACCGCCTGGGCGCGGCCGATTTCGCCGCCGTCGGCAGTGACTGCGCTGTTGAGCGCCATGTTCTGCGGCTTGAACGGCACGGTGCGCACGCCCTGACGGGTGAGCCAGCGGCACAGCGCGGTCACCAGCGTGCTCTTGCCAGCGTCAGAAGTCGTGCCCTGCACCATGAGCGTTTTGCCAGTGGCTGTCATGCGTCCTCCCGGGGGAATTCGCTCAACACCCGCTCCAGTTTCTGCCAATGAACTTCGTCGCGAGGCAGACCAAAACGCAGGCTGCTGTTGGCAGTGAAGATGCGCAGCAGAACGCCCCGTTGCGCGCAGAATTCGTGCAGCTCGGCGGCGCGTGGCGTGATCAGCCACTGAAACAGCGCGCAGCCGCCATGGGGTGCCAGGCCATGGCGAGTCAGCAACTCGGCCAGGCGCTGGCTGGCCTGTTCGGTGCGCAGGCATTGCGCGCGATGGCCTTCGACATCGTTCAGGCACGCCTGACCGAGAATCCGCGTCGGCCCACTGACCGACCACGGGCCGATCTGCCGCGCCAGCACTTTGAGAAAGCGCGACTCGGCCAGCACGAAGCCCAGCCGCACACCCGCCAGGCCAAAGAACTTGCCGAACGAGCGCAATACGATCAGCCCCGGGCGCTCGGTTTCGGCGGCCAGGCTTTGCGCGGGCGTGTTGTCCATGAAGGCTTCGTCCACCACCAGCCAGCCACCGCGCTGGGCCAGCCGCGCGTGCCACTCCAGCAGGCGCGTCGGGGTCAGGCTCAGGCCCGTGGGGTTGTTCGGGTTGACCACCACCAGCACGTCGAGCACGTCGATGAACAGCTCGATTTCATGCTCCAGCACTTCACGCACCAGAAAGCCGTTGCTGCGCCAGGCCTCGGCGTGTTCGGCATAACACGGCGACAGCACGCCGACCTTGCCCGCCTGACGCAAACGCGGCAGCGCCTGGATCGCGGCTTGCGAGCCGGCCACCGGCAGCACATCTGCGGCGCCGTAGTAAGTACGCGCCGCCTGCTCCAGCCCGTCGTCGGTTTCCGGCAGCCGCGCCCAGGCCGACTCAGGGATCGACGGAATCGGCCAGGACCACGGCGAGATGCCGCTGGACAGGTCGAGCCATTCGGCTTCCTCGATCCCGTACTTAGCGATCGCGCCCCGCAACCGCCCGCCGTGCTCAAGCATAGAATTCAGTCCCCAGACACAGAATCAGCAACCACAGCCAAACGCCGCGCTGCACCAGTTGCCAGCCACGATCGATGGAATCGGCGTCGGCCGGCACGCCTTCGCCCAGTTGTGGACGTTGATGCAGCTCGCCGTGATAAATCGCCGCCCCGCCCAGCTCGACGCCCAGCGCTCCGGCGCCGGCCGCCATCACGGGGCCTGCGTTGGGGCTGTCCCATTTCGGTGCCTGGGTGCGCCAGCAGCGCAGCGCCAGGCGGGTTTTGCCCAGCAGCGCGTAGGTCAGCGCCACCAGGCGAGCAGGAATATAGTTGAGCAGGTCGTCGATCTTCGCCGCGGCCCAGCCAAAGCGCTCGAAGCGCTCGTTGCGATAGCCCCACATGGCGTCCAGCGTATTGCTCAGGCGATACAGCACCAGGCCCGGCGCGCCGAGCACGGCGAACCAGAAGATTGCCGCGAACACCGCATCACTGCCGTTTTCCAGCACCGATTCGGTGGCCGCGCGGGCGACCTGGGTGGCGTCCAGTTCGCTGGTCTGGCGGCTGACCAGATAGCCCACGCGCTGGCGGGCCTGTTCCAGATTATTGGCGCGCAGCGCCTGGGCCACGGGTTCGACGTGTTCGCCCAGGCTGCGCAGACCCAGCGCGCAGTACAGCGCCAGCACTTCGACCAGCCAGCCGACGTAGGGCAACCAGCTCAGCAGGGTCGCCAGCAGGGTCAGCGGCACGACGGCGATGAACCAGGCCGTGACGCCATGGCTGCGCCAGCCACGGCCGCCCGCGTTGAAACGCTGCTCTATACGCTCGGCAAAACCGCCGAACGCCACCAGCGGGTGGTTTCGTTTCGGCTCGCCCAGCAGCGCATCCAGCGCCACCCCGGCGACACTCAACAACGCCACGCTCATACCGCCCCACTCATGTCGCCACTCCCCATGTGTTCTCAAAAACCAGTTCTTGCAACGGGCGTGCCTGGGCCCAGCCTTCGAGCACCAGCATCGGCGCCGGGTAAAAGCCTTCGACCGGCCCCAGACACAGAATCGCCAAGGGCTTGGAGCCTTCAGGCATGTGCAGCAGATCGGCCAGCGCCTGTGGCTCGAACAGCGACACCCAGCCCATGCCCAGCCCTTCGGCGCGGGCAGCCAGCCACAGATTCTGGATCGCGCAGGACAAAGACGCCATGTCCATTTCCGGCAGCGTCCGGCGGCCGAAGATGTGTTTCTCGCGATCATCCATCAATGCGGCCACCAGCACTTCGGCGCAATCGTTGATGCCCTCGACCTTGAGCTTCATGAAGTCATCGGAACGCTCACCCAGGGCTTCGGCGGTGCGCACACGCTCAGCCTCGACCTGCGCCTGAATTTGCCCGCGCAAAGCCCGGTCACTGATGCGGATAAACCGCCAAGGCTGCATCAGGCCGACGCTGGGCGCCTGATGCGCCGCTTCCAGCAAACGCGCCAGCAACTCGGGCGCCACCGACCCGCCGCAGAAATGGCGCATGTCGCGGCGCTCGGCGATGGCGCGGTAGACCGCAGCCCGTTCATCAGCGCTGAAGGCGTGGTCAGTCATGGCTTACTCCGAATTTCACACCTGCCACCAACGCCCGAATCGACAAACAACCTGTGGGAGTGAGCTTGCTCACGAACGCGCTTTGCGGGAAATGCAGCGGCGTCAGCCAGCTCTGATTCGTGAGCAAGCTCACTCCCACAGGCAACGGGCGCAGCATGTGCGAAGACACCGTCATGGCTTGAGCAGCGCCGCCATCGCCTTGGGGTTGGACGGGAAATAAAAATGCACGTACGAGGCGGTCATCCGCCCTTCGCGGTACACCGCTTCGGCGCCACGGCCGCCATTGGGGCTCACGCCCCGGGCAATCGGGGTCAGTTCGGTGCTGGTCAGCGAATGGTGATAGGTGTGCCCGCGCAAGGTGCCTTCGGGCAAGTCGACAGCCTGCAACGCCAGGGCCGCCAGACGCTTCTGCATCACCGCCTCGCCATCGAGCAGGCCCACCAGTTCGGCGCGCTGGCCATCGACATCGGTCAGGGCGTTGAGCAGGTACAGCATGCCGCCACACTCGGCCAGCAGCGGTTTGCCAGCGGCGTGGTGAGCGCGAATGGCGTCGAGCATCGAGACGTTTTGCCCCAGCGCCACATGGTGCAATTCCGGGTAGCCACCGGGCAGGTACAGGCTGTCCGCGTCGGGCAACTGCCGGTCGCGGATCGGCGAGAAAAACTTGAGCGTGGCGCCCATCGCCCGCAGCAAGTCGAGGCTGGCGCCGTAGGTAAAGGCGAAGGCTTCGTCATGGGCCACGGCGATGCGCACACCGGCAAGCCACGGTTCGACCGGCACGATCTGCGGCGCGGCAAAGGTCACCGCAGGCGGCAGGGCTGAATCGCAGGTGCTGGCCAACGCGGCAGCGGCGGCGTCCAGGCGAACGTCCAGATCGTTCAGCTCGCTGGCCTGAACCAGGCCCAGATGGCGGCTCGGCAGCTCGATCCCGGTTTCCCGGGAGAGCGCGCCGTACCAGCGCAGGCCTTCCGTGAGGCTGCCTTCGAGCAATTGCGCATGGCGCACTGTGCCCACGCGATTGGCCAGCACCCCGGCAAAAGGCAGGTCCGGCTGATAACGCGCAAGGCCCAGCGCCAGGGCGCCAAAGGTCTGAGCCATGGCGGTGCCGTCGATCACGCCGAGCACCGGCACGCCGAAGTGCCGCGCCAGGTCAGCGCTGGACGGCGTGCCGTCGAACAGCCCCATCACGCCTTCGATCAGGATCAGGTCGGCCTCGCCCGCCGCTTCCCAGAGCAGGCGCCGGCTCTCGTCTTCACCCACCATCCACATGTCGAGCTGATAGACCGGATGGCCGCTGGCGCGCTCCAGAATCATCGGGTCGAGAAAATCCGGCCCGCATTTGAACACCCGCACCTTGCGCCCCTGATTGCGATGCAGGCGGGCCAGCGCGGCGGTGACGGTGGTCTTGCCCTGCCCGGAAGCAGGCGCGGCGATCAGCACCGCGGGACAGGTGCGCGGCTCACTCACAGCTCGATGCCCTTCTGCGCCTTGATACCGGCCTGGAACGCGTGCTTGACCACGGCGATCTCGGAAACGGTGTCGGACAGGTCGATCAGTTCCTGCTTGGCGCCACGGCCGGTGATCACCACATGCTGCATCGGCGGGCGGGCCTGCAGGTCGCCAAGGACCTGATCAAGATCCAGATAGCCGTGCTTGAGGGCGATGTTCAGCTCATCGAGGATCACCAGGCCGATCTCCGGATCGCGCAGCATCTGCCGGGTGACCGCCCAGGCGGCCTCGGCGGCGGCGATATCACGCTGGCGGTCCTGGGTTTCCCAGGTGAAGCCTTCGCCCATGACGTGGTAGCGCACCTGCTCGGGGAAGCGGCGGAAGAACAGCTCCTCGCCGGTGGCATTACGCCCCTTGATGAACTGCACCACGCCGCACTGCATGCCGTGGCCCATGGCCCGGGCGAGCATGCCGAAGGCCGAGCTGCTCTTGCCTTTGCCGTTGCCGGTCAGTACCACCAGCAGGCCGCATTCGTTGGGTGCGCTGGCAATGCGCTCATCGATGATCGCTTTCTTGCGCTGCATGCGCGCCAGGTGGCGTTCGTCACGTTCGGGGGATTCGCTCATCTCGGCTCTCCGCTTGAGGGGCAGACAGGACAGACGAAGGACGCAGGCAAGGACTGACAGCAGGCACCGGAACAGTCCGGGCCTGCGCAGAGCATCGCCCTCCGTGATGCCGTTCGGGTGGATCAGGCCGGTCTCCGGACTCATGAGCGATGCTGCCGGCCGCGCGCCTTCCCATGCCCATGGACACAGTGGCATCGTGCGCAGCCTTGACTCATTTACCGTTGCGGAGGCAGTGCCGGGATAGATCGCGAACGCTCGCACCGGCTTCCCTGTTTCACCCTGTCGACCGGTCGCGGTCGCGGGCACCTGAAACAATCGGCGAAGGTTAGAGGGTTGACCCCGGAGCGTCAATCGAACAGGCGTTTGTTCTGCGGTTGAACCCCTTACCGCACTGCGTCTCTATTTCATACACATGCCATTGCATGACTGCCAGGAAAGGGAGATCGAAGATGCTCACGCGCAAACCCCAGGTTGTGATGTTGCTGTTGGTAGCGGCGGGCCTTTCGGCCTGCGGTGAATCCTCCAGGTTGCAGGTGGCCGACGGCATGGGCCCCTCGCCCCAGTTGCCCGAGCCGAACAAGACCCTGATCCCCACTGTGAACATCGCCCCGGCCGTGGGCTGGCCGGCCGGCGCCAGGCCGGTCGCAGCGCCGGGCACCCAGGTGGCGGCCTTCGCCGAAAACCTCGACCACCCGCGCTGGCTGTACGTGTTGCCCAATGGCGACGTGCTGGTGGCCGAAACCAACGCACCGCCCAAACCCGACGACGGCAAGGGCATTCGCGGCTGGGTCATGAAGAAAGTCATGGGCCGCGCGGGCGCGGGCGTGCCCAGTCCGAACCGCATCACCCTGCTGCGCGACAAGGACCACGACGGCGTCGCGGAAACCCGCACGGTCTTTATCGACCACCTCAATTCGCCCTTCGGCATGGCGCTGGTGGGTAACAACTTTTACGTCGCCGACACCGATCGCCTGCTGCGCTTCAACTATGTGCCGGGCGAGACCTCGATCAAGGGCGAGCCGCTGAAAGTCACTGACTTGCCCGGCGGCACGCTCAACCACCACTGGACCAAGAACGTCATCGCCAGCCGGGACGGCAAGAAGCTCTACGTGACCGTGGGTTCGAACAGCAACGTTGGCGAGAACGGGCTGGATGCCGAAAAAGAACGCGCCGCGATCTGGGAAGTGGACGCCGCCACCGGCAACCACCGGATCTTCGCTTCAGGCCTGCGCAACCCCAACGGCATGGACTGGGACCCGGTGACTGGCAAATTGTGGACGGCGGTGAACGAGCGCGACGAAATCGGCAGCGATCTGGTGCCCGACTATGTGACCTCGGTGAAGGACGGCGGTTTTTACGGCTGGCCGTTCAGCTATTACGGCCAGCATGTGGATGTTCGTGTGTCCCCGCAGAACCCCGAGCTGGTACAGAAAGCCATCGCTCCTGACTTTGCCGTGGGCCCGCACACCGCCTCGCTGGGCCTGGCCTTCGCCGATGGCAAATCACTGCCAGCACCGTTCAACGAGGGGTTGTTCGTGGGCCAGCACGGCTCCTGGAACCGCAAACCCCACAGCGGCTACAAGGTGCTGTTCGTGCCGTTCAAGGATGGCAAGCCGAGCGGTACACCGGTGGATCTGTTGACTGGCTTCCTCAACGCCGATGAAAAGGCCCAGGGCCGGCCGGTGGGCGTGGTCAACGACAACAAGGGCGGCGTGCTGGTGGCCGATGACGTCGGCAACAAGATCTGGCGAGTGACGGCGGCGCGGACGGTGCAGGCGGCTAACTGATGAAAGCCGTTGCACGATCCGCTTCTGCCCGGAGGGCGTAGGAGCCCTGCTTGCAGGCGATCTGCCGGGAACCGGCAGTAAACCCTGTGCATCCAGTGTGTCTGACACGGCGGGGTGAAGTGTTTTGCTGCCGCTTCGCGCCAGATCGCCGACAAGTCGGGCTCCTACGGCCTTCGGCCAGAGGCAGTCCTGCTTACTGCCTGGCAAGATTCGACGGCTGAATCACCCGCTTGGCATTGAGCCAGGCTTTCTGCCAATACGGCTTGTCGAGGCTGTCGAGCTTGACCGTGCCGCCGGTGGCCGGTGCATGCACGAAACGCCCTTCGCCGACGTAGATCCCGGCGTGGCTGACGTTGGAGCCGCCGTTGGTGGCAAAGAACACCAGATCACCGGTCTGCAACTGGCTGCGGTCGATGTCCGGGCCGCGCAGGTTGATCATCTCGCGTGTCGAGCGCGGCAGGCTGATACCGGCGGCGCCCTGGTAGACATAGCCGATCAGGCCACTGCAATCGAACCCTGAATCCGGCGTGTTGCCGCCCCAGCGATAGGGCGTGCCGACCAGCCCGATGGCACGCAACAGCACGTCATCGGCGAGCGGGGAAGAAAACTGGGGAGGAGCGGAAACCACAGGCCTGGAAACGACCTTGGGAGGGGCTGGCGGTGGAGTGCTGGAACAAGCAGCCAGCAATGTAGCCAGTGATACGACAGCCAGGCGAACCGTAAACGACATAAACACAACAACCTTTCTAGGATGCGGCGAACTCTGCCGGGAGCCAGGACTGCGTGCAATCAGGCTTTCCCTGATTGCACACCCGGTAAAACGGTTACTTGCGGTGTTGGCGCTTGATTGTAGTCGAAGTCATCGCAGTCGTTGTTTCCGGAACCTTGGAAGGTGCCATGGCCAGCGCGCGCTTGGCTTCGATGAAAGTACGGGCCCAGTAGGCGTCGTCGAGGCTATCGACGCGCACACCACCGCTGCGGCGGCTGCTGGAGTGGATGAACTGATCATCGCCCAGGTAGATACCGGCGTGGCTGACGCGGCCGCGGCCTGCGGTGCTGAAGAACAGCAGATCGCCTGGCTTGAGGTCGTTGCGTTTGACCAGTGGGGCATCGATGTTGATCATTTCACGCGAGGAACGCGGCAGGCTCATGCCAGCCTCTTCGCGGAACAGGAAACCGATGAAACCGCTGCAATCGAAGCCCGAAGTGGTGGAGGTACCACCGAAACGGTAGCGGGTACCGATCAGCGACTTGCCACGTTCCAGGATGCTGTCAGCCAGAACCGGCAGTTGGTAAGGCTTGTTGCCTTCAAACTGGGCCAGTTCGTCTTCGGTGGCGATCTCGTCGTCCAGTACGGAACCCGAGTAATCGGCACGCTTGGCAGCGCTTTGAGCGGTAACCGAATCCTTCATCTGAGGATTCTGCGACTGTTGTTGCGACGCTGGCATCTGGGCCGCGCAGCCGAACAGCAGCGTAACGAGTGCGAGAGGCACGAGGGGTGCGAAGCGATTCAGCATGGGCACGACCGTGGCAATTTTGTAAAGAAGGCGAGACTATGCCCTCTATCGTCATCATTTGCAAATTCAATCGACACAAATGTGACTTACCAGTGACTCCATGACATCTAAGGCCCGACACCTCAGAAAGGCGTCCATGTGCACGGAGTGGTCGGTCGACGAGGGATTTATCTCGGCGGTAAAGCCTCCCGTGACCCGCGTGCGCAGCATCGGCTCGTGAATATACGGGAAGCTGGCGGTGGTACCAATACTGAGCACAGCATCGAAGCCTTTCGCCATCTCCTCGTACAGCACATTCAATGCCAGCTCTGGCAACATTTCCTCGAACAGCACCACCGGCGGGCGCAATACGCCTTGGCATTGCCTGCACAAGGGCGGCAATGGCCGGGTGAGGTGTTCACTCAATTGAGGGTCTTGTGCGCCGCAGGACTGGCAATAGAGCGGCGCGAGGTTGCCGTGAATCTCGATCAGCCGCTCCGGCGGGCTGCCCGCCGCGCGATGATAACCGTCGACATTCTGCGTCAGCACCCAGCATTCGGGCTTGTGCCGCTGCAACTGGGCGATCGCGTAATGCGCCGCATTGGGCCGTCCGCCCAGGCACGCGCTGCCTAATTGGGCAATGTATTTCCAGCACAGCGCCGGGTCGCGGCGCAGCATCGGCCCGGACAGCGCCATTTCGATCGGCAGGCCGTCGTCGGTGTGGCCGTTGTACAAGCCGCCGACGCCGCGGTAGGTCGGCAAACCCGAATCGGCGGACAACCCGGCACCGGTGATGATCAGGATACGCCTGGCACGACGCAGTGCAGCGGCCGTCTGCAGCACGATGGCTGGATCGACCGCTGGCAGGCTCACCAGCCCAGCGTCTCTTTAAGGAAAGGAATGGTCAGCTTGCGCTGGGCCTGCAACGAGGCCTGGTCGAGCTGTTCGAGCAAATCGAACAAGGCGCTCATGCTGCGCTTGCCGCGGGTCAGGATGAAATGGCCGACTTCATCGGTCAGGTGCAGGCCGCGACGGGATGCGCGCAATTGCAGGGCTCGGAGTTTTTCCTCGTCGGACAGCAGGCGCATCTGGAACACCAGGGCCATGGTCAGGCGGGACTTGAGGTCAGCCAGCTTGACCGGCAATTCGCGAGGCGAGCAGGACGCGGCGATCAGCAGGCGACGGCCGCTGTCACGCAGGCGATTGAACAGATGGAACAGTGCCTCTTCCCACTCCGGCTTGCCGACGACGGCTTGCAGGTCGTCCAGGCACACCAGTTCGTATTGCTCCAGGTGGTCGAACAGCTCGACGCCTTCTTCGAGCAGCTCGGCCATGGGCAGGTAAACGGCGGGCTCGCCCAGTTGCGTCAGACGCAGGCAGGCCGCCTGCAACAGATGCGTGCGCCCTACCCCGTTCTTGCCCCACAGATAGATCAGGCTTTCAGTCCACCCGGCGTCGGCCTCGCACAGACGCTCGACATAGCCGAGTGCAGCGGCGTTGGCGCCCGGGTAGTAATTGATGAAGGTGGCGTCGTCGCGCAGACGCACACTCAGGGGCAGCTGAACTGGTTTCATGCTGGCTAAACGATCCGCGAACGAACCGCCAAGGGGCCTCTGGGTAAAGTGTGCAAAGTTTATACCTGCGCGGCGGGTCACACAATGTGTCAGACGGCCTGCAAAATCAAAGGGTTGCGTCTAGCCCGTGCCAAGACGCGGATTGCCCGGATTTCGACAATCCGCTGTAGGAGCGAATTCATTCGCGAAATTGGGTCAGACGCCAAAGGTGCATCGGATGCACCGGCCAATCGCGAATGAATTCGCTCCTACAGAAAGATCCGTTTGCGACGTCACAAATCCGGATCCTCCATCCCGCCGTAGATATCCGAATCCTTGTACAGATCGTGCACATGCCGCACCAGAACCATGATCACCGCCGCCACCGGCAGGGCCAGCAGAATCCCGGTAAAGCCGAACAGCTCGCCGCCGGCCAGGATCGCGAAGATCACCGCCACCGGGTGCAGGCCGATGCGGTCGCCCACCAGCAGCGGCGTCAGCACCATGCCTTCCAGCGCCTGCCCGACCATGAACACCGCGACGATGCCCAGCATCGGATACAGGTCACCGCCGAACTGGAAGAAGCCCGCCAGAATCGCCGAGCCGATGCCGATCACAAAACCCATATAAGGCACGATGGCCGCAAGGCCCGCGATCACGCCGATCAACAGGCCCAGTTCCAGCCCCACCAGCATCAGGCCCGCCGCGTAGATCACGCCCAGGGCGACCATCACCAGCAACTGCCCGCGAATGAACGCCCCAAGCACTTCGTGGCACTCATCGGCCAGCGCGACGATTTTCTTCTCGCGATGACGCGGCAGCAGGCTGCGCACCTTGGCCATCATCACGTCCCAGTCGCGCAGCAGGTAGAAGCACACCACCGGGATCAGCACCAGGTTGGTCAGCCAGCCGATCAGCGCCAGGGTCGAGGTGGTGGCCTGGGACAGCACGATGCCAACGATGTCGCCCGTCTGGCCCATGTGCTCGGAAATCGCCGCCTTGACCTTGTCGAACTTCCAGAACCCTTCTGCCAGCCCGAGCTTGGCCTGCGCCCACGGGAACGCGGTGTGCTGCAGCCAGTCGAGCATCTGCGGCGCCAGCTCGTACAGCCGGTACAGCTGTTTGGCCAGCATCGGCAC
Source organism: Pseudomonas sp. 2 (assembly GCF_056627435.1). Lineage (NCBI taxonomy): Bacteria > Pseudomonadati > Pseudomonadota > Gammaproteobacteria > Pseudomonadales > Pseudomonadaceae > Pseudomonas > Pseudomonas sp. 2. The sequence goes on from NZ_JBWXNG010000002.1 coordinate 25,765, forward strand.
CAGCACCAGCAGCAGGCCCATGAAGATCAGGGTGAAAAACAGGAACACCGTGACCACCGCCCAGGTGCGCGACATCTTGAGCTTTTCCAGGCGGTCCGCCAGCGGGTCGCCCATGTAGGCCAGCAGCAGCGCCACCAGAAACGGCGACAGAATCGCATGCAGCAGCCAGACGAACAGACACAGCAGGAGTACCCCGCCGATCCAGAACCAACGACGCGTATCAGTCATTACCGCCCCTCGAAACCCAATGGATATGCTTCATGCAACGTCGCTCTGATCCCGCTTACCAGCGAAAGTGCAGTGTCTGCGTAGCCGGTGCTGGCGCAGGAGCCGGTGCGGCACTCGGCGCGGCAGGCACCTGAGCGGCATCGACCGGCGCCTGAGCCACTTCACCGGCCGGCACTTCCTGCAATTTGGCCAGCGACAGCTGCGAGCGCAGCTGATCCGGGCTGCCGCTGACATCGAACACCACGCGATCAGCGTCGACCGACTTCAACCGGCCACCGAAGGGCTCCAGCAGACGGCCCAATTGCGCGTAACGTTCAAGGCTCATGCCCGACACTTCCAGCGCCATGCTCGACGACGCGCCGGGCTTGACCACGAAGCGCGGCGCCAGGCGCTGACTCACGGCCAGCAGCACTGAATCGGCCAGCTCCGCCTGGCTGGCACCGCTGGCGCTGCCCTGCTCGGATTTATCGCCCAGCCACAGGTGCCATTTGCCCTGCCACTGGCCGCCGTTCTCCTGCGCGTGCACGGCCAGAATCGCGTCGGAGCCATAGCGTTCGGAGGCTTGTTTCAAAGGCGTGACGTCGTTGCCGTCCAGGGTCTTGGCGTTGCCGATGCCCTGCTCGCTCAGGTCGGCCAGCGGCAGACGCAACGGCAGGCCACGGTGTTGCGCAGCGCGGCGCAGTGGCTCGGCCGATGGCTGACCGTCGCCCACCAGGTTGGCGCCGTCGGTTGCGTCATTCAGCCACCAGGCCATGATCACCGGGCGATTGGAGCCCCACAGCGAAAGCCCGGCCTGACGCAGCGCGCGCTCGGTACTCGCCGGGTCGAAATCCACCTGCAGCGACTCGGGCGGGCCGGCGTCATAGCCATATTGGCTGATGATCTGCTGCGGGTCCTTGCGCACCTCGGCCAGGCCCGGGCCCTGCGCGGCTTTCGCATCGCCGGTCAGGCGGATGACCAGGGTTTCCAGCGCGGCCTGGGTGGCGCGGGTTCTTTCGTCCGGCGTTTGCCCGCTGACCGGCTCGCGCACCTGATACAGATTGTTCACCGTCTCGGCCAGGGCCGGGAGGCTCATGAGGGACAGACAGCCTGCGAACAGGCAGTTTTTCAGGCGCATACAAAATCCCCAAGCGATGAATATAAATGCTTATAAATAGCTGCATAAAAAATGGCTGGCTCGACTCTGACCGCGCGCGGTGCGAATCGCTCACCTGTCGGGGCGAAGTTACACCTAATTTGCCTGCCGACGAACGGCCAGGCCCGAGAAACCGGGTTATTTTTTCTTCATCATGGCCCTGCCCGTCGGCCCAAGGATGGCCGCTTGGGCCCAACCCTGATAAAATCGCGCGCCTTCGCAGACCGGCGATGACACGGCCCCGCGCCGTCGACCTCGGTCGTTACCCCGAATCCCCCCCTAAAGGCCTGGATCATGAGCAAGCAACCCTCCCTGAGCTACAAAGACGCCGGTGTAGACATCGACGCCGGTGAAGCATTGGTCGAACGCATCAAGAGCGTCGCCAAGCGCACCAAGCGCCCGGAAGTGATGGGCGGCCTGGGGGGCTTCGGCGCTCTGTGCGAAATCCCGGCCGGCTACAAGCAACCGGTCCTGGTCAGCGGCACCGACGGCGTCGGCACCAAGCTGCGCCTGGCCCTGAACCTGAACAAGCACGACAGCATCGGCATCGACCTGGTCGCCATGTGCGTGAACGACCTGGTGGTCTGCGGCGCCGAGCCGCTGTTCTTCCTGGACTACTACGCCACCGGCAAGCTGAACGTCGACACCGCCGCTCAAGTGGTGACCGGCATCGGCGCTGGCTGCGAACTGGCCGGCTGCTCGCTGGTAGGCGGCGAAACCGCTGAAATGCCAGGCATGTACGAAGGCGAAGACTATGACCTGGCCGGCTTCTGCGTCGGCGTGGTGGAAAAGGCCGAGATCATCGACGGCTCGAAAGTCGTTGCCGGTGACGCCCTGATCGCCCTGCCATCCTCGGGCCCGCACTCCAACGGCTACTCGCTGATCCGCAAGATCATCGAAGTCTCCGGTGCCGACATCGAGAACGTCCAGCTGGACGGCAAGCCGCTGACCGACCTGCTGATGGCGCCGACCCGCATCTACGTCAAGCAACTGCTCAAGCTGATCAAGGAAACCGGCGCGGTGAAGGCCATGGCCCACATCACCGGCGGCGGCCTGCTGGACAACATCCCGCGCGTGCTGCCAGAAGGCGCGCAAGCCGTGGTCGACGTGGCGAGCTGGACCCGCCCTGCCGTGTTCGACTGGCTGCAAGAGAAAGGCAACGTCGACGAGCACGAAATGCACCGCGTCCTGAACTGCGGCGTCGGCATGGTCATCTGCGTTGCCCAAGAGCACGTCGAGGCGTCCCTGAACGTCCTGCGTGACGCGGGCGAGCAGCCTTGGGTCATCGGCGAGATCGGCGTTGCTGCCGAAGGCGCTGCACAAGTCGAGCTGAAGAACGTCAAGGCGCACTGATGCCTGACATGCGTGAACCTTGTGATGTAGTGGTGCTGCTGTCCGGCACCGGTGGCAACCTGCAGGCGATGATCGACAGCTTTCAGGACAACGCGGGCCCGGCTCGCATCCGCGCGGTGATTTCCAACCGCGCCGATGCCTACGGGCTCGAGCGTGCCAGAAACGCGGGTATCGATACCTGCGTGCTCGATCACACCGTATACGAGGGTCGCGAAGCCTTCGACGCGGCGCTGATCGAGGCGATCGATGCCTTCGCGCCGAAGCTGGTGGTACTCGCCGGCTTCATGCGCATTCTCACTCCCGGTTTCGTGCGTCATTACCACGGCCGCCTGCTGAACATACATCCGTCATTGCTTCCGCGGTATAAAGGCCTGCACACCCACCAGCGCGTGCTGGAGGCTGGCGACGTCGAGCACGGCTGCAGCGTGCACTTCGTCACCGAGGAACTCGATGGGGGGCCTCTGGTCGTACAAGCTGTTATTTCGGTAGAGTTGCACGACACGCCAGCGTCTCTGGCGCAGCGGGTTCACAGCCAGGAGCACCTGATTTACCCAAAGGCCATCCGCTGGTTCGCCGAGGGCCGTCTGGCCCTGGACGCACAGGGCGCCTTGCTGGACGGCCAGCCACTGGGACCCACTGGACACCTGATACGGGCCAGCTGATTCGGGCCTTTTACTATTGAAACCAGGAGATTCTATGCGTCGCGCTTTGCTCTTCGCTTTCGCCCTGTTCGCACTCCCTGCGGTCAACGCGGCAGACCTTCAACCGTTCTCCGCCAGCTACACCGCTGACTTCAAGCAACTGCCCGTCGGCGGCGGCAGCGCCACCCGCAGCCTGGAAAAGAACGCCAACGGCAGCTGGACCCTGAGCTTCAAGGCGTCGATGATGATCGCCAGCCTGACGGAAGTCAGCACCCTGAAATCCGAGAAAGACACCCTGCTGCCCCAGACCTATCACTTCGAACGTGGCGGCCTGGGCAAGAGCAAGACCGTTGACCTGGATTTCGACTGGTCGACCAAGTTCATCACCGGCAAGGATCGCAACGATGCGATCAAGATCCCGCTCAACACTGGCGTGCTCGACAAATCCACCTACCAGCTCGCCCTGCAGCACGACGTGGCCGCGGGCAAGAAGAGCATGAGCTATCAGGTGGTCGACGGCGACGAAGTCGACACTTATGACTTCCGCGTGCTGGGTTCGGAAAAGGTCGACACCAAGGTCGGCTCGGTCGACGCGATCAAGGTCGAGCGCGTGCGTGACCCGACGCAGAACAAGCGCATCACCGTGATGTGGTTCGCCAAGGACTTCGACTACCTGCTGGTGCGCCTGCAACAGGTCGAAACCGACGGCAAGGAATACAACATCATGCTGCAGGACGGCACGGTGAACGGCAAAGCGGTCAAGGGCAGCTGATTGCCCTGATCCTGCGCTGCACAAGAACCCCGCCCCTTGGCGGGGTTTTTTCATGTCCGGACGGAAACATCGAACCCCTGTAGGAGCGAATGATCGTTCAGGCGATGAAGATGTGTCGGGTGGAATGGCCATTCGCGAATAAATTCGCTCCTACAGGGAATCTTCATCGTCTGCGTCCGCCAATTTCGCGGCGCTGGTTGTTCCCCGATCCAACATGAAACATTCTTCACCCCTGCGCCCAGGCTGCGACAAAACGCCACAGCCCCATTAAAAACAGGCACTTGCCGACTCTTTCCGTTTCGGAAAAAAACCTTTACCAAAACCGTTGGTTTACTTAGCAAGCTACCCAATTTTATAAAGAAGCCACTGCGACGTCCTGCCGCAGATATCAAAGAGTCAGGAGTTTTCAATATGACGGTAACGGTTACTGAACGCGACGAAGCGCACAAATCCCATGAAAGCATCGCGGATGGCATTCAGATCTGGGATGTACGCCAACAAGACCAATTGGTCGGGATGTTCCACCACGAATCGGACGCTCAGCGTTACGCAGCGGAGCTCGCGGAACTGGAAGCCAAGAAGGCAGCGAGCCCATCGCAATAACGGAATCGCAACAAAACAAAACCCGCCATCAGGCGGGTTTTGTCGTTTTGTCAGATGCTGACAGCTTTCTGTGGGAGCCGGCTTGCTGGCGAAAGCGTCAGGTCAGACACCACAACATTGAATGACCCACCGCATTCGCCAGCAAGCCGGCTCCCACGGCCTTCGGCCAGAATCAAATTCCGACTGGCGTTACCACATCAGATCGTCAGGGATCTTGTACGCGGCATACGGATCGTCGCCATCCGGCTCTTCGGTCGGCTCGCTGAGCAGCACGATGCGGCGCGGGTCGCGTTCCTGGACCTTGAGCGCAGCCTCGCGCGGGATCACCTCGTAGGTGCCGCCGTGGTGGACGATGGCCAGCGCGCCGCTGCTTAGCTTGCTGCGCATCAGCGCATTGACCGACAGGCGCTTGACCTTCTTGTCGTCGACGAAGTTGTAGTAATCCTCGGTGGTCAGCTTGGGCAGGCGCGTGGCTTCGATCAACTGCTTGACCTGGGCGGCACGGGCCTTCTGCTCGGCCTTTTCCTGCTGCTGGCGGTTCAACTCCTGGTCGCGCTTGGCCTTCTCGGCCATGGCTTCCTGGGCAGCACGCTGGCTGGTGTCGTCGGCCACGGCCTGGCCCTTGTGCACCAGACGCTGTTCTTTCTGCTTGCTCTTGGCGACCTGCTTGGCCTGTTTCTCGTTGACCAGACCTGCCTTGAGCAACTGGTCACGAAGGGAAATACCCGCCATCTGTCTTCTCTCTCTTTGCCTGATACGTCAACTCAGCCGCAGTCGGGCGAGTGTTTTTCCTGGCGCTTGGCTTCGCCCCAGAGCGCGTCCATCTCGTCGAGGCTGCAATCTTCGATGGGGCGGCGGGCTTCGCGCAAGGCCTGTTCGATAAATCGGAAGCGTCGCTCAAACTTGCCGTTGGCGGCGCGCAGGGCATTCTCCGGGTCGACCTTCAGATGCCGGGCCAGATTGACCACGACAAACAGCAGGTCGCCGACTTCTTCGCTGATCGCCGCATGGTCATTGTCGGCCATGGCTTCGAGGACCTCATCGAGCTCCTCGCGCACCTTGTCGATCACCGGCAGCGCTTCGGGCCAGTCGAAACCGACCTGGGCGGCGCGCTTCTGCAACTTGGCCGCACGGGACAGCGCCGGCAACACGGCGGGCACGTCGTCAAGCAACGACAACTGTTCAGGCACATGGGCCTTCTCGGCGCGTTCCTCGGCCTTGATCTCTTCCCAACGATGCTTGACCTGATCTTCGCTCAGGCGCGGCGTTTCCAGCGGCGCATAGAGATCGCCGGTGGGAAACACATGGGGGTGACGACGAATCAGTTTGCGGGTGATGCCATCGACCACGCCGTCGAACTCGAATCGCCCCTCCTCCCGCGCCAGCTGGCAGTAATACACCACCTGAAACAGCAGATCGCCCAGTTCGCCGCGCAGGTCATCGAAGTCCCCGCGCTCGATGGCATCGGCCACTTCGTAGGCCTCTTCGAGGGTGTGCGGCACGATGGTCGCGTAATTCTGCTTCACGTCCCACGGGCAGCCGTATTGCGGGTCGCGCAGGCGGGCCATGAGGTTGATGAGGTCTTGAAGTTGGTACATAAGGTTCCGATCCTGCCTGAGACGACACCGCCCCGTAGCAGCACGGCTTGCCGGCGGGGACGTCCTCAAGATCGCTCCCGCCGGCAAGCCGTGCTGCTACGTCGCTATGTGTCGCCTGCCGAAGTCATGGTGTGCGATTACGCCGCGTCTCGATGATGTTCGGCAACTGCGAGATGCGCCCCAGCAAGCGGCCCAGCGCGTCCAGCCCGGGGATCTCGATGGTCAGGGACATCAGCGCGGTGTTGTCTTCCTTGTTCGAGCGGGTGTTGACCGCCAGCACGTTGATGCGCTCGTTGAGCAGCACCTGCGAGACGTCGCGCAGCAGGCCGGAACGGTCGTAGGCACGGATGATGATGTCCACCGGGTAGGTGAGCACCGGCACCGGACCCCAGCTGACCTGGATGATCCGCTCCGGCTCGCGCCCGCCCAGCTGCAGCACCGAGGCGCAGTCCTGACGGTGAATACTCACGCCGCGTCCGAGGGTGATGTAACCGACGATGGCATCGCCCGGCAACGGCTGGCAGCAGCCGGCCATCTGCGTCATCAGGTTGCCGACGCCCTGGATCTGGATGTCGCCGCGCTTGCCCGGCTTGTAACCGGACGCCTTGCGGGGGATCAGCTCCAGCTGTTCGTTGCCACGCTCCGGCTCGACCAGCGCTTGCGCCAGATTCACCAGTTGCGCCAGACGCAAGTCACCGGCGCCCAGCGAGGCGAACATGTCCTCGCTGGTCCTCATGTTGGCTTTCTCAGCAAGCCGGTCGAAGTCCACCTGCGGCAACGCCAGGCGCAGCAGCTCGCGTTCGAGCAGGACCTTGCCCGCCGCGACGTTCTGATCGCGGGCCTGGAGCTTGAACCAATGGACGATCTTCGCCCGGGCGCGGGAGGTGGTGATGTAACCCAGGTTCGAGTTCAGCCAGTCGCGGCTTGGCGTGCCGTGCTTGCTGGTGATGATCTCGACCTGCTCGCCGGTCTGCAGGCTGTAGTTGAGCGGCACGATGCGGCCGTTGATCTTGGCGCCCCGGCAGTTGTGGCCGATCTCGGTGTGCACGCGGTAGGCGAAGTCCAGCGGGGTCGCGCCCTTGGGCAGGTCGATGGCGTGGCCGTCGGGGGTGAACACGTAGACCCGGTCCGGTTCGATGTCGACCCGCAGCTGTTCGGCCAGGCCGCCGATGTCACCCAGTTCCTCGTGCCATTCGAGCACCTGACGCAGCCAGGAGATTTTCTCTTCGTAATGGTTGGAGCTGGATTTGACGTCGGTGCCCTTGTACTTCCAGTGGGCGCAGACGCCAAGCTCGGCCTCTTCGTGCATGGCGTGGGTGCGGATCTGCACTTCCAGCACCTTGCCCTCGGGGCCGATCACCGCGGTGTGCAGCGAGCGGTAGCCGTTTTCCTTGGGGTTGGCAATGTAGTCGTCGAACTCCTTGGGAATGTGCCGCCACAGGGTGTGGACGATCCCCAGCGCGGTGTAGCAGTCGCGCATTTCCGGAACCAGCACGCGCACCGCACGCACGTCGTAGATCTGGCTGAATTCCAGACCCTTGCGCTGCATTTTGCGCCAGATCGAATAGATGTGTTTGGCCCGGCCACTGATGTCGGCGGTGACGCCGGTGGCCAGCAGTTCGTTTTCCAGTTGCGACATCACGTCGGTGATGAAGCGCTCGCGATCCAGGCGGCGCTCGTGCAGCAACTTGGCGATCTGCTTGTACTGCTCAGGCTCCAGGTAACGGAAGGACAGGTCCTCCAGCTCCCATTTGATATGGCCGATACCCAGGCGGTGGGCCAGCGGCGCGTAGATGTCGAAGACTTCCCGGGCTACCCGGTTGCGCTTTTCGTCGCTGGCGTTTTTCACCGCACGAATGGCGCAGGTACGCTCGGCGAGCTTGATCAGCGCCACACGCACGTCGTCGACCATGGCCACCAGCATCTTGCGCAGGTTCTCCACCTGCACCTGGCTGCCCAGCACCAGCGACTGGCGCGGGCTGAGACTGGCGCTGATCGCCGCCATGCGCAGCACGCCATCGATCAGCTTGGTCACGGTGGGACCGAAACGCTGGCTGACGTCCGGCAACGGAATCTTGCCTTCACGCACGCCGCGATAGATCACGGCGGCGATCAATGAGTCCTGGTCGAGCTTGAGGTCGGCCAGGATTTCGGCGATTTCCAGGCCCGTCTGAAAACTCGACGTGCCTTCGGCCCAGAGGTTCTTGGCAGCGTTGTCCTGCTGCTCGGCCTGCCGGGCAAATTCGCAGGCTTCCTTCAACGCCTGGCGGTCCACTGCGAGGTCGACGCTGACCACATGATCCAGCCATGCGTCGAGATTGATACTGCCGTCTGTGTTTATCGGCTGGTGTGCTCTCACCTGTACCATGTTGCTTACCTTCCCTACGGCGCGATGAAATGCGCCTTCAGTCGCCGGCCTTATAAAAGCATACGTGCCTTGCGGGCCATGCAAGGTTCACGTACGCGGGCCAGTCGGATTAAACGAGACTTCCGTGTGAGGCGCTGACTCAACTCCTTGAAACCGCGCCTCACTTACTCGCTTCAAATAACGCCATCGCCTCGACATGCGCTGTCTGCGGGAACATGTCGAGGATTCCGGCACGTTTTAAACGGTAGCCCTGCCTGATCAACTCCACCGTGTCGCGCGCCAGGGTTGCCGGGTTGCACGACACATACACCAATCGTTTAGCGCCCAGTGACTTGAGCTTGCCGACCACCTCGAACGCCCCGTCACGGGGAGGATCGAGCAGGACCGCGCTGAAACCATCCGCCACCCAGGCCGCCTTGTCCAGCGGCTGCGACAGATCCGCCCGATAAAATTTCACGTTATGCAAATCATTGCTCAGTGCGTTGCCGGTTGCACGCTGAACCATGGTATCGACACCCTCCACGGCCACCACTTCACGCACACGCTGGGCCAGCGGTAGAGCGAAGTTACCAAGCCCGCAGAACAAGTCCAGTACTCGTTCGTCTGCAGCCGGTGCCAGCCAGGCCAGGGCCTGCTCGATCATCGCGGTGTTGACCTGGGCATTGACCTGCACAAAGTCGCCGGGGCGATACGCCAGTTGCAGATTCCACGGCTCCAGGCGGTAACCCAGCTCGGCCGAAGGGTCCACTGGCTCAGGCTCGCCTTCGCCGTGCAACCACAGCTGCGCGTCATGGGTCTCGCAAAATGCCTTGAGCGTTGCCACGTCTTTTTCAGCAAGCGGCGCGGTGTGGCGCAGCAACACCGCGTTGGCCGAGCCGCTGAACAATTCGACATGCCCCAGCGCCTGAGGTTTGCTCAAACTGCCGAGCACCGCCGGCAACGCTGTCATGATCGGCTGCAAGGCCTGTACCAGCACCGGGCATTGGTCGATGGCGATGATGTCCTGGCTGGAAGCTGCGCGAAAGCCGACGTCCAGGCGCTTGGCCTTGGCGTCCCAGCGCACGGCGATGCGGGCGCGGCGGCGGTAGGCGTATTCGTCACCGGTCAACGGCGCCGCCCATTCTTCGGGCTCGACACCCGCCACCCGGCTCAACTGCTCGGCGAGCATGCGCTGTTTGAGGGCAAGCTGTTCGTCGTGGGGCATCTGCTGCACGCTGCAGCCGCCGCAACGACCGAAGTGCGCACACGGCGCCGGGCGACGCCGGCTGCTGGGCTGAAACACCCGCTCGGTGCGGGCTTCAACCACCTTGCCGTGGGCGCCCAGCACTCGGGCTTCGACCTCTTCGCCCGCCAGGCTGCCGGCGACGAACCAGGTGCGTCCCTCGATGAAAGCGATGCCGCGGCCGTCGTTGGACAGCCGCTCGATCTTCAAGCGTTGTTTCTTACCGGTAGGGACCTGCGCGGTCCGGGTGCCGCCACTGGGCTGGAAGCGCAGGCCTGAATCACGCTTGGCCATCAGTTGGGTGCATCGTAAATGCCGGTCGACAGGTAGCGGTCGCCCCGGTCGCAGATGATCGCCACGATGACCGCGTTCTCGACTTCCTGCGAGATGCGCAGCATCCCGGCCACGGCGCCGCCCGAGGACACGCCGCAGAAGATGCCTTCTTCGCGGGCCAGACGACGCATGACGTCTTCGGCCTCGGCCTGGGCCATGTCGACGATGCGGTCGACGCGGTCGGCCTGGTAGATCTTCGGCAGGTATTCCTGCGGCCAGCGGCGGATGCCGGGAATCGACGCGCCGTCCATCGGTTGCAGGCCGACGATCTGGATCTCGGGATTCTGCTCCTTGAGGTAGCGCGAGGTGCCCATGATGGTGCCGGTGGTGCCCATGGAGCTGACGAAATGAGTGATGGTGCCGCCGGTCTGGCGCCAGATTTCCGGGCCGGTGCCAGTGTAATGCGCTTCAGGGTTGTCGCCGTTGGCGAACTGGTCCAGCACCTTGCCACGGCCTTCGGCCTGCATGCGGTCAGCCAGATCGCGGGCGCCTTCCATGCCCTCTTCCTTGCTGACCAGGATCAGCTCGGCGCCATAGGCGGTCATGGCGGCCTTGCGCTCGGCGCTGGAGTTGTCCGGCATGATCAGGATCATGCGGTAACCCTTGATCGCCGCGGCCATGGCCAGGGCGATGCCGGTGTTGCCGGAGGTGGCTTCGATCAGGGTATCGCCCTGGTGGATCTGCCCGCGCAGTTCGGCGCGGGTGATCATCGACAGCGCCGGACGGTCCTTCACGGAACCGGCCGGGTTATTGCCTTCGAGCTTGAGCAGCAACGTGTTGCTGGTATTCCCGGCCATGCGTTGCAGACGCACCAGCGGGGTGTTGCCGATGCAATCGGCGATGGTTGGATACTGCAGGGTCATGGCGTGTTCGCGATCCAGACGTGCGGGGGTCGCCTATCATACCGGCAATCGCCGCAAGCCCATATCACGCAAAGTGAGCTTGATATGGCGAAATGGAATAAGCCGTGTTGAGGGAGACATCCCACCACGCCGATTTGCTTCTGGCCGAAGGCCGTGGGAGCCGGCTTGCTGGCGAATGCGATGTATCATTCAACGTTGTGGTGTCTGATCTGACGTATTCGCCAGCAAGCCGGCTCCCACAGGTCATGCGATGACTTCAACCTCGCGCGCAGGCAAACGCATGATCATCCGCAACCCCTGCGCAGTATTCTCGGCCCACATGTCGCCGCCCTGCAAACGCAGGGAATTGCGCGCAATGCTCAGGCCCAGGCCGAAGCCGCCGTCCCCCGGCCGGGCGCCGTCCAGACGAATGAACGGCGCGAAGATGTGTTCAAGGTCGCTGTCGTCCACCCCGCCGCCCTGGTCTTCCAGCCACAGCAGCCAGTCCTCGCCATCGCGCCGCCCGCCCAGGCGGACGATGCCGTCGTCCGGTGAATGACGGATCGCGTTGCGCAAAATATTTTCCAGCGCCTGAGCCAGGGTATTGAGGTGCCCGCGCACCCAGCACTCGCTGTCCAGATCGCAGACCAGTTGCCGCGACGGCCAGCAGCTTTCGAAACAGGCGTTGTCCACCAGCATGTCCCACAGCGCCAGCACCTGAATGTCTTCGTCCGGCAGTTTCTCGCGCTCGGCGTCGAGCCAGGCCAGGTGCAGGGTGTCGTCCACCAGCCGGCGCATGCCGTCGACTTCCCGGCTCAGGCGCTCGCGCAGTTCGGGCAGGCTCTGCTCGGTGTCGCAGGCCACGCGCAGGCGGCTCAAGGGCGTGCGCAGTTCGTGGGACAGATCGCGCAACAGTTGCTGCTGGATCTTCACCGTGGTCTGCAGCCGCGTGGCCATGTGATCGAAAGCGCGGTTGAGCTCGCCCAGTTCGTCCTGACGCGCGGTCATCTGCGGCGACAGCCTGTTGGACAGGCGATCGGCGCGCCAGGCATTGGCTTGCTCGCGCAACTGGTTGAGCGGGCGGATCAACAGCCGGTACAGCCCCACGCACAGCAATAGCGTGAACAGCGCCGGGATGATCACGTTGGTCAGCATCTGCCAGATCAGCGCATGCCGCCCGGGCTTGAAGCGCTCGGGCAGCTCGATGATCAGGCTGCCGATGCTGGGGTCTTCGGGAAACGGGATTTTCAGCCAGGGCGCAGTCTTCTGGCGGCGGCTCATGGGCCAGTCGACACCGCGCATGAAGGTCAGGCGCTGCATCTGGCTGTCGCTGAGCGGCAGGCTGCTCAGCGACTGCAGGTCGCTGCCGATCACCCCGACCCAGCCGGGTTCGTGGCGGCGCACCTCGCGCAGCCAGTCGTCGATGCCCTGCTCCTTGCCCACGTTCCAGGCCTGCTCGGCCTCGGCCGCATAGCTGTTGAGCACGCGGCGTGCCTCGGGCGCAAGAAAGGCGTTCTGGGTTTCGATGTAGCGGCCCCAGTACCAGCTCAGCCAGATCATCAGCAGGCAGAAGCCCACCAGCAAAATGGCCAGGCGCCAGAACAGCGAATGCCTGCCGGGCAGACGAAAACGTTGCTCAGCCATCCACGTCCGCCGCCGTCAGCACGTAGCCCTTGCCCCACACCGTGCGCACTTGCCTGGCCTCGTAACCGATGGCCTTGAGCTTGCGGCGGATCTGGCTGACGTGCATGTCCAGGCTGCGGTCATGCTGGGAATAGCCGCGCTGCAACACATGCTGATAAAGGAACGGCTTGCTCAGCACGTCCTCGGCGCTGCGCCACAGGGTTTCCAGCAGGCGATATTCGCTGCGGGTCAGTTGCGCGGACTTGCCGGCGAACGCCACGTCGCACAGGCCCTCATCGAAGGTCAGCTCGTCCTGGAACGACAGCGTGGCGGGCGTCGCCACGGTGTTGAACCGCCTCTCCAGCTCGACCCGGCGCAGAATCGCCTCGATCCGCACTTTCAGCTCGTCGACGCTGAACGGCTTGGGCAGGTAATCGTCGGCACCGTTGCGAAAACCGGTAATGCGATCCGCCTCCGCACCCAGCGCCGACATCAGGATGATCGGCATCGAATGCTGGCGACGCAGGTGGATGAGGATGTCCAGCCCGTTCATGCCGGGCAGCAGGATGTCCATCAGCACCACGTCGAACGGCTGCTGCTGCGCGCGGGCAAGGCCTTCGCTGCCGTTCTGGCACCAGGTGACGTGAAAGCCACAGCGGTCCAGCTGGTCGTGGACAAAGGCGCCGAGCACCGGATCGTCCTCGATGGCGAGTATGCTGGGGCGTTGAATGATGGCGGGATTCATTGGCGTCTGCGATCAATTCTCAAGGCGGCGATTATTCAAGATTGCGCAAGGGTCGGCAATGGCGATTGATCGGAGTCTGGCGTAGGCATTTTCCGATCGCGCATTAAGCCGGGATTCCCCTGACGCAAGTGGCTACACTGCGCAAACCAAAGGTGCTTCACGTCCGATTACAGGCAACCATGGCCCGAGTCTTGCCGCTTCTTTATAAGGGCGCGACCAGGCGCACGAGATTGCCGGAGAAAAAAGTGTGCTGAACAAACTGGGCATCAAAGGCCGCGTACTACTGCTGACCCTGCTCCCGGCCTGCCTGATGGCGGGGCTGCTGGGCGGTTATTTCACCTGGATGCAGCTTTCCGAGCTGCAGACCCAACTGCTCAAGCGCGGCGAGATGATCGCCAATGAGCTGGCGCCGCTGTCGGCCACGGCGCTGGCCAACAACGACAAGGAGCAACTGGACCGCATTGCCGGGCAAGTGCTGGAACAGGCCGACGTGCGCGCCGTGGCGTTTCTGGACGCCAACCGCAATCCACTGGCTCACGCGGGCCCGTCCATGATCAACCAGGCGCCGATCGGCAACAGCACGCACATGCTGCAACGCTCGGAGAACGACGCCACGCGCTACCTGCTGCCGGTGTTCGGGCGCAATCGGCATCTGACCGGCGACATCATTCCTGCCGAGGCCGACCGCCTGCTGGGCTGGGTCGAATTGGAACTGTCCCACAGCGGCACGCTGCTGCGCGGCTATCGCAGCCTGTTCGCCAGCCTTCTGCTGATTGCCGCCGGGCTGGGCCTGACCGCCATGCTGGCGCTGCGCATGAGCCGCACCATCAACGGGCCGATCAGCCAGATCAAACAGGTGGTCGCGCAGCTCAAGGACGGCAATCTGGAGGCGCGCCTGCCGCCCATGGGCAGTCACGAGCTGGACGAACTCGGCTCGGGCATCAACCGCATGGCCGCCACCCTGCAGAACGCCCAGGAAGAACTGCAGCACAGCATCGAGCAGGCCACCGAAGACGTGCGCCAGAACCTGGAAACCATCGAGATCCAGAACATCGAGCTGGACCTGGCGCGCAAGGAGGCACTGGAAGCCAGCCGCATCAAGTCGGAGTTTCTGGCCAACATGAGCCATGAAATCCGCACCCCGCTCAACGGCATTCTCGGCTTCACCCATCTGCTGCAGAAAAGCGAGATGACCCCGCGCCAACACGACTACCTGGGCACCATCGAGAAGTCCGCCGACAACCTGCTGAGCATCATCAACGAGATTCTCGACTTCTCGAAGATCGAGGCCGGCAAGCTGGTGCTCGACGCCATCCCGTTCAACCTGCGCGACCTGCTGCAGGACACCCTGACCATCCTCGCCCCGGCCGCCCACGCCAAGCAGCTGGAACTGGTCAGCCTGGTCTACCGCGACACGCCGCTGTCGCTGGTGGGCGACCCCCTGCGGCTCAAGCAGATTCTCACCAACCTGGTGAGCAACGCGATCAAGTTCACCCGCGAGGGCACCATCGTCGCCCGGGCCATGCTCGAGGAAGAGGAAGAAGATCAGGTGCAGCTGCGCATCAGCGTGCAGGACACCGGCATCGGCCTGTCCGCCCAGGATGTGCGCGCGCTGTTCCAGGCCTTCAGCCAGGCCGACAACTCGCTGTCCCGGCATTCCGGCGGCACGGGGCTGGGGCTGGTGATTTCCAAGCGCCTGATCGAGCAGATGGGCGGCGAGATCGGCGTGGAGAGCAACCCCGGCGAAGGTTCGGTGTTCTGGATCAGCCTGACCCTGCCCAAGACCCGCGACGATCTGGAAGACCTCCCCGCCCCGCCGCTGATGGGCCGCCGCGTGGCGGTGCTGGAACATCACGACCTGGCGCGCCAGGCGCTGGAGCACCAGCTGGAAGACTGCGGCTTGCAGCCGATGGTGTTCAACAACCTGGAAAACCTGATCAACGGCGTCACCGTGGTGCACCAGACGCCCCACGCCATCGACATGGCCGTGCTCGGCGTCACCGCCCACCAGTTGCCGCCCGAACGCCTGCGCCAGCAGATCTGGGATCTGGAAAACCTCGACTGCAAGGTGCTGGTGCTATGCCCGACTACCGAGCAGGCGCTGTACCAGGCCTCGGTGCCGGACGCCTACACCCAGCTGCAGGCCAAGCCTGCGTGTACACGCAAGCTGCGGCGCAGCCTGTCGGAACTGATCAACCCCAAGCAATTGCGCAACGAGCTGCCGGAGCCGGTGTCCAGCCGGCCGCCGCGCATCCTCTGCGTGGACGACAACCCGGCCAACCTGTTGCTGGTGCAGACGCTGCTCGAAGACATGGGCGCCCGGGTGCTGGCGGTCGACAGTGGTTATGCGGCGGTTCAGGCGGTACAGGATGAACCCTTCGACCTGGTGCTGATGGACGTGCAGATGCCGGGCATGGACGGACGCCAGGCCACCGAAGCGATTCGCAGCTGGGAAACCGAGCGCCAGTCGACTTCGCTGCCGATCGTCGCCCTCACCGCCCACGCCATGGCCAACGAAAAACGCGCGCTGCTGCAAAGCGGCATGGATGACTACCTGACCAAGCCGATCAGCGAACGGCAACTGGCGCAGGTGGTGCTCAAGTGGACCGGCCTGGCCCTGCGCAATCAGGCGCCGGACCGGCACCACGAAATCAGCCATGGCGCCGGCAACCTGAGCGTGCTGGATCATGAAGAAGGCTTGCGCCTGGCCGCCGGCAAGGCCGACCTGGCCGCCGACATGCTGGCGATGCTGCTGGCGTCGCTGGACACCGACCGCGATGCCATCCGCGCTGCCCGGGAAGCGCAGGATCAGGTCGCGCTGATCGAGCGCGTCCACCGCCTGCACGGCGCCACCCGCTACTGCGGCGTCCCCCAGCTGCGCGCCGCCTGCCAGCGCAGCGAGACCCTGCTCAAACAGGATTCCCCCGACAGCGACAAGGCGCTGGACGATCTGGAAACGGCGATCGCCAGGCTGGAGGTGGAGGCGCGGGTGAGTGCTTGATGTGGGTCACGGAGTTGTTAAACGCGCTGGCTAACATGTTTCTGGCCGAAGGCCGTGGGAGCCGGCTTGCTGGCGAATGCGTCGGGTCAGACGCTACAAGGTTGAATGACCCACCGTATTCGCCAGCAAGCCGGCTCCCACAATAGATGTCTGAGACCGTTATACAAGGAGCCCCCCCCATGCGCACCCTGCTCTTCAGCGCCCAGACCTACGACCGCGACAGCTTCCTGGCCGCAGCAAACCCGTCGGGTATCGACCTGCATTTCCAGCCCGCGCGCCTGACCCTAGACACCGTCGCCCTGGCGGACGGCTACCCCGTAGTCTGCGCCTTCATCAACGATGACCTGAGCGCTGCAGTGCTGGAGCGTCTGGCCGCAGGCGGCACGAAGTTGATCGCATTGCGCTCGGCTGGCTTTAACCACGTCGACTTGCCCACCGCCAAGCGCCTGGGCATCGAGGTGGTTCGGGTTCCGGCCTACTCGCCCCACGCTGTCGCCGAGCATGCAGTGGCGCTGATTCTCTCGCTCAACCGCCATCTGCACCGCGCATACAACCGCACCCGCGACGGCGACTTCACCCTGCACGGCCTGACCGGGTTCGACTTGGTGGGCAAGACCGTCGGTGTGGTGGGCACCGGGCAGATCGGCGCCGCGTTCGCGCGGATCATGGCGGGGTTCGGCTGCCAGTTGCTGGCGTACGACCCGTTCCCCAACCCAGAGGTCCAAGCCCTGGGCGCGCGCTATCTGCCGCTGGATCAACTGCTGGCACAGGCGCAGATCATCAGCCTGCACTGCCCGCTGAACGAGCACACCCGGCATCTGATCAACACAGCATCGCTTGCGCGCATGCAACGCGGAGCGATGCTGATCAACACCGGCCGCGGCGCGCTGGTGGACACTCCCGCGCTGATTGAGGCGCTCAAAGGCGGCCAGCTCGGGTACCTGGGGCTGGACGTGTATGAAGAGGAAGCCCAGCTGTTTTTCGAAGACCGCTCGGACCAGCCCTTGCAGGACGACGTGCTGGCCCGGCTGCTGACCTTCCCCAACGTGGTGATCACCGCGCATCAGGCGTTCCTGACCAAGGAAGCGCTGGGTGCGATTGCGCAGACGACCCTCGATAACATCAGCCAGTGGGCCGCCGGTACGCCACAAAACATCGTCTGACACCGATTACCTCTTGTGGGAGCCGGTTTGCTGGCGAATGCGTCAGACCAGACAACTCTGCGTTGAATGACACACCGCATTCGCCAGCAAGCCGGCTCCCACAATGAGATCGCGGTGGGCCGACGGTTCATCGTCAGGTCGTCGACCGCAAGCGGGCAGCCCTCTTCTAAAGTGTTAGCATGCGCGCCTATTTGGAGACCCCCATGGCCGAACACGATTTTCGCTACAGCATGCTCACCCCGCACCACACCCTGATCGAATGCCGCAGCCTGGCGGTCGGTCGCTATCAAGTGACCGGCAACGGTGGCTCGATCAAGCACGACGACGTGCTGCTGGTCACCGTCAAAGGCAGCAAAGACCTCTACATGCGCCTGAACGTGGAAAAGGTCCGCCACCTGATCAACCCGCCCGGCCAGTGGGTCGCGGTGGCCAACGGTCCGGCGTTCACGGAGCTGGCGATTCATCAGTGGAAGGTCAACTGCAACGGCTGCGGCAAGGAGCAGGACATCGAGTTCATGGTCGACGGCAAGGAAGGCAAAAAGGCCCTGAAACCGGCCGCCACCGCGCGCATCGAAGAACTGGGCTGGAAAGTCGTTGGCGAAAATCACCTGTGCCCGGCCTGCGCGAAGAACGCCGCATGAAACGTCTTGCCCTGCCCCTGCTCGCCGTCACCACGCTCTTGAGCGGCTGCGCCAGCGACACCGGTGCCCTGCAGCGTGACCGCGCCTACGTGCTGGAATGGATCGGCGAACGTCCGCTGATCGACAACAGCCATCTGACCATGACCCTGGGCGAGGATGGCCGCGCCTACGGCAACGCCGGCTGCAACCACTGGTTTGCCTCCTACAAACTGGACGGCGACGACATCAGCTTCGGCCCCGTGGGCAGCACCCGCAAAATGTGCGCCCCGGCCTTGATGGAACAGGAGCACCGGTTCCTGGAGGCCATGGGCAAGGTCGAGCACTGGGATGTGTCGGATGTGCAGCAACTGGAGCTGTGGCCGGCGCAAGGCCTGCCGTTGCGGTTCTGGCCGGAAGAAAGCTGAAACTAACATCCAACTGCTTCTGCCGAAGGCGTGGGAGCCGGCTTGCTGGCGAATTCAGGGTGTCAGGCAACGCTATTTTGAATGACACACCGCATTCGCCAGCAAGCCGGCTCCCACACGTAATCGGCAGTGGAACGCATAGCGCGTGCTTCAGCCCTTGCCCTTCAACTCCGCCAGCTTCTGCGCCACGCCCGCGGCGGTCTGTTCGCCCATCAGCTGTTCGCGTACCTTGCCCTTGTCGTCGATGATGTAGGTCACCGGCAGCGCTTCGCTCTTGGGCAGGTCGTATTGATCGGCCGGGTCGTTGGCCAGCACGGTGAACTTGATGCCCAGCGCGTTGCTGGCATTTTTCAGCTCGTCACCCTGCAGGTTGTCGAAGTTGACCCCGAACACGCTGACCTTCTGCCCGCTCATCTGCTCGGACAGTTTGTTCAGTTCCGGGATTTCCGTGCGACACGGGCCGCACCACTCGGCCCAGTAATTGACCACCAGCCAGTGCTTGTCGACCCTGTCACTGGCCACCTTCTGGCCATTTTGATCGGTGCCCAGATCGACCCCGCATCCGCTGAGCAACATGCTACCGATAAGTGCTACCGCTGCTGCCAACCGCCTTGCCATGATGCTTGTTCCTTTCAGAGAAAACGCGACTGGGGCCCATCTTGGCCTTTGTCGTCACCGCTGTAGAATAGCCGCCACCTCATGAAAGATGCGACCTGCAAATGACCGATCTGACGCTTTATCACAACCCTCGCTGCTCCAAATCCCGTGGCGCGCTGGAACTGCTGGAAGCGCGCGGCCTGGCACCGACCATCGTGCGCTACCTGGAAACCCCGCCCACCGCCGCCCAGTTGCAGGCGTTGCTGGGCAAACTGGGCATCGGCGCCCGCGCCCTGCTGCGCACCGGCGAAGACGAATACAAGGCGCTGAACCTGGCCGATGCGAACCTCTCCGACGAGCAGTTGATCGCCGCCATGGTCGCCCATCCCAAGCTGATCGAACGCCCGATCCTGATCGCTGGCGACAAGGCCGTAATCGGTCGTCCGCCGGAGAAAGTCCTGGAGATTCTGCCGTGAACGCACCGTACATTCTGGTGCTGTTCTACAGCCGCAACGGCTCAACCAGCGAGATGGCCCGGCAGATCGCCCGCGGCATCGAGATGGGCGGCATGGAAGCGCGTCTGCGCACCGTCCCGGCGATTTCCACCGAATGCGAAGCGGTAGCGCCGAGCATCCCGGAAACCGGCGCGCTGTACGCGACGCTGGATGACCTGAAGAACTGCGCAGGCCTGGCCCTGGGCAGCCCGACCCGCTTCGGCAACATGGCCGCACCGCTCAAGTACTTCCTCGACGGCACCAGCAACCTGTGGCTGACCGGCGCGCTGGTGGGCAAGCCGGCCAGCGTGTTCACCTCCACCGCCAGCCTGCACGGCGGCCAGGAAACCACGCTGATGTCGATGCTGCTGCCGTTGTTGCACCACGGCATGCTGGTCACCGGCCTGCCTTACAGCGAGGCGGCGCTGATCGAAACCAGCGGCGGCGGTACGCCTTACGGCGCCAGCCACCACGCCGGTGCCGACGGCAAGCGGCCGCTGGACCCGCACGAAACCACGCTGTGCCGCGCACTGGGTCAGCGCCTGGCGAAAACCGCGCTGCTGCTGGAGCCTTCCCGTGGCTAGAAAGCCCAAGGTGCTGCCCGCGTTGAACTGGCTGGAACCTCGGGTTCGCTGGAGCCGGGTGGCCGCCCTGGCGTGTTTCGCGGGCCTGATCGGCCTGCTGTCGATCTATTACCTGATCTTCGCCGACCTGCACGGCGCCCGGCCCTGGGTGATCCTGGCCATCGAGCTGGTGCCGTTGCTGTTGCTGGCACCCGGCATGGTCATGGGCAGCGCCCGCGGGCATTCCTGGACCTGCTTTGTGGTGAACCTGTATTTCATCAAGGGCGCACTGGCGGCCTACGACCCGAGTCGTTCGCTGTTCGGTGTGCTGGAAATGCTGGCCAGCCTGGCCGTGTTCACCAGTGCGCTGCTGTATGTGCGCTGGCGGTTTCAGTACAACCGCAAATTATCCGAAACACCACCGGCCGTGTAGGAGCGCGCTTGCCCGCGATTGCGTAGTGTCAGTCACAGATTAAGTACCAGACATATCGCCATCGCGGGCAAGCGCGCTCCTACAGGAAATGTGCATATTTTTTTGGAGAGGGCATGCAAGACTACAAATGGCTCAATGAATACTGTCTCAACCGCTTTGGCTCAGCCGCTGCCCTTGAAGCACATCTGCCAATACCCGCGTCACCGAACCAGCTCAAATCGATCAGCGACGACCGCTACCTCTCGACCCTGGCCCTGCGGGTGTTTCGTGCCGGCCTCAAGCACAGCCTGGTGGACGCCAAGTGGCCGGCGTTCGAGCAGGTGTTCTTCGGTTTCGATCCGGAAAAGGTCGTGCTCATGGGCGCCGATCACCTTGAACGGCTGATGCAGGACGCGCGGATCATTCGCCATCTGGGCAAACTCAAGAGCGTGCCGCGCAATGCGCAATTGATTCTGGATATTTCCAAGGAGCACGGCAGTTTCGGCAATTTCATCGCCGAGTGGCCGGTCACCGACATCGTCGGCCTGTGGCGCTATCTGGCCAAGCACGGCAACCAGCTGGGCGGCCTCTCAGCGCCGCGTTTCCTGCGCATGGTCGGCAAAGATACCTTCATCCCCAGCCACGACGTAGTCGCCGCGCTCAACGCGCAGAACATCGTCGACAAGGTGCCCAGCAGCCAGCGCGATCAGGCGGCCGTGCAAGAGGCGTTCAACCAGTGGCACGCCGAAAGCGGCCGGCCGCTGTGCCAGATCTCGATGATGCTGTCCTACACCGTCAATCACTGAGCCTTCCACCCGCCTCACGGCCGCAGCCCGCCTGCCCAACGCTTCGCCTCGCGAAGCGTGCCTTCGTCGACTGTGCCGATTTCGTCATCCCTCGCGGCGAAATCGGTCAAGACCCGCCCCCCTCTTTGCTGCCACTCTGACGCAGCGCCAATGATGGCGCATCGCCTAATTAGAAGACGTGCATCCATGAAGCACTCCAGACCGATCCGCCCCATTGCGCATCACCGCCCGGTCCCTCAGGCCCGGGAAAACCTTGAAGCCCGCCGCCCCGTCGTCCTGCAGCTATAGTGGCAATGCAGGCACTTAACACGCTTATAAAAAATCGCACACGAGAAGCTATCCGACTGTTCCATTACTTGCACCATTAGAGGCTCTTATGAAAAAGCATGGCATTGCTGTAGCCCTCCTCGCTGTAATGAGTACTTCTTTCATCAGTACGGCCTTTGCCGACAAGCTCGATGACATCATCGGTTCCGGCAAGCTGCGCTGCGCAGTGACCCTGGACTTCCCGCCGATGGGCTCGCGTGATGACAAGAACAACCCGGTCGGATTCGACGTCGATTACTGCAACGACCTGGCAAAAGTGCTGGGCGTGACCGCCGAAGTGGTGGAAACCCCGTTCCCTGACCGCATTCCGGCGCTGATGTCCGGCCGCGCCGACGTGATCGTCGCCTCCACCTCCGACACCCTCGAACGCGCCAAGACCGTGGCGATGACCATCCCCTACTTCGCCTTCCAGATGGTGGTGCTGACCACTGACAAGACTGGCATCACCAAGTACGAGGACCTCAAGGGCAAGAACGTCGGCAACACCAGCGGCACCTATGAAGCCATCGCCCTGGAGAAAGACCAGAAGAAATGGGGCAGCGGCAGCTTCCGCGCCTACCAGACCCAGAACGACACCATCCTGGCCGTCGCCCAAGGCCAGATCGAAGCCTCTGTGGTGACCAACACCGTGGCCGCCGCCTCGATCAAGTCCGGCAAATACAAGGGCCTGAAAGTCGCCGGCAACGCGCCGTACGTCATCGACTACGTGTCCCTGGCCGCCAAGCGCAACGAGTACGGCCTGATCCATTACCTGAATCTGTTCGTCAACCAGCAGGTGCGCTCGGGTCGCTATGACGAGCTGTGGAAGAAGTGGGTCGGCGACGAGATTCCACCGGCCAACCTGACGGTGCCGGGGGTTTACTACTGAGATTGATGACGAACGCTTCGTAGCAGCACGGCTTGCCGGCGGGGCGGTGTGTCAGTCGACATATTCGTCACAGATACACCGCCCCGCCGGCAAGCCGTGCTGCTACGGGGGATCTGCGCTATCCATGAGTGCGCACCGGGCAGAGTCTCGCAGGAGCCCATGATGTCTGAAGTTTCGTTGAACGGGCGTTGCCTGGTCGCGGGCAGCGCCCAGGGCCAACTGCTCTATGCCGATATGGGCCTGAGTTTCTGGGGCGGGGTCGAGCCGTTTACCGGTGAAGTCATCGACCGCCATCACCCCTTGAGTGGCCAGATCATTACCGGCCGCGTGCTGGCGATCCCCAGCGGGCGCGGCTCGTGCACCGGCAGCAGCGTGTTGCTGGAACTGATCCTCAACGGCCACGCCCCGGCGGCGCTGGTGTTCGAGCGGGTCGAAGACATCCTCACCCTCGGCGTGCTGATCGCCGAGCAGATGTTCGGCCACTCGATTCCGGTGATCAGCCTGGGCGAAGCCGGGTTTGCCGCATTGCGCAACGTGCCCTACGCGCGCGTCGAAGACAATCGCGTCAGCTGTTTCGACAGCCCGCCACCTGCGCTTCACACCACCATCAGCCCGACCCGCTCGACCACCGCCATCCAGACCCGCATCACCCTGAGCGAACTGGATCGCGGCTTTCTCGATGGCGCCTATGGCAAGGCCGCGCAAGTGGCCATGGGCATCATCCTGCGCATGGCCGAGCTGCAAGGCGCGACCGAACTGCTGGACATCACCCAGGCGCACATCGACGGCTGCATCTACACCGGCCCCGCGAGCCTGCGCTTCGCCCGGCAACTGGTGGACTGGGGCGCCAGAGTGCGAGTGCCGACCACCCTCAATTCGATTTCCGTGGACAAACGCCGCTGGCGCGAACTGGGCGTGGACCCGGCGCTGGGCGAGCCGGCCAGCCAGTTGGGCGATGCGTATCTGGACATGGGCGCCCGGGTCAGCTTCACCTGCGCGCCTTACCTGCTCGACAGCGCGCCAGAACTGGGCGAGCAGATCGTCTGGGCCGAATCCAACGCCGTGGTCTACGCCAACAGCGTGATCGGCGCGCGCACCTTGAAGTACCCCGATTACCTGGATATCTGCATCGCCCTCACCGGCCGCGCGCCGAAGATCGGCTGCCATCTGGAGCCCGAGCGCCACGCGACCCTGCGCATCGAAACGCCTGTGCTGGACGCTCTGGACGACAGCTTCTATCCGCTGCTGGGTTATCACGTCGGGCTGTTGTGCACCGCCGACATTCCCGTGGTCTGCGGCCTGGAAAACAAGGCGCCAACGCTGGATGACCTCAAGGCTTTCGGTGCGGCGTTCGCAACCACCTCGGCCGCGCCCATGTTTCACATCGCCGGGGTGACGCCGGAAGCCACCAGCGCCGAACTGGCCCTGGGCGGGCGTCCACCAGCGAAGACCCTGCGCATCGAGGCCATCGATCTGCTGCACAGCTGGCGCGAACTCAACAGCGCACAAACCCCGCAAGTGGATGCCGTGACCTTGGGCAATCCACACTTTTCCCTGAGCGAATGCGCCAGCCTGGCCCAGCTCTGCCATGGCCTGCGCAAGCATGAAAAGGTCGCGGTGGTGATCACCTGCGGCCGGGCGACCCTGGAAGCTGCGCAAGCGGCCGGCTACGTCGCGACCCTTGAGGCCTTCGGCGTGCAGTTCGTCACCGACACCTGCTGGTGCATGCTCACGGAACCGGTGATCCCGCAGACCGCGCAAACCCTGATGACCAACTCCGGCAAGTACGCCCACTACGCGCCGGGCCTGGTCGGGCGGCGCGTGCATTTCGCAAGCCTGGCCGAATGCGTGGACAGCGCCTGCACCGGGCTTGCCAGCGGGCGCTTGCCGGTGTGGTTACAAGCGGCAGCAAAACAAGAGGCACTGGCTCATGTTTGATTACACCTTCCAATGGCGCGCCGCGTTCAAGGCGCTGCCGGACATGCTGCAAGGCGCCTGGGTGACGTTCGAAACCGCCGCGCTGTCGATGATCTTGGGCGTGATCATCGCGCTGTTTCTGGTGTTCATGCGCCAGGGCAAGAACCTGATCCTCAAAGGCTTCGCCGCCACCTGGATCTCGATTGCGCGCAACACCCCTTCGCTGTTCCAGGTGTACATCCTCTACTTCGGCCTGGGCTCGTTCGGCATTCACGTCAATTCGTGGCTGGCGCTGCTGGCGGGGATCACCATCAACAACGCGGGGTATCTGGCGGAGAACTTTCGCGGAGGGCTGAAGGCGGTGCCCGATACCCAACTGCGCGCCGCCCGCTCGCTGGGCATGAGCGCGCCGCAGGCCTATCGGCTGATCGTCATCCCGCAATTGCTGCGCATCGTCTTCTACCCGATGACCAACCAGATGGTCTGGGCCGTGCTGATGACCTCCATGGGCGTGGTCGTGGGCCTGAACAACGACCTCACCGGCGTGACGCAGAACTACAACGTCATGACCTTCCGCACCTTCGAGTTCTTCGCCATCGCGGCGGTGCTCTATTACCTGATCGCCAAGCTGATCGTGGGCCTTGCACGCCTGCTGTCCTGGCGCCTGTTCCGGTACTGAGGAGTCGAGCATGTTCGAGAGCAGCTTCAGTTGGAACGACCTGCAGTTCATGCTGCAAGGCGCCTGGGTCACCATTCTTTTAACCGTCATCTCGATGTTCATCGGCACCATCGCCGGGGTGATCTGCGGCTTCGCCCGGGCGCTGCTGCCGCGCAGCACGATCCCGCTGGCGTGGATTCTGGACGTGTTTCGCAGCGTGCCGCTGCTGATTCAGTTCGTGCTGTTCAACGCCCTGAAAAGCATCGCGGGCCTGAACTGGAGCGCGTTCACCGTGGCCTGCATCGTGTTGGGGCTGTATGTGACGGCGTACGGTACGGAGATTGTGCGCAGCGGCGTGCTGTCGGTGCCCATGAGCTTGCGCCGGGCCAGCCGCTCCTTGGGCCTGAGCTACTGGCAGGACATCCGCCAGATCGTCCTGCCGATGGCCACCCGCGTGGCCTTCCCCGGCTGGGTCAACCTGCTGCTGGGGGTGATGAAGGACACCGCGCTGGTGATGTGGATCGGCATCGTCGAGTTGCTGCGCGCCTCGCAGACCATCGTCACGCGCATTCAGGAACCGCTGCTGGTGCTGTGCATCGCAGGCGCCATTTACTACGTCATGAGCCTGGTCATCGCCCGTATCGGCGCCCGGCTGGAAACAAGGTGGCAAGAAAATGATTGAGATCGACAACGTACACAAATCATTTGGCGAGCTTGAAGTGATCAAGGGCGTCAGCCTGCAGGTGGAAAAAGGCGAAGTGGTGTCGATCATCGGCGGTTCGGGCTCGGGCAAGTCGACCCTGCTGATGTGCATCAATGGCCTTGAGTCGATCAAGAGCGGCAGCATCCGCGTCGACGGCACCGAAGTGCACGCCAAGGGCACCGACATCAACAAGCTGCGGCAGAAGATCGGCATCGTGTTCCAGCAGTGGAACGCCTTCCCGCACCTGACCGTGCTGGAAAACGTCATGCTCGCCCCGCGCACGGTGCTCGGCAAAAGCAAGGAGGAAGCCGAGGCGATCGCGGTCAAGCAGCTGACCCACGTGGGCCTCGGCGACAAGCTCAAGGTGTTCCCCGGCAAGCTCTCGGGCGGCCAGCAACAGCGCATGGCGATTGCCCGGGCGCTGGCCATGTCGCCCAACTACATGCTGTTCGACGAAGCCACCTCGGCGCTGGACCCACAACTGGTGGGCGAAGTGCTGGACACCATGCGCATGCTCGCCGAAGACGGCATGACCATGATCCTGGTGACCCACGAAATCCGCTTCGCCCGCGACGTGTCCGACCGCGTGGCGTTCTTTCGCAACGGCCTGGTCCACGAAATCGGCTCGCCCGACCAGGTCATCGGCAACCCGCAGCGGCCGGAGACGGCGGATTTTCTGAAATCCATTAAATAGCGGTGGCGGGGCGACACCCACCACAGACCTGTGGGAGTGAGCTTGCTCACGAATGCCGCTGATAATTCTGCAGATGCTGAGATTTCTTCGTGAGCAAGCTCACTCCCACGGATCATGCGTCGCCCGTCAGAGCACCGTTGGCAGATATTCAGACAGGAGGACTTTGCACCATGCGCTCATCGAAAGTGATTCATGTGGTCAGCTGCCACGCCGAAGGCGAGGTCGGCGATGTGATCGTCGGCGGGGTCGCGCCGCCGCCGGGCGAGACGATCTGGGAGCAGTCGCGCTGGATCGAGAAAGACAACGTGCTGCGCAACTTCGTGCTCAACGAACCGCGCGGCGGGGTGTTCCGCCACGTCAACCTGCTGGTGCCGCCGAAGAACCCCAAGGCGCAGATGGGCTGGATCATCATGGAACCGGCCGACGTGCCGCCGATGTCCGGCTCCAACTCCCTGTGCGTGGCCACGGTGCTGCTCGACAGCGGCATCCTGCCCATGACCGAGCCGGAAACCCGGCTGGTGCTCGAAGCCCCGGGTGGCCTGATCGAAGCCATCGCCCAATGCCGCGACGGCAAGGTGCAAAGCGTCGAAGTGCATAACCACCCCTCTTTTGCCGACCAGCTGGACATGTGGATCGAAGTACCGGGGATCGGCTCGATTCAGGTGGACACCGCCTACGGCGGCGACAGCTTTGCCATCGTCGACTCGACCAAACTGGGCTTTTCCCTGAAGGCCGACGAAGCGAAGGATCTGGTGGAAACCGGCCTGAAAATCACCCAGGCCGCCAACGAACAACTGGGCTTCAGCCATCCGCAGAACAAGGACTGGAATCACATCTCGTTCTGCCAGATCGCTGCGCCGGTGAACTTCGACGGTGGCGTGGCCAATGCCGCCAACGCTGTGGTGATCCGCCCGGGCAAGATCGACCGCTCACCCTGCGGCACCGGCTGTTCGGCCAGGCTTGCGGTGTTGCATGCCAAGGGTGTGCTGAAGGTGGGCGACCGGTTTATCGGGCGCTCGATCATCGGCTCCGAGTTCCACTGCCAGATCCAGCGCGAGACCGAGATCGCCGGGCGCAAGGCGATCGTACCGAGCCTGCGCGGGCGGGCTTGGATCACCGGCACCCACCAGCACATGCTCGATCCGAGCGATCCGTGGCCGGAAGGCTACAAGCTGACCGATACCTGGCCGATCGGGTTGCAGTTGTAGATTTGAAGTTGATACGGGAACGCGACCCCCATTAACCGTGGGAGTGAGCTTGCTCACGAATGCGCATATCCACCGCTGGAGATCGTGCGCACGTACAGGCCTTTTCGTGAGCAAGCTCACTCCCACCCGATCAGCGACCGCTTTAGAGATTCACCACATTCACAAACCGCGAAGCGGCGGTTTCGTCGATGGTCAGGCTTGCGAAGTCGAACAGGTTGCGGTCGGCCAGTTGCGACGGCACCACGTTCTGCAAGGCGCGGAAGATCATCTCGGAACGGCCCGGGGTCTTGCGGTCCCATTCCTGGAGCATGTCCTTGACCACCTGACGCTGCAGGTTTTCCTGCGAGCCGCACAGGTTGCACGGAATGATCGGGAACTGCTTCATGTCCGAATAGGCCTGGATGTCTTTCTCGGCGCAGTAGGCCAGCGGGCGAATCACCACGTTACGGCCGTCGTCGGCGCGCAGTTTGGGTGGCATGGCCTTGATCGTGCCGTTGAAGAACATATTGAGGAAGAAGGTTTCGACGATGTCGTCGCGATGGTGCCCAAGGGCCATCTTGGTCGCGCCGATTTCGTCGGCGAAGGTGTACAGCGTGCCGCGACGCAGGCGCGAGCACAGCGAGCAGGTGGTCTTGCCCTCCGGAATCAGTTCCTTGACCACCGAGTAGGTGTCTTTCTCGACGATGTGGTACTCGACGCCCAGTTCCTTCAGGTAGGCCGGCAGCACGTGCTCGGGGAAGCCCGGCTGCTTCTGGTCCATGTTCACGGCGACAATGTCGAACTTGATCGGCGCGACCTTCTGCAGGTGCAGCAGCACGTCGAGCATGGTGTAGCTGTCCTTGCCGCCGGACAGGCAGACCATGACCTTGTCGCCCTCTTCAATCATGTTGAAATCGGCCACCGCTTCGCCCGCGAGCCTGCGCAGACGCTTCTGCAGTTTGTTCTGATTGACTGAAAGGGTGCCCATGGCGCTGGTGTCCGCTCGCTGTAACTTGAGGAAAGGGGCGGTATTTTACGCATAAACCTTGCCAGTGGTAATGGCTGCTGATCGCGTGGTTTGAGATAACCGCCATCGCTGTGGGAGTGAGCTTGCTCGCGAATGCGGTGTGCCTGACCCATCTGCGTATCTGACATGCCGCATTCGTGAGCAAGCTCACTCCCACAGTTGAAATGTGCCGTTCATCCGCCTGAAACACGTGCTGATCGCCAACGGCTATTAACAGCCCCTCTGAATGACCCAATTACTCTAAAGGCCACGGTTTTCGGGGCTTGTGGCTTTCTATACTGCGATTGAGGTCGCAGCCGTTTTCCTGTTGAGATTGTGGCCTTGCCCTGGCGGCATGCGGCCGGTCAGGTGCGACGGTCCACCATGAGGAGTTACGGGCATGATCCATCACGTTTGGGGGTTGTTCACGCACCCCGATCAGGAATGGCAACAGATACGTGGCGATAAGGAAGAAACCATCGGCCACATGTACCTCACCCACACGCTGGTCCTGGCGGCGATACCGGCGATTTCCGCCTACATCGGCACCACGCAGGTCGGCTGGGTCATCGGCAGTCGCGCGCCGGTCATGCTGACCAGTGAAAGCGCGATCTGGATGACCATCATGTCCTACATCGCCATGCTCGCCGGGGTTGGCGTCATGGGCGGTTTCATTCACTGGATGGCGCGCACCTACGACGCCAGCCCCAGCCTGCCACGCTGCGTGGCGTTTGCGACCTACACCGCAACGCCGCTGTTCATCGGCGGCCTGGCAGCGCTGTACCCACACATGTGGCTGGGGATGATGGTCGGCCTGGCGGCGGTCTGCTACACGGTTTACCTGCTGTATGTGGGCTTGCCGGTGTTCATGAACATCCATCCGGATGAAGGCTTCATGTTCTCCAGCTCCGTGCTGGCGGTGGGCCTGGTGGTGCTGGTGGCGATCATGGCATTCACAGTGGTGCTGTGGGGCATCGGCGTGGGGCCTGAGTACACCAATTGACGGGATGCATGAAAATATGAAATCGGTGGAAGTGAGCTTGCTCACGAATGCGGTATACCAGACACCTATATGTGTCAGGTAGATTGCATTCGTGAGCAAGCTCACTCCCACGGTGCAAGCAACGCAACCGCTCTGGATACGACCATTCGGCAGCTCAGGTTTTGGGCACGCACATGCTTTGCGGCATACTCGCCTCCTCTGGAGACCGATGAAGCATGCTCGAGCCACTCAATTCCCGCGTCGAATCCTGTTACCAACTCGCTGAAGCATTTTTCAAACGCCCTTTCAAACGCCCTGTCGTCAGCCTCAAGCTGCGCGGCCAGAAGGCCGGTGTCGCCCATCTGCACGAAAACATGCTGCGCTTCAATCCGCAGCTGTATCGCGAAAATAGCGAAGACTTCCTGCGCCAGACCGTGGCCCACGAGGTCGCGCACCTGGTCGCCCATCAATTGTTCGGCGACACCATTCAACCCCATGGCGAGGAATGGCAACTGATCATGCGCGGCGTGTACGAACTGCCGCCCAACCGCTGCCACAACTACGAAATCCAGCGCCGTCGCGTGACACGCTATATCTATCGCTGCCCGTGCCCAGAGAGCGACTTTCCGTTCTCGGTGCAGCGCCACAAGCTGGTGCGCAAGGGCCGGCGCTACCTGTGCCGCAAATGCCGGGAGATTCTGATATTCAGCGGCGAGACGCGGGTGGAATGACACCCGCCTCGCGCATTGCCTCGATCTGCTGCTGATCGAAGCCTGCCTCGGTCAATACCTGCTTACTGTGCTCCCCTGCGCAAACGCCGATGAAACGGGGCTCTGGCAACCCATCCGAGAACTTCAGCGGGCAGGCCATCTGCGCTTGCAGGCTGCCATCGGGTCTGGGGACTTGCGTGACCACCTGCCGCGCCTGCAATTGCGGATGTTCGACCGCCTCGGACAGATTCAGGACTGGTTCGACACAGGCGTCAGCTTTAGCAAAAAGCGCGACAAGTTCGTCGAAACTGCGGCGTTCGAATTCGATTTGTAATGCCTGCTTGAGCGTCTGCTGGTCCGCAGGCTCAGACGACAACCCGCGCATGGCCAGCTCCGGTCGACCCAAGGCTTCGCACAACCCCTGCATGAACACCGGTTCCAGGCTGCCGACCGAGAACCAGCGGCCGTCGCGGCTGCGGTAATAGTCGTAAAAACTGCCGCCGTTGAGCACCTGCCCTTCGGGGTGCGGCTCGACCCCGGCGGCCAGATAGCCCGCCCCCGCCAGCGCATTCAGGCTGAAGGCGCAGTCGGTCATGCTCACGTCGACGTACTGGCCCTGCCCCGTCTGCTGGCGCGCCACCACGGCGGCCAGCAAGCCGACCACGCCGTGCAGCGAACCGCCCGCCACATCGGCCACTTGCACACTCCAGGGTTGCGGCCCGCTGTCCTGGCGCCCGCTGTGGCTGGCCACTCCGGCCAGCGCCAGATAGTTGATGTCGTGCCCGGCCCGCTCGCGATACGGCCCGGTCTGGCCGTAACCGGTGATCGCCACGTAGATCAGCCGCGGGTTGATCGCCTTCAGCGCCTCGTAACCGATACCCAGCCGGTCCATCACTCCTGGGCGGAACTGCTCCAGCACGATGTCGTAATCGGCGACCAGACGCTTGATCACCTCTATCGCCTCGGGCTGCTTGAGGTCCAGCGCCAGGCTGCGCTTGTTGCGGTTCAGGTAGGCGTGGCTGGCGGAAACGCCCTGATCGTGGGGCGGCAGGGTGCGGATCAGGTCCAGCCGGGTCGGCGATTCGATGCGCAGCACCTGCGCGCCCATGTCAGCGAGCAGCAGCGAGGCGAAGGGGCCGGGCAAGAGCGTGGAGAAGTCGAGGACTTTGAGCGAAGACAGCGGGCCTTGCATGCGAGAGCTTCCCTGAACGGTTGGTCAGGCCAGAGTAGCGCATGGGACTGCCATGGATACGGTGCTCGGAAATGAAAAAGCCTGTCCGAAGACAGGCTTTTTCAACAACAGCTGCGTATTACGAACGGGTAGCCTGAGCAGTGCCCTCGGCGACGCCCAGATCGTCGCGTGGACGCTCGTCTTCGATACCGCGACCGCCGGAAGCCAGTTCGGCCTGCATTTGCGGCACGTCCAGCTCCTTGACCCACTTGGCGACAACCAGGGTGGCCACAGCGTTACCGACCAGGTTGGTCAGCGCGCGGGCTTCGGACATGAAGCGGTCGATACCCAGGATCAGCGCCAGACCGGCAACCGGCAGGTGGCCAACGGCCGACAGGGTAGCCGCCAGCACGATGAAGCCGGAACCTGTCACGCCAGCAGCACCCTTGGAGGACAGCAGCAGCACCAGCAGCAGGGTGATCTGGTGGGTGATGTCCATGTGGGTGTTGGTCGCCTGAGCGATGAACACGGCCGCCATGGTCAGGTAGATCGAAGTACCGTCCAGGTTGAACGAGTAACCGGTCGGGATCACCAGACCCACGACGGATTTCTTCGCGCCCAGGCGCTCCATTTTCACCAGCATGCGTGGCAGGGCCGACTCCGAGGAGGAAGTACCCAACACGATCAGCAGTTCTTCACGGATGTACTTGATCAGTTTGACGACGCTGAAACCGTGAGCGCGGGCGATACCGCCCAGCACCACCAGCACGAACAGGATGCAGGTGATATAGAAGCACAGCATCAGCTGGCCCAGTTGCACCAGGGTGCTCACGCCGTAAGCGCCGATGGTGAAGGCCATGGCACCCAGGGCACCCAGCGGCGCCAGCTTCATGATCATGTTGATGATGTTGAACATGATGTGGGCGAAGCGGTCGATGAAGTCCAGCACCGGCTTGCCGTATGCGCCCAGGCGATGCAGGGCGAAACCGAAGATGACCGAGAACATCAGCACTTGCAGGATGTCACCGTTGGCGAAGGCGCCGACGATGGTGTTCGGGATCACGTTGAGGATGAAGCCGATCACGCTCTGATCCTGGCCTGCGGTGACGTAGGCAGCGATCTTCGAGGCGTCCAGAGTCGATACGTCGACGTTCATGCCGGCACCCGGCTGAACCACGTTGACCACGACCAGACCGATGATCAGGGAGATGGTGGAAACGATCTCGAAGTACAGCAGCGCGTAGCCGCCGGTCTTGCCCACGGATTTCATGCTCTGCATGCCGGCGATGCCGCTGACCACGGTGCAGAAGATGATGGGGGCGATGACCATTTTGATCAGTTTGATGAAGCCGTCGCCCAGTGGCTTGAGCGCTTTACCGGCATCGGGATACCAGTGACCGATCGCGATACCGATAAGGATGGCAACGATCACCTGGAAGTACAGGGATTTGTAGAGTGGCTGACGATTCGTCATTGCAGTTTCCTCAAGAGCATCGGCCTGAATCATTCCTGATACACCGACACCTAAAGTGCGAACCCTCCTGCTCGGAGGGATTTGTTTTTGTCGAGCTGCGCAAGGCAGGTCTCTACCGGTTACATCGCAAGCACCGTGCCACTATTTGAAAAATCCCCGAAAGCCCCGTGCGGCATGGACTGTCTGGTTAACACTAGCCAAAAATGCCGTTGTGCGATGGCGGATTTCCGCCAACTCTCGAAAAATAAGCGCCCGGATTGGCGGGTATCCGCCTTGTCTGCGGCTCTGCCGGATGGCTACCATCGGTCACCTTCCCACCCCGGCCCGACGTGCCCGCCATGCGCCAACGAACCATCGCCAGCCATTTCGCCCGCGCCGTGTTGCAGGGCGCCCGTCGTTACGACCTGGACTGCGAACCGATCCTGGCGCAGGTCGGCATCACGCCTGAGCTGCTCAACGAACCCCGCGCCCGCATCGCGCCGGAGCAGTTCGCGCTGCTGATCCAGCTGGTCTGGCGGGCGCTGGACGACGAATACATGGGCTTTGGCCTGGCGCCGAGCAAACGCGGCACTTTCGCCATGATGTGCCACGCGCTGATCCACTGCCGCACGCTGGACAAGGCCCTGCAGCGCGGCTTCAGGTTCTACGGGCTGTTTGCCGACTCGCCGCGCCTGAACCTTGAGCGCAATGGTGAGCAGGTGCGCTTGTGTCTGGATGAAACCAGCCTGCGCGACCCGGAGCATTTTCTGAGCGAATCACTGCTGGTGATCTGGAACCGCCTGGCCAGCTGGCTGATCGGCCAGCGCATCCGCCTGGATCAGGCCACCTTCGCCTACGCCAGACCCGCCCACAGCGCCGAGTACGAGTTGCTGTTCGACTGCCCGATGAGCTTCGACGCGGACCAGACGTCGCTGACCTTCCACGCGCGCTACCTGTCAATGCCGCTGTTGCAGGACGAGCGCACCTTGAAGCGCTTCCTCGAACGCTCCCCGGTCGATCTGCTCTCGCGCCCCGACGAAGGCGACAGCCTGACCAGCCAGCTGCGCCGCCTGCTCAGCCGGGACTGCAACACATGGCCGGACCTTGAGGCGGTGGCCGAGCACCTGCACATCAGCCCACAGACCCTGCGCCGCCATTTGCGCGACGAGGGCACGAGTTTTCAGGGGTTGAAGGATGAACTGCGGCGGGACATGGCGATTTATCACCTGAGCCAGGCGGATCTGTCATTGCAACAGATTGCCGAGCAGCTGGGCTTTTCCGAGCCTTCGGCGTTTCATCGGGCGTTCAAGAAGTGGACCGGGCTGACGCCGGGGGCGTATCGGGCGCAGGAGGTCTAAAAGACCACCACTGCCTCATCCAATGCAAATCTGGAATGACATGATGCGGATACTGTAGGAGCGAATTCATTCGCGATGCGCCGGCACAGACGACGTATCTCTAGCGCCTGTACGATTTTTCGCGAATGAATTCGCTCCTACAGAGGGATCAGCGCGGTCTAAATTGTAAACTTGATCCTGAACGCCGCACCACCCAGATCCGAATCACCCAGGGTCAACTGCGCGCTGTAGCTCTCAATGATGTCCTTGACCACCGCCAGGCCGATGCCCTGCCCCGGGTTCTTCTCATCCAGCCGCTCGCCGCGCTCCAGAATCCGCGCCCGCTGGCTTTGCGGCACGCCGGGGCCGTCGTCTTCAATGCACAGCTCGTCGCCCATCATCGAAGTCCGCCAACTGACCCGCACCTCACCGATACACAGCCGATAGGCGTTTTCCAGCAGGTTACCGAGCATTTCCAACAGCGCGCCCTCCTCCATCTGTACCTGGCAATCGTCCGGCAGCTGAAATTCGACCTTGACCCGCTTGTCCCGGTAAACCTTCTCCAGCGTGTTGCACAGGCTCTCGACCACCGGCTTGAGCTTGACGTGATGGCGCACCAGCCCGCTCTTTCGCAGGCTGGCGCGCTGCAGCTGATAGCCGATCTGCTGGCTCATGCGCTCGATCTGCGACTGCAGGATGCGCGCTTGCTCCAAGTCTTCGGGGCGCTTGGCGATGGTCTCGCTGACACCCTGCAACACCGCCAGCGGGGTTTTCAGACTGTGGGCCAGGTCGCCCAGCGAGTCGCGGTAGCGAATGCGCTGTTCGCGCTCGCTGCGCAACAGGCGGTTGAGCGAGCCGGTCAGGCGCAGCAGTTCGCTGGGGTGTTCTTCACTGAGGCTTTCCCGCGAGCCAGCCTCGACCTGATCGAGTTCCTGGCTCATGCCCTTGAGCGCCCGCAGGCCCCAGGTCAGCCCGCCCCAGAGCAGAATCAACAGCACCAGCAAGGCGCCGCCAAAGCCCAGATAGAGTTTTTCGTGAAGGCCGGAAATGGTTTCCTGATACTCGCGCACCGGTTGCAGCGCGACGATGCTGAACGCCGCGTTGCGCCCGCCCAGCAGGCGAACCTCGACGTCGTAGACGAAGAACTCTTCGCCATCGGGCTGGCGGATCTTGGCGAACTCGGCGCCGCGCCCGTCGTAGCGCGGCTGATATTCGATGGACTCGTCTTCGGTGGCGCGGGACCGCCACACCAGCTTGCCGGAGCGGTTGTAGATGTAGCCCAGCAGGCGGCTGTCAGGCAGGCTGAACTGCTCGCCGGGCAGCAAGGTGGGCATCAGCAGCCGGTCGTCTTCGACCCGGGCGGCGGAAATCAGCGTGGTGACGTCGGACGCCAGGCGCTTTTCGATGGCGCTTTCCAGCGCCAGGCTGAACGCGCTCTGCAGGGCCGGCAGCGTCAGCAACATGAAAATCACCGCCAGCGTGGCCGCGGCCAGCATCAGCCGCACCCGCAGCGAACGAATCATCGGCAGCGCTCGGTGAACAGATAGCCCAGGCCACGCACCGTATCGATGGGCTTGAAGCCCGCCGGGCCTTCAAGCTTGCGCCGCAGACGGCCGACCAGCACCTCGATCACGTTCGGATCGCGCTCGTCGTCATCGGGGTACAGCTGCTCCATCAGGCGCTCTTTGGGCACCACTTGTTGATGGTGGCGCATGAGGTATTCGAGAATCCGGTATTCGTACGCGGTCAGCGCCAGCGGCTGATCGTCCAGCGAGGCCTGTTTGCGGTTGAGGTCCAGCAACAGCGGGCCGGCGAGGATGGTCGACTGAGTAAAGCCGCTGGAGCGGCGCAGCAGCGCGTTCATCCGTGCTTCCAGTTCCTCGAACTGGAACGGCTTGACCACGTAGTCGTCGGCACCGGCGGCCAGACCCTCGACCTTGTCCTGCCAGTTGCCACGGGCGGTGAGGATCAGGATCGGAAAGCCCTTGCCCGCTGCCCGCAACTGACGGATCAGGTCCAGCCCGCCAACGCCCGGCAGGCCCAGATCGACCACCGCCAGGTCGTGGTTGAACTGCCCGGCCTGATACATCGCCTCATCGGCATTGCCAACGGCCTCGACCACATGGCCGGCTTCGGTCAGGCGGGTTTGCAGATGGTGACGCAGCAGCGCTTCATCTTCGACTACCAGCAACTTCATGCACATCTCCTCGATATCCGGCCGATACCCGCCAGATCTGAAAATAGTCTGCCGGGCTCACGCGTGGCATGAACCCGGCAGGATTAGCGCTTGGCCGATCAGAAATTGTAGTTGGCGGCCAGATAGGTCTGGGCGCTGCTGTCGAGCTTCAACGAACCGATCTTGGCACCGCCGTGAGGCGAGACTTCCGTGCTGG
Source organism: Pseudomonas sp. 2 (assembly GCF_056627435.1). NCBI lineage: Bacteria > Pseudomonadati > Pseudomonadota > Gammaproteobacteria > Pseudomonadales > Pseudomonadaceae > Pseudomonas > Pseudomonas sp. 2. The sequence goes on from NZ_JBWXNG010000002.1 coordinate 62,715, forward strand.
CGTTACTGCGCAGGTAACGATAACCCAACTCGACCGATACGTTCTGGGCTACTTGCTGGATAACACCTGCCTGAAGGCCCGCGGCGTAGCCGATGTCGGTGCCCCGGCTCATGCCGCGAGATTCCTGGGACAGTTTGGTCAGGCCCAGCGAGGCGCCGCCGAAGAATTTGGTGGAGGGGCCGACGTGGGAGAACACGTCATAGCTGCCCAGGAGGTTTTCCTGCCGCAGTTTCAGGCCGTTGTGGGTGCCGGACACGTTGTCGTAAGTGGCGTAGTAGCGGTTGTCCAAGCTTTCCTGGCCGAAACGCACGCCCCAGGTACCGTTCTTGTTGATGACGTTGTCGGCATGGGGGCGGTCCATGTTGGTGTTCAGGCTATTGGACTTGGAAATCTTGTCGCTGGTGTTGCCGTACGTCACACCACCGAATGTGCTGCTACCCTCAGAGGCTTGGGCGACTGCGCTGCCGCCGATGAATGCCAGGGCCATGAAAAGCTGATTGATCTTGAGCATGGTTATGTCCTTATTCAGCGCTGGGCGCTTGCTGTTGAGTACGGGAGTCAAGGTAATCGTTGATCGCTGAACTCCCACTGAACGTGCACTTAACCTGCGCTGAACGGTCGCCAATGGATAAATCCGGCGTTTCGTCAGTCCACTTTCCAGACGATGTGCACTCGTGCGCACCGCACACCAAGGAGAGAACAACATGCGTCTGCTGATTGCCCTGACCCTCATGTGCCTGGCCAGCCTGGCCCAGGCCGAGGTGAAAACCCGCACCATCGACTATCAGGCCCCCGACGGCACCAAACTGGTGGGTTATTACGCTTACGACGACGCCATCAAGGGCCCGCGCCCGGGTGTAGTCGTGGTGCATGAATGGTGGGGCCTGAACGACTACGCCAAGCGCCGCGCCCGCGATCTGGCTGTGCTGGGCTACAGCGCCATGGCCATCGACATGTACGGCGAAGGCAAGCACACCGAGCATCCCAAAGACGCCATGGCCTTCATGACCGCCGCCAGCAAGGACGCCACCGCGTCGGCCAAGCGTTTTGACGCAGGCGTCGAGCAACTGAAGAAACAACCCGAAACCAACCCGCAGAAGATTGCCGCCATCGGCTACTGCTTCGGTGGCGGCGTGGTGCTGGATGCCGCACGGCGCGGCGAGCCACTGGATGCGGTGGTCAGCTTCCACGGCGCGCTGGCCAGCAAGACCGTGGCCAAGGAAGGCGTGACCAAGACGCCGATGCTGATCGAACACGGCAACGGCGACACCATGGTCACCGCGCAGAACGTGGCCGACTTCAAGAAGGAAATGGATGCGGCCAAGGCGGACTACAAGTTCGTCGGCATTGACGGCGCCAAGCACGGCTTCACCAACCCCGACGCCGACAAGCTCAGCCACGGCGACCATGGCGGGCCGGACATCGGCTACAACGAAAAGGCCGACATGAGTTCCTGGGCGGACATGAAAGCCTTCCTCAAGGAGCAGTTTGCGAAGAATTCGACGATGTAGGCCGCATGTTCAACATCGATAACCCATGATGCACCGCGATTCCTGTGGGAGCCGGCTTGCTGGCGAAAGCGGTGTGTCATCCGCCCACGATGTCGGCCAACCTGACGCATTCGCCAGCAAGCCGGCTCCCACAAGTCTGGCGCACTCGCCCAAGCCCCGGCAAAATGCCGTCCCATGACCCCGACATTACCCGCCTGCTGCCCCGCCCTCTCCACCCACTGGCCCCTGCCCCAGCCGCTGGCTAATGGGGTGCTGGTCAGCGCCCGGTTCGATGCGCAGCAATTGCTCGACGGCGACTTCCAGCGCTGCCTGATCGAGCCGCCCGCGAGCATCCAGCGCTCAGTGGCCAAGCGCCAGACCGAATTCCTCGCCGGCCGCCTGTGCGCACGCGAGGCGATGCACCTGCTGGATGGCCGCGTGCAGGTGCCTGTGATCGGCGAGGACCGCGCGCCGGTCTGGCCGGATGATCTGTGCGGCTCGATCACCCATAGCAGCGGCTGGGCCGCCGCTCTGGTTGCCAGCAAGCAGCACTGGCGCGGGCTGGGGCTGGATGTCGAGCAGGTGATGAGCAGCGAACGCGCGGCGCGCCTGGCCGGCGAAATCCTTACCGCCGACGAACTGCAACGCATGGCCCAAGGCCCCGAGCATCAGGTCGCACTCTGCGTGACCCTGACCTTCTCCCTGAAGGAAGCGCTGTTCAAGGCGCTGTACCCCATCGTGCTCAAGCGTTTCTACTTTGAAGACGCCGAGCTGCTCAGCTGGTCCGAAGACGGCAGCGCGCGCCTGCGGCTGAAAATCGACCTGTCCGAAGAATGGCGCAGCGGCAGTGAACTCGACGCGCAGTTCAGCGTGCAGGATGGGCAGTTGTTGAGCCTGGTGGCCGTCGCCGCCTAAACCGACGGGCAATGCTCGCACCGCCCGACCCACTCGACCTGATGACTCAAACAGCAACTGCGCCGCTGCCTGCGCGGTGGTTCTCCTTTATAGGTGATGGTGTCGAACAGCGGATTGCGTCGCCCATCCGGCTGCGACGGTTCACGCAGCAACGCGTAGGCTGGTTCGGGAGAAATATCGCTCGCAGCCTGAAGCCGCCGCACACAGGTCTCCAGATAATCCCCTGCGCTGCTCCAGAACACGGCCTTCGCCACACCGCTGTAGGCGCTCAATGCCTCGATCACGCTTTGGACATGGACCAACAGCGGGCCAAACCGCTCGAACGGCTCAGGTGATGGCGCAACCGGGAACGCCTCGCCCACGAACCTCACCCCATCGAGCAACCCTCGCTCGCTCACCGCAAATGCCACTTCCTCCAGGCCCAGCGGCCAGCTGACGTCCGCCGCAAGACTCGCCACTACAACCGGCGGGATCAACTGCATGAAGTAGTACTTGGCGAACTGCGACACCAGCACCGATCGCTTCGCTGGCATCAACTGCGCGCCATAGACCTTGAGCAGCAGGCGATCCAGCGTCGAGGGCAGCAACAATTCCGGCACCGGGACAACCGCTCGGTCGTCATCGAGCACCAGCGTCTCGGCGAACGGCGCCAGCGGTCCCTTGAAAATAGCCAGACTCATGACGCTCCCTGCCGACGCGGCCAGGTCAGGCTGAAACAGGCGCCGCCCAGCGGCTGGCTGCGCGCGATCGAGGCCCGGCCGCCGTGCCAGTAGATGATCCGCCGCACGATCGACAGACCCAGCCCATGCCCGCCCGAAGCCCGTGTGCGGCTGTCGTCCAGGCGCATGAACGGCGTGAAGATGCGCTCCCAGGCACTTTCCGGCACCCCAGGGCCATCGTCCTCGACATCGATGCGGCAACGCTCCTGGCTCAACTCGAAACCGACCCGCACCTGGGATTCGGCATGACGCATCGCGTTGCTCACCAGATTCTGCAAGGCCCGGTGCAGATAGCGCGGCTCGGCCTCGACCCAAGCCTGGGCATCGTCGCCAGGCGCAACACTCGCGCCGCGCGTGACGCGTACATTGGCCCGCAGCGGCGCCAGCTCGGTGATGACCTGATCGATCAGCGCCGCCAGGTCGATCCGCTGATAGTCGAGGGTCGGCGAGCCCTGCTCCAGGCGCGCGTAGGTCAGCATCTCGTCCACCAGCTTGTCGAGGTCCTGAATGTCGTTGTCCATGCCGACCATGTACTTGTTGCGCGCCTCAGGCGTGCTGGCGTCACCGATCATCTCCAGGCCGAAACGCAGGCGCGCCACCGGGGTGCGCAGCTCGTGGGACACCGCGCGCACCAGTTCGCGCTGGATGGTCAGGGAACGCTGCAAATGCTCGGCCATGCCATTGAAGGCCGAGGCCAGGCGCCCCACCGAATCGGCGCCGGACTCTGGCACGCGGGTTTCCAGGCTGCCCTGGGCGATCTGCGTGGCCGCCGCTTCCAGCCCGCGCAGGCGATGCTCCAGACGCCGCACCAGCAGGTACACCACCAGCCCGATCAGGCACAGGCCGAGAAAGGCGATCAGGATCAGCAACTCCGGCGGATAGGGATTCATCTGATACAGCGGGCCGATCTCCAGCACCCACTGGGTTTCGCCGACACCCGACAACACACGGATCGAGTCCCCGCCCTTGCCCAGCGCCATCACCGTGTCGCCTTCATCGATGCGCCGCCGCTGGTCGTCGTCGACGTCGGCCTGTTCCAGCTTGATCAGGTGCATGTCGAAGCCGAAGCCCTTGCTCAGGCGCAGGGTTTCCAAGCGAATCGGCTGTTCATCGACTGGAAAGCGCACCAGTTCATCGAGCAACAGAAAGATGGTCGCCCGGGCCAACTGCTCGCTGATCTGCTGCACTTCACCGGTCAGCAACAGCGCACTGCCAGGTTTGCCTGCCACAGATGGTTCGACTTCGCGAAACACCCGCGCGGCGTGGGGCCCGGTCTTTTCCACCAGCACTTGACCGCGACTCAGGCGATTGCGCGCCCCGCCGTCCAGATGCGCCTGTTCGGCGGTCTGCAACGACAGCGGAATGCCCAACAGACGCTCCCACACCGCCAGCGCGCGGATGCGCTCGATATCGTTCATCGGCTTTAAGTTATCGCCCATCAAGGCGAAGGTGCCGTGGGCCAGTTGCTCGCGGTACTGCTCGGCGCGCACCTTGTTCACCAGATGCAGGGTCAGCACGCCCAGCAACGCCACCAGCACCAACACGCCGAGCATGCCGCCGTAAATGCGCAGGAAAATCGAGTTCATGCCTTATCTACCTGCCTCAACCGTTGAGCATGAAATTGGCGACGTCGCGGGCCGCCTCGGGCACGAACAGGTAGCCCTTGTTGCGCACGGTCTTGATCAGACGCGGGTGCACCGGGTCGTCGCCGATGCGCGGGCGGATCCGCGAAATACGCACATCGATAGAGCGATCCTGGCCGTCATAGCCGACACCGCGCAGGGCGGTGAAGATTTCCTCTCGGGAGAGGATGCGCCCGGCATTGGCCACCAGCAGCCATAAAAGGTCGAACTCGGCGCTGGTCAGGTCGATGCTGCGCTCGTTGAGCCAGGCTTCGCGCAGGGCGTTGTCGACCGTGAGCAAGCCGAAGCTCAGGCGCTGCTGCTCCCGGGCTGCGGCTTCGCTGGCTTCACTGCGTCTTAACAAGGCATGAATGCGTGCCAGCAACACGCGCGGGTGCACTGGCTTGCAGACGTAATCGTCGGCGCCGGTGTCCAGCCCCTGAATCTGGTCACTGTCATCGGTGCGCGCGGTGAGCATCAGGATCGGGCCGTCATAACGGCTGCGCACCTTGCGGCAGATGCTCAGGCCGTCTTCGCCGGGCAGCATCAGGTCGAGCATCACCAGATCCGGCTGCTCGTCGATGATCCGCTGCGCCGCCCGCGCGCCGTCCCCTTCAACACTCACGCGCAGGCCGTTGTTTTCGAGGTAATCGCGGGTCAGCTCGGCCAGCCGCCGGTCGTCCTCGACGATCAGCACCTGCCAGGGTTCTTGCTGCACAGTCCGTGTCTCCTGGTGTTGTTCTTCTTATTTAATAGCGATTTGCCCCTTGTAGGAGCGAATTCATTCGCGAAAAAACGTTCCGGCGACAAAGATGTATCGTCTGTCCCATTTTCGCGAATGAATTCGCTCCTACAGGTGGATACCGCATAGCATGCGGGCACCGCACCACCATGACACACATCATTCAAAACGCCCCATAACCGCCCTTGCCGACAGGGCTTTGTGTGACCCGGTTCGCGACCGTCAAAATCCGCACAGCAGTTTTTCGACACATAAAAAACAGTGACCGGCGGCCCATCCCAGTGACTACGGGGCCTACACGGGATTTCCCCAATTCCCACACAAATTACACACAGGGTTATCCACAGATCGCACGTTGCATTTAGTGTCACGAGCACATAATCTAGTACCTCGTTGCCAAGCCAGACCCTAGATGTAGGGTTTGACTCGAAAAACCCAACACAAGTGACAGACAGATTTCAAGCATTTTTGTCGTCACGCAAAGGCTGAACCACCACCGGTTTTACCGCCTGACCGCTCACACGCGAATGGCAGACACCCAGGCTTCATGATCTGCGCGTTACGGTACAAGTGTTGCAATATTTGAACAGCAAAATGGCAAAGAACACCTGATTCAGATTTTCCAAGGGCGATGGGCCAGACCCGGCGCCCTTTTCAACTTCAAAGCCAGGGAGGGCGCATCAAGCCTTCCCATCCGTTTTGGAGTTTCCGGCCGACGCCTGTCGGCCCGGTGCGTCAAGACGGAACGGTGGGCACTCACGCAGTGCCCAAATAAACATAGAGAACGTGGAGAGACCCATGCAAACAGACACAACTCGCGAGAATCCGCAGGCCTCGGTGCCGCAGACAGGTGCGACCCAGCAGGACCTGTCCGCGACCGCTCCGGGTCAGCTGCGCGTGATCAAGCGTAACGGCACCGTCGTTGCGTACACCGATGACAAGATCACCGTCGCCATCACCAAGGCCTTCCTCGCAGTTGAAGGCGGCACTGCCGCTGCGTCTTCGCGCATCCACGACACCGTTGCGCGCCTGACCGAACAAGTCACCGCGACCTTCAAGCGTCGCATGCCTTCGGGCGGCACCATTCACATCGAAGAAATCCAGGATCAGGTCGAACTGGCGCTGATGCGCGCCGGCGAGCAGAAAGTCGCTCGTGACTACGTGATCTACCGCAACGACCGCTCCAAGGAGCGCGCTGGCCGCACCGCCGCCGAAACCCCGGTTCAGGCTCACCCTTCGATCCGCATCACTGCCAACGACGGCAGCCTGGCGCCGCTGGACATGGGTCGTCTGCACACCATCGTCACCGAAGCGTGCGAAGGCCTGGCCGAAGTCGACGCCAACCTGATCCAGAACGAAACCCTGAAAAACCTGTACGACGGCGTGGCGCTCAAAGACGTCAACACCGCGCTGGTGATGACCGCGCGTACGCTGGTCGAGCGTGAGCCGAACTACTCGTTCGTCACCGCCCGCCTGCTGATGGACACCCTGCGTGCCGAAGGCCTGGGCTTCCTGAACGTTGCCGAAAGCGCCACCCACCACGAAATGGCCGACCTGTACGCCAAGGCGCTGCCGGCCTACGTCGCCAAGGGTATCGAGTTCGAACTGCTGAACCCTGTGCTGGCCGAATTCGACCTGGAAAAACTGGGCAAGGCGATCAACCACGAGCGCGACCAGCAATTCACCTACCTGGGCCTGCAGACCCTGTACGACCGCTACTTCATCCACAAGGATGGCGTGCGTTTCGAACTGCCGCAGATCTTCTTCATGCGCGTGGCCATGGGCCTGGCGATCGAAGAAAAAGCCCGTGAAGACCGCGCCATCGAGTTCTACAACCTGCTGTCGTCCTTCGACTACATGGCGTCGACCCCGACCCTGTTCAACGCCGGTACCCTGCGTCCGCAGCTGTCCAGCTGCTACCTGACCACCGTTCCGGACGACCTGTCGGGCATCTACCACGCCATCCACGACAACGCCATGCTGTCCAAATTCGCAGGCGGCCTGGGCAACGACTGGACCCCGGTTCGCGCGCTGGGCTCGTACATCAAGGGCACCAACGGCAAATCCCAGGGCGTCGTACCCTTCCTGAAAGTGGTCAACGACACTGCAGTCGCCGTCAACCAGGGTGGCAAGCGCAAGGGCGCTGTCTGTGCCTACCTGGAAACCTGGCACATGGACATCGAAGAGTTCATCGAGCTGCGCAAGAACACCGGTGACGATCGTCGTCGTACCCACGACATGAACACCGCCAACTGGATCCCTGACCTGTTCATGAAGCGCGTCTTCGACGACGGCAAGTGGACCCTGTTCTCGCCATCCGAAGTGCCGGACCTGCACGACCTGACCGGCAAGGCCTTCGAAGAGCGCTACGAGTACTACGAAGCGCTGACCGAATACCCAGGCAAGATCAAGCTGTTCAAAACCATCCAGGCCAAAGACCTGTGGCGCAAGATGCTGTCCATGCTCTTTGAAACCGGCCACCCATGGCTGACCTTCAAGGACCCGTGCAACCTGCGTTCCCCGCAGCAGCACGTGGGCGTGGTCCACAGCTCGAACCTGTGCACCGAGATCACCCTGAACACCAACCAGGACGAGATCGCGGTCTGCAACCTGGGCTCGATCAACCTGCCGAACCACATCGTGGATGGCAAGCTGGACACCGCCAAGCTCAAGCGCACTGTCGACGTAGCCGTTCGCATGCTCGATAACGTTATCGACATCAACTACTACTCCGTGCCGCAGGCCAAGAACTCCAACTTCCGTCATCGTCCGGTCGGTCTGGGCATCATGGGCTTCCAGGACGCGCTGTACCTGCAGCACATCGCCTACGGCTCCGACGCTGCCGTCGAGTTCGCCGACCGTTCCATGGAAGCGGTCAGCTACTACGCCATCCAGGCGTCCTGCGACCTGGCCGACGAGCGTGGCGCCTACGAGACGTTCCAGGGCTCTCTGTGGTCCAAAGGCATCCTGCCGCTGGATTCGCAACAGATCCTGATCGAAGCCCGTGGCCAGAAGTACATCGACGTCGACCTGACCGAAACCCTGGACTGGGCGCCGGTACGTGCCCGCGTTCAGAAAGGCATTCGTAACTCGAACATCATGGCCATCGCGCCGACCGCGACCATCGCCAACATCACCGGCGTCTCGCAGTCGATCGAACCGACCTACCAAAACCTGTACGTGAAATCGAACCTGTCGGGCGAGTTCACCGTGATCAACCCGTACCTGGTTCGCGACCTCAAAGCCCGCGATCTGTGGGACTCGGTCATGATCAACGACCTCAAGTACTACGACGGTTCGGTTCAGCAGATCGAGCGCATCCCGCAAGAGCTCAAAGACCTCTACGCCACCGCGTTCGAAGTCGAAGCCCGCTGGATCGTCGACGCCGCCAGCCGCCGCCAGAAGTGGATCGACCAGGCTCAGTCGCTGAACCTGTACATCGCTGGCGCCTCGGGCAAGAAACTGGACGTGACCTACCGCATGGCCTGGTACCGTGGTCTGAAAACCACCTACTACCTCCGTGCCCTGGCCGCGACCAGCACCGAGAAGTCCACCATCAACACCGGCAAGCTCAACGCCGTTTCCAGCGGCGGCCACGGCCCGGACGAGTCGGCGATCACCGCCCCACGTCCAGCCGAAGCGGCTCCGGCCGGTCCAGCGCCAGTGCCAAAAGCCTGCGCGATTGACGAGCCAGACTGCGAAGCCTGCCAGTAAAGCAACACCGGCAAGCGTAGGAGCGCGCTTGCCCGCGATGACGGTCATCCAGACACCTTCCTTGTAACTGGATGACCGACACTGTCGTTTCCCCACATGACCTGTGGGAGTGAGCTTGCTCACGAAGAGGCCCGCACAATCACCAAAGATTGCCGCCAAAGCCCCTACTGAAGCCCAACCGCTTCAGCCAATAAAGAAACACCGAGGGCCACCCCTCACCTATTTCATGTTCTTTGCGTGCAACGCCTGATACGCAACCAACACTCAAGATCCACCCGGTCAGTCCAAAGCACTGACCCTCACGCAGGAGACTCGACGTCATGCTGAGCTGGGACGAATTCGACAAAGAAGACACCGCTGAACCCGTCAAAGGCGCCAACACCGCCAACACCGCGGACGCAGCCATGGACAAACTCGACAGCGCAGGTGGTGCCGCCGCCCTGGAAGCACGCGCCGTCAGCGCCAGCGACTCCGCAGCGGTCGCCCGCGCCAAAGCCGCGCTGGACAAACTCGATATCGCCGAAGGCCTGGCCGAACTCGAAGGCTCCGCCGCCCGCGTCGCCGTCGACGAAAAGCGCATGATCAACTGCCGCGCCGACCTCAACCAGCTCGTGCCTTTCAAGTACGACTGGGCCTGGCAGAAGTACCTGGACGGCTGCGCAAACCACTGGATGCCGCAAGAAGTCAACATGACCGCCGACATCGCCCTCTGGAAAAACCCGGAAGGCCTGACCGACGACGAACGCCGCATCGTCATGCGCAACCTGGGCTTCTTCTCCACCGCCGACTCGCTGGTTGCCAACAACCTCGCGCTGGCCGTGTACCGCCTGATCACCAACCCTGAATGCCGTCAGTACATCCTGCGCCAGGCCTTCGAAGAGGCGATCCACACCCACGCCTACCAGTACTGCATCGAGTCGCTGGGCATGGACGAAGGCGAAATCTTCAACATGTACCACGAGATCCCGTCGGTCGCGAAAAAAGCCGCCTGGGGCCTCAAATACACCCGCGCCATCTCCGACCCGGAATTCAACACCGGCACCGTCGAAACCGACAAAGAGCTGCTGCGCAACCTGATCGCCTACTACTGCGTCCTGGAAGGCATCTTCTTCTACTGCGGCTTCACCCAGATCCTCTCCATGGGCCGCCGCAACAAAATGACCGGCGTCGCAGAACAGTTCCAATACATCCTGCGCGACGAATCCATGCACCTGAACTTCGGCATCGACGTGATCAACCAGATCAAGATCGAAAACCCACACCTGTGGGACGCCGAACTGAAGGAAGAAGCCAGCCAGATGATCCTGCAAGGCACCCAGCTGGAAATCGAATACGCCCGCGACACCATGCCACGCGGCGTGCTGGGCATGAACGCAGCGATGATGGAGGACTACCTCAAGTTCATCGCCAACCGTCGCTTGAGCCAGATTGGTTTGAAGGAAGAGTACCCAGGAACGACTAACCCGTTCCCATGGATGAGCGAGATCATGGACTTGAAGAAAGAGAAGAATTTCTTTGAGACGCGGGTCATCGAATACCAAACTGGTGGCGCGTTGAGCTGGGATTGATAATGGCAATATAATATGCTATACACTTCCTTGAACTAGCACTAGAACCCTGCGATGCAGGGTTCTTTTTTTCAGGGATGACAAATATGAATATTGATGATGTAGCTCTCAAAAGAAACGTCCAGATTTATACAACCTCCAAAAAGCTCAACAAAGTATCCCGCGCAGCTATAGTTGATGGCGCTTTAAAAAAGATCTCCAAAGAACCCCTAATTGCAGCCAGTGGCAAAGGTACAATCCAGCTACCTCTGGCCGCAGGACAACCAGCCATAGATGTAGACTATGACTATTCCGTACATGTATTTACCACTCGAAAAAAGGTGGACTTCTTAGATATCGATGTGTGGGATGAAGTTCACGGCCACTTAACGATAATTGAAATTGGCAACTATGTAGGAATTTTACGTAAGAATTGCGCAAATATAGAAACCCTACTTGAAAAACACCTCAAACTAGTTCCACATGAAAAGATCCTTTCACTAGCAGCTACTGCTGATACTGAGTTTCAGAAGCTAGCATTAAGAAATATGACAACCTCAGAGAAAGCTATTCGAGGCCGTCAATATGAAGCTACAAATCTTGACGGACTTCTATCTCTACATTCAGCTGGCCGTTCAATACCTCATACGATGCGGATTCGGCAAGGAGGAAGTGTCAAATCGCTAACAGCTTCAACTGGCCGAATCATTGAGCAGTCAGAGAGACAGGCAGTACACGATATTGCTCAGTGGCTTTTGTTAATAACATCTCAAATTTCCAACAACAATATCGTAAACGAGTTCCTTGCCAGCTTTGCAAAACCAAAGAACCTTGGCGAGGTGCTGAAGACCTGCAAGCCAGCAGCAATTCTCATTGAAACAGGTCAACTGCACGACGATATTGAGACAGGGAAAATCAATCTGGGAAGGGAAAAGGGAGGCACCTTCATAAAGTTATCAAAAAAAACCACCCAAAAGCTTCTTTTAGAACTTGAAAACTGCTACGAAATTGATGGACTGGATAAAATCCAGCATCCATACATTCAAGGGAAAATTAAAAAAAATGCGAAATCCTTGACATTTGACATACCAACTCTTAAAAAAATTAAACCCACGATACTTTTACGGTAGCATCTCTTCAACAACACTTGATCCGAAACAAGCTATACAGCATATGCTTTAGCGATCCGAAATACATGTATTTTAAAGGAGAGTGCTTCGAAGACACCTCCGGAATTTCCGAAATAGATTCAATAATAAAAGTACTGCATAAAAAACCAGAGCTAAAAAATGCAACAAGTGAGAAAGGAGACATGCTGCCTTCATCTACTTGCTTTGAAGCAAGCTCAGTATTTTCCATGACAGAAAAAATTCACCAAAATGATGATTACATTTTTTGTGATGATCTTGGAGACGAGTGGGCGGATCACATTACCATGAACATGCAAAGTGGTACGATTCGATTCATACACTCCAAACATGGGAAGACCTCAAACAGTGCGAGCAAATTTCACGACGTTGTTGGCCAAGGTATAAAAAACATTGGAAACATGACATTCAACAACGAACAATTTCAAAAGAAGATCAAATCTACTTTCATCAAAAATTACAACGGACAAAAGGTCCAAACAAAAATCTCGAGAATTCGCCGGGGTAATGCAGCATTGCTCTCGACTGAGCTACCTAGCCTTTTAGAGAAACCCGGACTCATTAGAGAGTGCATCCTCTGCTGTTCCTTTGCCTCAAAAGACCAAATAGAGAACGAGTTCACAAAAATAAAAAACAAGAAAAAAGTAAGCGGAAACATAATCCAACTTTTGTGGATATTATCATCTTTTATCCACGCAACCAAAGAAGCCAACATCGTACCAATTATATACTGCCAATAGCAGAGCCAACAAAATCTCAACTTTCAACATTATTGAAACCTTAGCTATTTCCGCCTCTCAATGATAGATCACTGTTTGGAAGGAGATAGCTCAGAAGTCGGAGTATCAGTTGGTAAGATCTACCAAAGGATGCAGGAATATTCACAAGCACACGTAGGAATTTTCCTAGACAGCAGTAATGGCCACTCAGTATCGTTCAGGGATTTGCGACCCTTGGCGACGTCATGGAAATCGAAAGGTCCGACAGCGATTGGAGTGATCTAGAAATTAAGGCTGCAGTCGACGTCTATCTCAGCATGCTGCAGCGCGAACAAAGCGGCTTGAAAATCAACAAGGCCCACGAGAATCGCGTGCTGCGAGATGGGCCTCTGGCCGGCCGCACGAAAGGATCTGTAGAGTTCCGTATGCAAAACATCTCGACAGTTCTGGTCGAGATGAACCGGGATCGCATTAACGGATACAAGCCTGCAAAAAACGTTGGCGCTAACGTCATACGTAGCATTCGCGATGCCTTGAACGCCCACACTCAGGTGCCGACGCTCGAGGATTACGAGCCAACAGCAGATGATGCTTTACTCGAACAGCGGGCGTTGAAGCTCGAAAAGCAGCCAATTCAGTCGCCTCCGGCTGGCATCAAAAAACCGCAGCAATCGATGTCTTCAGGAAAAGCCTACGTTCGCGATCCTGAGGTCAGAGCCTGGGTGCGACAGCAGGCCGAAGGCAATTGCGAAGGCTGTGGCGAACCTGCCCCTTTCCGAATGAATGACAAGCCTTTCCTTGAAGTTCATCACGTCAAACACCTATCGCAGGGAGGCTCTGACTGTCCGAGCAACGCTGTCGCGCTTTGCCCTAACTGCCACCGCCGCTGCCACCACTCCAGTGACAAGGTGGAGTTCACCACCTCTCTCTATGACAAGGTAAAGCGGCTGATTCCTGAGCCCTGATTCAGCCACTCCGAAGATTTTCAGAATCTTCCTACAGAATCGAGTCTTGCCGAGGGCGAGCCAGCCACCTACCCTGCCTCGGCGCCTAAGAAACGCAGCAGAAACTCAATAAAGTAGCGGCCAGCCCGCTCCCGATAGATGCGGCTTTTTTGCGCCTGAGGCTTTTGCCTGCGCGTCGTAAATCTCTGCTATGTCGGGAGTGGGCTAATACAAGACCCGTGAGGGGAATACGTCCGGCCCGTTTACTACTTTGGGGTTTCTTAGCTCCCGACACCCAAGCCACGGAAGGCGATCAGACGAGATACGGATCATGCCGACAGCCCTGCGCCCCACCACTTTCCACCGCCACAACCGCCCCTTGCGCACTCTCCTTCTCGAATCCCAGGTCTGGTTCTGCGCCCGCGATATGGGTCGGCTGATGGGCTGGCCGTTGAACGAGCGCACGACGCGGAAGCTGGATGCGGATCAGCGGCGGGTGGTGGCGTTGGTGGATGCGTGTGGTGAGGTCGATGAGTTGATGGTGAGTGAGTCGGCGGTGTATGTGTTGTTGGTGCATCACTATCACGTCGAGAACCGTGGGCTGCGGCAGTGGATCACCCATGAGGTGGTACCGTGTCTGCGGGATGAATGGGTGGTGCCGCAGGAGGGCAGCCCGTGTGTGAGTTTTCTGCAGTGGCCAGGGTTGTCGGTGAGCATGTTGCTCTGGCGCAGCGAGCCTTGGATTCGGTTGCGGGATATGCCGCAGGTATTGGCGGTGGATGAGGTTCGGGGTGTGGCGCGGGTGCCTTGGTGGCGGTCTGTGTTTCGAGGGGGGCGGTTGGGATGATTGTTTTTGGAGATGTCGTGTTTGGCAGGATCGCTTTGGACGTTGCATCAGCTGTCGTGCTTACGGCTTCGGTTGGGCTGTTTGCAGGGCATCTTGAAGCCAGAGAACTGCGTGACTCGCCACAAGCCGGCACCCGCACCTACGCGCAGAACTACAAGGCCATGTTGTTGGCAATCTGCATCGGCAATGCCTACAAACGCGATAACGATGCAGCTATCGATCTTGGAAGCAGCGTCAGCGCATTGCGGGATTGGGCGCTTTACGATCTGGAGAAAGCTCCGGATAAAATCGCTGCGTTGGTGAATAGTTATCTGGCTCGCGACTACCACAATCCGATAGTTGAATCTGAGGTTAAGGGTGTCCGATTTGATTTTCTGAAGTGCCTGGATATGTATCACAGCGAAGAACTGGATCTGCAGGTTAAGAAGCTGGTGATCCATCCTGAGCGCACCTATCGGCAGGACTATCCACCGCGCTAACTTCCCTTTTTCAGCCAAGCTCACCGTGAAATGACGACTACCAGATTTTGGCGAATCCACCGATTTCACCCGTGAGCTCAGCCACCACTCCACCTCCCCGCTACTCGCTCGCCTTGATCTCCTGATCAAGATGAGCCCGCATCGGAATATTCACCTTCGACGCGGCCTTGTCGGCGATCCTTACCGTGGTCCAGTCCCACACCTTGGATACGTCATAGGTCAGCTCGCCGTCGTCGAGCATGACCTCATGGCGATCGTTGGTGCCGCCGGGGATCGGGCGTGCCTCGCGCATCAACGGGATCAGCGGTTTGAGGCATTCGGGGTCGGTGATGTCGAAGGCGATGTTCAGTTGCTTGAGGCGGTCAGTGTCGTCGAAATAGGCCTCTACCACATAGATCGGCACATCACCGAGCAAGTAGGGTTTGGTCGGTTCCAGCGCGCGGTAATAAGGCATGGGCACCGGGTACAGGTGGTTGTGTTCCTGCTCCACCCTGGGGAAATAACGATGCAGGATTTCCATGACCTGGGCACGCGGCATGCCGAGGGTGAAATCACCGATGCTCAGCGCCGACCAGGCGGACATCGGGAAAAGCGCACAGCACAGGAATACCAGCAATGACTTTCGCATTCTCTATCTCCTTGAATGTTGCAATGCGAGCAAGCTCACTCCTACAGCGCTGGCGAAGCAGGGATGACTGCAATTCGGTCAACGTCTGACGCGGCATCGGACCTCAACCTTCACGATTTGTTTAACCTTCCGAGAGGATTCGGTGATCTGATTTGGGTCAAAGTCTTTGGGCGGTTTGAGAGCGAAACGGCAGTGAAAACCCATGTGCCGAAGCAGTTTTTCCGAACACCCACCTGAAGGAATTCGACAATGAAAAAGATGATCGCAACTGTATTTACCGGTGCGCTGATGCTGGCAGTTTCCGGGGCTTATGCGGCGGACACTATGTCCAAGGACGCCATGAGCAACAGCGCCATGAGCGGGCCGAGCGGTATGTCCCACGACGCCATGAGCAAAGACAAGATGGCGAAGCCGGAAGCCAAGGGCGACGCGATGATGAAGAAAGACGGCATGTCCAAAGACGGGATGAAGAAAGATGCCATGTCCAAGGACAGTATGAAGAAAGATGCGATGAGCCAGTGATGCGGCGGGCTGCCGGGTATGCGAATGCCCGGCAGTTTGTGGCTTGAGAGACAGGTCTGCGTGGCATCGGCTTACGCTTTCGCGAGCAAGCTCACGGCTACAGGTTAGTGGGCGTTTTGAGGTGATGGGTACGGCTTGACGGCCGGGGTGAATGTGAAATCGCCCCGCCGGCAAGCCGTGCTGCTACGGAAGATGTCTGCTTTCGCGGTATTTATTGCTGATCCATTTCCTGCCACACCTGTTCCTGACGCACAATGAAGGGTGCGCGCCCGTCTCCAGGGGTGCCGCGCCCTTCTTTGTTTTTTGGGATCGGACCAGGGATATGGCCAGGCAGACTTCGCTTTTCGACAACCTCTTTTATATTGCGGCGAGACTGCCATGGTGGCTCAGCCTCGGCATCGCGTTGGGCTCGGGGTTTTATCTGCATTCGGTGGCGAGCCAGCCACCGGCAAGTATGGTGGATGCTCATCACCTGCAGTCCGCTGTGCTGACCAACGCGGCGCACATGGCGGCAGGCATTTTTCAGTATGTGTTGCCGCTGATCTTTGCCTTGGGCGCCATCGCTTCGATCCTCGGCCGACGCAAACGCCGCAACCTCCTCGATTCCGCCGCCAACGCCAAAGGCAATCCTCTGCTGAGCATCAGCTGGCATGACTTCGAGCTGCTGGTAGGCGAAGCGCTGCGCCGGCGCGGTTATGCGGTGCAGGAAACCGGTGCGAATGGCCCGGACGGCGGCGTCGATCTGATCGCACGCAAGGATGGCGAGACGTACTTGGTGCAGTGCAAGCAGTGGCGCGCGGTGCAGGTGGGCGTGCCGGTGGTGCGTGAATTGTATGGTGCGATGGCGGCTGAGGGCGCTGTCGGCGGATTCGTGATCACCAGTGGGAAATTCAGCAAACCGGCGCGTGAATTTGCCCAAGGGCGCAATCTGCAATTGATTGACGGCGCCGTGCTCAAGCAGTGGATCGCCGAGGCGAAAAAGCCCGCGCCGCAGCCGACGGTTGAGGTGCTGCAAGCGCGGGTCGAGCCGCCGGTTGTGGAACCTGACGCTGTGGCTGCGCAGCCAGCTATCAAAGAGCCTGTGCCGGAAGTAACTGTACCTGTAGTCCCGAAAGCCCCGGCGTGTCCGCATTGCCGCAAGACCATGGTGATGCGGGTGGCGCGCACCGGGGCCAATGCGGGCGGAAATTTCTGGGGATGCGCGGATTATCCGAAGTGTCGGGGGATCCGGGCGATTTTCGCGCCGATGAAGATTTGATGTGACGGCCTTTGGTCAGAATCCACAGCAAAACTGCGCTGCACATTAATTCCCTGTCACGCACATAACAATTTCGCTAATAAATATTTAGCCGGGTTTCATTTGATCCCGGCTCGCCGAGTTTTTACAGTGGACTCACCTGATCGAACTTGCACAGGCAAGAAGGTTGATTCACATGTTTAAATCCATCGGTATTATCAGCGCACTCGCTGTTTCATCGTTAATGGCTTCGCCGATTGTTCTGGCGGAGGAGTCGCCTGCATTCGTGGCGCGCAATGAAGCGATTCATGCGAACTTCGAGCAGCACGAGGAAGCCCTTGCCGCTCAGGCCAAGGAGCAGGGCAAGACCCAGCAAGCCTCGACCTACAACCCTCAAGCGGAGAATGCCAAGCACACCTGACCTGTTTCATCTGTTGTTTCTGTAGTTTCTCATTGTGTTTTCTGCGCCATTGCTCCTGGCGCAAAGCCCCTAAGCTCCAAACTTCAGCCGCTGTCTCGAGCGGCTTTTTTTTGAGCGCGAAAAAGTACAGGGCGCATTTCATAACAATACGGCGCGATCCGAATAACAACTGCCGATTGCCAAATAAGTCTACGGGGATATTGATCTGTGAATGCATCTTTCAAATACAGCACATTACTGTTGGCGATGACCGCCAGTGTGTCGACCGCCGTGTTGGCCGATGACAGCAAGGACGGTTTTATCGAGGGGTCGAGTTTCAATCTGGATTTGAGGAACTATTACTTCAACCACGACCGGCACGACGGCAAGCAGGACAGCAAGGAGTGGGGCCAAGGCTTTGTTGGGGTGTTCTCGTCCGGCTTCACTCAGGGGCCGGTGGGCTTCGGGATCGATGCCAATGCGATGCTCGGGCTCAAGCTCGATGGCGGCGGTGGCAGCGGCGGGTCGAGCATTCTGCCGACGACGGCGCCCAACCCGAACAAGGACAACCTGTACGGCGACGCACCGGATTCGTTCTCCTCGGCCGGCGGCGCGTTGAAGATGCGCGCGTTCGATACCGTGCTCAAGGCCGGTGACATGTTCCTCAATAACCCGGTGATCGCCGGCGGTGCCACGCGCATGCTGCCGATGACTTTTCGCGGGTTCAGCCTGACCAACAACAGCTTCGATCACCTGACGCTGGACGCGGGGCAAGTGAGTTTCGACAAGCTGTTCAATCAGAGCGGCAACGGGCGGATCGGCACCTATTACGGCACGCTGCCCGATGGCGAAAAGAGCAAGCACATGAGTTGGGCCGGGGCCACTTATACCGGCGTGCCGGGCATGACGTCGAGCCTGTATGCCTCGCAGCTCAAGGACATCTGGAACCAGTATTACTACGACCTGGACTACAACTGGGCGCTGAACGATCTGGTCAGCCTTAACCCCGGATTCCACTACTACCACACCCAGGACAGCGGCCAGGCGCTGCTGGGCAGCATCGACAACAATACGTTCAGCGTGCATCTGGGTGTAACGGTGGGTCACCAGACGCTGACCACTTCGTTGCAGAAAGTGAATGGCAACACTCCGTTCGACTACATCCGCGATGGCGACAGTATCTATCTGGACAACTCGCAGCAGTATTCGGACTTCAACGCGCCGGGGGAGAAATCCTGGAAGCTGCAGTACGCCTATGACTTCGCGGGTTGGGGAATGCCTGGGCTGACTTCGTCGCTGTCCTACACGCGCGGCACGATGGACCTGACCAAGGCGACGACGGCGCCTGACTCGGGATACAGCTATTACAACGCCGATGGCAGCGACGCCAAACATTGGGAGCGTGATGCTGACGTGAAATACGTGGTGCAAGGCGGCCCGGCGAAGGATTTGAGCGTGCGCCTGCGCTGGGCGACCAACCGCGGTGGCGACGGGTACAAGACGGTGGACCACAATGCCGATGAGTACCGGGTGATCGTCGATTATCCAATCAACGTGTTTTAAGTAGCGCAAGACCTTCCCCGTAGCAGCGCGGCTTGCCGGCGGGGCGGTGTGTCTGCAACGAAGATGTTGGCTGACACACCGCTCCAGCCGGCAAGCCACGCTGCTACGGGGATCGGGCGTTCATCAGCCGGCTATCGACACGCGCTCCCCCTCAGGCAAAATGCCCACCTCTGTAGGACCACGCCAACGATGAGGTAGGAATGCGCGCGCTCAGTATGAAATCAGCCTTGATCTGCACGGCCCTCGCCGCCTGCCTGGGCATGAGCGGTGCCTTCGCGGCGACTGACACTCACCATTCCGGCAAGCCCGCCAAAACCACTCACTCGTCCAAACCGACCAAAACCGCACCGGCCAAAACCAATACGCAGAAGGTCTCGATGCTGGCCGGCAAGTTCGTCTTCAACCTGCCCAAGGACTACGTCAAAGGGCCAATGGAAGAGATTGACGACAAGGCCAAGGCCGCGGGCGTGACTGGCGCGCTGTACATGAACAAACCGGCCAGGCGTGTGGTGATCATCACCGAAACACCCCTGCCCGACGGCCAGAAGGTTAGCGCCAACGACAGCAAGACACTGGACAATATCATCGCCGAAACCCTGGTGCAGCAGCAGTCCAGCTACAAGGATTTCAAAAAGCTCGGTGAGAAGAAGCTCGTACGAAAAGGCCTCGGCCTGCGTCAGCTGGATGCGTCCGGCAGCGTCGATGGCGGCCAGGTCCTGAGCACCACCATCACCGCCGCCTCCGGCACCCGCACCGCGATGGTCAACGTGATCTCGCTGGCCAAGGATGCCAAGGCGCATACGGCGGTGGTGAAGGGTGTGACGGGGGCTAAATAATCCCCAACGACGTAGCAGCACGGCTTGCCGGCGGGGTGGAGGCTCTGCAACGAAGATGTTGACTGACACACCGCTCCCGCCGGCAAGCCGTGCTGCTACAGGCTCTGGATCAAGTCAGCGATTGATTAACCAGGCATCGATATCTGTATGTAAATCAACGGCCTGATTCAGCGCATCCTGTGCCATCGCTTCACTGACAGGATCACCCGAGTAATCGCTCAAGTTACGCTGCTTGCGAAGCGCGTCCAGCGTGATCATCCGTATCCGATCCAGCCCGATCGTCAGCGGCAATGTCTGTATCATTGTCTGGTGATGGCCTGGCTTACTGGTCAATGTGCGAAACCCGTGGGCCTGCAAAACCGCATTGGACGCCTGCATGATCGACTTGTAAGCCATATCAAACCGGCCTTCGCTGCTCATCCCCGGCAGCTGCGCGTCTTCAAGACTTCTGCGCGCTGCGTCCATGAGCCGCTCCACATTCCCGTCATCCTCAGGGATAGCTTCCAAAGCCCTGCCCAACAAATTCTCCAGCGCCATTCGTCACTCCTTGCGAAGAGTCAGATCTCCCTCCGACCCAATGACGAACAGCTTAGGTTTGGCCATCAGATCCCGCACGAAACCACCCTGTGCGGTTAACAATTGGAACCACTCTTGTTCGGGATAGTGTTTGGCGTTGATCTCTCGACCGACCGTTTCCTGCAGCGGATACAGGTGGGCAATCAGCTCACTGAAGCTCACGCTGCCAATGACCATCAGATCGATGTCGCTCTGTGAGGTGGCTTTGCCGCTGGCGGTGGAGCCAAAGATGAACGCGGTCTTTATCCGGTCTGCCAGCGGCCCGAGAGCCTGGGCGATACTGTCTGGCAAACCGTCGATCTTGCGCAGAATGCTCACAAGTTCGGGGAAAATCGGGCATTGTTGATTCGCTCGATATTGCATCTGATTGCCGACCTGCACTTTGAGCAGCAATCCGGCATCGACCATTTTGCTCAGTTCGCGGCTCAGCGTGCCCGAGATCGTATCGGTCAGGCGCGCGATTTCCCTTTGGTGATATTGCTGATCCGGGTGCAAAAGCAGGAGGACCAGCACCTTTCTGCGGTACTCGGAAAACAGAAATGATCCTAATGACATGAATTGCCACCTGCTGCCTTAAAGGCAGCAATTGAAGCCTTAAAGGCAGCAATATTCAAGTCAGGTTTTTCGAGCCCTCACCGCCGCCCCTCCACCGCCATCCGCACCGCGAAGCCGAACAGCACGGTGCCCATCAGCCAGCGCTGGACCATCGCCCAGCTCGGGCGTTGGGTGAGGAAATAGGCGATGGAGCCGGCGGCCATGGCGATGCTGGCGTTGACCATCAGGCTGATGCCAATCTGCACGCTGCCCAGCACCAGTGACTGGCCCAGGACGCTGGTGCCGTTGTCGACGCTGATGAATTGCGGCAGCAGCGAGAGGTAGATCATCGCGACCTTGGGGTTGAACAGGTTGGTGATCAGGCCCATGAAAAACAGCTGGCGATTGCTGTCCTGAGGCAGTTCCTTGACCTGGAATGGCGAGCGTCCGCCCGGCCTTACGGCTTGCCACGCCAAGTAGGCCAGATACGCAGCGCCTGCCAGACGCAGGGCGTCGTAGGCGTAGGGCACCGCCATCAGCAGGCCGGTGATGCCGAACGCGGCGCAGAGCATGTAGAACAGAAAGCCGATGCCCACGCCGCCCAGAGAAATCAGCCCCGCCTTGCGCCCTTGTGAGATAGATCGGGAAATCACGTAGATCATGTTCGGCCCGGGCGTCAGAACCATGCCCAGTGCGATGAGAGAAAAAGCCAACAGGTTTGAAAGTTCTGGCATGACGACTTCCGCCAACGGGTTGAGGTGGGATGTCGAAAACAGCTCGACGCAGCCCGCCTATTCCAGCCCGGCTCGCCGCTTGCGTAAATACACAGATTGCCCCCAACACCCGCCATACAGACGCTCGGACGCCATCCGGCGCGCCGTCGCCCGACAGCCGGAAGCATCATTCAGATAAATAGTGGCATTTTGCTCTTCACAGCCATCGACAGGCAGGTGACACTCAGAAGCGTTCGTCGTGGCTGAAGTTTCGGTCGGGATGCTGCACCCCACACCCGGTGAAGAGCTATGAACACTTCCATTCACAAAGGCCTTTCCTACGCGCGGCGCATGTATCTGCCGCGCACGGTAGGTTTGGGCATCGGTTTCTTTGCCGTTGCGGCCGCGCTTTATCCTTCGCACCCGCCCGCGTGGGTGTGGGTATTGATGCTGTTTCATGGCTATGTCTGGCCCCACGTGGCTTACCAGCTGGCGCGGTTTTCCCGCCAGCCCTATCGGGCCGAGCGCCGCACGCTGATTTATGACTCGCTGGGCGGCGGCTTCTGGGCAGGCGCCATGGGCTTCAATCCGCTGCCGACCGTTACGGCGCTGTCGATGATGGCCATGAATAACATCGCCGCGGGCGGGCCGCGCATTTTCGTGCTCGGCAGCCTGGCGCAACTGATCGGCGCCATCGTCGGTTACTGGGTGTTCACGCCGGTATTGTTTCCGGATGTCACCCAGATGCAGATCTATGCGTGCCTGCCCATGCTGGTGATCTACCCGCTGGCCATCGGCCTGGTCTGCTATCGGGTGGCCGTGCAGCTGTCCAGAAGCAAGAAGGCGCTGGAGAAACTCAGCACCACCGACAGCCTCACCGGCCTCATGAATCACGGCGCCTGGAAGGACCTGCTGTCGGTCGAGTTCAACAACTGCCAGACCCTGAACCGGCACAACAGCGTGGCGCTGATCGACATCGATCACTTCAAGTCGATCAACGACACCTACGGCCACATCATCGGCGACAACGTGCTCAAACAACTGAGCGGCGTGCTCAAGGCGAGCCTGCGGGAAACCGACATGGCGGGCCGTTACGGCGGCGACGAATTCTGCGTGATCCTGCCCGACACCAGCCTGGCCCAGGCTACCGACATCCTCGAACGCCTGCGCCGCACCGTGCATGCCCACACCCACAACGCCCTGCCCAACCTGAAGCTGAGCCTGAGCATCGGCATCGCCGCCTACGGCCCGCACCTGGCCGACGCCGGCATGTGGCTGCACGAAGCGGACATGGCCCTGTACGACGCCAAGAGCACCGGGCGCAACCGAGTGAACTCGGCGCGCCCGGGGCTCAAGGTGTGTGCCGTATCGGCGTTCGAGTGAGTCATTTGCCCAGGCGTCTGAGGGTGTCGAAGAGCGTGGGCAGGCCGAATTGCACCAGATATTTCTGGATGATCTGGCGCAGGCTGGCAGAGAGGTTTAGAGATGCAGGCGTTTCAGACCGAGCGCTGCGCTTTGCGTCAATTGCCGGATCTCCATCGACTGACGTTTTGCCGAGCGGCAGGCGCGTGGAAAGGTCATACACTTCTTCGGACACCCGCTTGATGTAGTTTTTTCGTCCCCGTTGAAAGTGTGAAAACTGATTTCCGAAGTCTGCAACAGTTGACGCCTCATCAGAGAACTTGCTGACCATCTGTTCAAGAAAATTGAAGTTCAGTGTGCTCATCGGGCTGTACGCGACATCCAGAGCGAAGCGCAGAAAACCTTGGTCGATCTTCGTGGTTTTCATACCTTCGCTAGACAGTATCCGCTTGGCCGCAGCAGCACTTTCATCATTGAAATGATAAGTCACCTCGTGCCCCTCAAGGTCAAACCTCATCAAGGGCCTTTGCGGCAAAATTTCTTGCCCGTTATCAGTACGTCGGTAGTGAGCAAGTTCCCATGCCAGATCATCAACATAGGCAAGATCAGCGCCTTGCTGATGAGCGAAAGCGTATACATCGGACAGGAGATTCCGGTCCTGATGGGTGAGAAACAGTGTGGGAAAGGCACCGCTTAATTCAGGTGCGTAATTGAGCACTGACGGCTCCAGCGTGTAACCCTCGAAGCAACGTGCCATGAGCAAGGCTCGGCCACTGATCGATACGGGCTCCCTGATTGGAAGGCTTTGCTCACTCTGTAACTCGGAGGCAGGCACTACGTTAGTATGATGAACGTCAGCGGATGAGGCGATTAATTGAATAGCCGACTTTTCTGTTGATGAAATATTCATCGCATTCCCCCCTCAAACCAAGTCCGCTCTCGCCTCACGAGAGCGGACGGTCTGATCAGTATTTAAGGTTGAACCGCACTACATCCTGCCCATTGGGGCGACTATTGCGCGCTCCACCTTTTTGTGTGGTGTGACGAATGTTGACGCCTGCTCCGGGATAGAATGACTCATTGACGAAGTCATAACTGATGCCCGATGCATTGGGAGCGATAGGAACACACCGAGTTGTCCCCCCGAAAACGCGATAGCAGAGCTCGACTCTCTCACCGACACTTTGCGGATAACTCGTGGTACTCCACTCAATCGACTCAACTTGTGCAAGAAGAGGTGATCGAATGTCGGTAGAGACCACGGTATAAACCGATAGACCTGTTCCGCCGGGCACAACAATCAAATTTGGGGTGTCGCTTTTCGTCACCGAATACTGACCAGCCACACCCGACAACGACACAAACAGCAACGCCAGTGGCATCAATTTCTTTTTCATCATTAACTTCCTTATTTCTTGTTTTCTTTTCTTCAGGCCGAACACACCCCGTGAGCCAAACTCACTAAAAAGGCGTCAGGCCTGTTAATTACCTTTCAGCTACAACATTCAAATAACTAATCCATACCCACCTCCCTCTGCACAAATCCCTCGTCCAGCCCAAACACCTGCACGCCCTCCACAGTGGTTTTCCCCAAGGTCACCGGCCGTCGAACTTCAGGCTGATCCATCGCCAACCGGTGAATGACAAAGTGCCCGCCGCCCTCTTCGCCCACGGCATCGAGCGGCAGCACCACGGCGTCGGGGTTGCGATGGGTGAGAATCGACAGGCGCGCGCTCATGCCCAGGCGCAGGTGTTTCTGGCTGTCGGGCGACAGCGGCGGCAGTGCGACGTTGATGTGGTAGGAGGCGCTGTCACGGTGCATGTCGGCAGCGATGGCCTGGGCGCCGATTGAGGTCAGCGCGCCATGCAGCACCTCTTCGAAACCGTCGCCACTGATCCGGGCCGACAGGCCTTCGCGCAGTTGGTTGATGTCGGATTCGTCGACTTTGGCCTGCACCTGCAGACGCTCAAGACTGGCGAGCATGAACAGCGGCTGGCCCTGAGAGAGACGCACGCCAGGTTCGATGGCTTTTTCTGTGCTGTTTGACGCACTGTCCGGCAGGCGCTGGATGATGCCGGAGAACGGCGCGCGGATTTCGCCTCGTGGCTCCAGCGCCAGCAGCGCTTCGTGACGGGCGCGGGCGTTGGCCAGCTGCATGTCGGCGATCTGTCGGTGTTCGCCCTGCCCGCGCTTCCCGACCTTTTCCAGTTCGGCTTGGGCAGCGAGCAGGTCCAGCGCCTGGGTGCGCAGTTGCTGGGTCAGGCTGTCGACTTCCGTGCGCGGCACGATGCCCTGCGCGAACAAGGCCTGCGTCTCGCTCAGCTTGCGCCGGGTATCGGCAAGCCCCGACTGGCCACTGCTCACCGCCCGCCGGGCCCGCACCATCTCTTCGCCGTTGGCCCAATCTTCCAGCGCCTGCACCACGCTCTCGGCCTTCAGGCGCTCGGCCAGCGCGTCACGCATCTGCATGCGCAGCAGGTCAGGGCTGATAGTCAGCAACAATTGGTCGCGGCTGACACGCTGGTCATGGGTAAAGCGTTTTTCCTGAACCAGCCCCTCGAATGGCGCGGTCAGGGTGACCGACAAGCCCGGCACGATGCGCCCGACCAGACCGATCCGCTGCTCCAGCGGTACGCGCTGCACGGGCCACCAGCGCTGGCTGGTCGCTGGAGAATCAGGCCAGATCGAGTACACGAGCGCCGCACTCGCAGCGAGGGTCATGGCCAGCGCACCCACCTTGAACGGCGTCGGTCTAAGCTCAGTCATTGAGGGCAATCTCCCAGCTGTCGAGCGTCATTCCCAGGCGTTCGTCGAGCTGGGTCTGCGCATTGAGGTAGGCGATCTGGGCATTGAGGACGGCGTTTTCCGAGCGGCGCAGGTCCTCCTCGAAGCTGAGCACCTGAAAGTTGCTGGTGCGCCCGGCCTGCAACTTCTGCTGCTCGGCCGCCAGCTTCCTGTGGGACAACTCCAGGCTGCGCGAAGCAATCTGGTATTGCCGCCAATGGCTTTGCACGGTCCGCACCGCGTCACTGACATCACGCTCCAGCGCCTGCTGTGCCTCGGCCTGTTGCAGGGCCTGGCTGTCCACCGCCACCTGGGCCGCGATCAGGCGTTGGCGCTGCGAGAGGTCACCGATGGGAATTTCCAGCTGCACGCCGGCGTAGCTGTTCCAGCGCCGGTCGACCCCGGAAGTTGAACGGGATGAATAGGCCTGCCGCTCCTGATTCGCCCCGGCCACCAGCGACAGGTCCCACCATTGCTGGTTTTTCGCCTCAAGCAGATCGATGTCGGCCAACTCCTGGGCGATACGCTGTTGCAAATAATGAGGCTGGCGCTGGCGAGCGATGGCCAGCGCCTGCTGCCCGTCCAGATCCACTCGTTCGGCTTGCAACTGGTCGCTCGCGCGCACCGGAGTAGAAAGGTCGAGCGCCAGGAGCTGCAACAGGGCTCGGCGGCTGGCCTCCAGTTGATGAGCCGCCTGCTCGGCATTGAGTTCCTGATAGGCCAGGTCCGCTTCGTTTTGCAGCCGATCCACCTGGGCCATGCGGCCCGCAGCGATCAGCGCGTCATTGACCCGCATCTGCTTGCGCGAGCGCTCCAGCGCCTGGCTGACGATGCGCAACTGCTCCTGAGCCTTGAGCAGTTCGCGGTAGGCCGAGGCGATTCGGGTCACGCTTTGCGCCACCGTGGCCTGCAAGCCCAGGCGATGGCTCTGCTCGCTCAAGCGGGCGCGACGTCTGGGCGCGGTGACCACATCGCGCCCGGCGTTTCTCAGCAGCGGCTGGACCACCTCCAGCCCCAAGCCGCGTTGGTTCTTGCGTCCGCCCTGCTCTGCCCGATCCAGACGCTGAGCCCAGGACAGGCTGAAGCGGGTGCCCCATTCACTGTTGAGCGTGATCTTGGGCGCAACGCTCATCTGCCGTTCGCGGTCCTGCGAACCCTGCCTCTGGGTAACTTGCGTGCCCAACAAGGCGCGTGGCGAAAAGAATGCCTCTGCCACCTTGAGATCGAACTTCTGCGCCACCCGCTGCAGATACGAGCGGCGAATATCCCGGTTGTTGCGCAACCCCAGCGCCACCGCATCGGCCAGGCTCAGACTCAAACGGCTGGCCGCAGGCGCCATCGCGTCCACACCGAACTGCACCCTGCCTGACGCCATGCTGGGCGCGGCGACGCCTGGAACCTGCCCCGGATCGCCGCGCGCCTGGCCTGCGGTCATGACGCCGAACAGAATCATCAGCGGCTTGGCGCAGCCCATCAGGCGCCGGCGCGTGCAAGGTCTGATGTTCACAACAGCGGATCCGGGATCGGCTGAATCAGCTTGAGCAAACTCAACGGGGTCATTTTTTCCAGCAGTTTCATCACGCTCTCGTCGAACGCCAGCCGCCCGTGTACCACTTCCTCGCGGTCCAGATGCGCCTGCTGGGAATCCCGATAAGTCGCGGGGTAAATGCAGCGCTCCAGCGGCATCAGGCAATCGTAATGATCCAGCAGGCCGCGAAAGACAATCCGCCGCTCCGACACACCCCGAGTGGTGGCGATGAGCTTGATAAAGAATGCCGAGTCGCACTGACGCAGCGCTTCATAGGCCGCGTAACGCTCCACCAGCGTGAGCCCGGCCGATTCATCGAAGGCCAGGCAGCAGAGTCTTTCCCGGCGCAATCCGAGGAAGGGGTTCCTCACCGCACCGCGGCGATTGCTCTGCGCCAGCACAAACGCCAGGGCCGGCTCGGCCTGTTGCAGGCGCAGGTCATCTTCGATCAGGTCCAGTTCCAGCAGTGACGGCGCCTGTCGCCCCAGCTGCTCGATCTCCTTGTCGAAGCTCGCGAATATCCCGCGCGGCCCGAGCCACTGTTTGTGCAACTCGCACAAGGCATCCGGGCACATCCTCGACTGCTGTTCGACCAGCTGCTTGAATTCAGCCATCACCTCGTCATCGTCTCGCAGCCCAAACCGGGGTTGGGAGCGGGACCGGGTGGGCGCGCCATGGAACGGATTGCATGTAGTCATTGAGTGCTTCCTTTCTTGTTGTCGATGTTCTGCCTGACATCCAGGTGTTTGCGGGCGCGGTCAGTCGTCGCGAAGCGCCATCGCGGGAGAGAGGCGCGCGGCAACCGCTGCGGGGTAACTGCCGAAAAACAGCCCCATCGCCAGTGAGCTGGCGACGCCCAGCAGCAAAGCGTCGAGTGACAGGCTCAGGGGCCAACCGCTCGAATGGGTGAAGAACAAGGCGATCACGCGGCCGAGCATCGCGCCCAGCAAGGCACCGGCGATCGACAGCAGGGCGGCTTCCAGAAGAAACATCAGGCGGATGTCGCGCCGGCGCGCGCCGAGGGCCATGCGCACGCCGATCTCGCGACGACGCTCGCGCACGCTCATGAGCATGACGTTCATGACGCCCACGCCTGCCACCAGCAGGGAAATACCGCCCAGCCCAGCCAGCAGCCAGGTGAAGGTCCGGGCCTGACGCTCCAGGCCGTCGAGCAGTTGTCGTGGCACCTGCACCTGGACTTCGCGCCCCTGCAGGGCCTGGCTTAACCGCGATTCGAACGCTTGCGCAGCGCGCTGCAGATCGGCCCCCGGCGCGGCTTTGGCGATCACATGGCCGATGCGCGCAGCGGATGAAATCCTCGCCATGCTCTGCGCCGGGATGAACACTGAGGTGTCGACTGAAACCGGCAGCAGCGGGTTGTGCGGCTCGTGCGCCAGCACCCCGATCACCTGAAACTGGTAGTCGCCCATGCGCAGCCAGTCGCCGGGCTGCAGCGCCTTCCCGCGAGCGCCAAGGGCTTGCGCGACCTCGGCGCCCAGCACCGCAAACCGGGCGCGACGATCCGGCGACGCGATGAATCTGCCCCAGGCCAGCGTCAGCCCCATCACCGCTTTCAGTTCGGCTGTGGTGCCGATGAGCGAGACGTCCTGTTGCCCGCTCGGACCAGAAATGCGTATGGAGAATTGGCTGACGGGCGCGGCCTGAGTCAGCTCGGGCGCCAGCCCCCGCAGCGCCTGGCCATCGAGCGACGAGGGCGATGGCTGAGTGCGCCCGGCGCCCATGGGAAAGTCGGCCACCAGCGTGTCGGTGCCCAGTCCCTTGAAGGTGCGCAAGGCATCTTCCCCGGCGCTGCGGCCGATATCGAGCAACGCGACCACCGAGGCACTGCCCACCACGATGCCCAGCAGCGCCAGCCACGAGCGCATCCCCAGCCCGCGCAGGTTCTCCAGCGATTCGGCCAGGCGCAACAGCCCACCGCGCCAGAGGCCGATTTCAGCCGCGAACATGCCCGCGATACTCGTGCAATTGGCCGTCGGCCACTTCGATCCGGCGGGCGAAACGCGCAGCCAGGCGAGTGTCGTGGGTCACCGTTACCAGGGTCACCTGGTGCCGCTGGTTGAGGTCGAGCAGCAGATCGATGATGTCGTCGGCGCATCGCTGGTCGAGGTTACCCGTGGGCTCGTCCGCCAGAATCAGCGAGGGGCGCGTCACCAGTGCCCGGGCAATGGCCACCCGCTGGCGCTGCCCGCCGGACAGGTCGGCAGGCCGATGCAAAGCTTTGCTCGCCAGCCCGACGGCCTGCAACTGGTGAGCGGCGCACTCGCGGGCGATATCCCGCGCCTGATGGGCGTACATCAGCGGCAAGGCGACGTTGTCCAGCGCGCTCAGCCGCGCCAACAGGTTGAACGACTGAAACACGAAGCCCAGTTGCCGGTTGCGCCAGCGCGCCAGCGTGTCGGTGCACGCCGCCATTACGTCCTGCCCGGCGAAGCTGACGCGCCCGCCGGCAGGCCGCTCCAGCAGGCCGAGGATGTTGAGCAAGGTGCTTTTGCCCGAACCGGATGAACCGGTAATGGCGCAGGTATCACCGCAATACAGGGTGAAGTCGATATTATCGAGCACGCGAACGGACGACTTGCCCAGCCGGTAATACTGATGCACACCCTTGAGTTCAAACAACGTAGACAAACAATGCGTCGTCATTGCGCTCATGATCATTCCCTTGCCGATAAGCCGATGAAACTTGCGCGCTTATTAGGGGCAGCGCATGACAAAACGAATGCGCAGGCGTACAGGTTTATTTACCCGGCGCCGATCAGCCATCAAGTTTCAGACACC
The DNA here is from genome assembly GCF_056627435.1 of Pseudomonas sp. 2. Classification (NCBI taxonomy): domain Bacteria; kingdom Pseudomonadati; phylum Pseudomonadota; class Gammaproteobacteria; order Pseudomonadales; family Pseudomonadaceae; genus Pseudomonas; species Pseudomonas sp. 2. Next base: position 93,084 of record NZ_JBWXNG010000002.1, read on the forward strand.
TTCATTATGCGTGGGCGTTTGAGCAATACAATCCGTCAGATGTAGGGGGTATCCGAGTTTTTTCAGCGTTTTTGAACTCACGTGGATCGCCACCAGTTGCGCGCGAGTCTGGACTTCGTTCTTCTTCAGCAGCGCCGAGACATGGTCGCGGGCCGTGTAATTGCTGATCCCCAGCTGCTGTGCGATGGCCTTGTTGGTGTAACCGGCGAGCAACAGCTCCAACACTTCATGCTCCCTGGGGGTTGCGCCGTTGGCGTGTTTATTTCTACGTTTTCTTTGCGACATACGTGGGCATTGTCCTTGATTCTGTTGCCGTCCCTGGCCTCTAACATCCCATCGGCTTGAACCGATTTTTATTGAGATTATTTTTATTCGGCCATGTTTTGACCTGCAAACCCGCGAAGGCCCGCATCACTACCAGTAAAAGTAATTATTCCTACAAAGGAACGAGAGAATTCCCTATCAGCATCTTACAAATATATAAATCCGGACATGACAGAACCTGCGCGCAGATTCCATCGGCACGTTAAAAAGGGGGGGAAGTTGTAGAGGCGGCCGACAATAAACGTTGAAAATGGGAATTACAATCATCGGTTACAAATGATCCGGGCAGATTCAGCCAGGCCAGACCCTCGGCGAGGAGGAAAACGCGCGACCCGCTTCACGAAAGTCGAATCGCGCTACAACCGTTCGGGAATTGCCCTACTCGAATCAGGACGGCGCCTGACCGAACATTTTCATCGCCCGCTCGCGGATTTCGTCGGGGCTGAGGTCTTCCTTGTGGGTGCCGATGAACCACAGGTGGCCGAATGGATCACGCACGGTACCGCTGCGATCACCGTAGAACATGTCCTGAACCTCGGAGATAACGGTGGCGCCGGCATCCACCGCACGCTTGAACTGCTCGTCCACATCCGGCACGTAAAGGTGCATGCCGAAGGAGGTTTTGCTGCCGGCTTCGGGGCTGGCGAAACCGCCCTGCTCGCAGGGTTCGGCCAACATCATGCGCGAGTCACCGATTTGCAGTTCGGCGTGGCCGACGCGCCCGCCCGGCGCATCCAGGCGGAACATTTCCTGGGCACCGAAGGCCTTCTTGTAGAACTCGATCGCTTCATGGGCGGGGGATACGCCCATGTACACGGTCAGGCTGTGCTGGCCTTCGGGGATGGGTTTGACGCTCATGGGAATTCTCCTCTCAGGTTGAGCGTGGCAGAGGCATCAGGGTTGCAGCTCGAACAGCGCCTTGCCGCTGGCCATGTCGAACGGCGCGGAAAAGTGTTCGTGCACGGCCTTCCAGCCGTTGATGGTTTTGCAATAGCCGGCGCTGGCGCGCATCCACGAGGACTTCTCCTCGCCCTTGTCGTCGGTGCCGCCGCACTTGTTCAGCCAGTGGGCGAAGGCAATGTCGTCGTTGCCGTGGACCACCAGTTGATGAACCTCGAACAGCATCGCGCCGTCGCACATGCCCAGGCAGTATTGCCAGTGCTGGCGGTAGGCATCGATGCCGCGAAACTGCAGCTGGATGATCGCGTCATAGGCGACGATCTGCGGGTCGTAGTAGGCCATGATCGCGTCGAGGTTCTTTTCCCGCACCCCGGCGCACCAGTGGTCGAGCAGGGTCTTGATTTCGGTCTGGACGTTGGATGTCATGATGCGGCTCCCGAGGCGACAGCCTCTTGTCGAGGGGCATGGCCCTGTTGCAGGTTCAGCTCACGCACGGGCCGTACTTCCACGCTGCCGACCCGCGCGGCCGGAATGTGCGCTGCAATCTGTAGGGCATCGTTCAGATCCCGCGCCTCTATCAGGTAGAACCCCGCCAGTTGCTCTTTGGTTTCGGCAAACGGACCATCGGTCATCGACACCTTGCCGTTGCGCATTCTCACCGTGGTCGCGGTTTCGACCGACTCCAGCGGCTCGGCCGCGAGCATCCGCCCGCTGGCCTGCACCGCCTGCGCATAGGCCAGGCACTCATCGTCGCGCGGGCTGTCGGGGTGCGAATGGAGGATCTGTTCGTTGCTGTAGATCAGACACAGGTATTTCATGGGGATCTCCTTGGGCTGAAGATTCATGTGATCGTCGTTTTCCCCGTAGCAGCACGGCTTGCCGGCGGGGCGGTGGATCTGTGAATGCTGCACTGCCTGACACGGCGCTCCCGCGGGCAAGCCCGGCTGCTACGGGGTATGCGTTCGGCCATGGACCGCGGTGAAGCGGGCATTTGTGAGCTAGTCGAACGCCACAGGGGCGAATCGACACGGCCGCGCAAACTTTTCTGGCAGACAGACAAACGGTCATTCGCCCTTGGGCAACTCATCCAGCCGTCGCTGCAAAAATGCCCGGTCCACCGCCTGCCCCGCCTTGTCGATGGCGTTGCGATAGGCGATACGCGCCTCATCGAAACGACCCAGACGGCGACACACATCCGCCCGCGCCGCCCAGGCCAGGTGATAGTCATCCAGATCGCCGCCGAGCAATTCGTCGACCACTGCCAGCGCCGATTCCGGCCCTTGAACCATCGCCTGCGCCATCGCCCGGTTGAGCCGCACCACCGGCGAGTCATCCAGGCGCAGCAACACGTCGTACAGCCCGAGAATCTGCGGCCAGTCGGTGTCCTCGGCTTTTCTCGCTTCGGCGTGAACAGCGGCGATTGCGGCCTGAACGCTGTAGGACCCGGTCTGTCCAGAGCGCAAGGCGTGTTCCACCAGCGTGCAGCCTTCTTCGATCAGTGCTGTAGACCACAGGCGGCGATCCTGCTGGTCGAGCATGACCGGCTCGCCCTCCGCCGAAAGCCGCGCAGCGCGCCGCGATTCGGTCAGCAGCATCAGCGCCAGCAAGCCTGCGACCTCGGGCTCAGGCAGCAGATCCAGCAAAAGACGGCCCAACCGAATGGCCTCTCCCGACAGATCACTGCGCGTCAGTTGTTCGCCGCTGGATGCGAAGTAGCCCTCGTTGAACACCAGGTAAATCACCCGCAGCACGGCATCGAGCCGTTCGGGCAACTCCTGGAGGGCCGGGACTTCATAGGGGATGTGGGCGTCGCGAATCTTGTTCTTGGCCCGCACGATGCGCTGGGCCACGGTCGACGGGGTGATGAGAAACGCCCTGGCGATTTCTTCGGTGGTCAGATCGCAGACCTCGCGCAGGGTCAACGCCACCTGGGCGTCGGGGTTCAGCGCCGGGTGGCAGCAGACGAAAATCAGCCGCAGGCGGTCGTCCTCGACTTCGTCCACTTCGGTGCGATCTTCGTCGAAACGCGCCTCCAACTGGCGAGCCATTTCATTGAGCGAGGCGTCGAAGCGGGCGCGACGGCGCAGGCTGTCGATGGCCTTGAAGCGGCCTGCCGAGACCAGCCAGGCCCGTGGATTCTCCGGCATTCCACCACTTGGCCACTGCTCGACCGCCGCGATAAAGGCGTCCTGCAGGGCCTCTTCGGCCAGTTCGAAATTGCCCAGCAGGCGGATCAGCGTGGCCAGGACCCGGCGGGATTCCTGGCGGTAGAGGGTTTCGACGCTCTGGCGGGTGGCTGACGCAGCGTCGAGATCTTTCTTATTGGAGTTGTCGCTCATTCCTGCGCTCGCCGACGACTATTGAGATAGAAGTCGGCCAAGCGTAGTCGTGGATCGGGCGCCGCTCCACGGCGCCCCGACAGTCAGTTGTCCGGGCAGGCCGCCAGCACGTCGTCCACCTGCATGCCACGGCGCATACCAAAAAACATCGCGGTCAGCAGGCCCACCGCGCCCATGATCACGCAGTAGCCGACGCACACCCACGGGCTCCACGGCATCAGGGCGATCAGCGCCAGCGGCGTGGTGCTGGCCCAGAGTGCGTAGCTGATGTTGTAGGTCAGGGAGATACCGGACACGCGAATCTTCGCCGGGAACAGTCCGACCATGACCGATGGCACCGCACCGACGATGCCGCAAGCCAGCCCCGCCACCGCGTAGGCCAGGCCCACCGGCAGCCACTGAACCACCAGGCTGGCGTACAACACGGCAATGCCCACCGGCAGCAGCAGGCTGTACAGCACCACGCCGCGCCAGGCGCCGATGCGGTCTACCAGCATGCCGGCCAGCACGCAGCCGATATTGAGGAAGACGATACCGACGCTGCTCAGGGCGAAGGTGTCGCTGGGGCTCATGCCGAAACGCTGCTGCATTACGGTCGGGGTGATCACCACCAGCGTCACCACCGCCGAGGTCAGCACGCAGGTCAGCAAGGCGGCGGGCAGCAGCGACTGGCGATGCTCACGCAGCACCGCGCGCAGCGGCAGCTCGATCATGTCCTGACGCTGGGCGTGCAGCGCCATGAACACTGGGGTTTCGCTCAACCAGCGGCGCAGCCAGACACCGACTACGCCAAAGACGCCGCCGAGCAGGAACGGGATGCGCCAGGCGAAATCGAGGATTTCCGCGTGGCTGTAGACCTTGGCCAGCCAGGTCGCGGTCAGCGCGCCGATCAGGTAGCCGAAGGTCAGCCCGGCCTGCAGCACGCCGAGGGCGTAACCGCGATGGCCCTTGGGCGCGTGCTCGGCGACGAACACCCAGGCGCTCGGCACCTCGCCGCCCACCGCAGCGCCTTGCAGGATGCGCAGGGCCAGCAGAATCAAAGGCGCCCAGTAGCCGATATCGGCGTAGGTCGGCATCACGCCGATCAGCAAGCACGGCAGCGCCATCATCATGATGCTCAGGCTGAACACGCGCTTGCGGCCCAGCTTGTCGGCGAAGTGCGCCATCAGGATGCCGCCCAGGGGGCGCGCCAGATAGCCAGTGACGAAGATGCCGAAGCTTTGCAGAAGACGCAGCCATTCGGGCATTTCCGGCGGGAAGAACAGCTGGCTCAGCGTCAGTGCAAAGAAGACGAAGATGATGAAATCGTAGATTTCCAGCGCCCCGCCCAGCGCCGCCAGGCCCAGGGTCTTGTAGTCGCCCCGGCTGATCGGTTGTGGACGTGGTCGAAGAATGGCTGTCATGAAAGACCCCATTTGTCAGTTGAATCGGCAGTTAGGTGCGGCAAAGGCGCGCAGGATAACAAAGCTTGCGCGCTACGGGCGGCTGGCAGACCACCGGACTTGCGTCACATCACAGGGCATAAGCGCCGGGGGTCATGCCGAACTGGGCGCTGAAGGCACTGATGAACGTACTGACGCTGTCGTAGCCCAGACGTTGAGCCACGCGGCTGACGGTGTCGCCCTGGGCCAGCAATTCCAGCGCCTTTTTCATCCGCGCGACGATGCGCCACTGCACCAGTGACATGCCGGTTTCGGCGCGAAAATGCCGGGTCAGGCCACGGCGCGACATGCCCACGCGCCGCGCCCATTCATCCAGCCCGAGCTTGTTGGCCGGGTCGGCGACGATGGTCAGGGTCATGCCCACCAGATGCGGGCTGCTGGGCATCGGCAGGAACAGCGGGTTGGCGGGAGAAATCTTCAGCTCGTCGAACAGCACATCGAGCAGGCGATGCTGAGGCGGGGTGAGTTCGGCGGGGCTCTGCTGCCAGGCGCCGATGCGTTCGAGCAACGCGGCGGCCAGCGGGGTCATGTCGAAGACCGTCGGCGTGGTGGGGAACAGCGGGCACAGGTCCGCACGCAGATGAATCACCCAGCCCCGCGCCGCCTCATGCACCCGCGCCGCATGGGCGACCCCAGGCGCAATCCAGCCGATGTGCCGCGCGGGCACCACCCAACTGCCGGCATCCAGCTCCGCGGTCATCACCCCCTGCTTCACCGCCCACAACTGCCCTTCGCGATACCGATGCAAAACCTCGTCAGCCGTCGATTGCAGCGGCTGGGCGTTGATCAAGAGCGGTCGTCCATCCTGGATAAAGCGTTGCAACGGGTACTCGACTGGCATGGCCCGATTTCCCTGCGAGGAGACGTGCCGACGGTAGCAAGCCAGCCCCGCGCAGCGCCAGAGGAGAGCCGAGATTTTGTGCGCACATCACCGCCCCCCGTAGCAGTCCGGCTTGCCGGCGACCGCGTTAGAACCGTCAATGCAAGGTTTCAACCGGCATCACCCGCTCCATGTACAAACTGCGCAAGGTAATCCCGCTGGGGTGTTGGTAGGGTTCGTCGCGCACGGCGACGAAGCCCATGGCGCGGTAGAAGTCGGCGGCGTTGAGGGAGGAATAGAGATAGAGCCGGGTGAAGTGTTCTTCAGCTGCGATGGCTTCCAGCCCTTGCATCAGCCGCTTGCCGATGCCTCGTCCGAGCTGGCCGGGCTCGACGAACAGCGCCATCACTTCCCCGCTCTGGCGGTCGAGAATCCCGTAGCCCAGCAGTTGGCCGTCCTCTTCGGCCAGCAGACCGCAGCGCGTGGCCATCAGGCGCAGGTAGGATTCGGGTGGCGGCGAATCGCTCCAGACTTCGATCTGTTCGGGGGAATAGTGGCTGGCGCAAACCTGTCGCACGGCGCGGGTGCGCAGCGACCAGAGCAGCGGAATGTCCGGGATCTGCGCCGGTTTGAGTTCGATCATCTTGCTGCTCCATCAGGAGAGAACACAGGAACGGCCTGTTCCTGGACTGCCAATCTGGGGAGACAGGATGCGCTTTTGTGGGGGGCGTGCAAAGAGGTGGGTCAGTGGTTGATGAATCGCCTGTAGCGACGCCCCCGCACCATCACCGCGTCAAACGCTTCAAAAACTCACCGTCGCCGACAACCTTGCCGTACGCGGCGCGCCGAGGAACAGGTAGTCGTCACCCAGGTACTCGCCCACATCGCGCCAGTAGCGTTTGTCGAACAGGTTGTCGACGGTCAGGCGAAACACCGTGTCGTAGCCATCGATTTTGGTGCTGTAGCGGCTGCCCGCGGTGAACACCGCGTAATCGTCGACCTTCACCGAACCTTCGCGGTTGGCGAACTTGCTCGCGCTGTATTGCATGCCGCCCAGCAGCGCCAGGCCGGGGATCGGCAGGCTGTAGTCGGCTGACAGGCTGCCCCGGTACTTGGGCACGTTGATCGCCTGATGGTCTTCATAAGCCGTTGTGCCGCTGTCCTGCACCCGCGCGCGGATGGCCGCGACGCTGGCGGCGATCTGCAGTTGCGAGGTCAGCCAGCCATTGGCGCCGAGCTCCAGCCCGGTGTTTTTCTGTTGGCCCTGCTGCACGAAGGTCAGGCTGCCGTCATCCTGAGGCTGGGAATACTGATAGGCCTGACGGGTCTGGAACACCGCCGCAGTGAAGCTCATGCGCCGCCAGTCGTACTTGATGCCTGCTTCCAGTTGGCGCGAGATCGTCGGTGCGAGGATTTCGCCGGCGTTGGTATCGAACACCGATGCCGTCCCGCCCAGCGACAGGCCCTTGCTGTAGCTGGTGTAGAGCGAAACGTTGTCCACCGGCTTGTAGATCAGCGCCGCCTGGGGCAGGAAGATCGAACGCTGGGTGTGGCGATTGTCACTGCCATCTTCGTTGTAGGCCTTTTCGTCGAGACGCACCTGACGGCCGCCGACGATGGTCTGCCAGTGCTCGTTGAAGCTGATGCGGTCGGTGGCGAACAGGCCGTATTGGCGGCTGTCCAGACGCCGCTCGGTATGCCCCACCGAGAGGTCCGAAGGGGCGAAGGTCTGCGGCGTCTCATGGATATTGCCGGAACCGACGTACTCACTGAAATACGGTCGTGTGTCCACCGTGCGACGGAACGCGCTGGTGCCGAAGGTCAGCTCGTGTTTCAGCCAGCCGGTGTCGAACAGCCCGGTCATCGCCGCTTCGACTTCATCGTTGCGACGTGTGTCGTCAGGGCTGCGGAAATCATAGATATCGTAACCGCCGTCGCTGTTGAAATGCCCGGTCACAGGCGTGGTCGGACAATCGGCCTGGTAATAGCAGCCGTAGGCAAAGGCGCTGTAGTCGTCGATCACCACGCGGCTGCGCGAGGCACTGAGGCTGGCTTTCCAGGCGTCGCTGAAACGGTACTCGTAGCGCCCGTTGAGGTTCAGGGAGTCGATGCCCACCGGGTTCGACCAGCTCTGGTAACCCAGCAACTTGCGCGGCGAGGCGTCGTGGGGCAGTTCGCTGCCGCCTAGCAATTGATAGCCGGGCACCGAGCGCTGTTCGCGGGTTTGGTATTCGGCGTCCAGTTGCAGGGTCGACTGCTCGTTGATGTTCCAGTCGAAGGCCAAGGAAGCGAAGTCGCGCTTGCCGTCAGCGTGTTCGACGTAGGAGCGGATGTCTTCATGGGCGACATTGGCGCGCAGGCCGAACTGCTTCTCGCTGCCGAACCAGCCACCGACGTCGGTGGCCAGGTAGCGCTCGCCGTGCTCGTTGGTGGACACCGTCACCGAGCGGACATCGGCCGAGCGTTTGGTCTGGTAATTGATCACGCCGGCCGGCTGCGACACGCCGCTGGTCAGCCCCGACAGGCCTTTGAGCAGCTCGACCTGCTCCTTGTTCTCCAGCGCCACGTTCTGCTCGCCAGTGATGCTGCGGCCGTTGATGCGATAGCTGTTGGCGGCATCGAGGGAAAAACCGCGCACCACGAAGTTCTCGTAATAGCCGACCGGCGCGTAGCTGTCGCCGACCGAGGCGTCGTTGCGCAGCACTTCGCTGAGCAATCTGGCCTGCTGATCCTTGAGCCTCTGCTCGCTGAACACCGAAATCGACGCTGGCGTGTCGAGCAAAGGCGCCGGGCTGAAGCCGCCCACCGATGCGCTGTCGGCCTGATAGACCGACGCCTGTTCGCCCGACACCTTGACCGCATCCAGCGTCACGGGCTCGGCTTCCTGAGCGGCGAGCCAGGGCGAGGCGAAGGCCATGCTCAGGGGCAGCAGACGTCGCGTGAAGCCTGCGGCAGGTCGGGTCGGGGTGGTCATCGGCGGTGCAGCTCCAGCGGGATTTTTCGTGGGCGCATGTTTTACGTTCTGCACCGGTTTTTTACAACCGCGATACAACCTCTTCAAACGTATGAAACATCTCGAAATTTAGTCAGCCGCTCATCTACACTCGGGCCTTCACCTCGCAAGGAGTTCCCCCATGACGTCGTCTCTGCTGCTGGCGGTGCTGGCTTCCGGCTTCATCTACGCCATCTCGCCCGGCCCTGGCGTGCTGGCGGTGTTCGGCATCGGCGCGTCCCGCGGCCGGCGTGCCGGGGCAGCGTTTCTTTGCGGGCATCTGCTGGGGGACGTGATCTGGTGCAGCACGGCGCTGGCCGCAATCATCGGTGCGCGGGTGATCGGCACTACGGCGTTCGATGTGCTGGGGATCATCAGCGGGCTGTTTCTGTTCTGGCTCGGCTGGCGCGCGCTGCGTGCTAAACGCAGCAGCGAAACCGAGCAAAAGGCGCCTGCACGGCATCCATTCTGGCACGGCATCCTGTTTGGCCTGACCAATCCCAAGGCCTACCCGGTAGCGGTCGCGACCTTCACCGCGCTGCTCTCCAGCCGCGCCGACCTGCTCAACTGGTCGATGCTGCCACTGCTGATCCTGGTCAGCACCCTGGGTGGCATCGCGGCCTACGGCATCATCGTCGGCGTGGTCGGCGCCCGCCACGTGCGCGCGGTGTATCAACGCCATGAGCTGACCATCACGCGCCTGTGCGGGGTGATGTTCATCGGTTTTGCGATCAACGCGCTGATGCATGCGGTGCCGAGCCTGCTGCCGCGCAAGCCCTGAAATGCATACCGGCATGAAACTGTAGGAGTGAGCTTGCTCGCGAACATCGCTCAGGCGACAACGATGCGTCGGATGCACCGGCCATTCGCGAGCAAGCTCACTCCTACAGGGATAAAAATTCAGCCAAGCGTTGTGGCTGCTGCCTCCTCGGCTAGCCACGCCAGAAACGCCTTCACCGGCGCCTGCCGCTCCCTTCCCGGTACACAGGCGGCGATGTAACGCGGCCCCGGCAAGCTGATGTCCGGGCGATACGCCAGCAGCTCGCCGCGCTGCAGACTGTCCGCCACCAGCACGTTACTCGACAGCACCAGCCCATGCCCGGCCACCGCCGCATTCAGGGCGAAATGCTCATCGTCGAACTCGCGCATCCGCGCCGTTTCCAGCCAGTGCTCGCAGCCGGCCGCCGCGCACCAGTTCTGCCAGTTGATCGCATAGGCCCCGGGAATCTGCCAGCGCAGGTTGATCAGTTCGATCTGCTCATCGTTCAGCGACGCCAAAAAATCCGGTGCCCCGTACACGGCAAATCGCTCGACCATCAATTCGGCGCGAAACAGGTTCGGATCGTCACGGCTGACCGCGCGGATTGCCAGGTCGATGCTCGAATCGCGCAGCAGATCCACCAGTTCATTGCGGGTGTCGACGCGCACATTGAATTGGCCGAACGCGCGATAAAAGCGGCTGAGCCTGGGGATCAGCCACATCGCCGCCAAGGCCGGCGTGGTGGAAATGGTCAGGGTCTGCGAAGCCGTTTCCGGGCAGAAGCTCTCCAGGCTGCGGCTGATTTCCAGCAAAGCCCGGTGCGTCTGCCGATACAACTGCTCGCCCTGTTCGGTCAGCGCCACGCCCTGGCCGGAGCGCTCGAACAGCAACGCCCCGAGCCAGGCCTCAAGGGTTTTGACCTGGTGGGAAATCGCCGCCGGCGTCACGGACAACTCCTCGGCAGCGGCCTTGAAACTCCCCAGCCGCGCGGCGGCCTCGAAGGTGCGCAGGGCGTTGAGCGGAAGATTGGAAAACACAGAAGGCTCCCGGCATGAAATGAATTGAAGCGGGTTCAATTTATCTCATTTTTCCAGGATCGCATGGATCGGTAGCGTGGCCAGCATTCAAGCCCTCAAGGCTTCAACCCAATGGAGATCATCATGCAAGGCCCCACCCGCAAGCTGGTTCAGGCAGTGCTCTACGAAGCCATCGCCATCGCCGTTCTGTCCCCGGCCATCGCTCTGGTCTACGACGACGGCCTGGCCCACGCCGGCGCCCTGTCCGTCATGCTCTCGGCCAGCGCGCTGCTGTGGAACGTGCTCTACAACTACGTCTTCGAATACTGGGAAGCGAGGCAGAAAAACCGCACCCGCACCCTGTCCCGCCGGCTGCTGCACTCCTTCGGTTTCGAAGGCGGGCTGGTGGTGCTGCTGGTGCCATTGGTGGCCTGGTGGCTGGAGATTTCCTGGTGGGCCGCGCTGGTCACGGACCTGGGCCTGTTCGTGTTTTTCTTCTTTTATGCGCTGGTGTTTCAGTGGGGGTTCGACCGGGTGTTCGATGTGCCGGTTTCGGCGCGCGAAGGGGTGTCCGGTTAGAGGCTCACTCGATTCGAAAATCAGCGTGCAGCCGGCGCCAGTGCTCTCTCAGAACATCCTTGTGAGCTTGCGCCATGCCACTTTCATCCAGCGCGGTAGGCCACAGGGATCGGGCGCGGGTCATCACATCGCGCAAGTTGTAGAGCACGGGCCGCCAGGGGATGTCGCCGTACTCGGCCCATCGCTTGAAATGTTCCAGAGAGGTTTCGTACCAGTTCTTGTGCCGGGCCATGTTCAGCGCATGGTGCGACTCACCTGCGATATAGGCCTTGGTCATCACAATGTCGTAGGCCGGAGACAACTCGGCATTGCGCCCGTCGCGATAGATTATGCTCCAGTTTTTCAGGTGCGCGTCGCCGTTCGCCAGCAGGATATTGACCAGCAGGCGCCGCGCCATCTGCACCACATCCCGCTGCCCGTGAATCGACTTCTGATAGACCAGCTTGCCGATCTGGTCATAACTGGCCTTGCGGTATTTGTCATGGGCATAGGCGAAGAAGATCTGCGCAAAATCTTCCGAGTGGACCCGGCGGTTTTCAGGGAGGCGATCGTAGCGACGTATGGCGTAGGCAAACGCCTCATCGGGCAGCTTGATATGAGGAAGCGCCTCGATGTCGCTCATCGCGATCAGCTTGATTTCCGGGATGTCGACGCCCGCCATTGCCGCCAAGGTCATCGCCGTGAATTCGTTGAGCGGTACGAACGGATGCACGGTCGACGGCGTCTTGATGATCCAGTCGCCGGGAGCAGCAGGATCCCCGGTGATGTAGCGGCCATCCTGATCACGCATGGAAAACTTCATCTGCACACCCGCCAGCGAGAAATGCGCTCGGCTGTCCGGCAGATCGATGACCGTCGGCTCGATCTTTCCGTGGTGCTGCAAGGCAAGCTGCGGGATCTCGGATGCTCCGATCGGCTCGGCCACCAAAGCGCCTGGCAGATCCCTTCCAAGCCAGCCGAGCAGCGGAAACTCGTTATCCCGGTGCACCTTCATGGCTTGCGAAAGCAGGTCGCGCAATACGCCTTCGGGCAGCAGATTGCTCAACACCGGATGCAGGCGCTGAGCGCTGACGTAAGGATGGTTGTTCGCCATCTGACGCGCGAAAGAGGCCGGATCAGTGTGGGAAAGGGTCAGAGCAAGGCGTGCTTCGTTCTCGACGTATTCCGGCGCCAGGGTGAATACGTTCTTGCCGTTCGAATAGCCGGCCACGTATCCCACCCGTTGGTCCTGGAGCGAGAGTCGCAGTGCAGCGACCGTTTCCTGCGCCATCAGAGATCGCCCCACGGGCTGTCGGTGTCTTTGACAATGCTCGGTTCTTGCAGGTCGGACCTGCGGTCAAGATCAGGGTAGCGATGATCGCCGGCTATCTCGCCCGAGAGCATCCGCTGAACCATTTCGAGCTTTGATTTGGGGACGAGGACCAGCGCCGCGTCCAGCCCTTCGGCGATCTGATCCAGGGTGTTGAGTCGCGGGTTGCCGCCCGCTTCGATCTTGCCGTATTGCTGCCGGGTCAGACCTGCGCGCAGGGTCATGTCCTGGATCTTCACGCCAAGGGCCAGGCGCCTTTCGCGGATTTGCTCAAGCAGGGTGGTTTTCATGGTCAATGCCTCTCAGGAAGCACTGATTATGTAATCTATATGGCTCTCGTCAAGCTCAAAGAGCCAGATAGATTACATTCAATCAAAAGAGAGCCATATAGATTACAAAAAACCAAAAAAGAGCCATTTAAGGCTCTTTATCTGGACCTAGAGCCTTAAAGTTAACATCAAGCGTGAGTACTACTTCGCCAACCCCACCTTCAACAGCTTGCCGCTCTCCTCATCCGTCAACACATACAAATACCCGTCAGGCCCCTGACGCACGTCGCGGATGCGGGATTTGAGTTCGCCCAGCAGGCGTTCTTCGTGCACCACCTTGTCGTCCTTGAGTTCCAGGCGGATCAACACCTGGGCGGCCAACGCGCCGATGAACAGGTTGTGGTCCCACTGCTTGAAGGTGTCTGAATCGTAAAAGGCCATGCCGCTGATGCCCGGGGATTTTTCCCACACATGGAACGGATTTTTCACGCCCTCGACGATTTTGCCTTTGGACTCGGGGATCGGCTGGCCGTTGTAGTCGATGCCGAAGGTGGAAATCGGCCAGCCATAGTTGGCGCCGCGTTCGATGATGTTGACTTCATCGCCGCCCATGGGGCCGTGTTCGTTGGTCCACAGGGTGCCGGTCCAGGGGTTGAGCGCGGCGCCTTGCTGGTTGCGGTGGCCGTAGCTCCAGATTTCCGGACGGACGTTTTTCTGGCCGACGAAGGGGTTGTCCTTGGGCACCGAGCCATCAGGGTACAGGCGCACGATCTTGCCTTGCAGTTTGTCCAGATCCTGGGAAGTGGGCCGGTTGTTGTTCTCGCCCAAGGCGATGAACAGATAGCCGTCGCGGTCGAACACGATGCGCGAGCCGAAGTGGTTGCCCACCGAGAGTTTGGGCTGTTGCTGGAAGATGCGGGTGAAGTCTTCGAGCCTGGTCATGTCCGCTGACAGCCGCCCGCGCCCGGCTGCAGTGCCACCGGTCTTGCCGTCGCTGGCGGCCTCGGCGTAGGTCAGGTAGACCATGCGGTCCTTGGCGAAATCCGGTGACAGTTCGACATCCAGCAAGCCGCCCTGCCCCTGCACCCAGACCTTGGGCACGCCAGAGATCGGCGCCGAGAGCTTGCCCTCAGGCGTCACCAGGCGCAGGTTGCCGGTGCGCTCGGTGACCAGCATGCCCTTGTTGCCCGGCAGGAACGCCACGGCCCAGGGGTGCTGCAGGCCGCCGACCACTTCGTCGACGGTCAGCGTGCCTTCCTCGCTCTGATAGGTGGCGGCGGACAGGGGCAGACTCGCGAATGCCGAGACGCAAAGGCCGGCGATCAGGGTCTGGCGGAGCAGGGTTTGACGCAACATGGACGATTCCTTTTGGCTGAAAATTGACTCTGGCTGTCGAAACACATGTGTTGCCGGTTCAGTTGGAGGGCCGCTGGGTGCCGCTCGTCGAAGGCCGCACGGTCTGCACGCGGGGCACTTCATGAGTGGGATAGCCGTTGCGGATGCCACCGTTTTCAAGGGTTGGAGGACGAGATTGCGACGGGCCCAGGTTTGGACCGCGCATCGTTGGGGAAATGGATTCGGTGCCTTGTCGGCTGTTGGGGTTGGCACGGCGGATGGCGCCGTTGTCCGGCTGATTGTTGGCGCTTGCCGCCAGTTGCAACAGCGGCCGCTCACCGGCCTGGACCAGGCCGATGCTCAGCAGCCCGACACTCAGGAAGCCGCCAAGCAGGAAGATCGCGAGGCCTCGCAGAAATCTGTTCATCATTTACCTGCTGTCGATTGGGTGACACATGCGGTGTTTGATGGCGATCGAAGGCGTAGGTTCGCTCCGTGGGGTGGGTGGAGCAACGTGTAGGATGATTCGCTTTGTAACAAGAATAGTCCGGCGCCAGGACACCCGCGTCACGCCCGCCCCGTAGCAGCACGGCTTGCCGGCGGGGGCGATGGCAAGACCGACGCTCGGTCGGCCCATGCACAAATCTTCCAGACCTGGCCTTAACCTATACCCCACAATGAGGCGTCGCCTGACAGTCCGCCCCGCCGGCAAGCCGTGCTGCTACGGGGCCGGTGGTGTACACAAGCAGTCCGGCTTGCCGGCGACAGCGATCTCAAACCTTGAAAGGAACCCCCATGCCCGAACGCAACTGGATCGATCTCAAGCAGGACGCCTCGTCCGGCATCGAGACGATGCGCGCGCATTTCGAGGGGCATGCGTACGACCCACACTGGCACGACAGCTATCTGGTGGGCATCACCGAACAGGGCGTACAGCAGTTCAATTGCCGTCGTCAGCAGTACAACAGCACGCCCGGCAAGGTGTTTCTGCTCGACCCGGGCGATATCCACGACGGCCATGCCCCGGAAATCGGCGGTTTCACCTATCGCACGCTGTACCTGGACCCGCACTGGCTTGAGCGCGAGCTGCGGGCGCAGTTCGAGCAGGCGCCGGACAACGCGCAACTGAGCGTCGCCGTGACCCTGGCCGATGACCCGCGGCTGGCGATCGCCACCGCCAATGCCTTTGAAGCGGTGCACAGCGGCGAGTTGCGCATCGTGCGCCAGACCGCGCTGGATAATCTGCTGGCGAACCTGACCGGGCATCTGCACTGGCGCACGCGGATCAGCCCCGATCCACGCCTGCCGCTGGTGGCACAGCGGGCGCGGGATTTTCTGCACAGCCATTTGCATCAGGACATTGGCCTGGATGATCTGGCGCAGGCCACCGGCGTCGACCGTTTTCGCCTGAGCCGGGCGTTCAAGAGCGCCTTTGGCCTCGCACCCCACGCCTACCTGATCCAGTTGCGCCTGACCCGCGCCCGACGGCTGCTTGCGTGCGGCCAGACGCCGGTGGATGTCGCCGCAGCCTTGGGTTTTTCCGACCAGAGCCACTTGGGCCGCTGGTTCCAGCGTGCCTATCGCATGACACCTGCCGACTACCGCCGACGCTGCTCAAATCTTCCAGACTGACCGCCACCTGCGTCGCGATCATCCCCCCATGATCCGTTATCGCAGAGTGTCGCCATGCAAGTCCTCCAAAGCTTTCTGCCGTTTGTGCTGTTCGCCTTCGTCGCCTCCATCACCCCCGGCCCGACCAACATCCTGGTGCTGACCAACAGCTCTCGCCATGGCCTGATGCGTACCGTGCCCATCGTCATCGGCGCCTGCGCGGGCGCAGCGCTGCTGGTGTTGCTGGTGGGCACCGGCTTGGGCGATGCGCTGGCGCGGCACATGCAGGTGCAAACCGTGATGGCGTGGGTCGGCATCGGCTGGCTGACGTGGCTGGCCTGGCAGATTTTCAGCGCCCCGGCCCAGGCCATCGACCCGACAAGCAACGCCAGTGGTCCGAAACTGGGCCTGTGGGGCGCGGCCAGCCTGCAGCTGGTCAACCCCAAGACCTGGATGATGGCGCTTGCGGTAGTGAGCGTATTTGCCGGGCACGAAAGCGATCGGCTGGCGCGGGTGGCCTGGTTGTCGCTGGTGTTTTTCCTGGTGGCGATTCCGTGCATGAGTGCCTGGGCGTATCTGGGGGTGAGCGCGGCGAAGGTGTTTCGCACGGCGCACAGCATGCGGCGTTTCAATCAGGCGATGGCGGTGCTGTTGCTGGTGTCGGCGTGGGCGAGTCTGTTGGTTTGAACCGGCACCGGGCGGTGATTTAATGCAGGTTTTCTGACCCTGTCTGCGGATCCGCCATGGCCCCCTTTTACGATGCACGCGGCAATATCTACGCCGTGATTTCCCCTCAAGCGCTACGCGATCTGGGCGTGAATGTGCCCGAGTCTGCCGCGCAAGCTGCGCTAGTCCGCCATGCCTGGACAGCCCAGGCCGTCAGCGCAATCTGCGACTGGCCTGAAGGCCAGCGTCCGGCGGGCGCTAAATCCCACCGTTCGGACGGCATGCTGGTCGGTCCGTTTCAGGATGCCGCGCCGTTTGACGTGCTGATCGTCAACACCGACGGCACCCTGGCTGAACGCAGCGGCAACGGCCTGACGATTTTTGCCCAATCCCTGACCGACAGCGGCCGTGCGCCAGGCCAGGACGGCTTTACCCTGCGCGTTCACCACGACAACCGCGACAGCCAGAGCCCGGTGCCGACCGAGGTGGTGCCCGCCGTGGTCGATGCTGTCACGGGCTTCTGGCTGGACATCGGCACACCGGGCTTCGGCCCTGACGCGGTGGGCGCCCAGGATTCCGGCGTGGCCGACGCGCGTCTTGGAGAAGTGCCGGTCAACCGGGTCGCACGCCTGGCCGAGCTTCATCCTGAATGGCAGACCAGCGTGTTCGTGCGGGTGGGCAATCCGCATTGCGTGACGCTGGTGCCGGATGTCGACGCACTGCCCAGCTTCGAGCTACTGCACGAAACGCCGCTCAACGAAGCGCTGACGCAAATTGCTTTCGCTGCAGGCGAGTTCGGCAAGGGCGACCCCTGCCCCGCCGGCGTCAACCTGCAATGGGCCGCGAAAGCGGGCAACCAGCGCATCATGGCGCGGGTGTTCGAGCGCGGCGAAGGCCCGACCGCCTCTTCCGGCACCAGTGCCAGCGCCGTGGCCTCGGCGGCGTGGCTGGCCGGCTGGGTCAGCGCCGGCATGGTTGAAATCGTCATGCCCGGCGGTACGGCTCCCGTGCGCCTGGTCGAACGCGACGGCCGCTTGCAGCAGGTCCAGTTGTTCGGCGCCGCTCACCTGCAGCGCTGAGCAGACGCGGCTTGGGGCCATTTTTCGAGAATGACCTGGGCCGTTGGACGATTTTGCGAATATCCACGCAATTGGATATGAAAACGCCACTACCCGGATTGCATCCGCCAACCCCTTGTCTATGCTTCGAACATCCGCCACCGGCCAACCATTTCCGGGCCTGGGCGGGCATTGCAACAGCCTTCGGCACAGGGAAGGTCGACGCTCATATCAGCCCATCAAGGAAGACGGTCACTCCGGCCGCCCTTCATAATCGTTGAGGTAGGTGGCAGATGTTCAATTCACACCGCAAGGCCGTCGAAGCCGAGTTACAGGTATCCACTGCGGCGCTGTGCCAGTCCAGGGCCAAGCTTGCGGCCGTCGGCCGCTCGATGGCGATGATCGAGTTCACCCCCGAGGGCATCATTCTCGATGCCAACGAAAACTTCTGCCGCACCATGGGCTACGCGCCTGGCGAGCTGGTGGGCAAACATCACCGCATCTTCTGCGAAAAAGCCTTCTATGAAAGCGAAGCCTACGCAAAGCTGTGGCGCGATCTGGCGCGCGGCGAGCCGTTGTGCGGCACTTTCATGCGCCTGGACAAATCCGGCCGCGAGATCTGGCTGGAAGCCAGCTACATGCCGGTGTACGACAACGAAGGCCACGTGCAGAGCGTGATCAAGGTGGCTTCGGACATCACCGAGCGCGCCTACAAGGACCACGAAAACCAGAGCATGATCAACGCCATCGGCCGCTCCATGGCGGTGATCGAGTTTTCGCCGGATGGCCATGTGATCACCGCCAACGAGAACTTCCTGGCCACCATGCATTATTCGCTGGCCGAAGTGGTCGGCCAGCACCACAGCATGTTCTGCACCCGCGCGGAGGTGGAGTCGCCGCAGTACAAGGCGTTCTGGGCGTCGCTCAACCGCGGCGAGTACCACTCCCATCGCTTCGAGCGGGTCAACAAGCATGGCCAGTCGGTGTATCTGGAGGCCACCTACAACCCGCTGTTCGACGCCAAGGGCCGGCTGTACAAGGTGGTCAAGTTCGCCAGCGACATCACGGATCAGGTCACCATCCAGCGCTGCGCAGCCACCACCGCCCACGACACCTCGGTGCGCACCGATGCCTGTGCGCAGAAGGGTTCGAGCGTGGTGCAGCAGACGGTCGAGGTGATCGAACAGATTTCCTGCGACCTCAACGAAGCGGCGCGCAGCATCGATGCGGTGAACAAGCAGTCGGAAATCATCGCGACCATCGTCCAGACCATTCGCGGCATCGCCGACCAGACCAACCTGCTGGCGCTCAACGCCGCCATCGAAGCGGCACGCGCAGGCGAGCACGGCCGCGGTTTTGCCGTGGTGGCCGACGAGGTGCGAGGGCTGGCGGCGCGCACCAGCAAGGCGACAGTGGAGATCGTCGATGTGGTGCGCCAGAACAACGAACTGGCCCGAAGCGCGGTATCGAGTATGCAGTCGAGCCTGAGCCGCACCGGCACCGGGGTCGAGCTGGCCAATGAAGCGGGCGAGGTGATTCTGGAGATCCAGCAGGGCTCACGGCATGTGGTCGATGCGATCAGCCAGTTCAGCTCGACGCTGCAGCTGGAGTAGTAAATAGATTCCCCTGTAGGAGCGAATTTATTCGCGAAAGATTTGGCAGCCGATACATCTCTATCGCCTGACGGAATTTCGCGAATGAATTCGCTCCTACAGGTATCTGTACGACCTATTCGCCGATATCTTCATTCCACAACTCAGGCTTGTCAGCAATGAACTGCCTCATCAGGCCGACGCAGGTCGCGTTGTGCACCACATCCACCTGCACGCCCCGCGAACGCAGCAATTCCTCTTCGCCCATGAACGTCTGGTTCTCGCCGACGATGACCTTGCGAATGCCGTACAGCAGGATCGCGCCGCTGCACATCGCGCAGGGCGACAGCGTGGTGTAGAGCGTGGCCTCGCGGTACACACGGGCGGGCTGGCGTCCGGCATTCTCGAAGGCGTCCATCTCGCCGTGCTTGATCGCGCTGCCTTCCTGAACCCGGCGGTTGTGGCCGCGGCCGATGATCTTGCCGTCGTGCACGATCACCGAGCCGATCGGAATGCCGCCTTCGGCCAGGCCTTTCTGCGCCTCTTCGATGGCCGCCTGCATGAATGGGTCCATGGTTATCTCCCTAGCCGTCTGGTCCGATCGAAACGAGCCCGACTGAACGGGCTCGACGGACAAATTTTGTTACAGCGGCTAAGGTTTGGCTTTTTTCAGGGCGTTGTCCAGCGACGTCGACACATAAACCTCAAGCAATTTGCTGGAACGGGCTTTCATGTCCATCCCGACATCGCGCTGCTTGTCGCGGAATTTCTTGGCGATCTCCGGTGGCGGGTCGCCGACATCCAGCGCGGTGAGCTCTTCGGGCGTGAAGGACGCCGCGTAAGCTGCGGCCAGATTGCGGTCCCACTCCTCTTGATACTGCGGCTGCAGGTACTGCAATTCGTCCTGGACGATCTCCTGGGCCTTGGTGCGCCCGACCGTCTCGACAATGGTGGCGAAGGTCGGCGTGCGCGAGGCCACCTGATAGCCCAGCCAGCCCAGGCTCTCGCCCAGGTGCCGGTCCTGCACGAACGCCAGCGCGCTGGGCGGCACCGGCGCACCCTCCCCGGCCAGCACCACACCCGGCGCGTCGAGCAACAGCCCCAATACCATCCCGTAAAAAATCGTCAACGCAGTCGATCTGCTATATCCCATGTCCTCTCCCCGGCGACTTTTATCGGTGTGATCAACGCAGTGACTGCAGGGTGAAACTAGCAGCTGAACAACGGTTTTCCAGTCAGTCCTCGCGCTTGGGCCGTGATGACCACTGCTGGGCGTTCATGCGGTAGATCCTCACGCCATGGCGGTGATACTGGCTGTGGATGAAGCCGCTGAAGCCCAGTTTCTGGATGACCTTGACCGAGGCCACATTGGCCGGCTCGACGATGGCGATCAGCGAATCGAGCCTGAGTTTGTCGAACCCATGATTCAGCGCACTGCGCGCCGCTTCAGTGCCCAGCCCCTTGCCCCAGAACGCGGGCGCCAGCCGGTAACCGATTTCGACTTCGTCGGCGTCATCCACGCGCTCGGCATTCAGACCGCAGAATCCGGCCAAGGTTGAAGAGGATTTATCCTCCACCGCCCACGGCCCGAAACCGTGGACGCTGTAGGACGTGCGGCACCAGTCGATGAACTCGCCGGTGGCCTGTTCGGTCATCACGCCGCGCACCGAATGGCGCATGACCTGGGCATCGCCCAGAATCCGCGCCAGGGCCGGTGTGTCATCAGGAGTGAGTTCGCGCAGGATCAGGCGGGACGTGGCGAGCGGAGGTTTTGGCGTGTTCATGATGGCGAGTCTCACGGGTGGATCGATGACCACCCATGAGCATGGCGCAGGGTTGCAGGGGTTGCCAGTGCAGCCGGCAAACATATCCTACAACGCGGCAGTCACTTTCTTCGCCACCTCCGCCGGCACCCACGGCGTCCAGATTTCCGGGTGATCCTTGAGGAACGACTTGGCCACGGCATCCGGTTCCAGGCGTTTCTCGCTCATCTCACCCAAGGTCTTGTTCAACTGATCGATCGGCAGATCGACCTTCTTGAAGAAGGTGACCAGGTCGGGATATTGCTTGGCGAACGGGTCGGAAACGCCGATCGCCAGGTGCGCGGCCAGCGAGCTCGATCCGATCGGATTGGGGTTGCTGGCGTCGGACAGGGTTTTCCACGCAGCCTCGTTGAACGGCGGTTCTTCCAGCTTGATCAGCTTGAAACGCCCCAGCAGCGGGGTCGGCGACCAGTAGTAGAACAGCACCGGCTTGCCCCGGCGAATCGAGGCGGCAATCTCGGCATCCAGCGCCGCGCCGGAGCCGGTGCGGAAGTTCACGTAGCTGTCGTTGAGCTTGTAGGCCTTGAGCTTTTGCGTGTTGACGATTTCCGAAGTCCAGCCGGTCGGGCTGTTGAGGAAACGGCCTTTGTCGGGGGATTCCGGGTCCTTGAACACGTCCTTGTACCTGGGCAGGTCGGCCACCGATTTCAGGTCCGGTGCCAGTGGCTTGATGCCGTGCTCCGCGTCGCCCTTGATCACGTACTCGGGCACCCACCAGCCTTCGGTCGCGCCCTTGACGATGTCGCCCAGGCCATGGACCTTGCCTTCAGCCTCAGCCTTGACCCACGCGGGGCTGCGCCCGGCCCATTCCTCGCCGATCACCTGAATGTCGTTCTTGGCCAGCGCGGCCTCGAGGCTCACCGTGCTGCCCGGCAGCTTGTCGGTGGGGTAGCCGTAGCCCTTCTCGACGATGGTGCGCAGGATCTCGGTGATCAGGCTGCCGCTTTCCCAGGTAATGTCGCCGAAGTGGATCGGTGCGGCTTTTTCCGCGCCGTACGCTGAATGCGCCAGTACAGAGAGCGCCAGGAACGATCCGCCCAGCCATTTCTTGATTGATGTCATTTGCTTCTCTCGTGGATGTCGCTCGTGATGAGGCTCTAGTAGGGGAACGGCTGTGTTGGGTTTAGCACAGCACCGGTTTCATTCCAGCGTTTCATTCCAGACCTGCGCGCAGGCAACAGGTTTCAGCTTTGTGCATGTAAACGCTGACCGAACGCATGGAGATGCCCAGATGTTCGGCGATTTCGGGGTAGGTCAGGCCATCGCCTCGGGCGAGTACGAATGCGCTTTTGACCTTGGCGGGCAGGCGATTGAGGCGCTGGTCGATGCGGGCCAGGCTTTGCAGGGTTGCGGCCAGATCCTCTGGAGAATCGGCGTGTTCGGCGTCATCTGCCGCCAGGCCTTGCAGGTAATCACGCTCCAGATCGCGGCGCCGCCAGCGCTGATAAATCAGACGCCGGGCGATGGTGATCAACAGCGCCCGAGGTTCGCGAATCGGCACCACGTTGGGGGATGCCAGCAATTGAAGGAAGGTTTCACTGGCGATGTCTTCGGCGCTGTCATCGCCGTCAAGACGGCTCAAGCGCGCGCACAACCATCGGTAATGGAGCTGGAACAGCTCTGCGGATTCGGCGCCGGACATGAAAACTTCCCCTTGGGCATGGATGGTGGTGCTGTCCGGTGTTCCGGTGGCGTCATCCTAGCAAGGAGTTTTTATTCTTAAAAAATATCGTTTTACGATTTTTATAGATCAAAAAAGAATATTTAACACACCATCCGTAGCAGCACGGCTTGCCGGCGGGGCGGTGTGTCAGCCGACATCTTCGTCGCAGACCTATCGCTCCCGCCGGCAAGCCGGACTGCTACGGGAGGTCGAATCCAAGATCGCGGGCTTCACGCTGATATTGCAAAAGCACTTCATATTCCGCTTCGTTCGCCGGCAACACTTCGTCGATCGCCAAAACATCGGCCATCCCGGGCATCTCCCTCAGCGCCTGATTCATCGCCCGCCGAATCCCCTCCCCATCCGCCCCCAACCGCGTGATATACGGCAGACACGGCCCCGACGCCGTGCGGCCAATCACCGTCAACCCGCTCACCTCTTCACTGGCATCGCGCGCCAGATAATCGAAGGTCACGCTGTCGATGGCCGCCAGATCGCCCTGGCCTGCCTTGATCGCAGCCAGGCTGTTGCGATGCCCGCCGGTCACCGAGACCCTGTCGAAGAACCGGCCATCCTGTTGCAGCGGCGCCAGCGCATGGCGAAACAGGTTCATCCCCGAATTGGAATCCGTGCCGTTGATCAAGCCATGACTGCCGCGAAAATCCGCCAGTTGCTGACGCGGGTCGTCGATGCGGGCCACCAGCAGGCTGCAATGAACGCCATCGGCACTGTGAGGCAAGCGATAGGCCGGCCGCCCGACCACTTGCACCTGCCCGCGCAATACAGTCATCAGCGGGTAACCGCAGGTCTGGCTCAGCAGCAGTTGCGGTGAGCGCCAACGCTGATGCAAATCTGGCGCATCGGCGTCCAGCCGTTCAGCGCCGAGAATGTCGAACACCCGCACGAGCCAGCGCTGCTGAGCTTCACCTACGCGCTCAGGCGCGACATACATCGATAAATCGGCGAGACCCTGGAGCATATTCAGACACCGGCGCTAGACGTGAGGGTGTTGCGGGCTGTCCACAGGCTTGAAGCTGTGGCGGCGAAACAGTTCAGCATACCCGGGCAGCAGAAAACCACCGCTGCGTGCCAGCCACTGCTCCCGCCGAGCGCGGTACACCGCCGGAATGTGATACCAGGCAAGACCCGGCAAGTCGTGGTGCACCAGGTGCAGATTAAGGTTCAGGAACAGCCAGCGCCACGGCCAGCCCGCTTCGTTGATCACCGTGCGCTGCTGCGGTTGCGCGTGGGGGCGGTGCTCGTAGTAGGAGCGAACCATCGAAATCGCCAGCGCAGGAATGCTGATCAGCAGCAGGTAATGCCAGCCCGACAACACACTCACGCGCTCGATGAAGCTGAACATCAGCAGCAGGAAAAAGCCGTGGGTCGACCACATGAACCAGGCCTTGTCCTCGCCGCGGATCAGGCGCATGGACTCCTCGGCGATCAAGCTGCCCAGCGCCAACGGCACACCGAACAGCAGACGCCCGGGCGGCGTCTTGTCGAGCCAGCGCAGCAGGCGCATCACAGGCCCCGTGTTCTTCCAGCGGGATTGGCTGAGGTAACGGCTTTCCGGGTCAAGGCCCGGAACGGTAAGGTCTTCGTCACGATGGTGCTGCATGTGGGTGTCGCGATACAGCGTGTAGGGATACCAGACCGCGAACGGCGCATAGCCCAGCACCTTGTTCAGCCACGGCCAGCGGGTCGGATGGCCGTGGAGCAGTTCGTGCTGCAGCGACATCCACAGCACCAGCAGCGGGATCATCAGCGCGGTGGTCGGCCAGACGCCCAGATGCGGACTGAACAGCAACAACCCGGGCCAGGCGAGGTAGACGCCGAGCAGCAACAGCCAGGTCGGCCACTCAGTACGGCCGGTGAATGATCCGCGCAGGCGGTCGATGTCTGCGCGCTGGGCGTCGTCGAGGTAGTTGGGCATTGCCGCTCCTGCACATGGCTGATGCTCTTATGTGCAGCGACGGCGGAAAATCCTGTAGACCGATTGGTTATCGTGACCAAACCAAATGTGAACTCAGACCCCGTGGGAGCCGGCTTGCTGGCGAATGGGAGTGTCAGACGGTGCATCTTTGAATGACACCGGGCTTTCGCCAGCAAGCCGGCTCCCACGGCCTTCGGCCAGAATCAAAAGCGACGGAGCAACTGCGCGGACTCAATCATCCGCATTGGGGTCCATGTCCGGGAACAGCACCTCGGTGAAACCGAAGCGGCTGAAATCGGTAATGCGTGACGGGTACAAACGGCCGATCAGGTGGTCGCACTCGTGCTGCACCACTCGCGCGTGAAAGCCCCGGGCCACGCGCTGGATCGGCTTGCCGTCAGGGTCGAAACCTTCGTAGCGAATGTGCTCGTAACGATCAACCACGCCGCGCAGGCCGGGCACCGAAAGGCAGCCTTCCCAACCTTCTTCCAGGGTCTGTTCCAGGGGTGTGATCAGCGGATTGAGGAGGATGGTCTGCGGTACGGCTTCGGCGTCCGGATAGCGCTCGCTGCGCTCGAAACCGAAGATCACCAGTTGCAGGTCGACACCGATCTGCGGCGCGGCCAGCCCGACGCCGCCGACACTGCGCATGGTCTCGAACATGTCGTCGATCAGGGTCTTGAGTTCCTGGGAGCCGAACATCGACTGCGGCACGGGCGGAGCGATGCGCAGCAGGCGCTCGTCGCCCATTTTCAGAATTTCACGGATCATGGGGAAACCTTGTCAGTGGGCGGATGCGCCTTTACGACACATCCTGCCACAAACCGCTCAGCGCTTGTCGGCGCCCAACACCGGATCAGGTTGCAGATCGTCGTGATCGTGAGAGTGATCGCGCCCCAGCCCCGAGACGTGCTGTTTGTTATAGGTCGCGTCGACCCCACCGTCACCGGCGACCTTCTCGCCCTTGGCCTTGCCTTCCTCGGACATGTGCTCGATCACCGCATTGAGCTCGGCACCGAACAACAGCACCGCCGCCGAAATGTAGAAGTACAGCAGCAGCACGATGATCGCGCCGATGCTGCCGTACATGGCGTTGTAGTCGGCGAACGTCTTGACGTAGTAGGCAAAGCCCAGCGACGCCGCGATCCACACCACCACCGCCAGCACCGAGCCGGGCGTGATGAAGCGGAAGGTCTGTTTCACGTCCGGCATGACGTAGTACATGATCGCCACGGCCACCATCAGCAGGATGATGATCACCGGCCAGCGCAGGATGGTCCACAGGGTGACGATGAAGTCCTCGATGCCGATCTGTGACGCCAGCCAGCTCATCACCTGAGGCCCCAGGACCATGAGCGCGGCGGCGGCCAGCAACATACCGGCGATGCCGATGGTGTACAGCACCGACAGCGGAATGCGCTTCCACACCGGGCGCTCTTCGACCACGTCATAGGCGGCGTTCATGGCGCTCATCATCAGGCGCACGCCGGCCGAAGCGGTCCACAGCGCGATCACGATGCCGATGGATAGCAAACCGCCCTTGGACTGCTGCAACTGGTCGATGACCGGGTTGACCTGATCCAGCGCCTGGGCCGGCAGAATCAACTCGGACTGCATGCGCATCCAGCTGAAGAAATCGGGAAGGTGCAGAAAACCGATCAGGGCGATCAGGAACAGCAGGAAGGGAAACAGCGAAAACAGCATCTGGTAAGCCAGCGCCGAGGCGTAGGTCGACATCTCGTCATCGAGGAACTCTTTGACCGTTCTGACCAGCACCGTCGTCAGACGTAACTGGCGCAAATCCGGGAATATCATGGCGTCTCCTTTCGCGACGTAGACGTATCTGAAACACATTCACCTATACGAGCGGGCAAACGCTTTGAAATTCCGTGCGCCCGCCTTTACGGGGCGGCTTTTTACATTGAGTTAAGCACTTTTGCCATGTATGAAACGTTTCAGAACATCTGCCAGCGGACGCAATGGCGGCCATCCATGGATGGCCGCCAGAGTTGCCTCGTATATTCGCTCAAGGTTTTCACACCCAAGCGCGCAGGCCGTCAGGCCTTGTCGACGCCTTTTTTGACAGCGTCCTTGGTCTTGCCGACTGCTTGTTGCGCTTCACCCTTGAGTTCCTGCGCCTTGCCTTCTGCGCGCAGTTTGTCGTTATCCGTTGCCTTGCCAACGCCTTGCTTGACGTTGCCCACTGCTTCGTTGGCCATGCCTTTGACTTTATCGGTGGTGCTGCTCATGAGCGTTCTCCCGGGGTAAGAATCAGGTGTCATAACCTCGACGCAACGGTTGACTCGCCCTCTTCGCGCAGAGTTTCAACTATTTTCCCGAGCGGCCCTGGCGCAGATGTAACGACGCTTTTCATCAGTGACCCGATGTTTTGACTTTATGTTTGCCCCACAACCCCGGAGAATGCGCGGCCGAGCCGACCTGCGCCTATGCTGCAGCCTCAGGTTCACGAAACATCAGATCCCGGGACATTTATGAAACTCGACAAACAGCAGGCCATCGCGCGCCGTAACGAACAACTGGGCGGCGCCGTGCTGGGCACCAACAACACCCATTTCGCGGTACTGGACCACAAGCGCAACATCTGGTGGTTCGACCTGCCCGTGAGCCGCCTGGCGGTCGGCCAGTACGAATGGCTGCACCTGCTGCTGCACACACCGAGCACCGATGAGCTGATTCACCTGAAAGTGACCACCAAGTTCCTGCGCGAGAACAAGGACGGCGTGGTGATCCGCAACGAAGGCAAGCGCAAGTCGACGGTTAGCCTTGAGTTGTCGGCCGATCGCGATTCGTATCTCAAGGACATGCGGCCCAATGGCTCGAATCTGAGTTTTGCGGGGTTTGTGCAGAAGTAATTGAGGCTGGACGTAGCCCTGTAGGAGCGAATTCATTCGCGAAAGATGTGTCAGGCGATGAGAATTCAGCGTATGTACCACCGCATCGCGAATGAATTCGCTCCTACAGTGATCACCTAACGCTTGAATCTGCGTGCAGCCAGATACCCCACCGCCCCCGCCACGCCCGACGCGAACGTCCCCCACGCCCAGTCGATCAACGACAGCTGCGCAGGCCAGCCACTGAGCGTCGCCCAGTTGGTCAGGTCATAAGTCCCGTAGGCCATCACACCCAGCAGCGCGCTATAGCCCGCAGCATGCTTGATGCTCGAGGCGCGCACGCCCGGCAGTACGCCGATCAGCACGATGCCAAAGCTGTAGAGCAAGTAGAACAGAACGGCAGGCAGCATCACCGGCTGCCCGAGCATCAGCGGCCCGAGCCACTGGCGATAGGTCGGCGCCATCAGCACACCCAGCCAAAGCCCGTCGAGCAGCAGGAAAGCCACGAGCACGGTCAGCCAGGCACAGAAGAAGCGTTTCATGAGAACCCCGGATCAGCCATTGCAACGCACCGGCTGGCGCGCTCAATGGCTGTGACCCGGTGAGTGTCAGACGAGTTCGATGCGATCGGCGTGAATCACGATCTGGCCTTGCTTGTACAACGCACCAATCGCCTTCTTGAAGTTGCCCTTGCTGACACCGAACAAGTCGCTGATCAGCGCTGGATCGCTCTTGTCACTGACGGCCAGCACGCCATTGTTGGCGCGCAACTTGTCGAGGATCTGCGCACTGAGTCCAGTGGCCAGTTGTGCACCCACCGGTTGCAGGCTCAGGCTGATCTTGCCGTCGCTGCGCACTTCCTTGATGTAGCCTTTTTCCTGTTTGCCGGAGCGCAGGAACTTGAACACTTCATTCTTGTGGATCAGGCCCCAATGTTTGTTGTTGATGATGGCCTTGAAACCCATGGCGGTTTCTTCCACCACCAGCAGGTTCACTTCCTGGCCCGTGCTGTAGTTGGCAGGTGTGCGGTCCAGATAGCGGTCAAGGCGCGTGGTCGCGGTGATGCGCCGCGACTTGTCGAGGTACACGTGCACCACGCAATAGTCACCGGCCTTGAGCGGGCGCTTTTCTTCGGAATACGGCAGCAGCAGGTCCTTGGACAAGCCCCAGTCGAGGAAGATACCGATGCTGTTGACTTCCACCACTTTGAGGCTGGCGAATTCACCGACTTGAACTTTCGGTTTTTCGGTCGTGGCGATCATCTTGTCTTCGCTGTCCAGATAAACGAAGACATTGACCCACTCTTCATCTTCGCCGGAAAACTCGCCCGCAAGTTCTTTGGGCACATACCGATTGGGCAGCAGTATTTCACCATCTTGCCCACCATCAAGATACAAACCGAAGTTGGTCTGTTTCACCACTTGCAAACTGTTGTAACGCCCGACTAAAGCCATGTCCAGATACCCTCATAACGTGGACGGCATTCTACCCGAGTTTGGCTGCACATTCGCGGCCCTGCGAAGCGCCTCATCGACGCAGGCTGGAAGCCTTGAAAATCAAGGCATTGGCCTGGCGGGGCAGCTCGGAGGCCCGGCGTTTCGGGCCATTCGTCAGGTTCAGCGTCGATAATGGCGGCCGAAGCTCGTCGCAGAAAATCGTCAAGCTGGCAATTAAAACAGTCAGTTAGCTGATTGTTTCGCGAAATGAATGGCGTCGCGAAAGTTCATCGCCGCGCTGTCAAGGGCATATTCACCGGGCAATTTTTCCCCCAATGCGATAAGATGGTCGGCCGTATTAATTTTATATAGGTTAATTACAGCCATGCGCGTCAAAGCCTCCCAGTCCAAAGCCAAGCCTGCTCCTGCCGTCGAGACCAGCGAATCGATCAACGCGCAGATCGCCGCCTTCCTGAAATCCGGCGGTGAAATCCAGCAGATCGCCAAAGGCGTCAGCGGCCAGACCCAGGCCCCTTCGAAGCACATCTCCCTCGGTAAAAAGTAAATCTTTCCCCGCCTGCGCGGTCGACATCCAGGCGCTTTGATTGCAAGGCGCCAGGTCCATCGCCCTGTTGTTCCGAAAAAGCTCTGCTTTACTGTGTCGTCATGACCCGTTCGTCCCGAACTGATCAAAGGCGTGCAGACTGGACGATGCCCTGATAACAGACATCTTCGCGGAACCCCGATATGAAAAAATGGATGTTTCTCGGCGCCCTGCTCTGCGCGGGCCTGGGTGGTTGTGCGACACACGGCTGCGACACCAATACGGTGGGCAGCAGCTGCCGGACGGACTATCTGCTCTATCAGAACGACATGCTCCAGGCGAAATGGATCATCAACGAGCGCCGCCAGGAGAGCTACGAACTGGCTAACGCGCTGCTGACCCGCGCCGCCCGTGCGGACAAGACCGGTGAAGCCGAGTTTTACCAGGCCGTGCTGCTGTTGCGCCTCAATGCCTCGGGCTCGCAAGTCCACGACATGCTGCAGGATTCAGCGGACCGCAAGTACCCGCTGTCGATCGCACTGCTCGCGCAGCTGTCGGCCACAGTGGATGAAGAAAAGGCCCACAAGTACCGCATTCAATACGACGAGCTGGATGTCGCCAAGAGCGGCTACCCCTCCTTCGCCCAGGCGCTGGTGGTGGTGAACAAGCTGATTGCCCAGAACAACTGATCGCGAAGTTCAATTTTTCTGCGACGAATCGACCAGCGGTCGAATCATCGCGGCATTCATCGGTATGCTTGCGAGGCTCTAGCTCGCGGCTTGTATCGCGCCATTGGCGTGCGATATGACGCCTTCGATCCACTCCTTTGACACTGACTGGAGTGAAGCATGCCCCATGCTCGCCTTTTCAATCGCCAGGCCGGCGCGCTCTTCACCTGCGCCTTGCTGATGCACCACAACGCCAGCGCCCAGGTCATGGAGCGGGAACTGGGCGATTTCAGCCTCAAGCTCGGCACCACCCCCAGCCGCAGCATGGCTCAGGGCCTGGTGACGCCCAGTGCGAGTGACTCGGCGTTTCACGGCGGCCTGGACCTGACCCACGACAGCGGCTTCTACTTCGGCCAATGGTCGCCCAGCGCGGGCCTTGCGCCGGACACCACGCTGGAAGTCGACTCGTATCTGGGCTTCAAGAAGCCGTTCGACAAGACCCTCGGCTATGAGCTGGGCATCATTCGCTACAGCTACCCCAACACCTCACAGATCGATAGCCACGAGCTGTACGCCGGCTTTCGCATCTTCGACAGCCGCATCGGCACCGCCTTCAGCGCCGACGCCGGGCGCCAGGACAGCACGCTGTTTCTGGATCTGGGCGGCATCGTGCCGTTGGGCCTGGACATGCGCGTGCAGTACGGCAATCACCAGCTCGACACCCCAACCCTGACCGACAGCGGCGCCATGGTCAGCGCCTACAACGACTGGTCATTCAACGTCTCGCGGCCCTGGCTGGGCATGGACATGAACCTGATGTACAGCGGCTCGAGCCTGACCGGCGCGGACTGCTCGGCCTACAGCGGGCACAACGCCCAATGTGAAAGCACCGTGACTCTCAAGGTGGTGCGTTCATTCTTCTGACGGGCTGAACCGCCATCGCCTGACCTGCTCTATAACTGGGAGACGAACCGGCAAGGAGCTGTCATGCACATTATGTTCAAGACCTGCATTTCGTTGTGGCTGGGCCTGATGCTGCTGGCGGGCTGCAGCCAGATTGGTCTGACGTACCGGCATCTGGACCTGATCATTCCATGGTCGCTCAACGACTACCTGGACATGAACGCCACGCAAAAGGACTGGCTCGACGAACGCCTCAAGGAGCACCTGAGCTGGCACTGCACTACGCAGATTCCCGGCTATTTGACCTGGCTCGATCGTCTGGAGGGCATGGTCCAGACCAATCAAGTCAACGAAACTCAACTTAAGGCGCGCACCGCCGAAGCCCGCCAGGCCATCGCCACCATTTCCCGGGAAATCACGCCTTCAGCGGTCGAGCTGTTGCGCCAGCTCAACGATCAGCAAGTGACGGAAATGCAAACGGCGTTTGCCAAGGACCTGCGCAAGCACGAAGACGAATACGTGGACCAGCCGCTGGACCGGCAGATCGCCGACCGCGCGCAACGCATGGAGAAAAGGCTGAATCCGTGGATTGGCAAGCTCAGCGCGGTGCAGCGTGGCCGGGTGATGCAGTGGTCGACGTCATTGGGTGAACAGAATCGTGTGTGGATCGACAACCGCGCGCACTGGCAGTCGTTGCTGGTCAGCGCCGTCCAGCAGCGCCAGGCGCCTGATTTCGATCAGAAAATCGCCAGATTGCTGCAGGACCGCGAAACGTTCTGGACCCCGGAATACCGCGCGGCGTACGACCACACGGAACAGGCGGCGATCTCCCTGATCAGCGACCTGATGGCGCAAAGTTCACCCGAGCAGCGGCAGAAGCTGATGGCGAAAATTGCCGACGTGCGGGAGGACTTCACCAACCTGAGTTGCCTCAAGGGCGCGAACAAAACGTCGTAACGCCACAGCCCCGTAGCAGCACGGCTTGCCGGCGGGGCGTTCTGTCAGTCGACATCTTCGTCACAGATACACCGCCCCGCCGGCAAGCCGTGCTGCTACGGGATCGAGTTGAATTAGGCCACCTGCGCCTTGGACGACACCTCATCGAAAGTGTCCGGATCCAGCGCATCGGCCTGCTCGTCGAGCACCTGGCGCGGGTGGTCGTTGCCGGGGATGCTGCTGTCGATCATCGCCAGCAGGCTCGAACCACGCGGAGTGAGGACGAAGTTCTCGCCATTGCCGCCCTCTTCTTCCGGCCGCGATTCGATGAAACCGCGTTTGAACAGCAAGGCCTCGAGGTCGGCGGCGCGCATTTTCAGCGCGTCCAGATCCCCTGTACTTTCGCCTTCGGCCGCCTTGGCAGCAGCGTGCTCCTCGGCGTACTTGCGCGGGGCAAACGGCTTGTCGGCGCTGTTTTGCACTTCATGCAGCAGACGTTCGATCAAATCCCAGTCGTATTTGTCAGACATATCCAACCTCCAGGAGCAGGGATGAAAACCCGTGACGTCTGGCCATCGGGCTTGGTGCTCTAGAGGTGTGACCGGGTGCGTCGCCCGCCGTTCAGCCCGCTGGCCCAGCGGTCGAAACCCTGAACTTTCCCCGTTATCTCGACCTCCACTGAGGTAAGCCCGCACTGGATAACGAGGCCAGTCATGAAAACCCTGATGAGCATCACTGCAGCACTGACGCTGCTGGTCGCCACGCCACTTTGGGCTTGTACGCCCGAAGAAGCGCAAGCCAAGCGTGAGCAGCTGGCGCAGGAAGTCGAAAAGCTGACCCAGCAGAACCCGGCCAAAGCCAAGGAAATGAATCAGGAGCTCAAGGACATGCAACTGGAAACCGCGTCCAAGGATTTACCGGACAAGTGCCAGTTGATCGATCAGCGGTTGAAGGAGATGGATGAAGCGGCGAAAAAAGCAGACGGCTGATAGAGATATACGGCCATTCGGTGACACTGATTTCTATGTGGGAGTGAGCTTGCTCACGAAGCGGCTCTGACATCAAACACATTCCTGGTGCCTGGCAGTCTGCCTTCGTGAGCAAGCTCACTCCCACAGAGATCATTGGCGATACCCGGAGGTCCAGGCTTCGCCAAGTATCAAGTTGGATTATTCAGAAACCGGCGGACGGGTCACGCGCTTTTTCAGCGGCGCCATGCCGTCCTGACTCACCAGCGACTCGGCCTTCGGACGGTTCACGGTCTTGCGCTTGGTCGGCGCCTTGGCCAGGGCTTTTTTCTTGTCAGTCTTGCCGTCAGTTTTTTTCTTCTTGGTGCCCGCCGCCTTGCCGGACGCCTTGACCTTCTTCGGCCCGGTATAGCTGCCTTTGACTTCCTTGATGGTGCGGCGCTCGAACTTCTGCTTCAGGTAGCGCTCGATGCTTGACATCAGGTTCCAGTCGCCGTGGGTGATCAGCGAGATAGCCAGGCCCTCGGCGCCCGCGCGGCCAGTACGGCCGATGCGGTGCACGTAGTCGTCGCCGGTGCGCGGCATGTCGAAGTTGATGACCATGTCCAGGCCTTCGACGTCCAGACCACGGGCCGCGACGTCGGTGGCCACCAGAATCTTCACCGCGCCCTGCTTCAGGCGGTCGATGGCCAGCTTGCGGTCTTTCTGATCCTTCTCACCGTGCAGCACGAAGGTCTTGTATTCCAGGGCCACCAGACGGCCATAGATGCGGTCTGCCAGGGCGCGGGTGTTGGTGAAGATGATCGCCTTCTGGTAGGTCTCGTTGGCCAGCAGCCAGTGCAGGATCTGCTCCTTGTGCACGTTGTGGTCAGCCGTGATGATCTGCTGACGGGTGCCTTCGGCCAGTTCGCTGACGTTGTTGACCTGCAGATGCTGCGGGTCTTTCAGTACCTTGGCGATCATCTCGCGCAGGCCCGAACCGCCGGTGGTGGCGGAGAACAGCATGGTCTGCTGACGGTTGGCGCACTCATTGGCCAGGCGCTCGACGTCTTCGGCAAAGCCCATGTCCAGCATGCGGTCGGCTTCGTCCAGCACCAGCAGCTCGACCTGCTTGAGGTCCAGGTTGCCCGCGTTCAACTGCTCCAGCAGGCGGCCCGGCGTGCCGATCAGGATGTCCGGCACCTTGCGCAGCATGGCGGCCTGGACCTTGAAGTCCTCGCCACCGGTGATCAGGCCGGCCTTGATGAAGGTGAACTGCGAGAAGCGCTCGACTTCCTTCAGGGTCTGCTGGGCCAGCTCGCGGGTCGGCAGCAGGATCAGCGCGCGGATGTCGACGCGCACCTTGGCCGGGCCGATCAGGCGGTTGAGCATCGGCAGGACGAAGGCGGCGGTCTTGCCGCTGCCGGTCTGGGCGGTCACCCGCAGGTCGCGTCCTTCCAAAGCCAGCGGAATGGCTGCCGTTTGCACAGGCGTAGGCTCGACGAAATTGAGTTCGGCCACGGCTTTGAGCAGGCGTTCGTGCAGGGCGAATTGGGAGAACACGGGTGTACCTCGGCGGAATGCGAAAAAAACAGTCGCATAGGGTACCGGTTTACGGCGTTTTCGCCGAGCGTCTTTAGCGCCAACGGCCGATTTTGTTACAGGATTTGCGCTGCGGGCCGGGTCCGCAGCCATTCCCTTCTACACTCAATGGGTGGTCGCGGATGGAACCGAACAGGTCGCTTTGGAGCGCAATCGCCCAAAGCGGCATGGCAAGCTGCCCCTTATGCCCTGAACAGGTGCGGCCAAGACCGCCCCCGGGCACGACAAGATGCCCGACAAGGGTGCCCTGGCCTACGGCCTGACAAAGCCACGATGCCGTGACGTGGCGCGGCCGCAGCCGACACTTTCGGACAACCGACTACCGCTGGTATGTCCGTGACCGTGAGGAATGCTGTATGCCTGATGAGATGTCGTATCTGCCATTGGTCAACCATGTGCTGGAGCGCCACAAAGGCTCTCCCGGCGCATTGCTACCCATTCTCCATGAAATTCAGGAAGGCATTGGCTACATCCCCGATGCCTCCATCCCCGACGTCGCCCACGCCCTCAACCTGAGCCAGGCCGAGGTGCGCGGAGTGATCAGCTTCTACCATGACTTTCGCACCGCGCCGCCGGCGCGCCATATCCTGCGCCTGTGCCGGGCCGAATCCTGCAAGAGCCGGGGCGCCGAACAGCTTGCCGCGCAACTGCGCGAGCGCCTGCAACTGGACGATCACGGCAGCAGCGCCGACGGCAGCATCAGCCTGCGCCCGGTGTATTGCCTGGGGGCCTGCGCCTGCTCGCCGGCGCTGGAACTGGACGGCAAAGTCCACGCGCGCCTGAGTGCCGAGCGCTTGAATACGCTGATCGACGCCTGCCAGGAGAATGCATGATGACGCATCTCTATCTGCCCGTTGATTCGCTGGCCCGCGCCGTGGGCTCCGATGAAGTGGCCGTGGCCCTGGCCAGCGAGGCGCGCAAACGCAACTTGCCGCTGGACCTGCACCACACCAGCTCGCGCGGCCTGTACTGGCTCGAGCCGCTGCTGGAAATGGACACCCCGCAAGGCCGCATCGGTTTCGGCCCGTTGACCGCAGATGACGTGCCTGGCGTGCTCGACGCCCTGCAGGCCGACCCCGCCAGCCACCCGTTGGCACTGGGCCTGGTCGAAGAGCTGCCTTATCTGAAAACCCAGCAGCGCCTGCTGTTCGCCCGCGCCGGCATCACCCAGCCACTGTCGCTGGACGACTACCGCAAGCACGGCGGCTTCGAGGGCCTGACCCGGGCCATTGCGATTGGCGGTGAACAGACCGCCACCGAAGTGTTCGACTCTGGCTTGCGCGGTCGCGGCGGCGCGGCCTTTCCGGCCGGGATCAAATGGCGCACGGTGCGCAGCGCCGAAAGCCCGCAGAAATACATCGTGTGCAATGCTGACGAAGGCGATTCCGGCACCTTCGCCGACCGCATGCTGATGGAAGGTGACCCCTTCCTGCTGATCGAAGGCATGGCGATCGCCGGGATCACGGTCGGCGCCACCTACGGCTACATCTATGTGCGCTCCGAGTACCCGCAAGCCATCTCCACCCTGCGTGAAGCGCTGGATATCGCGCGCTCAGCGGGCTATCTGGGCGCCGATGTCGGCAGCAGTGGCCTGGCGTTCGACATGGAGGTTCGGGTCGGCGCCGGAGCCTACATCTGTGGCGAAGAAACCGCGCTGCTCGACTCCATCGAAGGCAAGCGCGGCCTGGTGCGCGCCAAGCCGCCGATTCCGGCCTTGAAGGGCCTGTTTGGCCAACCGACGCTGGTGCACAACGTGCTGACCCTGGCCTCGGTGCCGCTGATTCTGGCCAAGGGCGCGCAGTTCTACCGCGACTACGGCATGGGCCGCTCCACCGGCACCATGCCCTTCCAGTTGGCGGGCAACATTCGTCACGGCGGCTTGGTGGAACGCGCCTTCGGCCTGACCCTGCGCGAACTGGTGGACGACTACGGCGGCGGCACGGCCAGCGGTCGGCCGCTGAAAGCCGCGCAAGTCGGCGGCCCGCTGGGCACCTGGGTGCCACCTGAGCATTTCGACACGCCGCTGGATTACGAAGCCTTCGCCGCTATCGGCGCAATGCTCGGTCATGGCGGCGTGGTGGTGGCCGACGACACTGTGGACATGGCCCAGATGGCGCGCTTCGCCATGCAGTTCTGCGCCGAAGAATCCTGTGGCAAATGCACGCCCTGCCGCATCGGCTCGACCCGCGGCATGGAGGTCATCGACCGCATCCTGGCCGCGCCCGAACAGAGCAAACGCGACGAACAGGCCATCATCCTCAAGGACTTGTGCGACACCCTGCAATACGGCTCGCTTTGCGCGTTGGGCGGCATGAGCGCCTTCCCGGTCGCCAGCGCACTCAAGTACTTCCCTGCCGACTTCGGTCTGCAAACCTCGGAGGCCGAACAATGATCACTCTTTTCGATCCGAAAACCGATATCGACCTGGGCACCCCGGCCCGCGACAGCCAGGTGCAGGTCACGCTCAACATCGACGGGCGCAGCATCACCGTGCCTCAAGGCACCTCAGTGATGCGCGCCGCCGCGCTGATGGGCACCACCATTCCCAAACTGTGCGCCACCGACAGCCTGGAAGCCTTCGGCTCGTGCCGCATGTGCCTGGTGGAAATCGAGGGCATGCGCGGCTACCCCGCCTCCTGCACCACTCCTGTGACCGAAGGCATGAACGTGCACACGCAGACGCCGAAACTCGCCAGCCTGCGCCGCAACGTCATGGAGCTTTACATCTCCGACCATCCGCTCGATTGCCTGACCTGCTCGGCCAACGGCAACTGCGAGCTGCAGACCGTCGCCGGTCAAGTGGGCCTGCGCGAAGTGCGTTACGGCTACGAAGGCGAAAACCACCTGAGTGACGCCAAAGACGTTTCCAACCCCTATTTCGATTACGACCCGAGCAAGTGCATCGTCTGCAACCGCTGCGTGCGGGCCTGCGAAGAAACCCAGGGCACTTTCGCCCTGACCGTGTCCGGTCGCGGTTTCGAATCGCGCATCTCGGCAGCCGGTGGCGAAGATTTCCTCGACTCCGAATGCGTGTCCTGCGGCGCCTGCGTGCAGGCCTGCCCGACTGCGACGCTGATGGAAAAAAGCGTGGTGCAAATGGGCCAGCCCGAGCGCAGCGTGATCACCACCTGCGCCTATTGCGGCGTCGGCTGCTCGTTCCGCGCCGAGATGAAAGGCGATCAACTGGTGCGCATGGTTCCCGACAAGAACGGCCACGCCAACCACGGCCACTCCTGCGTCAAGGGCCGCTTCGCCTGGGGCTATGCGACACACCCGGATCGCATCACCAAACCAATGATTCGCAAGCACATCAACGACCCGTGGCAGGAAGTCAGCTGGGATGAAGCGGTGACCTACGCCGCCAGTGAGTTCCGCCGCCTGCAGCAGAAATACGGGCGCGACTCCATCGGCGGCATCACCTCCAGCCGCTGCACCAACGAAGAAACCTACCTGGTGCAGAAACTGGTGCGCGCCGCGTTCGGCAACAACAACGTCGACACCTGCGCGCGAGTCTGCCATTCGCCCACCGGCTACGGCCTGAAGCAGACCCTCGGCGAATCGGCTGGCACCCAGAGTTTCGATTCGGTGATGAAGGCCGACGTGATTCTGGTGATGGGCGCCAACCCCAGCGATGCCCATCCGGTGTTCGGCTCCCAGCTCAAGCGCCGCCTGCGTGAGGGCGCGCGGCTGATCGTCATCGACCCACGGCGCATCGATCTGGTGGACTCAGTCCACGCCCGCGCCGAGCTGCACCTGGCGCTGCGTCCGGGCACCAACGTCGCCATGCTCAACGCGCTGGCCCACGTCATCATCACCGAAGGCTTGCAGAATCAGAGGTTCATCGACGAACGCTGCGAAACCGTCGACTTCGCTCGGTGGAGCGCCTTCGTCGCCCAACCGGAAAACTCGCCGGAAGTGCTCGGCCTGATCTGCGGCGTACCGGCCGAAGACATTCGCGCGGCCGCCCGGCTGTACGCCACCGGCGGCAACGCGGCGATCTACTACGGCCTGGGCGTCACTGAACACAGCCAGGGCAGCACCTCGGTCATGGGCATCGCCAACCTGGCCATGGCCACCGGCAACATCGGCCGCGAAGGCGTGGGTGTGAACCCGCTACGCGGGCAGAACAACGTCCAGGGCTCCTGCGACATGGGCTCCTTCCCCCACGAACTGCCCGGCTACCGGCACATCTCCAACGAAAGCGTGCGCGCGCAGTTCGAGCAGGCCTGGAACGTTACCCTGCAACCCGATCCGGGCCTGCGCATTCCGAACATGTTCGAGTCGGCGCTGGCGGGCAGTTTCAAGGGCCTGTACTGCCAGGGCGAGGACATCGCCCAGAGCGACCCGAACACCCAGCACGTGACAGCAGCGCTGTCGTCGATGGAATGCGTGGTGGTGCAGGACATCTTCCTCAACGAAACCGCCAAGTTCGCCCACGTGTTCCTGCCGGGCAGCTCGTTCCTGGAAAAAGACGGCACCTTCACCAACGCCGAACGCCGCATCTCCCGCGTGCGCAAGGTCATGGACCCGCTGGGCGGCAAGGCCGACTGGGAAGGCACCGTGGCGCTGGCGACCGCCTTGGGCTACCCGATGAACTACAGCCATCCGTCGCAGATCATGGATGAAATCGCCAGCCTCACGCCGACCTTCACCCACGTCAGCTACACAAGGCTCGACGAACACGGCAGCCTGCAATGGCCGTGCAACGCGGCAGCGCCCGAGGGCACCCCGACCATGCACATTGAAGAATTCGTGCGCGGCAAGGGGCGCTTCATGCTCACTGGCTACGTGCCGACCGAGGAAAAGGTCAACGCCCGTTATCCGCTGCTGCTGACCACCGGCCGCATCCTCAGCCAGTACAATGTCGGCGCCCAGACAAGGCGGACCGAAAACGTCGCCTGGCACGAAGAAGACCGGCTGGAAATCCACCCCACCGACGCCGAAAGCCGTGGCATCAACGAAGGCGACTGGGTCGGCATCGGCAGCCGCTCAGGGCAGACCGTGTTGCGCGCCCGCGTGACCGAGCGCGTCGCCCCGGGCGTGGTGTACACCACCTTCCACTTCCCCGAATCGGGCGCCAACGTCATCACCACCGACAACTCCGACTGGGCCACCAACTGCCCGGAATACAAGGTCACCGCCGTGGAAGTCAGCCGCGTCTACCACCCTTCCGAGTGGCAGAAACGCTACCAGGCGTTCAGCGACGAGCAACAGCGCCTGCTCGAAGAACGCCGCCACGCGCGGGCTGGCAGTAATGAAGAGGTGCGCCGATGAGCAGCGAAAACCTGATCAAGATGGTCAATCAGATCGCCCTGTATTTCAGCAGCGAACCGGACCAGGAAAAGGCCGTGCAAGGCGTGCGCAATCATCTGCAGATGTTCTGGACGCCGGGCATGCGCAAGGAATTGCTGGCCTTGCAAAGTGGACATGAAGGCGGGCAACTGCATCCGCTGGCGCAGGTGGCAGTCAGTGGGGCGGGTTGGGGGTAGTCGCTCAATACCCGATCAATTTCACAGCAAACAAAAAGCCCGGCATCCGCCGGGCTTTTGATTGGGGTAGGTTCGCGTGGAACCGAATGCCGCCTGTTACTCGTAACGCTGATATTGCGAGCCGAACTCTTTGCGGTTTTCTGCGACGATCACAGTACCGTTGGACTGGCTGGCGAAAGGTTTGGCGACTTCTTTGTCAGCCACTTTTGCGTTGATGGCAGTGGCGTGGATGTAAGTGGGTTCCAGGACGATGGTCTGGCGGGCGGTGGACGCCTGTGGGGCGGCGAAGGCCGAGCCTGCTGCCAGAACCGAAAGTGCGAAGCCGATGGCGATGGAATTTTTCATGAGGGTGATCTCCGGTAAGTAGTGGGTGAATCGTTTTGTTGAAGCCAATGTATGCCCATCACCGGATGATTAAAAACCACTGCTATTTATTCCAGACATCAGGGTCGCTGATTATAGGTTTTGCACTATGGACGCGATAGACGCTACACATCAGCGAATAGCAGGCAAATAAAAAGCCCGGCATTCGCCGGGCTTTTGGGGGATGTTCAGGTCGGACTGAACTCTATTTTTTCAGCGACTAGGCTTACTCGTAACGCTGGTAGCGGGAACCGAACTCTTTGCGGTTCTCGGCAACAATCACAGTACCGGTCGCTTTGCTGTCGAAAGGTTTGACCACTTCTTTGCTGGCTACCTTAGCGTCCAGAACAGTGGCGCTAGCAGCATCGACAATAGCGCGTTGATAAGCTTTCTCTGGAGCGGCGAATGCAGAACCTGCAGCCAGAACCGAAAGTGCAAAACCGATAGCGATGGACTTTTTCATGATCTTGATCTCCGCAGAACTGTGTAAGTGGGGTAATTCGTTTCGTTGGAGTAAAGTTAACCGGATACCCTGATGATGAAAAACCAAGCGTCGGCATACTGAACATCAGCGGCGGTGATGGATAACAGAAACGTCTCTATCTCAATGGATACGGAGCATTCAGAGCGCGATGCAACCCTGTGGGAGTGAGCTTGCTCACGAATGAATTCCGTCAGTCACTCAATTCAAGCCTGACACACCGTATTCGTGAGCGAGCTCACTCCCACAAGGTTAGAGTTGATCTCAAGGCCAATAAAAAGCCCGGCATCAGCCGGGCTTTTGGGGGTGTTCAGGTCGGACTGAACGCTATTTGTGCAACCAGGGCACTTACTCGTAACGCTGATAGCTGGAACCGAACTCTTTGCGGTTCTCGGCAACAATCACAGTACCGGCCGCTTTGCTGTCGAATGGTTTGACCACATCTTTGCTGGCCACCTTAGTGTCCAGAACAGTGGCGCTGGAAATATCAACAATAGCGCGTTGATAAGTTTTCTCTGGCGCGGCGAATGCAGAACCTGCTGCCAGAACCGAAAGTGCAAAACCGATAGCGATGGACTTTTTCATGGTGTGATCTCCGCAGAACCGTTGGTAAGTTGGGGTAATTCGTTTCGTTGGAGCCAATTTATTCAATCGGCTCCCACATGAAAAACCACCCGTGCAGATATCAAACATCAGCGTCGATGATGTAGACACGCAACGCGTCTAACGTCAGTGTTTCAGCCCGCCAGGCGTTGTGCAGCGATGCCACGTCGGCTGATCCACACCGAGAAAACGATCACCAACCCACCGAAAAACAGCTTGCCCAGGTCTTCGTTGCGGCCCCAGATCAGCAGGTTGATCAAAAGCCCCACCGGCACGTGCAAGTTGTTCATCACCGCCAGCGTGCCGCCATTGACCAGGCACGCGCCCTTGTTCCACCAGTACATGCCCAGCGCCGTCGAGACCAGGCCCAGGAACAGCAGCACCAGCCATTGCTGCGGCGCATCGGGCAAATGCTGAGCATTGCCGCACAATAGAAACGCAGGCAACGCGACAGCCAGGGCGCCGAGGTAGAAGTAGCCGAAACGCCGATAATGCGGCAGATCGCTGGGGTGGCGCGCAACGAGGTGTTTGTACAGCACCTGCCCCGCCGCGTAGGTGAAGTTGG
This sequence comes from Pseudomonas sp. 2, assembly GCF_056627435.1. NCBI lineage: Bacteria > Pseudomonadati > Pseudomonadota > Gammaproteobacteria > Pseudomonadales > Pseudomonadaceae > Pseudomonas > Pseudomonas sp. 2. The sequence goes on from NZ_JBWXNG010000002.1 coordinate 134,907, forward strand.
CCAGTTGCAACAGCAGGAAGCCGCCGAGGAAATTTCCGTCGACGCGATCGTAACGAATGATCACCGCCCCCAGCACCGCGACAACCGCCGCCAGCAAGCCCCACGGGTTGAATCGCCGATTGAGGGCGTCTTCGATCAGCGTCACGTGCAGCGGCGTGAGGATGGTGAACAGCAGCACCTCGGGCACTGTCAGCACGCGGAAACTCAAGTACAGGCAGACGTAGGTGATGCCGAACTGCAGCGCGCCAATCAGCAGCATCCCGCGCATGAACCGCGGCTCGACCTGCCGCCAGCGAGTCAGCGGAATGAACACCAGCCCAGCGAGCACGACGCGAATCAGCACCGCCAGGTAGCTGTCGACGTGTCCGGCCAGATAAACGCCGATCAGGCTGAAGGAAAACGCCTGAATCAGCGTCACGAAAAGTAGATAACCCATGATTGCCCCTCGTTCGAAGGCGGCGACCTTAGCGGGTTGCACGATACGCAGGCAATAAAAAACCCGATGACCCGGCGCAATCAGGCGGGTCGATCGGGCGATGTACTCAGGAGCGGTTCGAGTACCAAAGGAGAGTCAATGAACGAGAAGAGCTTCCCTTGCGGGCATTAACTGACGATTAAGTCCTCAGGCCACCTGGGCCAGTTTGGCGATGGCCTGGTTCAGGCCTTTCTGCGAGAAGTCGCCGCCCATGTTCAGGCCTTCGGCATGGATGAAGGTGACGTCGTGGATGCCGACGAAGCCCAGCACCTGACGCAGGTAGGGTTCCTGATGATCCAGCGAGCTGCCGGCGTAGATGCCGCCGCGAGCAGTCAGCACGTACGCACGCTTGCCGGTCAGCAGGCCCTGCGGGCCGGTTTCGCCGTACTTGAAGGTCACGCCGGCACGCAGCACGTGGTCGAACCAGGATTTGAGCGTGCTCGGAATCGCGAAGTTGTACATCGGCGCGGCCAGCACCAGCACATCGGCGGCGATCAGCTCGTCGGTCAGCTCATTGGAGCGCTCCAGGGCGGCTTGTTCGACGGCGCTGCGCTGGTCCTGTGGCTTCATCCAGCCACCCAGCAGCTCGCTGTCCAGGTGCGGCACCTGCTTGACCGCCAGGTCGCGAACGGTGATCTCGTCGGCCGGGTGCGCACCGCGCCACTGGCTGATGAACTGTTGGGTCAGTTGACGGGATACGGAGTCTTGCTGACGGGCGCTGCTTTCAATGACGAGTACGCGGGACATGGGCTGTGGCCTCCAACGAATGAGTGTCTGGATTCGATGGAGCGAAGATTAGTGACTAGCAAATCGATTAAAAAGCGCAAAAAACTGCTTCAAAATATCTATTTATTTGTTTTATCGACGGGAGCGATTTACTCTCTCCCGTCATCACGCTGCTGATTATTGAGGCTCGCAACTGAGCTTGATGCGCAGTTTGACGATCTCGCGGCTGAATTTGACGGTGACGTTGTTGCTGCTCTTCGGCGCGATCTGCACCCGCCGCGTGCGCGGGGCTTCGGGGCCGTTGTTGAACACCACGGTGCACTTGGCCAGGACGTCGCCATAGTTGTTCACCGTGATGTTGCCGATGTCATAGGCCGTGTCGTGGCTGTTGTAGTCGATCTGCACGCCGTTGATATGTTTTTCCACATCGATCGGGTAGGCAAAGGCACTCAGGGGCAACATCGTCAGCAGCACACAACAGAATTTTTTCATGCGGCAGTCTCCATCAATGGACTGCCAGAGTAAGACAACAGGAGCGAGAGATGAAAGCGCCCCGCGTAACCCTTGATCAATGGCGCACCCTGCAGGCCGTGGTCGACCATGGCGGTTTTGCCCAGGCCGCTGAAGCGCTGCACCGCTCGCAGTCATCGGTGAGCTACACGGTGGCCAGAATGCAGGACCAACTCGGCGTGCCGCTGTTGCGCATCGACGGGCGCAAGGCGGTGCTGACCGAGGCCGGTGAAGTGCTGCTGCGCCGCTCGCGGCAATTGGTGAAGAACGCCAGCCAGCTGGAAGACCTGGCCCACCACATGGAGCAGGGCTGGGAAGCCGAGGTGCGGCTGGTGGTCGACGCGGCCTATCCCAACGCCCGACTGGTGCGCGCTCTGACTGCGTTCATGCCGCAGAGCCGCGGCTGTCGCGTGCGTTTGCGCGAGGAAGTGCTGTCGGGCGTCGAGGAAGTGCTGCTCGAAGGCGTGGCGGACCTGGCAATCAGCGGCTTCAATATTCCGGGGTATCTGGGCACCGAGATGAGCAGCGTCGAATTCGTCGCCGTCGCCCATCCCGAGCATGCGCTGCACTTGATGCAACGCGAGTTGACCTTCCAGGATCTGGAAAGCCAGCTGCAGGTGGTGATCCGTGACTCCGGGCGCAACCAGCCCCGGGACGTCGGCTGGCTGGGCGCCGAACAGCGCTGGACGGTCGGCAGCCTGGCCACGGCGGCCAAGTTCGTCAGCAGCGGCCTGGGCTTTGCCTGGCTGCCCCGGCACATGATCGAACGGGAGATACGCGAAGGCGTGCTGAAGATCCTGCCACTGGACAAAGGCGGCAGCCGCAGCCCGACGTTCTATCTTTACTCGAGCAAGGACAAGCCGCTGGGGCCTGCGACGCAGATTCTCATCGAGCTGATCCAGACCTTCGACACCGCTCCGCTGGATGCGCCGTTCGCGGCGCCGCAGCAGGTCGAGTGAAAACACCGCCCCTGTAGGAGCGAATTTATTCGCGAAAGGTGTTTCAGGCGACACAGATTCGGTGAATGTGCCACCGCATTCGCGAATGAATTCGCTCCTACAGAAAATATCGCGCCTACCCACGAAATTTGCAGTGCAGCATCACCCCGTAGGAGCGAATTTATTCGCGAAAGATATTGCAGACGCCAACGATCACAAGGAAGTAGCCATGCCCTGGTTCGAACATGACGGTTGTTCCCTGCACTACGAAGAGTACGGCGCCGGCAGCCCGGTGCTGCTGGTTCATGGCCTGGGCTCAAGCTGCCGGGACTGGGAATACCAGATCCCGGCGCTGGCGGCGCAGCATCGGGTGATCGCGGTGGACGTGCGCGGGCATGGCCGCTCGGACAAACCCCGCGAGCGTTACAGCATCGCCGGTTTCAGTGCCGACATCGAGGCCCTGCTCGATCATCTGCACCTGGGCCCTGTGCATTTGGTGGGCCTGTCCATGGGCGGGATGATCGGCTTTCAACTGGCGGTCGATCAGCCGCAATTGCTCAGGAGCCTGACCATCGTCAACAGCGCCCCGCAAGTAAAGGTCAGAAGCTTCGATGACCTGCAGAAGCTGGCCAAGCGCTGGCTGCTGGCACGCCTGCTGCCCATGGAAACCATCGGCAAGGGCCTGGGCAGGAACCTGTTTCCCAAACCCGAACAGACCGAGCTGCGGCACAAGGTCGCCCAGCGCTGGGCGCAGAACGACAAACGCGCGTACCTGGCGAGCATGAACGCGATCATCGGCTGGGGCGTGCAGGATAAACTCTCGCGCATCACCTGCCCGACGCTGATCGTCACCGCGGACCGGGATTACACGCCCGTGGCGCTCAAGCGCGAATATGCGGCGTTGATATCGAATTCGAAGCTGGTGGTGATCGATGATTCACGGCATGCCACGCCGCTGGATCAACCCAGGGCGTTCAATCAATTGTTACTGGATTTCATCGAAGAACACGAGAACGCGTACTCGTAGCAGCACGGCTTGCCGGCGGGGCGGTGGGTCAGTCAATGATGTATTGCCTGACAGGACGCTCCGCCGGCAAGCCGGACTGCTACGGGGGTTCTCCGTTGCCCTCTGTCAAAACCCGCGCAAACGTGCTTCCCTTGCCAGCTATCTGCCGTCAAGCTCCCATTTGCAGTTGAACAATCAATCAGGACTTGTGCCCCATGCTGAAAAAAATCGCCCTTACTGCCGCTTCCGTGCTGTTCGCTTCCAACCTGATGGCCGCCACCGCGCCGCATGTCGTGCTGGACACCAGCTTCGGCCAGGTCGAGATCGAGCTGAACCAGGACAAGGCGCCTGTCAGCACCGCCAACTTCCTCAAGTACGTGGACAGCAACTTCTACTCCAACACCATCTTCCACCGCGTGATCCCGGGCTTCATGGTCCAGGGCGGCGGTTTCACCGCGCAGATGGTGCAGAAACCCACCAACGATCCGATCAAGAACGAAGCCGACAACGGCCTGCATAACGTGCGCGGCACCATCGCCATGGCCCGCACCTCGGACGTGAACTCGGCCACCAGCCAGTTCTTCATCAACGTGGTCGACAACGCCATGCTCGACCACGGCGCCCGCGACTACGGCTATGCGGTGTTCGGCAAAGTGGTCAAGGGCATGGACGTGGTCGACCAGATCGTCAACGTGCAGACCGGCAACAAGCAAGGCATGCAGAACGTGCCGCTGGACCCGATTCTGATCAAGTCGGCCAAACGCGTGAACTAAGCTCTACTGAGTGCGCGAAAGCCGGGCACCTGCCCGGCTTTTGCATTTTTGCCACGCGGTCGAAGGAATGAATCCGAGCATTCGTGATTTCATGCGGTCAGAACCCATGCGGTTAGCCGCACAGTCCGCCCGACCTGTCCTCAGATAAGGAGAGCCCGCTCAAGCGTGGGCGTCATAGCCAATGTTCTATCGTCGTTTCGAGCAACTGATCGATATCTTCCGCGAGGCGCCCTCCGCCGCGCCGCCCAATCAAGTCGTCGCCTTCTACGTCTACTACCTCAAACAGGTGTGGCCCAGCTTCGTCGCGCTGCTGGTGGTCGGCCTGATCGGGGCGTTGATCGAGGTGGCCCTGTTCAATTACCTGAGCCGCATCATCGATCTGGCGCAAGGCGGCGCCAACCCGAACTTTTTCAGTGACCACGCCTACGAGCTGGCCTGGATGGCGATCGTCGCGCTGATCCTGCGGCCGATCTTCGTCGCCCTGCATGACCTTCTGGTGCACCAGACCATCAGCCCGGGCATGACCAGCATGATCAACTGGCAGAACCACACCCATGTGCTCAAGCAGAGCGTCAACTTCTTCCAGAACGACTTCGCCGGGCGCATCGCCCAACGCATCGTGCAGACCGGCAATGCCCTGCGCGATTCGGCGGTGCAGACGGTGGACGCCATGTGGCACGTGCTGATCTATTCGATCGGTGCGCTGGTGCTGTTCGCCGAGGCCGACTGGCGCCTGATGATCCCGCTGCTGAGCTGGATCGCCGGTTTCGCCCTGGCCCTGTGGTACTTCGTACCGCGGGTCAAGGCGCGCTCGGTGGTGTCGTCGGACGCGCGCTCCAAACTGATGGGGCGCATCGTCGACGGCTACACCAACATCACCACGCTCAAGCTGTTCGCCCACACCAGTTCCGAACAGCAGTACGCCCGCGAAGCGATCAGCGAGCAGACCGAAAAGACCCAGCTGGCCGGGCGCGTGATCACCGAAATGGACACCGTGATCACCACCCTCAACGGCATCCTGATCGTCTGGACCACCGGTCTTGCGCTGTGGCTGTGGACTCAGTCGCTGATCTCGGTGGGCGCTATCGCACTGGCGACGGGCCTGGTGATCCGCATCGTCAACATGTCCGGCTGGATCATGTGGGTGGTCAACGGCATCTTCGAAAACATCGGCATGGTCCAGGACGGCCTGCAGAGCATTTCCCAGCCGGTGGGCGTGACCGACCGTGAGGCGGCGCCCAAGCTGAATGTCAGCCGCGGCGAGGTGAAATTCGAGAACCTGCAGTTCCAGTACGGCAAGGGCAAAGGCGTGATTCACGGCCTGAACCTGGACATCAAGGCCGGCGAGAAGATCGGCCTGATCGGGCCGTCCGGTGCGGGCAAATCGACGCTGGTGAACCTGCTGTTGCGCCTGTATGACGTACAAGGCGGGCGGATTCTGATCGACGATCAGGACATCTCCCACGTCGCGCAGGAAAGCCTGCGTTCGCACATCGGCATGATCACCCAGGACACCTCGCTGCTGCACCGCTCGATCCGCGACAACCTGCTGTACGGCCGGCCCAAGGCCACCGATGCCGAGCTGTGGGAAGCGATGCGCAAGGCCCGGGCCGACGAGTTCATTCCGCTGTTGACCGACTCCGAAGGCCGCACCGGGCTCGACGCCCATGTCGGCGAGCGCGGGGTGAAGCTGTCGGGCGGGCAACGTCAGCGGATTGCGATCACTCGCGTGCTGCTCAAGGACGCGCCGATCCTGATCATGGACGAAGCCACCTCGGCGCTGGACTCGGAAGTGGAAGCAGCGATTCAGGAAAGCCTGGAAACCCTGATGAAGGGCAAGACCGTGATCGCCATCGCCCACCGCCTCTCGACGATTGCCAAAATGGACCGGCTGGTGGTGCTGGAAAACGGCCGAATCGCCGAAAGCGGCACCCACGCCGAGCTCTTGGCGCACAAGGGGCTGTACGCACGGCTCTGGGCGCATCAGACCGGTGGGTTCGTGGGGATCGAGGATTTCCCGTTGGCGCCGCAGTCGTTGTAGGGGCGCGTGTGCCGACGGTCGCAGGAGCCGGCTTACTACATCCAAAAGTATGAGCCTGCGACCTCCTACCTGTGGGAGTGAGCTTGCCAACTCCTACCTGTGGGAGTGAGCTTGCTCACGAATGAGCCATTTCGTGCGCTAGAGATGGCGACGGATGTACCGGCCCCTTCGTGAGCAAGCTCACTCCCACAATGCGTCTGCTCGCAACATTACGACTCGACCTCACTCGGTCTGCCGATACGGCAACGCCGCCCGCGCCTCTTCGGCGTAGGCCAGTATCCCCGCCCGCTCCTGGTTCAGATAATCGGCCACCGCCTCGCGCAATCCGGGGTGGGCCAGGTAATGCCAGGAACGGGTGATCACTGGCTCAAAGCCGCGAATCAGTTTGTGCTCACCCTGGGCTCCGGCGTCGAAACGCTGGAAACCATGGGCGATGGCGTAATCCATGCCCTGATAGAAACAGGTCTCGAAATGCAGCCGGTCGAACTCGGCCAGGCAGCCCCAGTAACGCCCGTAGAAGCTGTCGCCACCGACCAGACTGAACGCCATCGCCACCGGCCGTGTGCCTTGCCGGGCGAACACCACGCGAATCGCCTCAGGGCTGCGCTCGGCCAACAGGCTGAAGAATTCCCGCGTCAGGTACGGCGCCTGCCTACGGACCTCATAGGTGTTGGAGTAACAGGCGTAGACGAAATCCCAATGCGCCTCGCTCAGTTCATGCCCTTGCAGCCACTCGAAATCAAAGCCCTGCCCCGCCACCTGCTCGCGCTCCTTGCGCATCTGTTTGCGTTTGCGGGAGCTGAGTGCGTCGAGAAAATCTTGAAAATCCCGATAGCCGCGGTTATGCCAGTGGTACTGGCAACCGATGCGCGAAAGCCAGCCCGGTTGCTCGGCCAGCAGCGTGTCGATGGCAGGGTCAGTGAAGTTGACGTGGACGCTGGAAAGCCCTTCGGCCTCGGCGTAGCCCGGCAGGCAGGCAACCAGTTCGCGCCCATCTTCAGGTGTTTTTGCCAAAAGCCTGGGCCCGCTCACCGGGCTGAACGGCACGGCCACCAACAACTTGGGGTAATAGGCGATACCAGCGCGGCGACAAGCGTCGGCCCACGCATGGTCGAACACGTACTCGCCGTAGGAATGCCATTTGCGATAGGTCGGCATCGCGGCAATCAGCCGGTCATTTTCGTAATGTAAAAGATGCTCGGCGCGCCAACCCGAACGAGGGCCCAGGCTGCCGCTGTCTTCCAGCGAGCTGAGAAAGGCATGGCGCAGGAACGGCGAGTCACCGGGGATCAACCCGTCCCATTCTGCCGGCTGCAGATCCGACAAGCTGTCCAACCGATGTAACGGCATCGCCCCTCTCCAAGCCTCGCGCGAACCTGCGCCAACGTTTGCGCAGTATCACCTATTGAAACCATTTGCACATGAAACTTTGCGCGACAACGCTCTAGCTCGCGGGTTCAACGAATTTTTCACATGTCATCGACATGCCATCACATAGCCATCGTTTCGTAATAATCCGTCGCAATACTGGCGCCTGTTTTTAGAGCCCCCGGTTCTTAAGAACTGACTTTTTTCCGCCCACCCTGGGTCGGTTGTTCCCTGGATGGCTTTGTCATCCCTTCTCATCTACGGAGATTGATATGCGTCTTGCTTCCACGAAAACTGCGGCAGCCCTGTGTGGCGGTATGCTGCTGGCCCTGAGTGTTCCGGCCAGCGCCGCAGTCGACGCGAAACTGCTCGACATGCTCAAAGCCAACGGCTCGATTTCGCAGGCTCAGTACACCGAGCTGCAAACCGAACTGGCCAAGGATCAGCAGGCTCAAGCGCAAGCCCAGAAAGCCCAGGCCGACCAGATCGCCGCCGCTACCGCCAAATCTTCCGAGCTGTCGGCTTTCGAACAGAAAGTGGCATGGGCTGCCAAGACTCAGTTCAAGGGCGACGTTCGCGTTCGTCAGGAAACCGTCAAGATCGACGACCAGAACAACAGCCAGGACAAGAACCGTCAGCGTATCCGTGTTCGCCTGGGCGCCTACACCGACATCAACCCGCAGGTCAGCACCGGTATCCGTATCGCCACCGGTGGCGACAACAAGGCCAACTCCACCAACGTCGACCAGAACGACTACTTCACCAAGAAGGACCTGTGGCTGGATCAGGGCTACATCGACTTCCACCCGACTGCCATCCAGAACCTGCACCTGATCGGCGGCAAGATGCCACAGCCGTGGGTCAGCGAAGGCGACGTGATCTGGGACGCCGACATCAACCCAGAAGGTCTGGCAGCCACTTACAGCCTGCCGATCAACAAGGGCTTCGAGCTGTTCGGTAGCGCCGGTACCTACACCCTCAAGGACAACATCAGCGGTGAAGGTACTCAGTTCAAGAACGACCTGCGCCTGAACGCCGCTCAGCTGGGTACGCGTATCGCGATCACCGACAGCATGAAAGCGACCCTCGGTGGTTCGGTCTATCAGTACTCGAACTCCAACGATTGCAACCCGGCAGCGGCCAGCACCAGCACCACGTTCTGTGGCCTGGGCATCAACGGCAACAACACCAACGACTTCCGTCTGTATGAAGGTTTCGGCCAGCTGGACTTCACCGGCATGGTCGTTCCACTCAGCCTGTACGGCCAGTACGTGGTCAACAGCGCGACCGACAGCAACCAGGACACTGCCTGGCTGACCGGCGTGAAAACCAAGGTGTTCGGCTTCGGTCTGGACTACAACTACCGCGATACTCAGCGTAACGCAGTGGTTGGCGCCTTCACCGACTCCGACTTCGCCAACGGCACCACCGGTTCGCGCGGCCACAAGCTGAGCGTCTCGTACGATGTCGACAAGAACTTCTCGCTGGGTGCGACCTACTTCCTGACCAAGGCCGACTTCGCCTACGCCGGTGCGCCGCGTGACGAACACGCCAACACCCTGCAACTGGACGTGAACGCCAAGTTCTAAGGAACGCGGTTTCAGGTTACAGGCTTAAAGCTTCAGGCCCCGAGTGCTCCCTCGGGGCCTGGAGTGAATCTCACAGCCCGGTATCACCCTGTCGGATCCCCCATCATCCGTCCCGACAGGTTGATCCCGGGCTGTTTTTATTTCTTGCGCAGAATCACGCTACCAATCGAATACCCCGCACCGAACGAACTCAACACGCCCAGCGCGCCGCTTGGCAGATCGGCCTGGTACTTGTGGAAGGCGATGACTGAACCGGCCGAGCTGGTGTTGGCGTAGGTGTCGAGAATCACCGGCGCTTCTTCGACCGTGGCGTCGCGGTCCAGCAACTTCTTGACGATCAGGTGGTTCATGCTCAGGTTGGCCTGGTGCAGCCAGAAGCGCTTGACGTCGCTGACGTTCAGGCTGTTTTCCTTCAGGTGCGTCCCCACCAGTTCTGCCACCATCGGGCACACTTCGCGGAACACCTTGCGGCCTTCCTGAACGAACAGTTTGTCAGCCTTGCCCTCGCCTTCTTCGGCGGTGCGGTTGAGGAAGCCGAAGTTGTTGCGGATGTTGTTGGAGAAGCTGGTCAGCAGCTTGGTGCTGACGATGTCGAACTGCTCGGCGCTGGTAGCCAGATCCGCACGCTCGACGACCACAGCCGTGGCCGCATCGCCAAAGATGAAGTGGCTGTCGCGGTCGCGGAAGTTCAGGTGGGCGGTACAGATTTCCGGGCTGATCACCAGCAGCGCGCGGGCCTGGCCCAGCTTGATGCTGTTGTACGCCGTTTGAATGCCAAAGGTCGCCGAGGAACAGGCCACGTTCATGTCGAAACCGAAGCCTTCGACGCCCAACGCGGCCTGGATTTCGATGGAAATGGCAGGATACGCGCGCTGCAGGTTGGAGCAGGCGACGATCACGCCGTCGATATCGGCAGCCGTTTTGCCTGCACGCTCCAGCGCCTGCTTCGCAGCGGCCACGCCCATCTCGCAGAGGATCGACCATTCGTCGTTGGCGCGCTCGGGCAGACGCGGCTTCATGCGCTGCGGGTCGAGAATGCCTTCCTTGTCCATGACGAAGCGGCTCTTGATGCCACTGGCCTTCTCGATAAACGCGGCGCTGGACTCGGTCAGTGCCTGTACATCACCCGCTTCGATGGCGGCGGCGTTTTCGGCGTTGAACTGCGCGACGTAGGTGTTGAAGGAATTGACCAGCTCTTCGTTGGAAATGCTGTTGCTGGGGGTGTAGAGCCCGGTGGCACTGATGACGACGTCGTACACAATCGTTCCTCTCTTTCTGTAGGCAGCAGGCTAGAGCGCCTGAGCGAGCACGGTGCTGGCTTTCTGGAACGACAGTACCAATGCAACGATAAATGTCTCCCGCATGCGGGAAACGCAAAACAGCAAAAGCGTGTGGTTTTAACGACGAAGTTTGCCATAACGGCCGGGATTTGGCGCTAGCGACGAACTGACGATCACACCGACCTGTAGGAGCGAATTCATTCGCGAATAGTTTGAACAGACGACACTTCTTCATCGCCTGACCGATTTTCGCGAATGAATTCGCTCCTACAGAGGTCCGCGCAGGCTGCGTTAACCTTCCACTGCCGCCCATTGCTTACTCAAACGCTTGTCGGAAATCGGCACTTTGGTCCCCAGTTGCTGGCCGAACAGCGACACCCGGTATTCCTCCAGCCACCAGCGGTACACCGCCAGCTCCGGATCGCGCTTGCCTTCCTGGGCGTGTTTGTCGGCGCGGGTCTGGTATTGCGCCCAGAGGTTGCCCAGCTCGATGCTCCAGACCCGGTCCTTCTGCACCTGTGCGCCGAGCTTCTCCAGGCGCAACTCGATGGCCTTCAGATAACGCGGCAGTTCCTTGAGCCACTGCGCCGGTGTCTCGCGCACGAAGCCCGGATACACCAGCTTGCCCAGCTGCGCCTTGATGTCGTTCAGCGCCACGGCCTGGGCCAGGTCGATCTTGCCCTTGAAGCGCTTTTGCAGGCCGTGCCAGAGCTTGAGGATCTCCAGCGTCAGGCGCGCCAGCCGCTCGGCGTGTTCAGTCAGGCTGCCGCGCTTGCGTTCGGCCAACGACATCAGCCCCGCGCCATCACGCGGCAGACTCGCCTCGCCTTCTAGAATGCAGCTGTCCAGGCTGGCCAGCAGAATGTCTTCGATCAAGCCATCGACGCGGCCCATGTCGCGGTACAGCAGGCCCAGTTCGGTCTGCCCCGGCAGCTTGCTGCGCAGGAATTTGGCGGGCTCGGCCAACTGCTGCAACAAAAGGCGCTGCAAGGCGCGGCGATGCTGATACTCGGCCTCGGCCGGCGTCGAGAAACGCCCTTCCTTGACCACGCCGCCCTCTTCCACCAACGCCGGATACACCGTCATCGACAGCCCGGCGATCTTCTGCTGGGTCTTTTCCTCGACCTTGGCAAAGCCCTTGGCCTCCACCGGCTGCTGGCTCTTCGCCGACTGCGGCACCGCCAATGCGGCCTGCCCGGCTTCAGCAAAGCGCGCGGTCAATTCATCCAGATCGCGGCCTTCACCAAGGAACTTGCCGTTGGCGTCGACCACTTCCAGGTTCATCTTCAGATGGCTTTCCACCTGCTGCGCCGCTTCGGCCCAGGCTTCTTCCGGCACGCGGGCGCCGGTCATGCGCAACAGCTCCCGGCCCAGCGCCTGAGTCAGCGAGCCATCGGCAAACACCATACGTTGCAGCGCGGCCTTGACGAAGTCCGGCACCGGCACGAAGTTCTTGCGCAAGGCCTTGGGCAGGTTGCGCACCAGCGCCACGCACTTGGCTTCCAGCAGGCCAGGGACCAGCCACTCCAGGCGCTCGGCAGGCAGGGACAACAACAGCGGCGCCGGAACGCGCAGGGTCACGCCGTCGCGAGGGTGATTCGGCTCGAAGTGGTAACTCAGCGCCAGCGTCAGTTCCCCGAGACGCAGCGTGTCCGGATACAGGTTGGCGGTGACCTCGCTGGCTTCGCGGGCCAGCACATCTTCTTCGCGCATGATCAGCAGTTGGGGGTTCTTCTGGCTTTCCATGCGGTACCAGGCATCGAAGGTCGCCGTCTGGTGAATCTCAGCGGGCAGGCGCTCGTCGTAGAAGCCGAACAGCGTTTCTTCGTCGGCCAGAATGTCGCGGCGGCGGGCCTTGGCTTCCAGCTCGTCGAGCTGTTCCAGCAATTTGGTGTTGGCGCTGAGGCACTTGGCTTTCGAATTGATTTCGCCGCGCACCAGCCCTTCGCGAATGAAGAACTCGCGAGACACCACCGGATCGATCGGCCCGAAATGCACCGGCCGGCGCCCGACCACGATCAGGCCGAACAGGGTGATCTGCTCGAAGGCAACGACCTGGCCGCGCTTCTTCTCCCAGTGCGGTTCGAAGTGGTTTTTCTTGAGCACATGCCCGGCCAGCGGCTCGATCCACTCCGGCTCGATCTTGGCCACCATGCGCGCATACAGCTTGGTGGTTTCCACCAGTTCCGCGGCCATGATCCATTGCGGGCGTTTTCGCCCCAACCCCGAGGACGGATGCACCCAGAACCGGCGCTGGCGCGCGCCGAGGTAATCGCCTTCTTCGGTCTTCTGGCCGATCTGGCTGAGCAAACCTGAGAGCACTGCCTTGTGGAATTTCGGGTAGTCAGCCGGCTCTTTGTTCACCGTCAATTGCAGGTCGCGGCAGATCAGGCTCAATTGACGATGAGAGTCACGCCATTCGCGCAGACGCAAGTAATTGAGGAAGTTGCGGCGGCACCAGTTGCGCAGCGGGCTGGCAGTCAGGGCCTGGCGCTGCTCCTCGAATCCGCGCCACAGGTTGACCAAGCCGGCGAAGTCCGAGTCCTGATCCTTCCACTGGGCATGGGCCTGATCGGCGGCCTGCTGACGCTCCGGCGGACGCTCGCGCGGGTCCTGGATCGACATGGCACTGGCGACGATCAGCACTTCCTGCAGGCTGCCTTGTTTGGCGGCTTCGAGCAGCATGCGGCCCATGCGCGGGTCGACCGGCAGGCGCGCCAATTGGCGGCCCAGCGGCGTGAGCTGGTTCTCGCGGTTGACTGCCGACAGCTCCTGCAACAGGTTGAAACCGTCACTGATGGCCTTGCCATCCGGCGGCTCGATAAACGGGAAATCGGTGATCTGCCCCAGGCGCAAATGCAGCATCTGCAGGATGACGGCGGCAAGGTTGGTACGAAGAATCTCTGGATCGGTGAATTCAGGGCGCGCGAGGAAATCCTCCTCGCTGTACAGGCGCACGCACAAGCCCGGCTCCACCCGGCCGCAACGGCCCTTGCGCTGGTTGGCGCTGGCCTGGGAAATCGCCTCGATGGGCAGGCGCTGGACCTTGGCCCGGTAGCTGTAGCGGCTGATTCGCGCGGTGCCGGTGTCGATCACGTAGCGAATGCCCGGCACGGTCAGCGAGGTCTCCGCGACGTTGGTCGCCAGCACCACGCGCCGGCCCGGGTGCGACTGGAAGATCTTCGCCTGCTCGGCCGGGGTCAGGCGCGCATACAGCGGCAAAATTTCAGTGTGCTTGAGCTGCGCCTTGCGCAGCACTTCGGCGGCGTCGCGAATCTCGCGCTCGCCCGGCAGGAACACCAGCACATCGCCCGGCGACTTGCGCTCGCTGCGCTCGAAGGCAGCGAGTTCGTCCAGGGTGGCGAGGATCGCCTGATCGACGGTCAGGTCTTCCTCGACGCTGTTGCCCTCTTCGTCCTGCTCGGCGGTCATCGGCCGGTACCAGGTCTCCACCGGGAAGGTGCGGCCCGAGACTTCGATGATCGGCGCGTTGTCGAAGTGTTCCGAGAATCGCTCAAGGTCGATAGTCGCTGAGGTGATGATGACTTTCAGGTCCGGCCGTCGGGGCAGCAGGGTTTTCAGGAAGCCCAGCAGGAAGTCGATGTTCAGGCTGCGTTCATGGGCCTCGTCGACGATGATCGTGTCGTAGCGTTCCAGAAAGCGGTCGTGCTGGGTTTCGGCCAGCAGGATGCCGTCGGTCATCAGCTTGATCAGGGTGTTCTCGTCGCTCTGATCCTCGAAGCGCACCTGATAGCCGACCAGCCCGCCCAGTGGCGTGCCGATTTCTTCAGCAACCCGGGCACCGACGCTGCGCGCCGCGATCCGCCGAGGCTGTGTATGGCCGATCAGGCCGTGCTGGCCTCGGCCGATTTCCAGGCAGATCTTCGGCAACTGGGTGGTTTTGCCCGAGCCGGTTTCGCCCGCGATGATCAGCACCTGATGCTTTTGCAGCGCCGCCTTGATCTCGTCGCGCTTGGCGGCGATGGGCAGGTTTTCGTCGTAACGCAGGGTCGGCACGCTCTGCTTGCGTGACGCGACCAGCGCGCACGACGCCTGGACACGCTCGACCCACTGCGCAAGCTTCACCTCGTCGGGCTTCTTGCGCAGCTCGTGCAACTGGCGACGCAGCCGATGACGATCATGGATCATCGCCTGGTCGAGGTTCTTGAACAGTTGGTCGATGGAGGTCGATTCGTCGGTCATCAGGGCGCGAAGTCTTTTCTGGTCGTATTCAGGGCGCGGATTGTCGCAGATTTATCGACCATGATGCACAACCCCTGTGGGAGCGAGCTTGCTCGCGAAAGCTGCATGCCTGGCGCGGAAGATGTGTGGGGTGTACCCGCCTTTTCGTGAGCAAGCTCACTCCCACAAGTCCCAGGGCGTCAGGACAACCCCCATAAAACAACAAACCCCGCACTGGGCGGGGTTTGTCGGTATTGCGGCAGATCAGGCCGGCTTTTTCAGCGCCAGCTTTTTCAACTCTTCATCACGCAACTCGCGGCGCAGGATCTTGCCGACGTTGGTGGTCGGCAGGGCGTCGCGGAATTCCACGCTGCGCGGCACCTTGTAGGCGGTGACGTTGGCGCGCATGTGCTCCATCACCTGCTCCTTGGTCAGGGTCGCGCCCGGCTTGACCACCACGAAGATCTTGATCGCCTCGCCCGACTTCTCGTCCGGCACGCCGATGGCTGCGCATTGCAGCACGCCCGGCAGGGTCGCCAGCACGTCTTCCAGCTCGTTCGGGTACACATTGAAGCCAGACACCAGAATCATGTCCTTCTTGCGGTCGACGATGCGCATGTAGCCATCGGGCTGAATCACCGCGATGTCGCCGGTCTTGAGCCAGCCTTCGGCGTCGAGCATTTCGTCGGTGGCTTCCTGACGCTGCCAGTAACCCTTCATCACCTGCGGGCCCTTGACGCACAGCTCGCCCACTTCACCTAGCGGCAGTTCTTCGCCGGCGTCATTGACGGTCTTGCACAGGGTCGAGGGCACCGGAATGCCGATGGTGCCCATCTGAATCTTCTGGATCGGGTTGACCGTGGCCACCGGGCTGGTTTCGGTCATGCCGTAACCTTCGCAGATCGAGCAGCCGGTCACTTCCTTCCAGCGCTCGGCCGCGGCCTGTTGCAGCGCCATGCCGCCAGACAGCGTGACTTTCAGCGCGGAGAAATCCAGGTTGCGGAAATCAGCGTTGTTGCACAGGGCCACGAACAGCGTGTTGAGGCCGACGAAGCCGCTGAACTTCCACTTCGACAGCTCCTTGACCATCGCCGACAGGTCGCGCGGGTTGCTGATCAGGATGTTGTGGTTGCCGATCAGCATCATCGACATGCAGTGAAAGGTGAACGCATAGATGTGGTACAGCGGCAGCGGCGTGATCAGGATCTCGCAGCCCTCGTTGAGGTTGGAGCCCATCAGCGCCTTGCACTGCAGCATGTTGGCGATCAGGTTGCGGTGGGTCAGCATCGCGCCCTTGGCCACGCCGGTGGTGCCGCCGGTGTACTGCAGCACGGCCACATCACTGCTCTTGGGCGAGACTTCCTGAACAGCCTTGCCCTGCCCCATCGCCAGCACGTCGTTGAACTTGACGGCACGTGGCAGGTGGAACGGCGGCACCATCTTCTTCACGTACTTGATGACGCTGTTGACCAGCAGGCGCTTGAGCGGCGGCAACAGGTCGGCGACTTCGGTGACGATGACGTGCTTGACGCCGGTTTTCGGCACCACCTTTTCGGCCAGGTGCGCCATGTTCGCCAGGCACACCAGCGCCTTGGCACCGGAGTCGTTGAATTGGTGTTCCATTTCCCGCGCGGTGTACAGCGGGTTGGTGTTGACCACGATCAGCCCGGCGCGAATGGCACCGAACACGGCGATCGGATATTGCAGCACGTTGGGCAACTGCACGGCGATGCGATCGCCCGGTTGCAGGTCGGTGTGCTGCTGCAGGTAAGCGGCAAACGCCCCGGACAGCGCGTACATCTCACCGTAGGTGAGGGTCTTGCCCAGGTTGCTGAATGCAGGTTTGTTGGCGAAACGCTCGCAAGACTGTTTCAATACCGCCTGAACGTTCGGATATTCGTCCGGGTCGATATCGGCTGCGATACCAGACGGATATTTATCCTTCCAGAAGTTTTCAATCATGCAAGCCAACTCCTCAGCGACTACGTTTCTACACACCGCTCGTATGCGATGATTTCTTGTGTTTGGAATTTGTAGCAACTGCTTTTTGCCTATCGACTGAACAAAAAGCGGGCCGAGCGTAGCAGCTTTGTCTGAGGCCGACTAGAGCCAATAGTGGCCCTTACAGTCATAAACGTGACTCTTGAACAAAATCAAGTCACGTTTAGAGCAATGAACCTAAACGTCGAAAAATCCTACATTTCACCCGCCTTGGTCGCCCGACACCACACCTGTAGGAGCGAATTCATTCGCGAATGATGTGTCAGGCGCCGGAGATGTATCGCCCCAGCAGGCCATTCGCGAATGAATTCGCTCCTACAGGTCGGTGCAATGCTTCCTACAACAAAAAACGGCGTGTTTCTCAACACGCCGTTTCTTTATATATAGCTATAGCCGCTTCAGGCGATATCGCGTAGCTCGCGCCGCAGGATCTTGCCCACCGGTGTCATCGGCAATGACTCACGCAGCACCACCTGCTTGGGAATCTTGTAGCCGGTGAAGTTCTCCTTGCAGTAGGCCTTGAGCTCGTCGACGGTGAGGCTGGCGTCCCGTGGCACCACGAACAGCTTGACCGCCTCGCCCGAGCGCTCGTCCGGCACGCCGATCACCGCGCAGTTGGCGACCTTGGGATGGCGCGACACCACGTCTTCGATTTCATTGGGGTACACGTTGAAGCCGGAGACGATGATCATGTCCTTCTTGCGGTCGACGATGCGAATGAACCCGTCCGGGTCGATCACCGCGATGTCGCCGGTCTTTAGCCAGCCTTCGCTGTCCAGCACTTCGGCCGTGGCGTCAGGGCGATGCCAGTAGCCGAGCATGATCTGCGGCCCCTTGAGGCACAGTTCGCCACGCTCGCCCAGCGGCAGTTCGGCGCCGTCATCGCTGATGATCTTCGCCGCCGTGCCCGGCACCGGCATGCCGACCGTGCCCAGCTTCGAATGGCCGCCATAGGGGTTGGCCGTGGCCACCGGCGCGGTTTCGGTCAGGCCGTAGCCTTCGACGATGGGGCAACCGGTAAGCTTGAGCCAGCGCTCGGCGGTGGATTTCACCAGCGCGGTACCGCCGGAGTTGGTCAGGCGCAGGCTGGAGAAGTCCAGGCTCTTGAACTCGGGATGGTCCATCAGCGCCACGAACAGCGTGTTCAGGCCGACCATGGCCGAGAACTTCCACTTTTTCAGTTCCTTGATGAACCCGCCGATGTCCCGCGGGTTGGTGATCAGCAGGTTATGGTTGCCGCTGACCATCATGCACATGCAGTTACAGGTGAAGGCATAGATGTGGTACATCGGCAGCGGCGCGACCATGATCTCGCCGCCCTGCTTGAAGATCGGGCTGCCATCGGGCCCGTGCTGCAGCATGCAGGCGTAGACCTGCTGCATGTTCGCCACCAGGTTGCCGTGGGTCAGCATCGCGCCCTTGGGCGAACCAGTGGTGCCGCCGGTGTACTGCAGTACCGCGATGTCTTCCAGATCCAGCGGCACCGGCTGCAGCTGCACGCCGCGCCCCTGCTTGATCACGCGCTTGAACGGCACCGCCTGAGGCAAGTGGTACTCGGGCACCAGTTTCTTGACCTTTTCCACCACGGTGTTGACCAGCCAGCCCTTGGCGGGGGACTGCATGTCACCCATCTTCACTTCGATCAGGTACTGAATGTCGGTGTCCGGCAGCACTTCCTGGACGTTCTTGCCGAACACGTTCAGGTACACCAGCGCGCGGGCGCCGGAGTCCTTGAATTGATGGCGCATCTCGCGGGCGGTGTACAGCGGGTTGGTGTTGACCACTATCAGGCCGGCGCGCATTGCACCGAACACGGCGATGGGGTACTGGATCAGGTTGGGCATCTGCACGGCGATGCGATCGCCCGGCTTGAGTTCGGTGTGTTGCTGCAGGTAACCGGCGAAGGCCGCCGACTGGCGCTCAAGTTCGGCATAGGTCAAGGTTACGCCCATGTTGCTGTAGGCCGGACGATCGGCGAACGTGCGGCAACTGAGCTCGAACACCTCGACCACGGATTTGTACGCCGCCAGGTCCACGTCGGGAAGAACCCCGGCCGGGCGTTTGTCGTTCCAGAAATCAGGTTGCATATTGTTTTTAGCCTCTTACCTGAGAATGCCGTTGCTGCCGGACGTTAGCAGTTGGTGGGAGGAAGGCAAATCGTCATCAGCGTCGTGAATCTTGTGAGTGATCGGCCCGTCATCCGGCAAGCGCTATACACTGCATGAAGGCGCGTGCCTGAGCGCTGGTTCGAGACAAATCTTTACAAAAATCCTTCTTTTCAAGGTCAGGGAACGCCATGAAACACGATGCCTTCTGGCTGGACACCAGCGACCACGATCGCCTGTACGTCAACGCCTGGCTGCCGACGATCGGCCCCAGGGCCGTGGTGGTGCTGTCCCACGGCATGGCCGAACACAGCGCACGATACGATCGTCTGGGCAGCGCCCTGGCTGAGGCAGGCCTGGCCCTGTACGCCCACGATCAACGCGGCCATGGGCGCACCGCCGCCCACGGCGTGCTCGGCCACTACGCCGATGAAGATGGCTGGAACAAGGTGGTCGGTGACCTGGCCGTGGTGCAGGCGGCCGCGAAGCAGCGGCATCCCGGCGCGCCGGTGTTCGTGCTGGGCCACAGCATGGGCAGCTACATCGCCCAGGCCTATCTGCTGCACCACAGCGCCAGCGTTCAGGGCGCGGTGCTCAGCGGCTCGAATTTCCAGCCGGTGTCGCTCTACCGCAGCGCCGCCGTGGTGGCGCGCCTGGAGCGTTGGCGCCAGGGCCCGACCGGGCGCAGTGCGCTGATCGAGTTCCTGTCGTTCGGCTCGTTCAACAACAAGTTCAAGCCCGTGCGCACCTCATTCGACTGGCTGAGCCGCGACCCGCAGGAAGTCGACAAGTACGTCGCCGACCCGAACTGCGGCTTTCGCTGCACCAACCAGTTCTGGCTGGACATGCTCGGGGGCCTGGCGCAGATCAGCAAAACCTCCAACCTGGCGCAGATCGATAAAAGCCTGCCGATCCTGATCATGGGCGGCGAATGTGATCCGGTGAGCGAGGGCAAGCGTCTGAAGGATCTGGCCGACGCTTTGACCGGTACTGATCATCCGCACGTCACGCTGAAGATCTACCCGCAGGCGCGGCATGAAATCCTCAATGAAACCAACCGCGAGGAGGTCACTCGTGATTTACTCGCCTGGCTGGAAGAAGCGCTGGCGCGGCCACGGCCCCGTCGCAGCGAATGACCGCTGCGGATTTCACGCTTCTTCTTTCTTTTTTACCCGTCACAGGACCGCAACATGACCCAAGTCACCAACACGCCCTACGAAGCCCTTGAAGTCGGCCAGAAAGCCGAATACAGCAAGACCGTCGAAGAGCGCCACATCCAGCTGTTCGCCGAGATGTCGGGCGATCGCAACCCGGTGCATCTGGACCAAGCGTTCGCGGCCAAGACCATGTTCAAGGACCGCATCGCCCACGGCATGTTCAGCGGCGCACTGATCAGCGCTGCCGTGGCCTGCGAGTTGCCCGGGCCGGGCACTATTTATCTGGGCCAGCAGATGAGCTTCCAGAAGCCGGTGAAAATCGGCGACACCCTGACCGTGCGCCTGGAAATCCTGGAAAAGCTGCCCAAATTCAAGGTGCGCATCGCCACCAATGTGTTCAATCAGAACGGCGAGATGGTGGTGGAAGGCGAAGCGGAGATTCTGGCGCCGCGCAAGGAGCAAACGGTGAATCTGGCGGAGTTGCCGACGATTACTGTGGGCTGACCTGCGCTTTTGATTCTGGCCGGAGGCCGTGGGAGTCCAGCTTGCTGACGATTGACCGGGAACCGGTCACAAAACCTGCCGATGCGATATGCCTGTCAAACCGCGTTGCCGGGTTTTACTGCCGCTTCGCGCCAGATCGCCAGCAAGCTGGGCTCCCACGCCCTCCGGGCAGAAGCAAAGAAAGGCAGCGCGACAAATCGCAGGCACAAAAAAAGCGACCATAAGGTCGCTTTCTCTGTCGTTACGAGGAGTTCAAGGGCCTCGTAACTCAATATGGCGCAGCGGACGGGACTCGAACCCGCGACCCCCGGCGTGACAGGCCGGTATTCTAACCGACTGAACTACCGCTGCGCGTAACACCTTTCAACGAGTGGTGGGTGATGACGGGATCGAACCGCCGACCCTCTGCTTGTAAGGCAGATGCTCTCCCGGCTGAGCTAATCACCCTTGTCTCTCGGTGTGGCGCGCATTCTACGGAGCGATCCCACCTCTGGCAAGCACTTTTTCAAATAATTTTTATAATCCTGCCAAAGGCTTACATCAGGGTTGGCCGCGGGGTCCGGGCAGCGAATAATGCCCCCCTTTGTATTAAAGGAGAGATGTACCCCATGTGGTTCAAAAACCTGCTTGTGTACCGCCTGACCCAGGACCTGCCATTTGACGCCGAGGCGCTGGAAACCGCGCTGGCGACCAAGCCTGCACGCGCCTGTGCCAGCCAGGAGTTGACCACTTACGGTTTCATCGCCCCGTTCGGCAAGGGCGAAGACGCGCCATTGGTGCATGTCAGCGGCGACTTCATGCTGATCAGCGCGCGCAAGGAAGAACGCATCCTGCCGGGCAGCGTGGTCAACGACGCCCTGAAAGAGAAGATCGAAGAGATCGAGACCGAGCAGATGCGCAAGGTCTATAAAAAGGAACGCGACCAGATCAAGGACGAAATCGTCCAGGCCTTCCTACCGCGCGCCTTCATTCGCAAATCCTCGACCTTCGCCGCCATCGCCCCGAAACAGGGCCTGATCCTGGTCAATGCCTCCAGCCCGAAACGTGCCGAAGACCTGCTGTCGACCCTGCGTGAAGTGGTCGGCTCCTTGCCGGTGCGTCCGGTGACCGTGAAAACCGCACCGACCGCGATCATGACCGACTGGGTCAAGAGCGGCGAAACCGCCGAGAACTTCTTCGTCCTGGACGAGTGCGAGCTGCGCGATACCCACGAAGACGGCGGCATCGTCAAATGCAAGCGTCAGGACCTGACCAGCGACGAGATCCAGCTGCACCTGAGCACCGGCAAGGTCGTGACGCAATTGTCGCTGGCCTGGCAGGACAAGCTGTCCTTCATTCTGGACGACAAGCTGAGCGTCAAACGCCTGAAGTTCGAAGACCTGCTGCAGGATCAGGCCGAACAGGACGGCGGCGATGATGCACTGGGCCAGCTGGACGCCAGCTTCACCCTGATGATGCTGACTTTCGGCGATTTCCTGCCGGACCTGTTCAATGCGCTGGGCGGTGAAGAGATTCCGCAGGGCATTTAAGGCCCAATCTGTGGGAAAAGGCCTGCGATGTAATTACCGCGAGCCTGCGAGCTTCAAATCTGTGGGAGCCGGCTTGCTGGCGAATGCGGTGGGTCAGACACCTGATGAGGTGAATGACACACCGCATTCGCCAGCAAGCCGGCTCCCACATTCAGCGGTCCGAGTTCATCCAACAATAAGGAGCAAGCCATGCGTGCCCTGGCTGCATTGAGTCGTTTCGTCGGTAATACCTTTGCATACTGGGTGCTGCTGTTCGCCGTGCTGGCGTTCCTGTTCCCGGCCTGGTTCATCAGCCTCAAGACCCTGATCGTGCCGCTGCTGGGCCTGGTCATGTTCGGCATGGGCCTGACCCTCAAGCTTGAAGATTTCTCGGAAGTGGTGCGGCATCCCTGGCGCGTGGCGCTGGGGGTGGTCGCGCACTTCGTGATCATGCCGGGCGTGGCCTGGTTGCTGTGCCAGGTGTTTCACCTGCCGGCGGAAATCGCCGTCGGCGTGATTCTGGTCGGCTGCTGCCCGAGCGGCACCTCGTCCAACGTCATGACCTGGCTGGCCAAGGGCGACCTGGCGCTGTCGGTGGCCATCGCCGCCGTCACCACCCTGCTCGCCCCGCTGCTGACCCCGGCGCTGATCTGGCTGCTGGCGTCGGCGTGGCTGCCGGTGTCCTTCATGGAGATGTTCTGGTCGATCCTGCAACTGGTGATGCTGCCCATCGTGCTCGGCGTCATCGCCCAGCGCCTGCTCGGCGCCAAGGTGCAGTTCGCCGTCGACGTGCTGCCGCTGATTTCGGTGGTGAGCATCGTGATGATCGTCTGCGCGGTGGTCGCGGCCAGCCAGGCGAAGATCGCCGAATCGGGCCTGCTGATCATGGCCGTGGTGATCCTGCACAACAGCTTCGGCTTCTTGCTCGGTTACTTCACCGGCAAGCTGTTCAAACTGCCACTGGCCCAGCGCAAATCGCTGTCCCTGGAAGTCGGCATGCAGAACTCGGGGCTGGGTGCGGCGCTGGCCAGTGCACACTTCTCGCCACTGGCAGCGGTGCCGAGCGCGCTGTTCAGCGTGTGGCACAACATCAGTGGCGCGTTGCTGTCGACGTATTTCAGGAAGATGGAGCCTGAGGTCGAGATGACCGAGGACAAGCCTGCTATAGGCTGACCTCGACTCCGGGACGGACGCTAAACCTGTGGGAGCCGGCTTGGTGCGGGCGGCGTTCCGACGAATGCGGCGGATCAGACACCTGGTGCGGTGAATGACACACCGTATTCGTCGGAACGCCGCCCGCACCAAGCCGGCTCCCACAATTCAGGACTACGGCATTCCGATTACCTGGCATCCCCACGCAACTGCGCCACCCGCTCGCGCACCAGCGCAGGCTCTGACTGATCACCGGCCAGCGCCGGCCCCGCCACCAGCGTCACCTTCGACCACAGTCTGCGAAACAGGCCCTTGTCCGGATCGCGGCTGAAGAAGCTGCCCCACAGCCCTCGCAACGCCAGCGGAATCACCGGCACGTCGGTCTCGGTCAGCACGCGGGTCATGCCGCCCTTGAACTCGTCGATCTCGCCGGTGGTGGTCAGCTTGCCTTCCGGGAAAATGCACACCAGTTCGCCTTCCTTCAGGTACTCGGCAATGCGCTTGAACGCCTGATCGTAGACCTGCAGGTCTTCGCTGCGCCCGGCAATCGGGATCGCCCCGGCCGTGCGGAAAATGAAGTTGAGCACCGGCAGGTTGAAGATCTTGTAGTACATGACAAAGCGGATCGGCCTGCGCACCGAGCCAGCAATCAGCAAGGCGTCGACGAACGACACATGGTTGCACACCAGCAGCGCAGCGCCTTCATCGGGGATCTGCTCCAGGTCGCGATGCTCCACGCGGTACATGGAATGGCTGAGCAGCCAGATCATGAAACGCATGGTGAACTCGGGGACGATCTTGAAGATGTAGGTGTTGACCGCGATGTTCATCAGCGAGATGACCAGGAACAGCTGCGGAATCGACAGCTTGACCACACTCAGGAAAATGATCGAGACAATCGCCGAGACCACCATGAACAACGCGTTGAGGATGTTGTTGGAGGCGATGACCCGCGAGCGCTCCTTCTCGGGTGTGCGCGACTGGATCAGCGCATACAGCGGCACGATATAGAAGCCGCCGAACACGCCAATGCCCAGAATGTCCAGCAATACCCACCACGCCTGGCCATAACCGAGCACCGCCAGCCAGTTGTTGGCCTGCACGTTCTGCGGGAAACCGCCGGAGTGCCACCACAGCAAGAGGCCGAACACCGTCAGGCCCATGGAGCCGAACGGCACCAGGCCGATCTCCACCTTGCGCCCCGACAGCCGCTCGCAGAGCATGGAACCGGCGGCGATGCCGATGGAGAACACGGTGAGGATCAGGGTGACGACGGTTTCATCGCCATAGAGGAATTCCTTGGCGTAGGCCGGGATCTGCGTCAGGTAGATCGCCCCGACGAACCAGAACCACGAGTTGCCGACGATCGAGCGCGACACCGCCTTGGTCTGCCCCAGGCCGAGTTTCAGGGTGGCCCAGGATTCGCTGAAGATGTTCCAGTTCAGGCGCATTTCCGGGCTTGAGGCCGGCGCCGGAGGAATGCCGCGGCTGGCCAGATAACCCAGGCAGGCCACGCCGACCATGGCCACGGAAACCACCGGGGCGTAATGGGTGGCCGACATCATGATCCCGGCGCCGATGGTGCCCGCCAGAATCGCCAGAAAGGTGCCCATTTCCACCAGGCCGTTGCCGCCCACCAGCTCGTTCTCATGCAAATGTTGCGGCAGGATCGAATACTTCACCGGCCCGAACAGCGCCGAGTGGGTCCCCATGGCGAACAGCGCTGCCAGCATCAGCGACAGGTGATCGAACAGAAAGCCCACGGCGCCGACCACCATGATCGCGATCTCCAGCACCTTGATCATGCGGATCAGCCGGTCCTTGGGATACTTCTCACCGAACTGCCCGGCCAGCGCCGAGAACAGGAAAAACGGCAGGATGAACAGCAAGGCGCACAGGTTGACGTAGATCGAGCGATCGCCGTCGATGGTCAGCTTGTAGAGAATGGCGAGGATCAGCGACTGCTTGAAGATGTTGTCGTTGAACGCCCCGAGGGACTGGGTCACGAAAAACGGCAGGAAACGCCGCTTGCCCAACAAACTGAACTGCGTCTGACTCATCGATCCTGATCCTGAGTGGCGCCGCATGCGGCTTACAGGATTGGAACGCCGAAGGTCCAATCCGAGCCACATTGAAGACGTTCAATCGGGGATTGTCGATAGATGGCCGCAGTTGGCATTCAACCCCGCAATGCACGGCGACACGAACAACTCGCCTTTATAGGCCCCCACCACCGTGCGCCGCATGATCACCAGCCACAAAGCCGCAAGGCCGGCCACCAGCACGGTGCCAAATGCCGAGAAGAACGCGAGGTGCAACACCGCGCCCAGCTTGAGGGTGGTCAGGGCGAAGACGCCGATGGGAAAGGTAAAGCCCCACCAGCCCAGGTTGAACGGCATGCCATTGCGCAGGTAGCGAACGGTGATCAGCACCGCCATCAACAACCACCAGACGCCCACGCCCCAGAGGATGATCCCGCCGATCAGCCCCAGCCCCGAGGCGATCTCGCCCACGCCTGCCAGGCCATTGGCGGCGAAAATGGCGGGAGAATCGGCGCCGAGCACGATCAGCCCATAGGCCCCGGTGCTGATCGGCCCCAGCGCCAGCCAGCTCGACGACGCCATGCTTTCGTGGGGCAACTTGTGCAAGGCCATGCGCAACAGCAGGATCGTCAGAATGCTGAACGCCACCGGTACCGACAGCGCCCATAGCACGTAACTGGTAATCAGCACGCTGAACTGGCTGTGGCTGCTGACCAGATGCGGCGCCAGCAGGCCACCGCTGGCCGCCGCGACTTCAGCCGCCACCACCGGCAACAGCCAGACGGCGGTCATCTGGTCGATCCGGTGCTCCTGGCGAGTGAACATCATGAACGGGATCAGCACGCCACAGGCCAGCGACATCGCCACATCCAGCCACCACAGCGCCTCGGCCAGCGGCAGCACGCCTTCGCCCCAACGCGGCAGGCCGAAGATGAACAGGCCGTTGATGATGGTCGCCATGCCCATCGGGATGGTTCCGAAGAACATCGACACCGTGGAATGCCCGAACACCCGCCGCGCCTGATCGAAAAACATCACCCAGCGCGCGGTGTAGAGCAACGCAAAGGTGAGGAACATCAGGATGTTGAGCATCCACAGCGCCTCGGCCAGATGAAACAGGCCGGGAATCTGCACCGGCAACTGGGTCAGCACGGCCGAGAGAATCCCGGTGCCCATGGTCGCGGCGAACCAGTTGGGGGTGAACTGGCGGATCACTTCGCTGGGGTGGCTCAGTTGGCTGAAGGGTCTGCCGGGGTTGAACGTGGCGTAAGTCATGAACGGGCTCCTGTCCTCGTGTGAGGTGGGATTCATGTTACGGCCTGAGTAAATATCTACTAAGCGGGTAGTTTCTCTATAGGTCATAGATTTAGCAGATATACGCCACAACCGATGCGTCTGCGACACCCCGCCGCTGCGACCTTGGTCGAGAAAGACGAACGCCCACAGCCGTGCGAGACTGTCCGGGCGCAGAAGGATTGCCGCGCAAACGTTACGTGCCTGAGTCTGGAGTTCCCATGTCGCTGTCCAGCGGACTGATCGCCGCCGTCGCCCTGGCCTATATGGCCATCATGTTCGCCATCGCTTTCTACGGCGACCGCCGCAGCGCCGCCCTGCCCCCTCGGTTGCGCGCGTGGGTGTACAGCCTGTCGCTGGCCGTCTATTGCACCAGCTGGACCTTCTTCGGCGCCGTGGGCCAGGCAGCCGAGCAATTGTGGTCGTTCCTGCCGATCTACCTGGGCCCCATTCTTCTCCTGCTGCTGGCGCCCTGGGTGCTGCAGAAAATGGTGCTGATCAGCAAACAGGAAAACATCACCTCGATCGCCGACTTCATCGCCGCCCGCTACGGCAAATCCCAGACGCTGGCGGTGGTGGTGGCGCTGATCTGCCTGATCGGCGTGCTGCCCTACATCGCCCTGCAACTCAAGGGCATCGTCCTGGGCGTGAACATCCTGATCGGTGCCGGCGCCGACGCCGCGGGCACCCGCGCCCAGGACACTGCGCTGGTGGTCTCGCTGGTGCTGGCGCTGTTCACCATCGTGTTCGGCACGCGCAACCTGGACGCCACCGAACACCACCGCGGCATGGTCCTGGCCATCGCCTTCGAATCGCTGGTCAAGCTGTTCGCCTTCATGGCCGTGGGGGTGTTCGTGACCTTCGGCCTCTATGACGGGGTCGACGATCTGTTCAATCAGGCGATGCTCGCACCGCGCCTGGAGGAGTACTGGAAAGAAACCATCAACTGGCCGTCGATGGTGGTGCAGACCGGCGTGGCGATGATGGCCATCGTCTGCCTGCCGCGGCAGTTCCACGTCACGGTGGTGGAGAACATCGAGCCCCAGGACCTGCGCCTGGCCAAGTGGGTGTTTCCGGCCTACTTGCTGCTGGCCGGGCTGTTCGTTGTGCCGATCGCACTGGCCGGGCAAATGCTGCTGCCAGGCTCGGTGCTGCCCGACTCCTTCGTCATCAGCGTGCCGCTGGCCCACGCTCACCCGGCGCTGGCGATGCTGGCGTTCATCGGTGGCGCATCGGCGGCGACCGGCATGGTGATCGTCGCCAGTGTGGCGCTGTCGACCATGGTCTCCAACGACATGCTGCTGCCGTGGCTGCTGCGGCGCAAAACCGCCGAGCGGCCGTTCGAGGTGTTTCGTTACTGGATGCTGTCGGTGCGCCGGGTCAGCATCGTGGTCATTCTGCTGCTGGCCTACGTGAGTTACCGGCTGCTGGGTTCCACCGCCAGTCTGGCGACCATCGGCCAGGTGGCGTTCGCCGCCATCACCCAGCTGGCGCCTGCCATGATCGGCGCGCTGTACTGGAAGCAGGCCAACCGCCGCGGCGTGTTCGCCGGGCTCGCCGCCGGGGTGTTCATCTGGTTCTACACCCTGGTACTGCCGATCACCGCCCACAGCATGGGCTGGTCGCTGAACAGCTTCCCACTGCTGGCCTGGCTGCACAGCAACCCGTTCAACCTGCCGATCAGCCCGCTGACCCAGGGCGTGCTGCTGTCGATGGCGGGCAACTTCATCCTGTTCGCCTGGGTCTCGCTGCTGTCGCGCACCCGCGTGTCGGAGCACTGGCAGGCCGGGCGCTTCATCGGCCAGGAATTGCAGGCGCGGCCCAACAACCGATCGCTGTTGGCGGTGCAGATCGAGGATTTGCTCAAGCTCTCGGCGCGCTTCGTCGGTGAAGAGCGCGCCCAGCAGAGCTTCATCCGCTTCGCCTATCGGCAGGGCAAGGGCTTCAACCCCAACCAGAACGCCAACGGCGAGTGGATCGCCCACACCGAACGGCTGCTGGCGGGCGTGCTCGGCACCTCGTCGACCCGCGCGGTGGTCAAGGCCGCCATCGAAGGCCGCGACATGCAGCTCGAAGACGTGGTGCGCATCGCCGACGAAGCCTCGGAGGTGCTGCAGTTCAACCGCGCGCTGCTGCAAGGCGCCATCGAGAACATCACCCAGGGCATCAGCGTGGTGGATCAGAACCTGCGCCTGGTGGCCTGGAACGACCGCTATCTGGAGCTGTTCAATTACCCCGAAGGCCTGATCAGCGTCGGCCGGCCGATCGCCGACATCATCCGCTACAACGCCGAACGCGGCCTGCTCGGCCCGGGCGAGGCCGAGGTGCACGTGGCCCGGCGCCTGCACTGGATGCGCCAGGGCCGCGCGCATACCTCCGAACGTCTGTTCCCCAATGGCCGGGTGATCGAGCTGATCGGCAACCCGATGCCCGGCGGCGGCTTCGTCATGAGTTTCACCGACATCACCGCGTTCCGCGAGGCCGAGCAGGCGCTCAAGGGCGTCAATGAAAGCCTCGAACAACGGGTGGCCGAACGCACCCGTGAGCTGTCGCAACTGAACCTGGCCCTGACCGAAGCCAAGGCCCACGCGGAAGCGGCGAACCAGTCCAAGACGCGTTTTCTCGCCGCGGTCAGCCATGACCTGATGCAGCCGATGAACGCCGCGCGGCTGTTCTCGGCGGCCCTTTTGCACACCGACGACAACGTGCCCGATGAGGCGCGCAAGCTGATCCACCATCTGGACAGCTCGCTGCGTTCGGCCGAAGACCTGATCAGCGACCTGCTGGATATTTCCCGCCTGGAAAACGGCAAATTCACACCGACCATCGCGCCCTTCCCGCTCAACAATCTGTTCGACACCCTGGGCGCCGAATTCAAGGCACTGGCTCAGGAACAGGGTTTGAGCTTCCGTGTGCGCGGCAGCCAATTGCGGGTCGCCAGTGACGTGAAGTTGCTGCGTCGGGTGCTGCAGAATTTCCTCACCAACGCCTTCCGCTACGCCAAGGGGCCGATCCTGCTGGGCGTACGGCGCAAGGGCCAGCACCTGAGCCTGGAAGTCTGGGACCGTGGCCCGGGCATTCCCGAAGACAAGCGTCAGGTGATCTTCGAAGAATTCAAACGCCTGGACAGCCACCAGACCCGCGCCGAAAAAGGCTTGGGCCTAGGCCTGGCGATCGCCGATGGTTTGTGCCGGGTGCTGGGCCACAGCCTGGAAGTACGCTCCTGGCCGGGCAAGGGCAGCGTGTTCAGCGTTACGGTGCCATTGGCGCGAAACCAACCGGTCCCGCAGGCCAGCGCGCAACCCAAGCGCGCGGCCCTCAACGGCACGCAGGTGCTGTGTGTCGACAACGAAGACAGCATCCTGATCGGCATGAACAGCCTGCTCAGCCGCTGGGGCTGCCAGGTCTGGACCGCGCGCAACCGCGAGGAATGCCAGAGCCTGCTCGACGACGGCGTGCGCCCGCACTTGGCGCTGGTGGACTACCACCTGGACCACGGCGACACCGGCACCGAAGTCATGGCCTGGCTGCGCACGCAACTGGGTGAACCGGTGCCGGGCGTGTTGATCAGCGCCGACGGCCGCCCGGAATTGCTGGCCCAGGTGCACGCGGCGGGCCTCGAATATCTTGCCAAGCCGGTCAAACCGGCGGCGTTGCGCGCGCTGTTGAGCCGCCACGTGAGCCTGAGCTGAATGCGAATCTTGTAGGAGCGCGCTTGCCCGCAACTGCGATGGGCCTGCTGAATTATTTTTTACAGACCCACCGCAGTCGCGGGCAAGCGCGCTCCTACAAAGGTTGTTCGTCGTAAAGACGTGTTTCGACACATTTATTTTAGTTCGACCGTTTGGTCAGGAATAGAACGGTCGTTTGATCAAAACTTAACAAATGAGAACAACTTGCAACCCCCGCGCCTGCTGGGGTTGGCGATCTGTTTCATCCGCGTTACACATCAGCCTCACCAAACTTCAACTTTCCCGCCCTCCCGAAATCACCCTTTCCGGCAAAAACCTCGCCTTTATCAAGATGATAGCTATTTGATATACAGGCGCGAAAGCCACCGCACAAAAATACAAAAAAGGCTTGGAGAACCTACTTTCGAGTGCCAAAGGAGTTGTAGATGTCCATCAGAAACATGCGTATCGGGATCAGGGCGGGATTGGGTTTTGGGTTGGTCGGCGTCTTGCTGGCGATGGTCGGGGTGTTCTGCCTGATCAAGATGGCCTGGCTGCGTTCCAGCGCCGAAGTGCTGGAGCAGTCGTGGATGCCCAGAATCGAAGCCATGCACGACGCAACCGAAAACGTCATGACCATACGCATGGAAGCGCTGCGCCTGATCGCCAACAGCGACCCGGGCAGCCATCGCAAGAGCCAGGGTGTCATCGGCGAAGAACGCAGCGCCTGGCAGAAGCACCTGACCGAGTACAGATCCCACGCCAGCGCCCCACAGGAACTGGCACGTCTCGCCGAAGTGTCTGACCTGTTCAACGATTACCAGCGGGTGCTGGACCAGGCCATCGTCAGCATCGACGCCGGCCAGGTCGATCAGGCCGTGGCGCGAATCAACAGCGAACTCTCAGCCATCGGCCGCAAGCTGGACTCTGCGCTGGAAGGAATGATCGCCCTGAACCAGCAAGGCGCCGATGACGCCGTCAAGGAAGCGACCCGCGTCTACGATCAATCGCAGACCATCGTCGCCTCGATCATCGTGCTGTCCCTGACGCTGACCCTGATTCTGGCCTGGGCCCTCACCCGCAGCATCGTGCGCCCCATCAGCGAAGCGCTGAGCGTGGCGCAGACCATCGCTGGCGGCAACCTCACCGCTCATATCACCCATCAAGGCCGGGACGAACCGGCGCAGTTGCTGACGGCACTCTCGACTATGCAACAGAACCTGCGCTCGACCATTCGCGGCATCAGCGAGTCGTCGCAGCAACTGGCCTCGGCAGCCGAGGAAATGAGCTCGGTGATGGAACAGAGCACCCGCAGCCTGCAGGCGCAGAACGACGAGATCGAACTGGCCGCCACCGCCGTCACCGAGATGAGCGCGGCGGTGGACGAAGTGGCGAGCAACGCGGTGTCCACCTCCGAAGCATCCCGCGCGTCCGACGCCGACAGCCAGCACGGCCATCGCCAGGTCAGCGAGACCATCGCGTCGATTCAGGGGCTGGTGGATGAAGTCATGGACGCGTCGACCCAGGCCCAAGGGCTGGCCGATCAGGCACAGGACATCAGCAAGGTGCTGGAAGTGATTCGCGGCATCGCCGGGCAGACCAACCTTTTGGCGCTCAACGCCGCCATCGAGGCGGCGCGGGCGGGTGAAGCCGGGCGTGGGTTTGCGGTGGTCGCTGATGAGGTTCGCTCGCTGGCCCAGCGCACCCAGGACTCGACCCAGGAAATCGAGCAGATGATCAGCAGCATCCAGACCGGCACCCAGCAGACCGTCGGCGCCATGCAGAACAGCGCGACCCAGGCTGAACAGACCCTGCAACGGGCCAGTGGCGCGGGCCAGGCGCTGGAGAAAATCACCGCCGCGATCTCGCAGATCAACCAGCGCAACCTAGTCATCGCCAGCGCGGCAGAGCAGCAGTCGCTGGTGGCCCGGGAAGTGGATCGCAGCCTGGTGAACATCCGCGACCTGTCGACCCAGACCGCCGCAGGCGCCACCCAGACCTCGGCGGCCAGCCAGGAATTGTCGCGCCTGGCCGTTGATTTGAACGGCCTGGTGACGCGGTTTGTGTTGTAACCCGCAAACGTCTCCACACCACCCTCCCCCGTAGCAGCACGGCTTGCCGGCGGGGCGGTGTGTCAGTCGACATCTTCGTTACAGATACACCGCCCCGCCGGCAAGCCGTGCTGCTACGGGGGTGGTGTATCCCTTGCGGCGTTACTTCACCTTACGAAACACAAACACCAGCCCCACCACGATCAGCACCATCCCCAACAGGCTCAGCAGCGCCAGGCGATTGCCGAAGATCAGGTAATCCATGATCGCCGTCACCGCCGGCACCAGGTAGAACAGGCTGGTGACATTCACCAGATTGCCCTGGGCGATCAGCCGGTACAGCAGGAAGGTCGCCAGCACCGAGACCACCAGGCCCATGTACAGCACCGGCACGTAGAAGCCGAAGTTGTGCTCGAAGTGAAACGCCTGAAACGGCACGAACGCCGCGCACACCAGCGTCCCGGCGAAGTACTGGACCGGCAGCGTGCCCAGCGGGTTGTCGGTGATGCGCTTCTGCATGATCGAGCCGCCGGTCATCGCCAGCATCCCCAACACGCCAAAGGCCATACCCGCCAGCGAACCGCCATCGCCGATGCCCTGAAAAACCACCAGCACCAACCCCGCCAGCCCCAGACACAGGCCGAACATCCGCGACCATGCGCGGCTGCGTTCCACCAACACGGCGGTCAGGATCGGTTGCACACCCATGATGGTCGCCATGACGCCCGGCGCCACTTTCATGTCCAGCGCCAGCAGGTAGCAGATCTGATAGGCGCCCAGCAGAATCGCGCCGGTCGCCAACGCATAGCGCATCGACCGGCGTGTGGCGGGCAGTTTGTAGCCCAGGGTCGGGATGAGGATCGCCAGCGCGATCAGCGCCAGCAGGAAACGAAACAGCAGAAAGGCAAAGGGCGAAGCGTGGGTCAGGCCCCACTTGGAAACGATCGCGCCACTGCTCCAGAGCAGGACGAACAGCGTAGTCGTGGCCATCGAGGCCAGGGCTTTGTTGGCAAACATGGTGTCACCTGTGATTCAGACAAAATCGGACCCGGCCCGAGAACCGGATTCACAAACGTTTTGTTGGGCTTTGCAGGCGTGAACCGACAGCGCGAAGGCAGTCGATCAGCCAAGCACGACCACGGCTGGCGGCGCAACGGCAGCGCACACAACCGCAGAGGTCACAGGAGATGGAGGTGGATAGCGCGTGATGTAGAACGCTTGCTGGTCGCCACACGGAGTCCCCACAGCAGAAGCTGCGGCATCGAACGTGAACAGTGGGCGGGAAGCAGGCATGGCGCTGATCTTCTTCGGATTGGGGTGTGGTGTTTCGACGTGTTTCAAGACACCGGCGCTGACTATAACCAGCGCGCGGTGATTGTTGCAACAGTTTGTATCAGCCGAACAGCCAGTAGCCCAAGAGGGTCAGCACGACCACCGCCAGCACCGGGCGCAGGATGCGGTAGGCCTTGGGATTGGCGCGCTTGAACTGCTTGACCTTGCCGCTGAACGCATTGCTGAAACGCTTGCTGAAGGCGTAGGCCTGGTTGATCCCGCCGACGCGCTCGTCGTCGGTGTTCTGCGGTGCGGTGGCACGCCCGAGAAACGCACTGACGCTGCGGTTGACGGCGGTCATGAAACGGTTGCTCAACGGCCGCTCGATGTCGCAGAACAGGATCACGCGGGTCACGTCGGTTTCGTTCTTGACCCAGTGCACATAGGTTTCATCGAACATCACGTCTTCGCCGTCACGCCAGGCGTAGACCTTGCCATCGACGAAAATCCGGCAATCGTCGGAGTTGGGCGTCGACAGTCCCAGGTGATAACGCAGGGAACCGGCGAACGGATCGCGGTGCGGGTTCAAATGACTGCCGCCGGGCAACAACGCGAACATCGCGCCTTTCACGTTGGGAATGCGGCTGACCAGCTCGACGGTTTTCGGGCACAGCACTTCGGCCGACGGCAGCGGTTTGTCGTACCACTTCAGGTAAAAGCGCTTCCAGCCCTTCTTGAAGAACGAACCGAAACCGGCGTCGTTGTCCTTGGCGGCCGCGCGGATGTAGCCCTCGTCGAACAGGTGCATCGCCTCGTCGCGAATGACCTCCCAGTTGTCCTTGAGCACGTCCAGTTCCGGGAACTTGCTGCGGTCCAGATACGGCTTGGACGGCACGCTGGAAAACAGATACATCAAGGCGTTGTAAGGAGCGAACAGCGCAGAGTGGTTCACGAACTGGCGCAATACCGGCAAACGCGCCTTGCCGCGCAGATGCACATACAGCGTGCTGCCCAGAAACAGCAGCAGGATCGCCGCCTTGGCAGCGAATGAAAGGGTCATGAATCTCTCCTTGGAACAGGCAATAGCGAACCGCCAAATGTGCCGCTGTCAGTGACCTTATAAATTAAACCGCCACGCGACCTCACCATTTGACTTGAAACAAGCCTTTGGCAGGGCCGGATGGCGGCCACTATAAGCCTTCGCAGGCCCGGTAAAAAGCCGCGCGGCCTGCCTTGGCGACTACTGGGTCAGCTCCTGTTCAGTAAACAGGTCGGTGAACAGCATGCTCGACAGGTAGCGCTCGCCCGAATCCGGCAGGATCACCACGATGGTCTTGCCCTGCATTTCCGGCTTCTCGGCCAGGCGCACCGCGGCCTGCATGGCTGCGCCGCAGGAGATACCGCACAGAATCCCCTCCTCGGTCATCAGGCGCAGGGCCATGACCTTGGCTTCTTCTTCGCTGACCAGCTCGACCCGGTCGACGATGTCCAGATCCAGGTTCTTCGGAATGAAACCGGCGCCGATACCCTGAATCTTGTGCGGGCTTGGAGTGATTTCCTGGCCGGCCTTGGCCTGGGTAATGATCGGCGACGTCATCGGCTCCACCGCCACCGAGACGATCGGCTTGCCCATGGTGTTCTTGATGTAGCGCGACACGCCAGTGATGGTGCCGCCAGTGCCTACGCCGGCCACCAGCACGTCGATGGCGCCGTCGGTGTCGTTCCAGATTTCAGGCCCCGTGGTCTTTTCGTGAATGGCCGGGTTGGCCGGGTTCTCGAACTGCGCAGGCATGAAGTACTTGGACGGATCGCTGGCCACCAGTTCTTCGGCCTTGGCGATGGAGCCTTTCATGCCCTTGGCAGGCTCGGTCAGCACCAGCTCGGCGCCCAGCGCCTTGAGCACCTTGCGTCGCTCGATGCTCATGGAAGCGGGCATGGTCAGCACCAGTTTGTAACCGCGCGCCGCAGCAACAAACGCCAGGCCAATCCCGGTGTTGCCCGAGGTCGGCTCGACGATGGTCATGCCGGGCTTGAGCTTACCCTTGCTCTCAGCATCCCAGATCATGTTCGCGCCGATCCGGCATTTAACCGAATACCCCGGATTACGCCCTTCGATCTTGGCCAGGATGGTGACCCCGCGTGGCGCGATGCGGTTGATCTGCACCAGTGGCGTATTGCCAATGGAGTGGGCGTTGTCTGCGTAAATACGGCTCATGACCGGGTCCTTGTGCAGGTTTGAAGAAAAGCCCGAAGCGTATGCCCAAGGCCTGTATTGCGTCCAGTCACAGCGAACCTGTGACATCGCCTACAGTCAACCAGCAAGGCAGTCAACAAATCAGGCAGTCATCAGTCGGCAACCGGAGAGCCTTGCCATGAAACGTCGCTATAGCTGGCCACTGTGGACAGTCGTGGGCCTGATCGCGCTGTTGATCGCCATTCAGATCGCGCTGCCTTACGCGGTGCGCAGCTATCTGAACGACAAACTCGCCGACATGGGCGAATACCGCGGCCACGTCGCCGACATTGACCTGGCCCTGTGGCGCGGCGCGTACAAGGTCAACGGCCTTTCGATCGTCAAGGTCGACGGCAAGGTCCCGGTCCCGTTGCTCAAGGCGCCGGTGATCGACCTGGCCGTCAGCTGGCACTCACTCTGGTACGACCACGCGGTGGTGGCGCAGGTTGCGTTCGTCAGTCCGGAACTCAACTTCGTCGACGGCGGCGCCGACAAACAGCAGTCCCAGACCGGTGCCGGGACCGACTGGCGCGCCCAGCTGAACAAACTGTTGCCCATCACTCTCAACGAAGTGCGGGTGACGGACGGCAAGATCACCTTCAGCAACTTCAACTCCACACCGCGGGTAAAAATCGAGGCCACCGAGGTCAACGCCAGCGTCTACAACCTGACCAACGTGGTCGACACCGCCGGCAAACGTGACGCCCGCTTCGAAGGCAAGGCCCTGCTGGAAGGCCACGCGCCGCTGGAAACCAGCGCCACCTTCGACCCCCTGAGCAATTTCGAAAACTTCGACTTCAAGCTGCGCGCCACCGACCTGCAACTCAAGCGCCTGAACGACCTCGCCTCGGCCTACGGCAAGTTCGACTTCAACGCCGGCAGCGGCGACATCGTCATCGAAGCCCAGGCCAACAAGGGCCAGCTGACCGGCTACATCAAACCCCTGCTGCGCGACGTCGACATCTTCAACTGGCAACAGGACGTCGAGAACCAGAACAAGGGCTTCTTCCGCTCCATCTGGGAAGCCATGGTCGGCGCCGGCGAAACCGTGCTCAAGAACCAGCGCAAAAACCAGTTCGCCACCCGCGTCGAATTGAGCGGCAGCGTGCACAAGCAGGACGTCAGCGCGTTCCAGGCGTTTTTGCAGATCCTGCGCAATGCGTTCGTGCAGGCGTTCAACACGCGGTATGACAGTGGGAAGAGCCAGGCGCAGTAACCACTTTGCACTCACACAAAACCTGTGGGAGTGAGCTTGCTCGCGAAAGCGGCGTATCAGACAACTCAACACTGCCTGGCACACCGCATTCGCGAGCAGCTCACTCCTAACAGGACATTGCGTTCTCTGATCGCATCACGTCCACAACCTGACCCACCATTCAGCTACTGAATAATCCGTCCGCGTTCACAGCGGCGCGGGCTGCGCGTTATAGTCGCGGGATTCATTCTGTACAGCTATTGCCGTGCGCCACATGGGTTTGCACGTCACGTTCGAGGATTTTCCGATGAAATTCGAAGGCACTCGCGCCTATGTCGCCACCGACGACCTCAAGCTTGCGGTCAACGCCGCCATCACCCTGGAGCGTCCGCTGCTGGTCAAGGGTGAGCCTGGCACCGGCAAGACCATGCTCGCCGAGCAACTGGCCGAGTCCTTTGGCGCCAAGCTGATCACCTGGCACATCAAGTCGACCACCAAGGCCCATCAGGGCTTGTACGAATACGATGCGGTCAGCCGTCTGCGCGACTCGCAGCTGGGTGTCGACAAGGTCCACGACGTTCGCAATTACCTGAAAAAGGGCAAGCTGTGGGAAGCGTTCGAGGCCGACGAGCGGGTGATTCTGCTGATCGACGAGATCGACAAGGCCGACATCGAATTCCCCAACGACCTGCTGCAAGAACTCGACAAGATGGAGTTCTACGTCTACGAGATCGACGAGACGATCAAGGCCAAGAAGCGCCCGATCATCATCATTACCTCCAACAACGAGAAAGAGCTGCCGGACGCCTTCCTGCGCCGCTGCTTCTTCCATTACATCGCCTTCCCGGACCGCAACACCCTGCAGCAGATCGTCGACGTGCACTACCCCGACATCAAGAAGGACCTGGTCAGCGAAGCGCTGGACGTGTTCTTCGACGTGCGCAAGGTGCCGGGCCTGAAGAAGAAACCCTCGACCTCGGAGCTGGTGGACTGGCTCAAGCTGCTGATGGCCGACAACATCGGCGAGGCCGTGTTGCGCGAACGTGACCCGACCAAGGCCATCCCGCCGCTGGCCGGCGCCCTGGTCAAGAACGAGCAGGACGTGCAGTTGCTCGAACGACTGGCCTTCATGAGCCGTCGCGGCAATCGCTAACGCTGCGGAACACCTGCGGGAAACCGATTATGTTGCTCAATCTGTTCAATGAAATGCGCGCGGCCAAGGTGCCGGTTTCGGTCCGGGAGCTGCTGGATCTGATCAACGCCCTGAAACACCGGGTGACCTTCGCCGACATGGACGAGTTCTATTACCTGTCGCGGGCGATCCTGGTGAAGGACGAGCGCCACTACGACAAGTTCGACCGGGCCTTCGGCGCCTACTTCAATGGCCTGGAAAAACTCGACGACCACCTGCAGGCGCTGATTCCCGAGGACTGGCTGCGCAAGGAATTCGAGCGCTCGCTGACCGACGAGGAACGCGCGCAGATCCAGTCCCTGGGCGGGCTGGACAAGCTCATCGAAGAGTTCAAGAAGCGCCTGGAAGAACAGAAGGAACGCCACGCAGGCGGCAACAAGTGGATCGGCACCGGCGGCACCAGCCCGTTCGGCTCCGGCGGCTACAACCCCGAAGGCATCCGCGTGGGCGACGCAGGCAATCGCCAGGGCAAGGCGGCCAAGGTGTGGGATCAGCGCGAGTACAAGAACCTCGACGATCAGGTGGAACTGGGCACCCGCAACATCAAGGTGGCCCTGCGCCGCCTGCGCAAGTTCGCCCGCCAGGGCGCGGCGGATGAGCTGGACATCGACGGCACCATCGACCACACCGCCCGCGACGCAGGCCTGCTGAACATCCAGATGCGCCCCGAACGACGCAACACCATCAAGCTGTTGCTGCTGTTCGACATCGGCGGCTCGATGGACGCCCACGTGAAGATCTGCGAAGAACTGTTCTCGGCCTGCAAGACCGAGTTCAAGCACATGGAATACTTCTACTTCCACAACTTCATTTATGAATCGGTGTGGAAGAACAACCTGCGCCGCACCTCCGAACGCACCTCCACCCAGGACCTGCTGCACAAATACGGCGCCGACTACAAAGTCATCTTCATCGGCGACGCCGCCATGGCCCCGTACGAAATCACCCAGCCGGGCGGCAGCGTCGAACACTGGAACGAAGAAGCCGGCTATGTCTGGATGCAGCGCTTCCAGGCCAAGTTCAAGAAAATCATCTGGATCAACCCCTACCCCAAGGACGCCTGGGGCTACACCACCTCCACCAACATCGTGCGCGATCTGATCGAGGATCAGATGTACCCGTTGACGCTGCGCGGGCTGGAGGAAGGGATGCGGTATTTGGCGAAGTAATGCTGAGACTGTAGGAGCGCGCTTGCCCGCGAATGACGCGTATCAGACGACATACTCGTCACAGACAGACCGCCCCGCCGGCAAGCCGTGCTGCTACGTGCAGGGATGTGCCGGAAGGCGCCTCATGAATCTATCGGATTGACGCATCAACTGTAGGAGCGAATTCATTCGCGAAGCGCGAGATCAGGCGATGCATATGTATCGCCTGATCCATTTTTCGCGAATGAATTCGCTCCTACAGAATCGAGCCAGGCGCAAGACGCGATGAAACGGCCTTAACTTAACGCCAGTCGCGATTGACCGGCCGCACGTGATGCCGGCCGACGAACACCCAGTCGATGAACACCACAAAACTCTCGATCACCAGCGAGAACAGCAAGGCGCACACCAGGCCCCAGCCGATGACTTCCGGCGAGAGCAGCACTTGCCAGGTGTAACCGTTCCAGGTTTCGGTGCGGATGGCCGGGTCGGCAGCCGTGATGACATGGAATGCGCGGCTGTACCAGGGGCCTTGCAGGGCCATCCATTCGCGGTCGAGGACCTGATTGCGGGTCAGCAGGTTGGCGATGTTGTTGGCGTCGGTGCGGAACACCGGGTCTTCGCTGCTGCGGTAGTGCTGGATCAGAGCCTGCACGTCGCCATTGAAGAAGCGCTGGGCGGTTTCGTTGTAGCCGCGCAGGTTTTGCTGGGCTTCCATCAGGTGCGCTTCGACGCGCTTGGTGTAATCGCTGATGAAGCCGGGAATCTGCACGCCGATCAACAGGCCTGCGGTGAACAACACCAATCGTACGTAGCTACGCAGCATGCATACCTCTTCAGTCAGTCCGGCCCTGGGCCACGCATTCGCCGCGACGCCACAGGCTCCAGTGGCCGGGCTCGTAGCGGTTCCAGATTTCGTCCTCGGTCAAAGGCTCAGTGGCAATGACCGTGACCACATCGTTGGGCGTGGTTTCGGCCTGGAAATCGACGATCACGTCGACGTCCTTGAGCCTGGCCGGCCCGAACGGTGCGCGTCGGGTGATGTGCACAAGCTTGGTCGAGCAGAAGCAGAACAGCCAGTCGCCATCGCTGAGCAGGCCGTTGAACACGCCTTTGCTGCGATATTCGTTACAGGCGCCGACCAGCGTCGGCAGCAGTTGCTCGACCTCGACCGGCTCCGGAAACGCTTCGCGCACGCGATTAAGCAGATCGCAGAACGCCGCCTCGCTGTCCGTATCGCCTACCGGGCGGTAGAAGGTCGCGCTGGGGTGAAAGTCCGCCAACTGGCCGTTATGGGCGAAGCACCAGTTGCGGCCCCAGAGTTCGCGTACAAAAGGGTGAGTGTTGGACAGGCAGACCTTGCCGACGTTGGCCTGGCGAATGTGGCCGATAACCACTTCGCTCTTGATCGGATAGCGCTGCACCAGTTGCGCCACTTCCGACTCGCTGCTGGCCGCCGGGTCCTGGAACAGACGCAGGCCGCGGCCTTCGTAGAAGCCGATGCCCCAGCCGTCGCGGTGGGGGCCGGTGCGACCGCCTCGCTGCATCAGCCCGGTAAAGCTGAAGACGATGTCGGTCGGTACGTTGGCACTCATGCCCAGAAGTTCACACATGCGCAGGTCTCGACAGGTTCAGCAGGCGGTCACAACTTGGGTTCGACCCGGTAACGGCCGCCATTGTTGCCGTTATTGCCAGAACCATTGGCCGGAGCAGGCTGGCTGGCATAGCGGCTCGGGCCTTGCGCGGCAAACGGCTCGTCCTCGGCCTTGAGCTCGGCGGCGGCCTGGGCGGCAGCGGCTTCGGCGTGGGCCTGGCGGGCTTTCTTGCGGCGCAAGAATGGCAGGCGGATCAGCGCGAAGATGACATACAGGCCCAGCGCGACAGCGCCGTAGGTGGCAAGGTCGAGCACCGCGCGCCAGACGTTGTTGCCAACCTTGAAGGCCAGATCCAGTGCGCTGATGGCCAGCGCCGGGGCGTAGGTTTCCTTGACCGGGTCGATCACGGTCGGGCAGAACAGCAGCACCGCACCGATGACCCGCAGCGGCTCGCGCAGGTAGCGCCACATCCAGCCGGTCAGCTTGAACCACACCAACAGACAACCCAACGCAGCGAATGCGTAAAGGCCCCAGGCAATCAGATAGTCGTTGTCGGTCATGACGTCCGTGGTAAGGCAGGTAAGTCGGGTGGAGACAGACCATTACTGGTCTGCCTCCCCCTAAGAACCGTACGTGCGCCTTTCAGCGCATACGGCTCAAGTCTTTAATAAGCCCCTTGCGGAGCCGGCTTGTTTACTGTCAACCCGCGGCTATGGAGCTGCTGATGACACACAGGGTGCAATAGTACCCGGTTCTCCAAGGTGTCTCCACCGCCCTGGGTGCGGTGAATGATGTGATGGTCGTGCCATCCCGTCTCCTTGTTGATCGGTTGCATGCACAGCTGACACAGTCCTTTCTGACTTTGGAACAGGCTTAGAATCTGCTTGCGGTACTTCAGTTTGTTAGACATCCGCGCCATTCGCAGCTTCTCACCCATTTCTTCCATGGAAGGGTCAAAGGGGTTGTACTCCCCACTCACCTTCTTGTGCCGCTCGATCGGTGTGCTCGCAAGCGAGTACAGAGCGATCGTCCTGTTTGCCCCACCTTCCTCCGTCACCGTGGTGGAGTACACCCAGTGTCTACCTTCATGAGCGCGGAAATACTTCTTCCTGATCCATTCCAGAGACTTGTTTGGGTGTCGCCGTTTTGCCCAACGCCATAACGCTTGGAACAGCAGATTGTCCATCCTGCTATACGCCTGCTTGGCTACCACTGGCTGGTGATAAAGCGCCCAGCCTTTCAAGATCGGGTTCAGCAGTCTTATCAGATAGTCCTGCCTTGCCGTCTTATTGGTGTCGATAACCTCCTTTACCTTGCGATAGAACGTTTTCACGTTTTTCTTGCTCGGTTTGATCAGGAGCTTCCCTTCGTATTTGCGGAAGTTCCAGCCCAGAAAGTCGAAGCCTCGATCAATGTGTATGACATGCGTTTTCTCAGGTGACAGCTGTAGCCCTCGCTCCGCGAGAAACTGTTCTACCCAAGGTCTGACCTCGTTTTCCAGCGTCTCTTTCGAGTTACCGGTTATCACAAAGTCGTCCGCATATCGCACCACATTGATTTTCAGCTTCTTGGCCCTTGTCACACCCAGATGTTGCTTGAGCTGTGATTCCAGTCCATCGAGCACCAGATTTGCCAAGGTAGGTGAAATGATTCCACCCTGTGGCGTACCAGCATCCGTTGCCTGCAACTGGCCTTTATGAATCACGCCAGCCTTCAACCACTTTCGAAGGATCACACTGTCCGTTGGGACATTAGTGATCAGCCAGTCATGGTTGATATGGTCAAAGCAGCCTTTGATGTCCGCTTCCAATACCCATTGGGCCGAAACCTTTTTGGATAGGCATACGAACAGCTGCCCCATTGCATCCGCCGTCGAACGTTCGATCCTGAAGCCGTAGCTATTTGGATCACCGGTGGTTTCTGCAACAGGCGCCAGAGCAAGCAAATACAACGCTTGCATTGCCCTGTCCGTCATGGTCGGAATGCCCAGAGGGCGCTCCTTCCCGTTTGACTTTGGAATAAACACACGCCGTAAAGGCCGTGGCTTATATCCTTGGCGCTTCAACCTTGTTACCGCATTCCATTTGGCGTCAGGTGTATCCCAAAGCACGCGGTCGACTCCTGCCGTTCGTTTGCCTTGGTTTTCAGTGACTCGCCGGACGGCCAAGTATCTGGCCGAGTGCGAGCGGGTCAGCATCCGTTGCAGGGCTTTCACCTTGCGCCGTTTGCCTTC
This sequence comes from Pseudomonas sp. 2, assembly GCF_056627435.1. Classification (NCBI taxonomy): domain Bacteria; kingdom Pseudomonadati; phylum Pseudomonadota; class Gammaproteobacteria; order Pseudomonadales; family Pseudomonadaceae; genus Pseudomonas; species Pseudomonas sp. 2. Next base: position 178,147 of record NZ_JBWXNG010000002.1, read on the forward strand.
CCGACAAGCCTTCGCAATCCGTATCTGCATCGCCCGTACGTTCCGCTGAACACGACACCAATTGATGTCATGCCACTGCTGCGGAGCGCCGGAAGGCGCAGACACGGCCAATTGGCTGTGTTCTTTCATGCTGCCTTCCTCTCAAGTTTCCCCAAGCGAAAGACGTACGCACCCCCTGACGGGGATGGTCGCTCCCGTCAGGGCTGGATTAGTCAAGGTCCGTAAAAGCCGGACCCACAGGTTTATTGAGACAAGCTCACTTCAGAGTTCATGCGATAAAAGACCACGCAGAAGTCTGCCCGGTTTCCCGTGGGGTGATGTTCCAACCCCTATCCGAACCATTACAGCCCGGCTTTCGCTTTCTCTGCGATCCCATACCCGCACAGCCAACAGCTCCCCTTGCGGTTCGCCTGCCCGAAGGCAGCCATACGGGCTTACCACGTTCCCTGCCTGTCACACGATTGGTTTAGGGTCTGCCTTTTCACCGGCGGTCCAATGACGACGTACCTCAAGCCTCTACAGAGGTATCCGACCACATGCCTTTTGGCTCAAGCCTGACAGCAGTTTTGGCTTGTTCATAATTACGGCGTTTATCAGCAGTTCACTTACGTTACCCATGCCAACCAGCCTAGCGTCTCAACCCGGCACTGCTCCGAGCATCTGTGCATCACCTCGCGGTATATGCACACCCTTACGGGGACTACATTGTCGGAAAAGCTTCACACCCCACCGTTACCAGTGACGCATGTTTTCCTAGGCTATCGTTGGTCGCACAACGAGTCCGCTTCTACCTCGAAAACGAAGTTGATGGACAATGACAGACAGAGCTTTCGCTCGGGTCTCCAGTTTGATGAGAGCCAGAACTGCCGGGGCAGCAAGCTCGAAGATTTGTTACCTCCTGTTTCAAAAGCAGGAGGAACCCCAGCGGGGATTCACTCCCGCATGGGTTATGCCGTGTCACGGCAAGTATTAGTATGCACTCCAAAACCGGGGGTTCCGGCTCTGCGGTCGAGCTACCGAGCGCTTGATCGACCTTAGGCTTACGCTATTCGCCGCTGCGACAAGTCCTTGAAAGCGTTGGACTTCTGGGTTGGTTTTGATTCTTGGGGTTGGATACCCAAGCTCTTGGACTCCTTCCGAAGCCCCTTCAAGATGACTCTACATCTCGAAGTCTTGGAGACACGCTACGCGTGTCGCACAGAGGCGCTTATGATAACGACTTTTCGCAAGCCTGGCTTAACCGGCTTCAGTTATCGCCCCACAGCCCGAGCCGTAGCAGCCCGCAGCCCCTTTGAGAGAGCCCAGCATGCCTTCTTCCGTGAACTCCCCCAGCGCCCCGATCGCCCGCAAGGCCGACGGCGCCGATCCGTATGCCTGGCTGCAGAATCGCGACACCGACGAGGTGCTCGACTACCTCAAGGCCGAAAACCACTATCAGGAACGTCAGTTGGCCGACCAGCAGGCGCTGCGCGAGACGCTGTTCCAGGAGATCAAGGGCCGCATTCTGGAAACCGACCTGTCGCTGCCTTCGCCCTGGGGGCCGTACCTGTATTACACCCGCACCACCGAGGGCGACGAATACGCCCGCCACTACCGCTGCCCGCGCCCGGCCGACGACTCGCAAACGGTGGATGAAAGCGCCGAAGAACTGCTGCTCGACCCCAACGTGCTGGCCGGTGGCGGCTTCTTTTCGCTGGGCGCCTTCAATATCAGCCCCGACCACCGGCGCCTGGCCTACAGCCTGGACACCACCGGTGAAGAGGTCTACCAGCTGTTCGTCAAGGAGCTTTCCACCGGCGCCGTCACCAGCCTGCCGTTCGAAGACTGCGACGGCAGCATGACCTGGGCCAACGACAGCCAGACCCTGTTCTTCGGCGAGCTGGACGAAACCCATCGCCCGCACAAGCTCTACCGCCATAGGCTGGGCAACGATTCGGCCGATCTGGTATTCAACGAGCCGGACGGGCGGTTTTTCCTGCACTGCTACCGGTCAAGTTCCGAACGCCAGCTGATCCTGGCGCTGGACAGCAAGACCACCGGAGAAAGCTGGGTACTCGATGCCGACAAGCCGGAGCAAGCGTTCGTCTGCATGGCGCCGCGCAGCGAAGGCCACGAATACTCGGCGGATCACGGCCTGATCGACGGCACCTGGAGCTGGCTGATCCGCAGCAACCAGGCCGGGATCAATTTCGCGCTGTATCACGCCCCGGAAAAAACCAGCGGTGTGCCCCAGCGCAGCGAGTGGCAAACGCTCATCCCCCACAGCGACAGCGTGATGCTCGACGGCTTCAGCCTCAACGCCCGCGGCCTGACCCTGAGCCTGCGCGAAGGCGGCCTGCCGATCGTGGAAGTTCACCCACAAGGCTTACCGGCGTATCGCGTGCAACTGCCGGACGCGGCCTACAACCTCTATGTGCAGGACACCCTTGAATTCCAGAGCGACAAGATCCGCCTGCGCTATCAGTCGCTGAACCGCCCGCCTCAGGTGCGCCAGCTGACTCTGGCCACGGGGGAACAGGTTGTACTCAAGGAAACGCCGGTTCTGGGTGTGTTCGACGCCGATGCCTACATCAGCCAGCGCCTGTGGGCGACAGCGGCGGACGGCACGCAGGTGCCGATCAGCCTGGTGGTCAAGCGCGAGCTGGCCGGCCAGCCGGTGCCGCTGTATCTGTACGGCTATGGCGCCTACGGCGAAAGCCTGGACCCGTGGTTCTCCCACGCCCGCCTGAGCCTGCTCGACCGGGGCATCGCCTTTGCCATCGCCCATGTGCGTGGCGGCGGCGAGCTGGGCGAAAACTGGTATCGCACCGGCAAGCAGGAGCATAAACAGAACACCTTCGGCGACTTCATCAGCTGCGCCGAACACCTGATTGCACACAACCTGACCAGCGCCGACAAACTGGTGATCAGCGGCGGCAGCGCCGGTGGTCTGTTGATCGGCGCAGTGGTCAATCAGCGCCCCGAGCTGTTCAAGGCAGCGATTGCCGAAGTGCCGTTCGTCGACGTGCTCAACACCATGCTCGACCCCGATCTGCCGCTGACCGTGACCGAATACGACGAGTGGGGCAACCCGCAGGAGCCCGAGGTACACGCGCGGATCAAGGCCTACGCGCCGTACGAAAACGTCACCGCCCAGGCGTATCCGGCCATGTTGGTGATCGCCGGCTACAACGACAGTCGGGTGCAGTATTGGGAAGCGGCCAAGTGGGTGGCAAAATTGCGCGAGCACAAGACCGACGACAACCTGCTGCTACTCAAGACCGAGCTGGGCGCCGGACACGGCGGCATGAGCGGCCGCTACCAGGGTTTGCGTGACGTGGCGCTCGAATACGGATTTATCTTCAAGGTATTGCAACTGACCTGAGGAACTTCGTAACGGCCAAGGGTCTATCAGACGGCTCCGGATGCGTTGTAGTCCGGAGCCGTTTTGCGGGTCAGATTTCTTCTTCACTCCATCGACAAGTACATGCCATGCCGACACCGTCATCTCTGAACAATGAAATCCGCGAAATGCTGATGGACTGCGGCCTGTTCCTGGCCCTGAGCCCTGCGGACTTTTCCGCGGCCGCCGGTTACTTCAGCATCAGCAGCATCGAAAAGGGCGAGGCGATCTTCAACGAGGGCGATGCAGGCACCTTCATGTGCATCATCCATTCGGGCACGGTGTCGGTGCAAAAGCTCAATGGCGACGGCAAGCCGGTGGAAACAGCGGTACTGCGCAGTGGCCGCGCCTTCGGCGAAATGGCCGTGCTGGACGGCGAACGCCGCTCGGCCAGTTGCATCGCCGCCTCGAGTTGCTACCTGCTCAACCTGGGCAAGGACTCGCTGGACAAGATGATCAACGAAGCGCCGAAAGTCGCCGCCAAGATCATCCGCGCCATTGCAATTGCCATGTCCAAGCGGCTGCGCATGATGGATGGGCAGGTGCTGGCGCAGCAGGAGTGAACTGTCGAGGCGATGAAAAATGATCCCGTAGCAGCGCGGCTTGCCGGCGGGAGCGGTGTGTCAGACGACGCATTCGTTACAGACCTACCGCCCCGCCGGCAAGCCGTGCTGCTACGGATCTGCAACATCACGGGTTGGGTTTGGCCGGTGGTGGCGGCTGCAGCCCCGGCAACGGCTCATCCTCCTTCGGCGGCCCGGGTTGCGGGATCTTTGGCAACAACGGCGGATTGCCCTGCCCACCTACGTGAGGAAAGCTGGGCGGCGAAATCTGCGGATACGGTGTGGGCGTTGCAGTGCCTGGCGAACCGGCCGTGGCGGCGATCGGTTCCGGCGTGTTGAGCACCGGTTGCAGACTTTCGGCAGCGTGCGCGGCTACCGGCAGCACCGCGATGATTGCAACCCAAATGAAACCCTTCATCGCTGGCCTCCACCGCCAATCTTCGAATAGGCCTCAGGCTACTCCTGTGCACGGAAATTGCCAGCCGCACGCGCTGCTGCCCGATCGTGCGCAAAGCGCTAGAATTGCCCCATTGCCAACCGCACACGAATCAGGTGACACCATGAGCTCCGCCAACACCTCCAAGCTTGACCGCATCCTGGCCGACGCCAAGCGCGACAAGGAAATGGGCTACCGCGACAAGGCGCTGAAGATGTATCCCCACGTCTGCGGCCGCTGCGCGCGGGAGTTTTCCGGCAAGCGCCTGAGCGAGCTGACCGTCCACCATCGTGATCACAACCACGACAACAACCCGCAGGACGGCTCGAACTGGGAACTGCTCTGCCTGTTCTGCCACGACAACGAACACTCGCGTTACACCGACCAGCAATACTTCTCCGATTCGTCGCTGGGCTCGCCGAAAACCGCCAAGGCCACGCACAACCCGTTCGCGGCGCTGGCGGGGATGATGAAGAAAGACGAGTAGTACCTCGCTTGCGAGCTGCTTTCTTGTGGGAGCCGGCTTGCTGGCGAATGCATTCTTTCAGGCACAAATGTTGTGAATGACACACCGCATTCGCCAGCAAGCCGGCTCCTACAGTGCTCGCAAACCCCGCAACACTTGCCGCTCCCGTATAATCCCGCGCTTTCTTCTGCGAGCACCCTCCCCCGTGGCCAACAAACGTTACGCCTGCATCGGCTTGTACAACCCCAAATCCCCGGAAAACGTGGGTTCCGTGATGCGCGCGGCAGGCTGCTATGGGGTGGCCTCGGTGTTCTACACCGGCAAGCGCTACGAGCGGGCGCGGGACTTCGTCACCGACACCAAGAAGATCCATCAGGACATCCCGCTGATCGGCATCGATGACCTGAAAAAGATCATCCCGCTGGGCTGCGTACCGGTGGCCGTCGAGCTGGTGGAAGGCGCCCGCGCCCTGCCCGAGTACACCCACCCGGATCGCGCGATCTACATCTTCGGCCCCGAAGACGGCTCGCTGGACAAGGAAATCCGCGACTGGTGCGAGGACGTCGTCTACATCCCCACCATCGGTTGCATGAACCTGGCCGCCACCGTCAACGTGGTGTTGTACGACCGCATGGCCAAGGGCAACAACACCCGCTCCGGGCCGCAGTTCGGTCGCGAAACCGATCGCACCTGAGTCCGTATGTTGCGACAGACGCATTGAACAGTTTGCCTTTGTGACAGTCAGCTTTAGGGACCTTACCTTTCATGGAGAACGCATCATGAGTGATACCCCGATCCTGAAACGCGTTGAACGCCCACTGCACGACGTTCCGGAACAGAACGTCCAGGGTTGGGAGCGCATCGGCTCGCTGGCCGGCGGCGTCCTGATGATGGGCAAGGGTCTGCGCCGTGGCGGCATTTTCGGGCTGGTGCAACTGGCCATTGGCGGCGCGGTGCTGGCTCGTGGCATCACCGGCCACTGTTCGGCCAAGGCGCTGCTGGACAAGAGCCGCAGCGACATGGAAATTGCCCGCGCCCGCATCCACAAGGCCGGCGCAGAGCTGAGCAAGCTCAAGACCAAGGCCGAAGTCGCGGCCGAGGAAGCCGTGGTGCAGAGCATCGACGCGGTCAAAGGCCCCAAGGGCGTCTGAGCGCCACCCTCATCAAACTAATTGCGTCAAGCGGCGGTCTCTGACTTAAACCCGGTCAGAGCCGTCGAATGTCGAAAACCACCTCCCTCGCCAAACCCTGGTTCGCCGCCCGCAGCTGGAAGCCCTTCGCCTTTCAGAAAGCCGTTTGGGACGCCGTGGCCCGCGGCGAATCCGGGCTGCTGCACGCCAGCACCGGCGCGGGCAAGACCTACTCAGTATGGTTCGCGGCGCTGCAACGCTTCGCCCGCCAACCCGCAGCGCCCGCTGCTGAAACAACTCGCAAACGCAAACCGCCCGCTGCGCCCTTGACCGTACTGTGGATCACGCCCATGCGCGCGCTGGCGGCTGACACCGCGCGCGCCCTGGAAGCGCCACTGAGCGAACTGCAGATTCCCTGGAGCGTCGGCCTGCGCACCGGCGACACCAGCAGCAGCGAGCGGGCCAAACAGGGGCGCCGCCTGCCTTCCGCGCTGATCACCACGCCCGAGAGCCTGACGCTGCTGCTGACCCGCGCCGATGCCCAGGCGGTTTTCTCGACGCTGAAAATGATCGTCGTCGACGAATGGCACGAGCTGATCGGCAACAAGCGTGGCGTGCAGTTGCAACTGGCACTGGCGCGGTTACGCAAATGGAACCCTGCGCTGATCGTCTGGGGCCTGTCGGCAACGCTGGGCAATCAGGCCCATGCGCAGCAGGTGCTGGTGGGCGACAACGGCACTACGGTCGAGGGCAAGGTGGTCAAGGAGCTGATCGTTGACACCCTGATTCCGCCCGCCATCGAGCGCTTTCCCTGGGCCGGGCACATGGGGCTGCGCATGCTGCCGCAGGTGCTGGCCGAGGTGGACAGCAGCGCCAGTTGCCTGCTGTTCACTAACACCCGCGCGCAGTCAGAAATCTGGTATCAGGCGCTGCTGGAGGCGCGGCCTGACTGGGCCGGGCTGATAGCGCTGCATCACGGCTCACTGGCGCGCGAGGTGCGGGACTGGGTCGAGCGCGCGTTGAAGGAAGGCCATCTCAAGGCCGTGGTCTGCACCTCAAGCCTTGACCTGGGCGTGGACTTTCTGCCGGTCGAGCGCGTGTTGCAGATCGGCTCGGCCAAGGGCGTCGCCCGTCTGATGCAACGCGCCGGACGCTCCGGGCATGCACCAGGCCGGCCGTCGCGGGTCACGCTGGTGCCTACCCACAGCCTGGAACTGGTGGAAGCCGCTGCCGCGCGAGATGCAGTGGAAGCGCGTCTGATCGAGCCCAGGGAATCGCCCTACAAGCCGCTGGACGTGCTCGTACAGCACTTGGTCAGCATGGCGCTTGGCGGCGGGTTCGTGCCTGACGACTTGCTGGCCGAAGTTCGTACGGCCTGGGCCTATCGCGAACTGACTGACGCCGAATGGCAGTGGGCACTGGCCTTCGTGCGCCATGGTGGCCTTTCGCTGACCGCCTACCCGGACTACCGCCGGGTCGAGCCCGATGAGCACGGCATTTGGCGCGTGCCGGATGCCCGCTTGGCCAGGCGCCATCGCATGAGCGTCGGCACCATCGTCAGCGATGCCAGTATCAACGTGAAGTACTGGAGCAAAGGCGGTGGCGGCGGGTCGCTGGGCAGTGTCGAGGAAGGCTTCATCGCCCGGTTGAAACCCGGTGATGGCTTTTTGTTCAGCGGGCGCTTGCTGGAACTGGTGCGGGTGGAAAACATGACCGCCTATGTGAAAAGGGCTACGAGCAAGAAGGCCGCCGTCCCACGCTGGAATGGCGGGCGGATGCCACTGTCCAGCGAACTGGCTGACGCCGTGGTCGCCCGGTTCGACGCAGCTGCCCACAAGGTGTTCGACAGCCCGGAAATGCGCAGCGTCGGCCCGCTACTTGAGGTGCAGCGCCAGTGGTCGGCCCTGCCGCGCAAGGATTCGTTGCTGGCCGAAGTGCTCAAGTCCCGGGAAGGCTGGCACCTGTTTCTCTACCCCTTCGCCGGGCGCCATGTGCATCTGGGGCTGGCGAGCCTGCTCGCCTGGCGCCTGAGCCGGGACACGCCGCTGACCTTCTCCATTGCCGTGAATGACTACGGCTTCGAGCTGTTGAGCGCCACCGAGGTCGACTGGGCCCAGCACCTGACGCCGCAATTGTTCAGCGAACACCAGTTGCTGGCCGACATCATCGCCAGCCTCAACGCCGGCGAGCTGGCCCTGCGCCGCTTCAGGGAAATCGCCCGGGTCGCCGGGCTGGTGTTTTCCGGCTACCCCGGTGCACCGAAAAGTAACCGCCAGTTACAGGCTTCCAGCGGCTTGTTTTTCGAAGTGTTCAAACAGTACGACGCGGGCAATCTGCTGCTGACCCAGGCCGAAGAGGAAGTGTTGCGCCAGGAACTGGATGTCAGGCGCCTGGAAGACACCTTGCGCCGCATCAACCAACGCACGCTGGATCTGCACCTGATCAAGCGCCCAACGCCGATGGCCTTTCCGCTTTTGGTGGAGCGCATGCGCGAGAGCATGAGCACCGAGAAGCTGTCGGACCGGATCGCGCGCATGGTGCGGGATCTGGAAAAAGCCGCCGGGCCTAAGATCAGCGAGGAAACCACGTCATGAGACCTTATCTGGCCATTCAATTGGCCGGGGCCGAGCTCTGGCTGCTGGCTGACAAAGCCATCTACTACCCCACCGAACGGGCGCTGCTGATCGCTGATGCGCACTTCGGCAAGGCGGCCGCCTATCGCCGACTCGGCCAGCCGGTGCCCCATGGCACCACCGACCATAATCTGCAGCGGCTGGACAACCTGCTGGCAAGCTACGACTGCGAGCGGTTGGTTTTCCTCGGTGATTTTCTTCACGCTCCGGAATCCCATGCCACCGCCACATTGGCGGCCATACATGCATGGCGTGAACGACATGCCTCACTGGCCATCACCCTGATTCGCGGCAACCACGACAAACGCGCGGGAGATCCGCCCGCCAGCCTGCATTTTGAGGTTGTGCCCGAGCCCTTGTTGCTGGGGCCCTTCGCCTTGCAACACGAACCCGACCCACATCCCAACCACCATGTTCTGGCCGGGCATGTGCATCCGGCCTACCGACTGATGGGCAAAGGACGACAGCGCCTGCGCCTGCCCTGCTTTTATATGCAGCCGCAGGTCAGCCTGCTGCCAGCGTTTGGCGCATTTACGGGCGGGATGAACATCGAACGCCAGCCCGGCAGCCGGGTGTATGTGGTAGGGGATGGCGCGGTGTGGGAGGCCATTTAAGCCGTAACCCCAAGTACCCTCGTAGCAGCACGGCTTGCCGGCGGGGCGTTCTTGAGATCGCTGCCGCCGGCAAGCCGGACTGCTACGGGTTCAGGGGCCTGCGGATCAGGCCACCGGCGCGGGAGGCGGTTCGTCGGGTAACGTCGGCTCGCCGGGCTCTTCGGGCTGCGGGAATTCGTTGGGAGTATCGGGCGTGGGCTGGCCGGGGATGCCTCCGGCAACCATGTTGTTCAGATGGGGATGCGCTAACAGCGACCAAGCCAGCAATCCAACCTGGTTCTGTCCCGGGTCGCCTTCCTTGCTGCTGGTTTTGCGTTGTGTCTTCATAGGGCACTCCTGAGCGATGACCCCATCCGCAACGGCGGATGGGAACAGTTCAGTCAATAGAGTGCGCTTTTTCGGACTAATTCAGTTTCCAGATGACCAACGGCGCAAACAGGGGCGCGATCAGGTACGTGGCAGTGTGACACCACGCTGACCCTGGTATTTCCCGCCGCGGTCCTTGTACGACACTTCGCACTCTTCGTCGGATTCCAGGAACAGCATCTGTGCGACGCCTTCATTGGCGTAGATCTTCGCCGGCAGCGTGGTGGTGTTGGAGAACTCCAGGGTCACGTGGCCTTCCCACTCCGGCTCCAGCGGCGTCACGTTGACGATGATGCCGCAGCGCGCATAGGTGCTCTTGCCCAGGCAGATGGTCAGCACGTTGCGCGGAATGCGGAAGTACTCGACGGTGCGGGCCAGGGCGAAGGAGTTCGGCGGGATGATGCAGACATCACTCTTGACGTCGACGAAGCTGCCGGCATCGAAGTTCTTCGGATCGACGGTCGCCGAGTTGATGTTGGTGAACACCTTGAATTCGTCGGCGCAGCGCACGTCGTACCCATAGCTGGACACGCCGAAGGAAATCAGACGGTCAGCGCCTTCGCCGCGCATCTGGCGTTCCACGAAGGGCTCGATCATGCCGTGCTCTTGCGCCATGCGGCGAATCCACTTGTCCGATTTGATGCTCATGGCGTTGTCCTGAATAGCGAGGTGAAAAAGATGAGGGGCATCTTACCGGGCTCGGGCTTCGGGCACAAAGACTGCGAACGGCGTGGCCTGCAAACCGTCGGTCATCTGGGGAAATAAAGCTCTGATTGGCATTGGCACATTCCCGAAAAAGGGGTAAGGTGCGTCCACTGTGTTGCTTGTGTCACTGAGAATCTCTACACGATGTTGAATTTCGATCCAACCATCTCCATGAATTTTCCTGCTCTTTGCACTCAGTCTCGGCCAGGGGCTTTCTCTCGCCGCAGTTAACTTTGTCCAAGGAGATACACCATGTCCAATCGCCAAACCGGTACCGTCAAGTGGTTCAACGATGAGAAAGGCTTCGGCTTCATCACCCCACAATCCGGTGACGACCTGTTCGTACACTTCAAAGCCATCCAGGCTGACGGCTTCAAAAGCCTGAAAGAAGGCCAGCAGGTTTCTTTCGTCGCTACCCGCGGCCAGAAAGGCATGCAGGCTGAAGAAGTACAAGTTATCTAACTTGCGCTTTCTCGCTTGAAAGAACCCCGCCCTTAAAAGCGGGGTTTTTTATTGCCTGCGATTCGAGCCCGAGCTGATCGACGCGCCCTCACTGCCCGGTACTGACAGCGGGAGCGTTTCAGGCCGCCACTGTCAGACCACTGTGAACGCCAGAGTCAGTCGTCGCTGATGCTGATATTCGGCATCGCAGGCGCGGCGGCTTCCTGCAAAACGATGCGCGCGCCAACGTGGCGGGCCAGTTCCTGATAGACCATGGCGATCTGGCTTTCCGGCTCGGCGATGGCGGTCGGCTTGCCACCGTCGGCCTGCTCGCGGATCAGCATCGACAGCGGCAACGAGGCCAGCAGCTCCACACCGTATTGCGAGGCGAGCTTCTCTCCGCCGCCTTCGCCGAATAGATGTTCGGCATGGCCGCAGTTGGAGCAGATGTGCACGGCCATGTTTTCCACGATGCCCAGCACCGGGATGTTGACCTTGCGGAACATCTCGACACCTTTCTTGGCATCCAGCAGCGCCAGATCCTGCGGGGTGGTGACGATGACCGCGCCGGCCACCGGGACCTTCTGTGCCAGGGTCAACTGGATGTCGCCGGTGCCGGGCGGCATGTCGATGACCAGGTAATCCAGGTCGTTCCAGGCGGTCTGGGTGATCAGTTGCAGCAACGCCCCGGAGACCATCGGCCCGCGCCAGACCATCGGCGTGTTGTCGTCGGTCAGGAAGGCCATCGACATCACTTCGATGCCATGGGCCTGGATCGGCACGAACCACTTCTGATCCTTGACCTGAGGCCGCGTGCCCTCGGGAATGCCGAACATCACGCCTTGGCTCGGGCCATAGATATCGGCATCGAGAATGCCCACCCGCGCACCTTCGCGGGACAACGCCAGCGCCAAGTTGGCAGCCGTGGTGGACTTGCCCACCCCGCCCTTGCCCGACGCCACGGCGACGATGTTCTTGACGTTGGCCAGCCCCGGCACCTGGCCCTGGGCCTTGTGCGCGGTGATCAGGGTGTCGATCTCGACCGTGGCCGAGGTCACGCCGTCCAGGCCTTCGAGGGCCATTTGCAGCATCTGCGCGAAGCCGGTCTTGAACAGCGCGGCAGCGTAACCGAGCTCCAATTTAACGCTGACACGCTCGTCCTGAATGTCGATGGCCCGCACGCAACCGGCGCTGACAGGGTCCTGATTCAAATAAGGATCGGTGTACTGGCGAAGGACGGCCTCCACCGCTGCACGATTTACCGCGCTCATGGGTCACTCCCGAAAAAGACTGAGCAAAACAGGCGGCTATCCTACCGCGTCTGTCGGAGCAATGGGCGCTCGCCTGCGACTCTCCACTCTGTAGGAGCGAATTCATTCGCGAATGGCCGGCATGTCCGACACATCTCTTTCGCCTGACAGATTGTTCGCGAATGAATTCGCTCCTACAGGGAGGTAGGTGTGTTCCCACCGATCAACGGCGGCGTTCCCACAAAACAAGCCGACACTGCGGGATGAAAAAAAACGCTCAGCCCTTTATAGTTGCCGGTCTCCGTTTCACTTCAAGTAGCCGAGCCCCATGTCCGAGCCACGCAAGATCCTCGTCACCAGCGCCCTGCCCTATGCCAATGGTTCCATTCACCTTGGCCACATGCTCGAGTACATCCAGACCGACATGTGGGTGCGCTTCCAGAAGCACCGCGGCAACCAGTGCATCTATGTCTGCGCAGACGACGCCCATGGCTCGGCCATCATGCTGCGCGCGGAAAAGGAAGGCATCACCCCGGAGCAACTGATCGCCAACGTCCAGGCCGAACACAGCGCCGACTTTGCCGACTTCCTGGTGGACTTCGACAACTTCCACTCGACCCACGCCGAGGAAAACCGCGAGCTGTCGAGCCTGATCTACACCCGCCTGCGTGACGCCGGCCACATCGCCACCCGTTCGGTGACCCAGTATTTCGACCCGGAAAAGAAAATGTTCCTGGCCGACCGCTTCATCAAGGGCACCTGTCCCAAGTGCGGCACCGAGGATCAGTACGGCGACAACTGCGAAAAATGCGGCGCCACCTACGCCCCGACCGACCTGAAAGACCCGAAATCGGCGATTTCCGGCGCGACCCCGGTGCTCAAGGATTCGAAGCATTTCTTCTTCGACCTGCCCGCCTTCGACGCGATGCTCAAGAGCTGGACCCGCAGCGGCACCCTGCAGGACGCGGTGGCGAACAAGATCGCCGAATGGCTGGACTCCGGCCTGCAGCAGTGGGACATCTCCCGTGATGCGCCGTACTTCGGCTTTGAAATTCCGGACGAGCCGGGCAAGTATTTCTACGTCTGGCTGGACGCGCCGATCGGCTACATGGCCAGCTTCAAGAACCTGTGCGACCGTACGCCGGGCCTGGATTTCGACGCATTCTGGAACAAGGATTCGTCCGCCGAGCTGTACCACTTCATCGGCAAGGACATCGTCAACTTCCACGCCCTGTTCTGGCCGGCCATGCTCGAAGGTTCGGGCTTCCGCAAGCCAAGCGGCATCAACGTGCACGGCTACCTGACCGTCAACGGCCAGAAGATGTCCAAGTCCCGCGGCACCTTCATCAAGGCGCGCACCTACCTTGAGCACCTGTCGCCGGAATACCTGCGCTACTACTACGCCTCCAAGCTGGGCCGTGGCGTCGACGATCTGGACCTGAACCTGGAAGACTTCGTGCAGAAGGTCAACTCCGACCTGATTGGCAAGGTGGTCAACATCGCCAGTCGCTGCGCAGGCTTCATTCACAAGGGCAACGCTGGCGTGCTGGTGGCTGGGGATGCCGCTCCGGAGCTGACCGAAGCGTTCCTGGCCGCTGCGCCAAGCATCGCCGAAGCCTACGAGGCCCGTGACTTCGCCCGTGCCATGCGGGAAATCATGGCCCTGGCCGACCGCGCCAACGCCTGGATCGCCGACAAGGCCCCCTGGTCGCTGGCCAAACAGGAAGGCAAGCAGGATGAAGTCCAGGCGATCTGCGCCCAAGGCGTGAACCTGTTCCGCCAGCTGGTGATTTTCCTCAAGCCGGTGCTGCCGAACCTGGCGGCCGATGCGGAGCAGTTCCTCAACGTCGCGCCACTGACCTGGAACGATCACCTGACCCGACTCGCCAACCACCAGTTGAACCCGTTCCAGGCCCTGATGACCCGTATCGATCCTGTAAAAGTGCAAGCCATGACCGACGCCTCGAAAGAAGACCTCGCCGCCAGTGCCACCGATGCCCAGCCCCAAGGCAATGGCGAGCTGGGCAAGGATCCGCTGTCGCCGGAAATCGACTTCGATGCCTTTGCTGCGATCGACCTGCGCGTTGCGCTGATCGAGAAGGCCGAACACGTGGAAGGCGCCGACAAGCTGCTGCGCCTGACCCTGGATATCGGCGACGAGAAACGCAACGTGTTCTCCGGCATCAAGAGCGCCTACCCGAACCCGGCCGAGCTGGAAGGTCGCCTGACCATGATGATCGCCAACCTCAAGCCACGGAAAATGCGCTTCGGCATTTCCGAGGGCATGGTGATGGCTGCCGGCCCTGGCGGCGAAGAAATCTACCTGCTGAGCCCCGACAGCGGCGCCAAGCCAGGCCAACGCATCAAGTAACCTGAACGTGGCCGACGCTCCTACGGGGCGTCGGTCGGGTCAACCCATGAGCCTTATTTCGCGCATCGACGCCCTGTTGCCGCAAACCCAGTGCGGCAAATGCGGCCACCCCGGCTGCAAGCCCTACGCCGAAGGGATCGCCAGCGGCGAAGCGATCAACAAGTGCCCTCCTGGCGGCGATGAAACCATCGCAGCACTGGCGCGCCTGCTGAATGTCAACGTCATCGCCCTGGACAACGAGCGCGGCAACGCCCCGCCACAAGTGGCCTTCATTAGCGAAGCCGAGTGCATCGGCTGCACCAAGTGCATCCAGGCCTGCCCGGTGGACGCCATCGTCGGCGCGGCGAAGCTGATGCACACGGTAATCGTCGACCAATGCACCGGCTGCGACCTGTGTGTGGCGCCCTGCCCGGTCGACTGTATCGACCTGATCCCGCTGCCAATGGCAACCGTAGTGCCCATCGTCGGTGGCCTCGCCTTCAACAACGCCCAGCGAGAGGCGCGGACCGCCAAACGCAATCACGCACGCCAGCGCTTCGAAGCACGCAATGCCCGCCTGCAGCGTGAAGAACGCCAGCGCCAGGCTGAGCGTCAGGCTCGCAAACAGCCGTCAGTGGCGCAACCGGTGACAGCGGTCGATCCTGTGCAGGCGGCGCTGGAAAGAGTCCGGGCGCAGAAAGCTGCCCAGGGCGATGCGGCGCTGAAACAGGCGCGCATCAACTTGGCCATGAGCCGCGCACAGCTGAACAAATCGCTGAAGGCCTTCGGTCATCCGCCCACAGCCGAGCAGGCCGCGCAACTGGTGGCCATGCAACTCGCGTTCGAGGCCGCAGAGCGAGAACTGGCTCGGCTGCAGGATGCTGAATCGAATGGCACAGCGCTCGAACCTGCTGCAAATCCGGCCCCGGCAGCATCAGACAAGGCTGCGTTGAACCGAGCAAAGATTCAGCTGGCGATGAGCCGCGCCGCGTTGAAGAAAGCCCAAACCGCCGAGGCGCCAAACGAGCGGGTTGCCGCTTTGAGCGATGACGTGACACGAGCCGAGCAGGCGCTCAAAGACCTCGAAGCCGATCAGGCTTGAGCCCGCCCGCCTGAAGACCTACGCCCAACAGGATCTGATCCTTTCCCAGGGAAAGCGCACTGATGAATGCCGCAAAAAGACTGGAAATCTTTCGTCGCTTGCACGAAGACAATCCTGACCCGAAAACCGAACTGTCCTACACCACGCCGTTCGAATTGCTGATCGCAGTGATCCTCTCCGCTCAGGCGACCGACGTCAGTGTGAACAAGGCCACGGCACGCCTCTACCCGGTCGCCAACACGCCCCAGGCCATTCATGACCTAGGCGTCGACGGGCTCTCGGAATACATCAAGACCATCGGCCTGTACAACAGCAAGGCGAAAAACGTCATCGAGACCTGCCGCATGCTGGTGGAACTACATGGCGGAGAAGTCCCACAAACCCGCGAAGCACTCGAAGCGCTGCCCGGCGTGGGCCGCAAAACCGCGAACGTGGTGCTCAACACGGCGTTTCGGCAACTGGCCATGGCGGTGGACACTCACATTTTTCGCGTGAGCAACCGCACCGGCATCGCGCCGGGAAAGAATGTCGTGGAAGTGGAAAACAAGCTGATGAAGTTCGTCCCCAAGGACTATCTGCTGGACGCCCACCACTGGTTGATTCTGCACGGCCGCTACGTGTGCGTGGCCCGCAAGCCCCGCTGCGGCAGTTGCCGAATCGAGGACCTGTGCGAATTCAAGCAGAAAACCTCGGACGATTGAGCGATAGGATTTTTATCGAATGATCGATTGAAAAAATCTTTTTTACCCGGTCGAAGTTTGTCGTTATAAGGTGCGCCAATGACAGTCTAAGCCTGGAGTCAACTTTCATGAGTGACAAAGAGCAGATGGATGTGGATGACGACTTCGTATCGGCCGATGCCGACGAAGCCGCGCAAGTACCTGCGGAAACCGCAAAAACCAACCTGAGCAAGCGCCGCACCATCGACAACCTGCTGGAAGAACGCCGTCTGCAGAAACAACTGGCAGACTACGACTTCGATCTTTGATCGCCATTTGCCCCAAGCCTCTGCACTCTTTGAGAGGCTCGGTCCGGCGATATGAGCTCAACTGAGTCTCTGCAAGAGCTCGGGAAACGACGCACCGCCGCAAGCTATCCGGGCGCACTATGACAAGCCGTTTCGTTGAGCCAGTTCGATGAGATCCACCAACGAGTGCGCATTGAGTTTGAGCAGCAGCCGGGTCTTGTAGGTACTCACCGTCTTGTTGCTCAGAAACATGCCATCGGCAATCTCCTTGTTGGTCCTGCCACGGGCCAGTTGCTGAAGCACCATCATCTCCCTCCCCGATAGCCGATCAACCATCTCTGCCTCGCTGGCATTGCCCAGGCTCGACCGGACAGTGTGCAGCGCCTGATTCGGGAAATAGCTGTACCCGGACAATACCGCCTTGATCGCACTCAGCAGCTCGGTGAGATCCTGCTGTTTGCAGACATAGCCAGCAGCTCCTGCCTGCATGCAACGCATGGAGAAATGCCCCGGCGATTGCGACGTCAGGATAAGCACCTTGAACGGCAAGGTCATGGCCGTGAGACGGGCAATGACCTCCAGGCCATCGAGCTTCGGGATGCCGATATCCAGAATGACGATATCGGGCAAATGCTCGCGCGCCAGCTGCAGCGCATCCACACCGTTGTCCGTTTCGGCGATGACTTCGTACCCATGACGCTCCATCAACATGCGCACGGCAAGACGAATGACCGGGTGATCATCCACGATCAACACTTTATTCATGAGCAATCCATTCTTTGCTGTTCGAATTTTCAGAGCCCGCACAATAGCTTAGTAGTTTAGTGCTTTGCATGGCGGTCCTCCGCGAGAGCAAGCAGCCAGAGACCTTTCCCACTCAAACAGCAGAAAATTCCTACAAAATTTGGTTTATGCGGGTTCATTCCCAGGGCTTCCATTTGTTTTACCGGCCTGTTGAACGTCCGACGGGAGCGATCAGACGCAGGATACGGTCGCCACCCAACGTAGGCTTCATTACTGCAGCAAGCCTGACCATTCACGTAATACCTCATTGGACTATTCGCTCCGCGCAGGTGCGATATCAGGAATATATATGCACACCAAAAAAGATCATTTTTGTACTCACGCTGTCTGCGCGGGCGGTCGGGCGGCCTGCAACCTTGCGACCGCGTTACGGATCAGAATAAGCGCATCCGCCGGAGCTGTCAGAAAGGGCGGCGCCAGAAAATATTGCAAATCACGACCCCACCGCCGAATCCGTGCTGACGTTGAAAAAATACACACTTGAAAACGTGCTTTTACATACATATATATTTACGGAAAAAGCCTACATACGTTTCAGACCGTTCCCAATCTCAGCCCCAACCGCGCAGGCCCACTCGCCATTATCAGACTCGAACGACGTGGCGCCCCGCCTTCGCCACTCGTCTACAGAAAACATTTCCATACGCATGACAAGAAGACGTCAATTGAACATATGATCAGGAGCGCTGCTCCTCCGACACTCACGTAATACCATTACCTCTTGTAAATCCAGACAACTTTTCAAGAAGAAGAAAAATACTACACCACTAACAGACACCAGCCGGCACTTATGTAAGACCCCAAAAAAGCGACAGCGGCCGCCCTGCAAAAAAGCATTTTTTACTTGCAAAACGCTTTTCCAGTCGTTACTTTTTTCATCAAACACTCTCCTGTTCCGACAACTAAAAACGAAACAACAAGTCTCTACCGGCCTCACCCGCATCATCATCCGCTATTTATCTTGCCTTGAATTAAACGCGAGCCGGCTTCGGCCAATCTGAAGATACCGAACCTGGTGTGTGGAAGTTATACGATCGCCACACGACCTTGACACCTGCCCGCTTACACCCGGATGTTCAAAGGAATAAACCATGACCGAAAAAGCAGGATTAACAACGAAGCCCGTTAACGAACAGCTCGAAATCGCCCATGCCGTAGAACGTTATGTGGCCCAGGGAGGAATCATCAGCGTGGTCGCCGCAGGGGAATCGGCAACTGCCTCGCCAGACGCCACCCAGATCATCCGCCAGAGGGATACCCAGGAACCTGCAGAGACGACAATCGAACGGCTCAAAGGCCTGGTGGCCAAAGGTGCAGGCGTCACTGCGCTGCAGTATTCGCTCAAGATGAAGCGCAAGGAGATCAGGCGCATGGCCAGCGAGAACGGTGTGAAGATTGTCTGCAACCGCCCCGTCAGAGGCACCCGTTCATTACGGGATCGGGAAACCACGACGGTCGACGATACGGTGGCGGGTCATGCGATGCACTATTCGGCACTGGGTTACACAGTGCCCGAAATCGCACAGCTGTTGAATCTCTCTGTACGAGATATCTGGAACATCGGTAAGGCCTATCGCTTCGCATTCAATAACCCATTAAAAAACGACAATGACGACGCGTCATTTTCCGACGCGCCGAACTATAAACATGAATGATCTCGGGCTTGACGATTGATGCACTCGCACCCGGCAGGGTGAAACTAACGCCGCCGTGTTGAGGCGCAACTGGATGAACGGGAGGGAAACTGCACATCGATAGAACGTACGGCCAGGCCGACGAAAGAACGGTACAACCCCACGCGGGGTTGCACCGAAACCAGCTTCAGCGATCAGAACAACTTGCGGTTCTTGTTCGCGGCAATGCGCATGCGCAATGCGTTGAGCTTGATGAAACCGGCCGCGTCGGCCTGGTTGTACGCGCCGCCATCTTCTTCGAAGGTGGCGATGTTGGCGTCGAACAGCGAGTCATCAGACTTGCGGCCGGTGACGATCACGTTGCCCTTGTACAGCTTCAGGCGCACAACGCCATTCACGTGGGCCTGGGAGGCGTCGATCATCTGTTGCAGCATCAGACGCTCAGGGCTCCACCAGTAGCCGGTGTAGATCAGGCTGGCGTACTTGGGCATCAGCTCGTCCTTGAGGTGCGCGACTTCGCGGTCAAGGGTGATCGACTCGATGGCGCGGTGCGCCTTGAGCATGATGGTGCCGCCAGGCGTTTCATAGCAGCCACGGGACTTCATGCCCACGTAACGGTTCTCGACGATGTCCAGACGGCCGATGCCATGCTCGCCACCGATGCGGTTCAGGGTCGCCAGAACGGTGGCCGGGGTCATTTCGACGCCGTCCAGTGCGACGATGTCGCCGTTGCGGTAGGTCAGTTCCAGGTACTGCGGCTGGTCCGGAGCCTTCTCGGGCGAGACGGTCCAACGCCACATGTCTTCTTCGTGCTCGGTCCAGGTGTCTTCCAGCACGCCGCCTTCATAGGAGATGTGCAGCAGGTTGGCGTCCATGGAGTACGGGGATTTCTTCTTGCCGTGACGCTCGATCGGGATGCCATGCTTCTCGGCGTAGTCCATCAGCTTCTCGCGGGACAGCAGGTCCCACTCACGCCATGGCGCGATCACTTTCACACCTGGCTTGAGCGCGTAGGCACCCAGTTCGAAACGCACCTGGTCGTTGCCCTTGCCGGTGGCGCCGTGGGAAATGGCGTCAGCGCCAGTTTCGTTGGCGATTTCGATCAGGCGCTTGGCGATCAGCGGACGTGCGATGGAAGTACCCAGCAGGTACTCGCCTTCGTAGACGGTGTTGGCGCGGAACATCGGGTAGACGAAGTCACGCACGAATTCTTCGCGCAGATCGTCGATGTAGATTTCTTTGACGCCCATGGCTTGCGCCTTGGCGCGTGCTGGTTCGACCTCTTCGCCCTGACCCAGGTCAGCGGTAAAGGTCACCACTTCGCAGTTGTACGTATCCTGCAGCCACTTGAGGATTACCGAAGTATCCAGGCCACCGGAATACGCCAGAACTACCTTGTTAACGTCCGCCATGCCATCACTCCAACGCGTTGTACGGAAAACCGCTGATTCTACCGTTCAAACCCGTGGATTTACAGTGTCGCGACAGCTTCTGACGACGAAGCGACAGAAACTGTCGAGCACACGACTACTGCAAAGCGGTTATTTGGCCTTGGGTGGCGAGCCCAACGTGGAAGTCGGCCCCGGCGTTGCAGAAGGCGCAGGCACTGCAGCCGGTGCCGGAATTGGCTCGGGCGGCTGCACCGGAGCCTGTGCAGGCGCAGGTGTCGGCGCGACGGCCGGCTTGAGCTCGGCAACGCGCTCCAGATGAATATTCACCCGGCGGTTGCGCGCCCGGTTGGCGTTGTTGGTGTTGGGCACCAAGGGATACTGCTCGCCATGGAAACGCACGGTGATCTGCTCTTCCGGCACACCTGCGGCCTTGAGGTAGTCCATGACCGCCAGTGCACGGCGGCGAGACAGATCGCGATTGGTCAGGCGATTGCCGCTGTTGTCGGAATGGCCGTCCAGATCGACCCGATTCACCGAGGGATCAGCCTTCATATAAGCCAGCACGGTATCGAGCTGACGCTTGGCCTGGTTATCCAGATCGATACCGCCACCGGGGAAGCCGATTTCGGCCTTGCTGACCTGATCGAAATTCATGGGCAGCAGCTTGGCCGTACAGGCCTGAAATTCGTTATAAGCCGAGGAAAACTTTACTGGCAGCAGGCGAACTTCCATCGCCCCGCCGCCGTCACGCAGGCTGTGACGAATGACCGGGCTGCGGCCTTCCATCAAACCGGCGATCAGCCGCCCGGCCTGGGCCTGGCTGGTGTTGAACGGAACATTGCCGTTGCCGATCCGCACCGCGCCCAGGTTCAGATCACCCCGGCCAGGCTGCCACGGCGCAGCGGCGGCGATCAGCGTCGCCGATCCGGCCGCCAGGCTGTAACCGTTGGCCTTGAGGCGGAACGTGGCCTGCTCGCCCGCGCGGCGCACGAACTCACCGGCACCAAAATCGGTGATCGGCTGGCTCAGGCGGCATTCGAACTGGTCGCCTTCCACCTTCCACTCGATGTTCTCCAGACGGGTCTGGAAAGTGAGTGCCACAGCCGGCAGGCTGGCAAACACACTGAGCAGGGCTAGATATCGCTGGCGCACGGGAGGCTCCACAAAAAATTTACCGCGTAACAAGATTTATCGCTTACACGTCTCTATCGGATAGTTCGTACAAAACTTGATAGCGAGTGCCTGAATGAGTCTTTTCCGGTACGATTCGGGCACGTTTTACCCGCCTGGAATTCCCAATGTCCGACCGCCTGACCCTCCTGCGCCCCGACGACTGGCATATCCATCTTCGTGATGGCGCTGTTCTGCCCCACACCGTCGCTGACGTGGCCCGCACTTTCAGCCGCGCCATCATCATGCCGAACCTTGTGCCGCCGGTACGCAACGCCGAGCAAGCCGATGCCTATCGTAAGCGCATCCTCGCCGCTCGTCCGCAAGGCAGCCGCTTCGAGCCATTGATGGTGCTCTACCTCACCGACCTGACCCAGCCCGAAGACATCCGCGCCGCCAAGGCGTCGGGCTTTGTGCATGCGGCCAAACTGTACCCGGCCGGCGCGACCACCAACTCCGATTCCGGCGTGACCAGCGTCGACAAGATCTTCCACGTGCTGGAAGTCATGGCTGAAGTCGGCATGCCGCTGCTGATCCACGGCGAAGTGACCCGCAGCGACATCGACGTGTTTGACCGCGAGAAGATCTTCATCGACGAGCACATGCGTCGTGTGGTCGAGCGCTTCCCGACCCTCAAAGTGGTGTTCGAGCACATCACCACCGGCGATGCCGTGCAGTTCGTCAACGAGGCCTCGGCCAACGTCGGCGCGACCATCACGGCCCATCACCTGCTGTACAACCGCAACCACATGCTGGTTGGCGGTATTCGCCCGCATTTCTACTGCCTGCCGATCCTCAAGCGCAACACCCACCAGGTCGCGCTGCTGGACGCTGCCACCAGCGGCAGCAGCAAGTTCTTCCTGGGCACCGACTCGGCGCCTCACGCCCAGCACGCCAAGGAAGCCGCCTGCGGTTGCGCCGGCTGCTATACCGCCTACGCGGCGATCGAGTTGTATGCCGAAGCGTTCGAGCAGCGCAATGCACTGGACAAGCTCGAAGGTTTCGCCAGCCTCAACGGCCCGGCGTTCTACGGCCTGCCCGCCAACACTGACACCATCACGCTGGTCCGTGAAGAATGGACCGCACCTGCCAGCCTGCCGTTTGGCGAGCTGTCGGTGATCCCGCTGCGCGCCGGTGAAAAACTGCGCTGGCGCCTGCTGGAGGACAACGCGTGAGTGAAGACCTTTACGACGACGAGCAGGACGGCTCCGGCGGTACAGGCTCACGGCACCCGATGGCAGCGCGTTTTCGCGGCTACCTGCCAGTGGTTGTCGACGTAGAAACCGGCGGTTTCAACGCGGCCACCGATGCATTGCTGGAAATTGCCGCGACCACCATCGGCATGGACGACAAGGGCTTCGTGTTCCCCGAACACACCTACTTCTTCCGCGTCGAGCCGTTCGAAGGCGCCAACATCGAAGCCGCAGCCCTGGAGTTCACCGGGATCAAGCTCGATCACCCGCTGCGCATGGCCGTGAGTGAAGAAACCGCGCTGACCGACATCTTCCGTGGCGTGCGCAAGGCCCTCAAAGCCAACGGCTGCAAGCGTGCGATTCTGGTCGGCCACAACGCCAGCTTCGACCTGGGCTTCCTGAACGCCGCTGTGGCGCGGCTGGACATGAAGCGCAACCCGTTTCACCCGTTTTCCAGCTTCGACACGGCAACCTTGGCGGGCCTGGCCTATGGGCAGACCGTACTGGCCAAGGCATGCCAGTCGGCGGACATCGATTTCGACGGTCGCGAGGCCCACTCGGCGCGCTATGACACCGAGAAAACCGCCGAGCTGTTCTGCGGCATCGTCAACCGCTGGAAGGAAATGGGCGGCTGGCACGATTTCGACGATTGAGGTCGATGCAGGTGGGGAAAACCGGTCCTTGTGGCCGGTTTTTTATGGCCGGTGTTTTACAAAGCCGGCTCCCACAGGTTCGGTGAAACGCTCGAGAAATCGACCACTCATCGGGCTTCAGCTGCGGTTCAGGAAGTACTTTTGACAAGCATTCTCATTAACATTAGTATCCGTCCCATATCGCAAATAACTCAGCGACGGTCCTTTTTTTTATGTATGTCTGCCTCTGCACCGGTGTCACCGACGGACAAATCCGCGAAGCGATCATGGAAGGATGCTGCAGCTATCGTGAAGTGCGCGAGACCTTGGGTGTCGCCAGCAAATGTGGGAAATGCGCCTGCCTGGCCAAGGAAGTGGTCCGCGCAACCCTGACTGAACTGCAAACCACCCAGGCTGCGCTGGCCTATCCAGCAGAATTTTCAGCCGCATAATTCACCATTTTTCAAAGAACCGGACCTTGTGTCCGGTTTTTTTATGCCTGTAATTCAATTGCTTAGCACTAAGATGCGGAATACAAACATTCTTATTTCTATTCATTTTCACTTATTATTCAACAACTTAGGTTTGACAGTAGATAGTTGCGGGCTCAAACTTGCAGCCTATAGACAAACATCTTCGACAGGACCTCGATCATGAAAGGCGACATTACAGTCATCCAGCATCTCAACAAGATCCTCGGAAACGAGCTGGTCGCGATCAACCAGTACTTCCTGCATGCGCGCATGTACGAGGACTGGGGCCTGAACAAGCTGGGCAAGCACGAGTACAAAGAATCCATCGACGAGATGAAGCACGCTGACAAACTGATCAAGCGCATCCTGTTTCTGGAAGGCATTCCTAACCTGCAGGACCTGGGCAAGATCCTGATCGGTGAGCACACCAAGGAAATGCTGGAGTGCGATCTGAAGATCGAGAAGAAGGGCCACGCGGATCTGAAAGCGGCGATCGCTCATTGCGAAACCGTTGGCGATTTCGGCAGCCGTGAAATGCTCGAGGACATTCTGGAGTCCGAGGAAGAGCACATCGACTGGCTGGAAACCCAGCTAGGTCTGATCGACAAGATCGGTATCGAGAATTACCTGCAGTCGCAGATGGGTGAAGAGGACTGATTTTCAGTTTCTGTCGCTTCGAATGGCCCGCAGCCAGAGATGGATGCGGGCTTTTTTGTGGGCTTTTGCCGGCTTTGAGATCGCGTACTTATCCATTTGTAGTGATGACGCCATTTTGTTCTGGCTAACGCCAGACCTGTTTCGGCTCCGCCGAGTTACTTGGAAAAGACACCCAAGTAACCAAGGTGTCCTACTCCTGGTTTGGGTCCTCCTTCGTCGGACTTCCTTCATTCCGGTCTCGCTCCGTGGGCCCGGCGCGAATGGGCCATCCATGGCCCCGCGCCTCGCGCGGCATCCTGCCGCTTGGCCCACTGCGCGAGACCTCCATTCAGCCTGCACCCAAGTCGCGTTTTGTGTCGTCTGGACTACCGCGCACGAAGATCAAAATCAAAAGCGGATGCGCGTTTGTGGGTGTTCGCGATCTGCTTCTGGCCGAAGGCCGTAGGAGCCCGGCTTGCCAGCGATCTGCCGGGAACCGGCAGCAAACCCTGCGCATGCGGTATGCCTGACACGGCCAGGGCGTATGGATTTACTGCCGCTGCGCGCCAGATCGCTGGCAAGCCAAGCTCCTACGCCCTTCGGGCAGAATCAAAAGCAGACTGCACAACACCAACCGTTGCCGTTGCCGTTGCCGTTGCCGTTGCCGTTGCCGTTGCTTTTGATCTTCGTGCGCGATCGTCCAAACACCACAAATCGCGACTTGGGTGCAGGCCGAACGCAGGCGATGTGGAGTGGGTCAAGCGGCAGGATGCCGCGCGAGGCGCGGGGCCATGGATGGCCCATTCGCGCCGGGCCCACGGAACATCGCCGGAGTGAGGGTACCCCGACGCAGGAGGGGCCAAACCAGGAGCAGGACACCTTGGTTACTTGGGTGTCTTTTCCAAGTAACTCGACGAAGTCGAAACAGGTCTGGCGTTAGCCAGATCCAATCAGCGCCACCACAAAACTCAATATTGGCGGTGATGCAAAGGCCAATAAAAAACCCCGCCTCTAAAAAAGAAAGCGGGGTTTCGACGCAACCGAATCAAGCATCAAGCAGTAGCATTCTTCTCAAACGCCGCCTTGATCAACGGCTGCAACTCACCGTTGGCATGCATCTCGACAATGATGTCGCTACCACCGACCAGCTCACCGTCCACCCACAACTGCGGGAAGGTCGGCCAGTTGGCGTATTTTGGCAGGTTCGCACGAATCTCAGGGTTCTGCAGAATGTCGACGTACGCAAACTTCTCGCCGCAAGCCATCAGCGCCTGGGAAGCCTTGGCCGAGAAACCGCACTGAGGGGCATTTGGAGCGCCTTTCATATAGAGCAGAACGGTGTTTTTGGCAATCTGGTCTTTGATCGTTTCGATGATATCCACGGAGCACCTCGGCTGAACTTTACGACTCTAAAAGTCGACACGGTGGCGCATTGTAACGGAAAGCCTAGCGTAACGCTCGGTCTTGGCTTTAATCGCTCCGATAAATATGACGGGCGTCATGCCGCCGCGACGGTCACCGGCACGCCATTGAGCGCAGCATTACCGGAAACTGCGTCCAGATACCGCTCGTCGGTCAGGTCGTTGGCGCTCTCCCCCGGTTGCCCGCGCGCGATGTCCATCTGCACCCCCGGTCGGCCGTGGCCCCAGCCGTGAGGCAGGCTCACCACGCCCGGCATCATGTCGGCGCTGCCCATTACCTCCACCTCGATCATCCCGACCCGCGAACTGACTTTCACCCGCTGTTCGTCGCAGAGGCCCCGCCGAGCCATGTCTTCGGGGTGCATCAGCAACTGGTGGCGCGGCTTGCCCTTCACCAGCCGGTGATAGTTGTGCATCCAGGAATTGTTGCTGCGCACATGACGCCGCCCGATCAACAGCAATTCGTCGACGCCAGGCGCAGACTGCGTGGCAAAACGCACAAGGTCAGCCAGGATCACCTCGGGCGCGGCCTGTACGTGCTGATTGGCGGTTCTCAGGCGCGTCGCCAGGTTGGGCCGCAAGGCGCCGAGATCCAGGCCGTGGGGATGGTCAAAGAGCTTCTCCAGCGAGAGCCTAGTGTCCGAAGCATCGCCGTAGAACCCGGCGCGCAGGCCGCGATCGACCATCTGTGCGGGCGCAATGGTCGGTTTTAGTTCCCGCTCGGTCCGGGCGGCGAAGGCGCGGGCAAGGCCGACGAAGATTTCCCAGTCGTGCAGCGCGCCCTGGGGCTTGGCGAGAATTGCGCGGTTGAAGCGCGTCACGTTGCGCACCGCGAACATGTTGAAGGTGGTGTCGTAGTGATCGTTTTCCAGCGCCGAGGTCGACGGCAGGATCAGGTCGGCGTGGCGGGTGGTTTCGTTGATGTACAGGTCGACGCTGACCATGAACTCGAGCCCGGAAAGCGCCTGATCCAGCTGGCGGCCATTGGGTGTCGACAACACCGGATTACCGGCAACGGTCACCAGCGCCCTCACCTGCCCTTCGCCCTCGGTGAGCATCTCTTCGGCCAGCGCCGAAACCGGCAGTTCGCTGTTGTATTCGGGCAGCCCGGAGACGCGGCTCTGCCAGCGGTTGAAACCACCGCCGGAAGTCGACGCCACCAGGTCCAGCGCCGGTTGCGTGCACAGCGCGCCACCGACGCGGTCGAGGTTGCCGGTGACCAGGTTGATCAACTGCACCAGCCAATGGCACAAGGTGCCGAAGGTCTGGGTGGAAATCCCCATGCGCCCGTAGCAGACCGCTTTGTCGGCCGCCGCGAAATCCCGTGCCAGCTGACGGATCTGCCCGGCAGGCACGCCACAGCGCAGGCTCATGGCCTCGGCGTCCATGGGCGCGATGGCCGCTCGCACCTCTTCAAGGCCATCGATCGGCAGATGGCTTTCGCGGGTCAGGCCCTCGTCGAACAGGGTGTGCAACAGCCCGAACAGCAAGGCGGCATCGCCACCAGGGCGGATGAACAGGTGCTGATCGGCAATGGCCGCCGTTTCGCTGCGCCGCGGATCGACCACCACCACCTTGCCACCGCGGGCCTGAATGGCCTTCAGGCGCTTCTCGACGTCAGGCACGGTCATGATGCTGCCGTTGGAGGCCAGCGGATTGCCGCCCAGAATCAGCATGAAATCGGTGTGATCGATGTCGGCGATCGGCAACAGGAGGCCGTGGCCATACATCAGGTAACTGGTCAGATGGTGGGGCAGTTGGTCGACAGACGTTGCCGAAAAGCGGTTGCGAGTTTTCAGCAGGCCCAGAAAGTAATTGCTGTGGGTCATCAGCCCGTAGTTGTGAACGCTGGGATTGCCCTGATACACCGCGACCGCGTTCTGCCCGTGGCGGGCCTGAATGTCTGCCAACCGCTCGGCCACCAGATCGAACGCCGCCTGCCACTCGATGGCCTGCCACTGATCGCCCACTCGCAGCATGGGCTGGCGCAGGCGGTCAGGATCGTTCTGGATATCCTGCAGGGCCACGGCCTTGGGGCAGATGTGCCCACGGCTGAAGGTGTCCAGCGCATCGCCCTTGATCGAGCTGATGCGCACGGCGCCATCGTCTTCGAGCGTGGTTTCGATGGTCAGGCCGCAGATGGCCTCGCACAGGTGGCACGCACGGTGGTGCAGAGTCTTGGTCATCGCCAGTCTCATGTTCTTGTGTGGCGATCAGACAGATCGCGGAATCAGAACTATGGAGGCTGGTGCAGCACTTCGCCAGAAAGGTCAGTGCCGTGAATCGGACAGCATCAGGCGAGCCGATGACTCGCCCGTGCAGGGAAAAGAGGGATCAGGAAGCGGAGCCACCGATGGGGGTGACCACCTTGCGCTGCATCTGGATCTCGTGAACGGTTTCGACCTGTTCCTGAGACACCTGCACGCCGGTCAGTTCGCCTATCAAACGCCAGTGATCGTCCAGGCCTGAGCTGATGGTGGCCATGCGGTCGATCATGCGACGGCCGGCCGAGCGGGTGACTTCATCCTCGCTGCGCATCAGCTCGAATGACATCGAGGTCATGGAAGCCGTGAGGTGCGTGAGGGTACGGGCCGTGAGCCCGAGCAGTTCCGTCAGTTGTTTCTCTTTTGAATCCATTCCCCACCTCTTCTGGAGGACATAAGCAGCCTTTATAACCCACGCCACTGGTTTAGGAAACGTCCCGGTTTCCACGGCGTGAAGCACGTCGCAAGGTTTGCATCAATTTGAAACTATTACAGAATCGGCAGTAATTGCGCAGACTTTAGGGCCCGGTGTACAACCTCTGCCGTTGGACATCAGCAGCGATGGCGAAGTGCCTTCCCTGCGTGAGCAACTGTAGCACTTCGTTACATGAAAAGCGTCCTGACAACGGCATTTTCAGGCTACCGAACGTCTGACGATTATTTTCCGGTGTGCCGGGCCTTGGCACGAGGCGACATTTTCTTATACCCTCGCGCCTTCCCTATTCGTCGCCCCGTGCGGCTTTTGCCGCAGTTCCCGCCCGTTTTCCCGATAAAACCCGGCTTTGAGGACCTGCGGTCTGTTGCAGACAAGGTAGTTAATGATGATCACCAGGCACTTTCTCTCGATGATGGACTACACGCCAGATGAGCTCGGCAGCGTGATCCGCCGAGGCATTGAGCTGAAGGACCTGCGCAACCGCGGCGTGCTGTTCGAGCCGCTGCGCGGTCGCGTGCTGGCGATGATCTTCGAGAAATCTTCGACTCGTACCCGGGTTTCGTTCGAAGCCGGGATGATCCAGCTCGGTGGTCAGGCTATCTTTCTGTCGCCGCGCGACACCCAACTGGGCCGTGGCGAGCCGATTGCCGACGGCGCACGCGTCATGTCGCGCATGGTCGATGCGGTGATGATCCGCACCTTCGCCCACAGCAACCTCACCGAGTTTGCTGCCAATTCCCGCGTGCCGGTCATCAACGGCCTGTCGGACGATCTGCATCCTTGCCAGTTGCTCGCCGACATGCAGACCTTCCTCGAGCATCGTGGCTCGATCAAGGGCAAGACCGTGGCCTGGATCGGCGACGGCAACAACATGTGCAACAGTTATATAGAAGCCGCGATCCAGTTCGACTTCCAGCTGCGCGTCGCCTGCCCCGAGGGCTACGAGCCCAACCCGCAGTTCATGGCGCTGGCCGGTGACCGCGTCACCCTGACTCGCGATCCACGTGAAGCGGTCAAGGGCGCTCACCTGATCAGCACCGACGTCTGGACCTCCATGGGCCAGGAAGACGAGACCGCCAAGCGCAACGCGCTGTTCAAGCCGTTCCAGGTCACCCGCGAACTGCTCGACCAGGCCGCCGAGGACGTGCTGTTCATGCACTGCTTGCCTGCGCATCGCGGCGAGGAAATCAGCGAAGACCTGCTCGACGATGCCCGTTCCGTTGCCTGGGACCAGGCTGAAAACCGACTGCACGCGCAGAAGGCGCTGCTGGAGTTCCTCGTCGCGCCCGCCTACAAACCGGCCTGAGCACGCTTATGCTGCTGAAACTGCGCAACCTCGCCTGTGGCTACCAGGACCAACGTGTGGTGCAGAACCTCGATCTGCACCTCAACGCCGGTGACATCGGTTGCCTGCTGGGCTCCTCGGGTTGCGGCAAGACCACCACGCTGCGCGCCATCGCCGGTTTCGAGCCGGTGCATGAGGGCGAGATCGTGCTGGCCGATGAAGTCATCTCCAAGGCCGGTTTTACCCTGGCCCCGGAGAAACGGCGGATTGGCATGGTGTTTCAGGACTACGCGCTGTTCCCGCACCTGACCGTGGCCGACAACATTGCCTTCGGCATTCGCAACCACCCGCGCCAGGCGCAGGTGGTGCAGGAGATGCTGGAGCTGGTCAACCTCGGCGCACTGGGCAAGCGTCATCCTCACGAGCTTTCCGGCGGCCAGCAACAACGTGTCGCCCTGGCCCGTGCGCTGGCACCAGAGCCGCAATTGCTGCTGCTCGATGAGCCGTTTTCCAACCTCGACGGCGAGTTGCGCCGGCGCCTGAGCCATGAGGTGCGCGACATTCTCAAGGCCCGTGGCACCAGTGCGATCCTGGTGACCCACGATCAGGAGGAAGCCTTCGCCGTCAGCGATTATGTCGGCGTGTTCAAGGAAGGCCGCCTGGAGCAGTGGGATACGCCCTACAACCTCTATCACGAACCGGCTACACCCTACGTCGCCAGTTTCGTGGGCCAGGGCTATTTCATTCGCGGGCAGTTGCAGGACAGCGACACGGTGCAGACCGAACTGGGCCTGCTGCGCGGCAACCGCGCCTACCCGGGCGTGAACGGCGCGCCGATGGACGTGCTGCTGCGCGCGGACGACATCGTCCACGCCCCGGACAGCGACCTCAAGGCAACCGTTGCCAGCAAGACATTCCAGGGCGCCACCACCCTGTACCGCCTGCGAATGCCCACGGGCACCCAGCTCGAAGCGCTGTTCCCCAGTCACGCGGATTTGCGCGCCGGGGAAACGGTGGGGATTCGCGTTTCAACTGAACATTTGGTGCTATTCCCGGCGCAGGGCAGCGCCGCCGTTTCCGACTGAAATACGATCCCCCTGTAGGAGCGAATTTATTCGCGAAATCCAACAGGCGACATAAATACATCGCCTGCCCCGGCCATTCGCGAATAAAGTGGAGCGCCACCCCGGTCGCTCCTACAGAGGGTCGGTGTTCAGGCGCAGCGTGCCGCTGGCCACCAACGTCGCATACCCGCCAATCTTCACCCGATCTCCTTCCAGACGGCAGAACAGCTCACCGCCACGCCGCGAGCACTGCAGCGCCGTCAGGCTGAACTTGTTCAGCCGCGCCGACCAATAGGGAATCAGCGCGCAATGGGTCGCGCCGGTCACCGGGTCTTCTGCGATACCGATCGCCGGGGCGAAATAGCGCGACACGAAATCGTAGCGCTCGCCATCGCCCTTGGCCGTCACGATCACCCCGGGCCAGGGCAAGCGGGCGATGGCAGCAAGATCCGGCCGGCAGTCACGCACCGCCTGTTCGGATTCCAGCACCACCAGCAACTCCGCCGAGCCCAGCACATCGACCACATCAACATTCAGCGCCCGCTCGATATCCACCGTCACACCGACCTCACTGGGCGGCATCGCCGGGAAATCGAGCAACAGGCGGCCGTTCTCCCGCGTGACATTCAGCGGCCCTGACTTGCTGATGAACTGGATGGCGTCCGAGGTTTCTCCATATTTCTCATACAACACGAACGCACTGGCCAGCGTCGCATGGCCGCACAGCGGCACCTCGCTGGTCGGGGTGAACCAGCGGATGTGCCAGCCCTGCGCCTCGCGCACCACGAAGGCGGTTTCCGAGAGGTTGTGTTCGGCGGCGATATGCTGCATCAATTCGTCCGACAGCCAGGCATCGAGGCGATAGACCATCGCCGGATTACCCGCGAACGGCCGGTCACTGAAGGCGTCGACCTGGTGGAATTCAAGCTGCATGGAAGGCATCCCCGAGGGTTGAAGGTGGCGTGCGGATCACTCGCGCCCGATGTGGGCAAAGGTCGCGCTGGTGTATTGTGCAAGGATTGCAGCCGACAGCTCGACTTCAAGCCCGCGGCGACCGGCGCTGACGAAAATCGTCGCGAACGGTTGAGCAGACTCGTCGATGAAGGTTCGCAGTCTTTTCTTCTGCCCCAGAGGGCTGATGCCGCCGAGCAGATAGCCCGTGGCACGCTGGGCCGCTGCCGGGTCAGCCATTTCGGCTTTTTTTGCGCCGGCAGCGTGGGCCAGCGCCTTGAGATCCAGCGAACCCACTACCGGCACCACGGCCACCAGCAACTCGCCCTTCTCGGTGCTGGCCAGCAGCGTCTTGAACACCTGGGCCGGTTGCAGATTCAGCTTTTCAGCGGCTTCCAGGCCGTAGGACGGCGCTTTCGGATCATGTTCATAGCTGTGGACACGGTGTTCGGCGCGGGCTTTTTTCAGTAGATCCAATGCGGGGGTCATGCAGCACTCCAGACGGCAGGGTGTGTCTTGTTGGCATAGGCTACTTTAGGCCATCTGCCATCTAAACGCTTCAGCCTTGCAACGGCTTGCCCGTGAAAATTCGCCACATGAGCGAATCCCGAAAAGGGTTCGCTTTCGACCTTTGACAAGGTTCGTTTACGTCTATATTTTTTCGAATACGAATATAAAGCGCAGGCATCGACATCACCTGCGCAACCTGAGCGCTTGCACGTAAACTGACGGCAGCCCTCCGGACACCGGCTTCATTACCAGGCAACCGACATGACCGATAACGACAAGAATTACATCATTGCCCTCGACCAAGGCACCACCAGTTCCCGCGCCATCATTTTCGATCGCGACGCCAATGTGGTCAGCACCGCCCAGAGCGAGTTCGTCCAGCATTACCCACAGCCGGGCTGGGTCGAGCATGATCCGATGGAAATCTTCGCCTCTCAGTCGGCCTGCATGACCAAGGTGCTGGCCCAGGCCAACCTGCACCACAACCAGATCGCCGCCATCGGCATCACCAACCAGCGTGAAACCACGGTGGTGTGGGAGAAGGACAGCGGTCGCCCGATCTACAACGCCGTGGTCTGGCAGTGCCGACGCAGCACCGAAATCTGCCAGCAGCTCAAGCGCGACGGCCTGGAGGACTACATCAAGGAGACCACGGGGCTGGTCATCGACCCGTACTTTTCCGGCAGCAAACTGAAGTGGATTCTCGACCACGTCGAAGGCAGCCGAGAACGCGCCCGCCGCGGCGAGTTGCTGTTCGGCACGGTGGATAGCTGGCTGATCTGGAAATTCACCGGCGGCAAGGTGCACGTCACCGATTACACCAACGCCTCGCGCACCATGATGTTCAACATTCATAAGCTGGAATGGGATCAGCGGATGCTCGACGTGCTCGACGTGCCGCGCGAGATGCTGCCCGAGGTCAAGTCCTCGTCCGAGGTCTACGGCCACAGCAAGAGCGGCATCGCCATCGCCGGCATCGCGGGCGACCAGCAATCGGCGCTGTTCGGCCAGATGTGCGTCGAGCCCGGCCAGGCCAAGAACACCTACGGCACCGGCTGCTTCCTGCTGATGAACACCGGCAAGAAAGCCGTGAAATCCAACCACGGCCTGCTGACCACCATCGGCTGCGGCCCGCGCGGCGAAGTGGCGTATGCGCTGGAAGGCGCGGTGTTCAACGGCGGCTCGACCGTGCAGTGGCTGCGCGACGAGCTGAAGATCGTCAACGACTCCATGGACACCGAATATTTCGCCACCAAGGTGAAGAACAGCAATGGCGTGTACCTGGTTCCTGCGTTCACCGGGCTGGGCGCGCCCTACTGGGATCCGTACGCCCGAGGCGCGCTGTTCGGCCTGACCCGCGGCGTGAAGGTCGACCACATCATCCGCGCGGCGCTCGAATCCATCGCCTACCAGACCCGCGACGTGCTCGACGCCATGCAACAGGACGCTGGCGAGCCGCTCAAGGCCCTGCGCGTGGACGGTGGCGCGGTGGCCAACAACTTCCTCATGCAGTTCCAGGCCGACATCCTCGGCACCCAGGTCGAACGCCCGAAAATGCGCGAGACCACGGCCCTGGGTGCCGCCTACCTGGCCGGCCTTGCCATTGGCTTCTGGAGCGGGCTGGACGAGCTGAAAGACAAGGCAGTGATCGAACGCCGGTTCGAGCCGCAGTGCGACGACGCCGAGAAAGAGAAGCTGTACGCCGGCTGGCGCAAGGCCGTCGACCGCACCCGGGATTGGGAACCCCACGAAGACGCGGAGTGAACGTGATCCGTGGGAGTGAGCTTGCTCACGAAGCCTTTTCAACCGCATTCGTGAGCAAGCTCACTCCCACAAAGCTGACGGCAGAGCGTTTTTTTCCGGCTGACAGGTAATGGCTGCCTGCGGCATCATGGGCGCTCTTGCCCGAAGGAAAAAAAATGAATCTGCCACCCCGTCAACAGCAGATCCTCGAGCTGGTCCGTGAGCGCGGCTATGTCAGCATCGAGGAGATGGCCCAGTCATTCATCGTCACCCCGCAAACCATCCGCCGCGACATCAACCAGCTGGCGGAAATGAATCTGCTGCGTCGCTACCACGGCGGCGCGGCCTACGACTCCAGCATCGAGAACACCGCGTACGCCATGCGTGCCGACCAGATGCGCGACGAGAAACAGCGCATCGCCGAAGCGATTGCCGCGCAGATCCCCGATCACGCCTCGCTGTTCATCAACATCGGCACCACCACCGAATCCATCGCCCGCGCCCTGCTCAACCACAGCCACCTGAAGATCATCACCAACAACCTGCATGTGGCCTCGATCCTCAGCGGCAAGGACGATTTCGAAGTGCTGCTGGCCGGTGGCAACGTGCGTCGCGACGGCGGCGTGGTGGGTCAGGCGAGCGTCGATTTCATCACCCAGTTCAAGGTGGATTTCGCCCTGGTGGGCATCAGCGGCATCGACGAAGACGGCAGCCTGCTGGACTTCGACTACCAGGAAGTGCGCGTCTCCCAGGCGATCATCGCCAACGCCCGCCAGGTAATCCTGGCGGCGGACTCCAGCAAGTTCGGCCGCAACGCCATGGTGCGCCTAGGCCCGATCACCCTGATCGATTGCCTGGTGACCGACCAGCCACCGGTGCCAGCGCTGGCGCAATTGCTGGCGCAGAACAAGATCCGGTTGGAAGTCGTTTAAACACGCTAAACCTGTAGGAGCGAATTCATTCGCGAAAAATCCAACAGGCGACATAAATGCATCGCCTGACCTGGCCATTCGCGAATAAATTCGCTCCTACAGGGGACTTTGCGCCCAGATAAGAGGTCATGGGGCGGCGCAGGGTTTTCGAAAAACACCTCGACCATGTTCGCTTTTGTTCCTTTCCATTCCCTTCAATCAGTATTTTCAATCGATACTGAGTGGTGACACCTGTCTTATTGGTTTATCATTTTCGAAAATGAACACAAATGTTCGATTTCGCCTAACGCGAACATGATCGAAAAGACTCGAGCGAACCCGACAGGAGGCCCCGATGGCCCACTCCGCATTGCCTACCCCACCCCTTTCCGAGGTCTACGACATCGCTGTCATCGGCGGCGGGATCAACGGCGTCGGGATCGCGGCAGATGCATCGGGTCGGGGTCTTTCGGTGTTTCTCTGCGAAAAGGACGACCTGGCCAGCCATACCTCCTCGGCCAGCAGCAAGCTGATCCACGGCGGTTTGCGCTACCTCGAACATTACGAATTCCGCCTGGTGCGCGAAGCGCTGGCCGAGCGCGAAGTGCTGCTGGAAAAAGCCCCGCACATCGTCAAGCCCATGCGTTTCGTCCTGCCTCATCGCCCGCACCTGCGTCCGGCGTGGATGATTCGCGCGGGCCTGTTCCTTTATGACCACCTCGGCAAGCGGGAAAAACTGCCGGCCTCGAAAAACCTGCGTTTCGGCGCCAACAGCCCGCTCAACAGCGCGATCACCCGCGGTTTCGAATATTCGGACTGCTGGGTCGACGATGCGCGCCTGGTGGTGCTCAATGCCATGGCCGCCCGCGAACACGGCGCCCACCTGCACACCCGCACTCGCTGCCTGAGCGCCCGGCGCAGTGGTGGCCTGTGGCACCTGAACATGGAGCGTGCCGACGGCGCGCTGTTTTCGGTTCGCGCCAAGGCGCTGGTCAACGCGGCAGGCCCGTGGGTCGCCAAATTCATTCGCGAAGACCTGAAACTGGAATCCAAGTACGGCATTCGCCTGATCCAGGGCAGCCATCTGATCGTGCCGAAACTCTACGAAGGCGAAAACGCGTTCATCCTGCAGAACGAGGATCAGCGCATCGTCTTCACCATTCCTTATATGGAACGCTTCACCATCATCGGCACCACCGACCGCGAATACACCGGCGATCCGGCCAAGGTCGCGATCACCGAAGGCGAAACCGATTACCTGCTGAAGATCGTCAACGAGCACTTCAAAAAGCAACTGAGCCGCGACGACATCATTCGCACCTATTCCGGTGTGCGGCCGCTGTGCAACGACGAATCCGACAACCCGTCCGCCATCACCCGCGACTACACGCTGTCGCTTTCGGGCGATGCCAATGAAGCGCCGATTCTCTCGGTGTTCGGCGGCAAGCTGACCACCTATCGCAAGCTGGCCGAATCGGCGATGCAGCAACTGGCGCCGTTCTTCCCGCAAATGAAAGGCAGCTGGACCGCGCGCACCAGCCTGCCCGGCGGCGAGAACATGACCACCCCGGCGACACTGGCGAGCGAACTGCAGGCACGTTGCCCATGGCTGCCCGCCGAGATCGCCAAGCGCTGGGCCATCACCTACGGCTCGCGCAGCTGGCAGATCGTCGACGGCCTGCAAGGCCTGGCGGACATGGGCGAGCATCTGGGCGCAGGCCTGTACAGCGCCGAAGTAGATTACCTGTGCCGCGCCGAATGGGTGACCCAGGCGGATGACGTGCTGTGGCGGCGGACCAAGCTGGGCCTGTTCACCACGGCTGAAGAACAGCAGAAGGTGCAGGCGTATCTGGACAAGATCGCCCGCCACAAAAGCACCATAGAAGCGGCCTGATCCCCCCCCAGCACCCTTCGCCCATGTGGGAGTGAGCTTGCTCACGAATACGCCTGTACAGCCACTCGTAATAGTGGGGCTGCATAGATGCTTTCGTGAGCAAGCTCACTCCCACTGTTATTTCTGGAAACTGACGATTGGCGCTGCGATCACATTCGGTTTTCCGAACACCCAACGG
This sequence comes from Pseudomonas sp. 2, assembly GCF_056627435.1. Lineage (NCBI taxonomy): Bacteria > Pseudomonadati > Pseudomonadota > Gammaproteobacteria > Pseudomonadales > Pseudomonadaceae > Pseudomonas > Pseudomonas sp. 2. The sequence continues at coordinate 215,142 of NZ_JBWXNG010000002.1, forward strand.
CTGGCCATTCGGCATCCCGGACGCAAAGTCCTGCCGTCTCGCCCCCATTCAAAATAAATCCCCTTATTTATCAGTGTATTAGCCACTGTCACGTGCTTGGCACGACTCATGCTCTACACTGATCCACGATTGCTCCGATGTAGCGTGCCGCCTGTCTGGGCCGCCGTTGTAGCGTTCTGAAACCAAAAGGGCCGACCCAACACCGGACCCATAAGAAAAACAAAGTCGAGGATTATCAGATGCGTATCGTTCCCCATATTCTGGGCGTGGCCATTGCAGCAGCCGCTTTGATCAGCACCCCAGTGTTCGCCGCCGAACTGACCGGCACCCTGAAGAAAATCAACGACTCGGGCACCATCACCCTGGGCCACCGCGATTCTTCGATCCCGTTCTCCTACATCGCTGACGCTTCCGGCAAACCGGTTGGCTACTCCCACGACATCCAGCTGGCCATCGTCGAAGCCATCAAGAAAGACCTGAACAAGCCGGACCTGAAGGTCAACTACAACCTGGTCACTTCGCAGACCCGCATCCCGCTGGTGCAGAACGGCACCGTCGACGTTGAATGTGGCTCGACCACCAACAACGCCGAGCGCGCTCAGCAAGTCGACTTCTCGGTCGGTATCTTCGAAATCGGTACCCGCCTGCTGACCAAGGTCGGCTCGCCGTACAACGATTTCGACGATCTGAAAGGCAAGAACGTCGTGACCACCGCCGGTACCACCTCCGAGCGCATCATCAAGGCGATGAACGCTGACAAGCAGATGGGCATGAACGTCATCTCCGCCAAAGACCATGGCGAATCCTTCCAGATGCTGGAATCGGGCCGCGCTGTCGCGTTCATGATGGACGACGCCCTGCTGGCAGGCGAAATGGCCAAGGCCAAGAAGCCGACCGACTGGCACGTGACCGGTACCCCGCAATCCTATGAAATCTACGGCTGCATGGTTCGCAAGGATGACCCTGCGTTCAAGAAAGCCGTGGATGACGCCATTGTCGGCCTCTACAAGTCCGGCGAAATCAAGAAGATCTACGACAAATGGTTCACCCAGCCGATTCCTCCAAAAGGCCTGAACCTGGAATTCCCGATGAGCCCAGAGCTGCAGAAGCTGATCGAGAACCCGAACGACAAGCCAGCCCCAGAGAAGAAGGCGTAAGCCCTTCGTTTCACCCTGCAATAACGTGAAAGTCTGATTCCCGGGGAAGCCTTGCTTTCCCGGGAGCCGCCGCAAGGCGTGCGTGCACAACGATCGATCAGAGGGGAGACCCTGATGAATTACAACTGGGACTGGGGCGTGTTCTTCAAGTCCACTGGCGTGGGCGCCGAGACCTATCTGGACTGGTTTATCTCCGGTCTGGGCTGGACCATCGGCATTTCCATCGTCGCCTGGATCATTGCACTGACCCTGGGCTCCGTGCTCGGCGTCATGCGTACGGTGCCCAATCGCATCGTGTCGTCAATTGCCACGATCTACGTGGAAATCTTCCGTAATGTGCCACTACTGGTGCAGCTGTTCATCTGGTACTTCCTGGTGCCGGACCTGCTGCCCGACAACCTGCAGGAGTGGTACAAGCAGGACCTGAACCCGACCACCTCGGCATTCCTGAGCGTTGTCGTGTGCCTGGGTCTGTTCACCGCCGCACGGGTTTGCGAACAAGTGCGTACCGGTATCCAGGCGTTGCCGCGCGGGCAGGAATCCGCCGCACGCGCCATGGGCTTCAAACTGCCGCAGATCTACTGGAACGTGCTGCTGCCGCAGGCTTACCGGATCATCATTCCGCCGCTCACCTCCGAATTCCTCAACGTGTTCAAGAACTCGTCCGTCGCCTCGCTGATCGGCCTGATGGAATTGCTGGCGCAGACCAAACAGACCGCCGAGTTCTCCGCGAACCTGTTCGAGGCCTTCACCCTGGCCACCCTGATCTACTTCACCCTGAACATGAGCCTGATGCTGTTCATGCGCATGATCGAGAAGAAAGTCGCGGTACCGGGCCTGATCTCCGTGGGAGGTAAATAATGGACTTCTCTGGAATCGTTCCGGCCATCCCGGGCCTGTGGAACGGCATGATCATGACCCTCAAGCTGATGGCGATGGGCGTCGTGGGCGGCATCATCATCGGCACCATCCTGGCCCTGATGCGCCTGTCCCACAACAAGCTGCTGTCACGCATCGCCGGTGCCTACGTCAACTATTTCCGCTCCATCCCGCTGCTGCTGGTCATCACCTGGTTCTACCTGGCGGTGCCGTTCGTGCTGCGCTGGATCACCGGCCAAGACACGCCGGTGGGTGCGTTCACCTCCTGCGTCGTGGCCTTCATGATGTTCGAGGCGGCGTACTTCTGCGAAATCGTCCGTGCCGGTGTGCAGTCGATCTCCCGCGGGCAGATGGGTGCGGCCCAGGCGCTGGGCATGACCTACGGCCAGATGATGCGCCTGATCATCCTGCCGCAGGCCTTCCGCAAGATGACCCCGCTGCTGCTGCAGCAGAGCATCATCCTGTTCCAGGACACCTCGCTTGTGTACACGGTCGGTCTGGTCGACTTCCTCAACTCGGCACGCTCGAGCGGCGACATCATTGGCCGCTCCAATGAATTCCTGATCGTTGCCGGTCTGGTGTACTTCACGATCAGCTTCGTTGCTTCGCGTCTGGTCAAGCTCATGCAGAAAAGGTTAGCCGTATGATTTCCATCAAAAATATCAACAAGTGGTATGGGGACTTCCAAGTGCTGACCGATTGCAGCACCGAGGTCAAGAAAGGCGAAGTGATCGTCGTGTGCGGGCCGTCCGGTTCGGGCAAGTCGACCCTGATCAAGTGCGTCAACGCCCTTGAGCCGTTCCAGAAAGGCGACATCGTGGTCGATGGCACCTCCATCGCCGACCCGAAGACCAACCTGCCGAAACTGCGCTCGCGCGTCGGCATGGTGTTCCAGCATTTCGAGCTGTTCCCGCACCTGTCCATCACCGAGAACCTGACCATCGCGCAGATCAAGGTGCTGGGCCGCAGCAAGGAAGAGGCCACCAAGAAAGGCCTGGCCCTGCTTGAGCGCGTCGGTCTGTCGGCCCACGCCCACAAGCACCCCGGTCAGCTCTCCGGCGGCCAGCAACAGCGCGTGGCGATTGCCCGTGCGCTGGCGATGGACCCGGTGGTGATGCTGTTCGACGAACCGACTTCCGCGCTCGACCCTGAAATGGTCAACGAAGTGCTCGACGTGATGGTGCAACTGGCCCACGAAGGCATGACCATGATGTGCGTGACCCACGAAATGGGCTTCGCCCGCAAAGTGGCCGACCGCGTGATCTTCATGGACAAGGGCCAGATCATCGAAGACTGCGCCAAGGAAGAATTCTTCGGCGACATCAACGCCCGTTCCGAGCGCGCCCAGCACTTCCTGAACAAGATCCTGCAGCACTAAGCCTTAACCGTTTCTGCCTCACGAGGGCGACGCCCCACAAGGGCACATCTCCGCCAGCCGCGCGCGTTCACCATCCATGGCACGTGCGGCTGGTCGGTCCAGGACGACTGTGATGAAATGCGATCCACCTCTCAGCGCACCGCCATCACTGACTGTGAAACCCCGCCTGATCCGCCAACTGTTCCTGCCGCCGCTGGTCATCCTGCTGATGATCGCGCTGGGCTATTTCACCTACCTGTACAGCGAAAAGAACGGCATCCAGGCCCTGAGTGAAAACGGCCAGCGCCAGCTCGAACTGCACGCGCGCACCGTCGAAAGCGAGATCAACAAGTACAACTACCTGCCCAGCGTGCTGGAGCTCGAATCCAATGTCTCTGACCTGCTCAACGATCCCTCGCCGGAGTTGCGCGCTAAGGTCAACGACTACCTTGAAGGCCTGAACCGGCGCAGCCGCAGCCGTGCCATCTATGTGCTCGACACCACGGGCCGGGTGCTCGCCACCAGCAACTGGCGCGACGCCGACAGTTACCTGGGCGAAGACCTGTCCTTCCGCGCCTATTATCAGGACGCGATTCGCGGCCTGCCCGGGCGTTTCTACGGCATCGGCAGCACCACCGGCGAACCCGGTTATTACCTGGCCCACGGGCTGGAAGAGAAAGGCAAGATCATCGGCGTGGCGGTGATCAAGGTGCGTCTGGAAGCGCTGGAAGAGCGCTGGCAGCGGGCGCGCCTGGAAGCATTCGTCAGCGACGAGAACGGCATCATCATTCTGTCCAGCGACCCGGCGCGGCGCCTGAAGTCGGTACGCCCGCTGACCCCGCAGATCAAAGAGCGCCTGGCGCGCAGCCTGCAGTATTACTGGTGGCCGCTCAATGAGCTGGTGCCGCTTGAGCGTGAGTCGATCGCCGAAGGCGTGGAGAAACTGACCTTCCCGGCCAACAGCAGCGTCGACCACGAACACACGGTTGTGAGCTATCTGGCGCAGACCCGCGACCTGGCCGACACGCCGTGGCACCTGACCCTGCTGACCCCGCTCGAAGACCTGCGCCGGGAAGCCGCCAATCAGGGCATGCTGGTGGCCGTGGCCTTTGCGCTGGTGACTTTCCTGCTGATTGCCTGGAACGAGCGGCGCAAGGTGATTTCCGTGCGTCTGGCCGCCCGGGAAGCGCTGGAACAGGCCAACAACGAACTGGAGCGACGGATCACCGAGCGCACCGCCGATTTGCGCGCCAGCAACGAACGGCTCAAGGGGCAGATTCGCGAACGGCGGCAGGCCGAGGAAACCTTGCGCCAGGCCCAGGACGAACTGGTGCAGGCCGGCAAGCTCGCGGCCATCGGGCAGATGTCCACCAGCATCGCCCACGAACTCAACCAGCCGCTGGCCGCGCTGCGCACGCTGTCGGGCAACACCGTGCGTTTCATCGAACGCGGCGCGCTGGACACCGCCAGTACCAACCTGCGCACCATCAACGATCTGGTCGACCGCATGGGCCGCATCACCGCCAGCCTGCGCTCGTTCGCCCGGCGTGGCGAAGACAAGGGTCAGGCCTCGCTCGCCAAGGCAGTGGAAGCGTCATTGCAGGTGCTGGCCGGTCGTGTCGAAAGCAGCTCGCTTGAGTTGCATCAGCGTTTCGATGACGTGCAACTGAGCATCGACCAGACCCGCCTGGAGCAGATTCTGGTCAACCTGATCGGCAACGCCCTGGACGCCATGCAATCGCAGCCGCTGCCCGCGCTGTGGCTGGAAGGCGAGGTGTTCGAAGGACGCTATCGCCTGCGCGTGCGCGACAACGGCCATGGCATCGACGCCGAGGCACGCAAGCATCTGTTCGAACCGTTTTTTACCACCAAGCCTGGTGAGCAGGGGTTGGGACTGGGCCTGACCCTGTCGGCGAGCCTGGCGGCAGCGGCTGGCGGCAGCTTGAACGCGGAAGACCCGGCCGAGGGCGGGACGATGTTTGTGCTGGTGTTGCCGTTGGTGAATGCCGGGACGAATGTATGAGGTTTCAAGGTGAAGGTATTCCTGTGGGAGCGAGCTTGCTCGCGAATGCTTGGGTGCAGACTTCCATAAATGCGTCGAATGCACTGACCCTTTCGCGAGCAAGCTCGCTCCCACCGATCCGTTTTTTGGATGAGCAAGATCATGAACACTGAACTGACCGTCCTCATCGTCGAAGATGACCCGCACGTCCTGCTCGGCTGCCAGCAAGCCCTGGCGCTGGAAGACATTCACAGCCAGGGCGTGGGCAGTGCCGAGGAAGCGCTGGCGCTGGTGAGCGACAATTTTGCCGGGATCGTCATCAGCGACATTCGCCTGCCCGGCATCGACGGCCTGGAATTGCTCAAGCGCCTGAAGGAGCGCGACCGCAGTCTGCCGGTGGTACTCATTACCGGACACGGCGATGTGTCGATGGCCGTGGGCGCCATGCGCGACGGCGCCTACGACTTCATGGAAAAGCCCTTCTCCCCCGAGCGCCTGGTGGACGTCGCCCGTCGCGCGCTGGAGCAGCGCGGGCTGGCGCGGGAAGTCTGGTCGCTGCGCCGGCAACTGGCCGAGCGCGACTCGCTGGAAGGCAAGATCATCGGCCGCTCGCCGGCCATGCAGAACCTGCGCGCGCTGATCGCCAACGTCGCCGACACCTCGGCCAACGTGCTGATCGAAGGCGAGACCGGCACCGGCAAGGAACTGGTCGCCCGTTGCCTGCATGAGTTCAGCCGCCGCCACACTCATCAGTTCGTCGCCCTCAACTGCGGCGGGTTGCCGGAAAACCTGTTCGAAAGCGAGATCTTCGGCCATGAGGCCAATGCCTTCACCGGCGCGGGCAAGCGGCGCATCGGCAAGATCGAGCACGCCCACGACGGCACGCTGTTTCTCGACGAAGTGGAAAGCATGCCGATCAACCTGCAGATCAAACTGCTGCGGGTCTTGCAAGAGCGCACCCTGGAGCGCCTGGGCTCGAACCAGAGCGTGGCGGTGGATTGCCGGGTGATCGCGGCGACCAAATCCGACCTCGATGAAATGGGCCGCAGCGGGCAGTTTCGCAGCGACCTGTACTACCGCCTCAACGTGGTGACGCTGGAGCTGCCGCCCTTGCGCGAGCGCCGCGAGGACATCCTGCAACTGTTCGAGCACTTTTTGCAGTTGTCGTCGCTGCGCTTTGATCGCGAGCCACCAGTGCTGGACCGCCAGACAATGTCGGCGCTGATGAGCCACGACTGGCCGGGCAACGTGCGCGAGCTGCGCAACGTGGCCGAACGTTATGCGCTGGGCCTGCCGGCCTTCAAGAAACCCGGCTCGTCAACCACTGCGCAGAGCCTTGGGTTTTCCGAGGCCGTGGAAGCGTTCGAGCGCAACCTGCTCAGCGAAGCGCTGCAGCGCAGCGGCGGCAACCTGAGCCAGGCCAGTCAGGAGTTGGGCATGGCCAAGACCACCTTGTTCGACAAGGTGAAGAAGTACGGATTAGGTTGAAACACGATCCCCTGTAGGAGCGAATTCATTCGCGAAAGATTGTTCAGGCGACAGAGATTCATCGCCTTAATCACCGCATTCGCGAATGAGTGGAGCGCCACCCCGGTCGCTCCTACAGGTTCAGGCCGTATTCGCCTTGATCAATTCGTCGACCTCACCGGACTTGGGCGCTGTCGCTGGTCCCCAACGGGTCACAGCGATCGCTGCCGCAGCGTTGGCGCGCAATGCAGCAACCTGCGTCGAAAGCCCCGCTGACAACCCCGCCAGCAACACCCCCGCATGAGCATCGCCTGCGCCGTTGGTGTCGATGGCGGTGACCGGAAAACCGCCCACATGCCGGGTGTCACTGCCCTGGCGAATCCAGCAGCCCTGCGGCCCGTCGCGCACCACGATCAGCGCATCGTCACGCAGCCACTGTCCGAGTTTCTCCAGCGCCTCGGCAATCGCCTCGCAGCCGGTGAAGCGCAGGGCTTCTTCGCAGTTGCTGGTCCACAAGGTAATCAACGGCAGCACGGCCTGGACCTCGGCGCCATCTGGCGAATTGACCAACGGCCCCGGATCGAACACCAGGTTTGCGCCTTGAGGCAATCCGGCCAGCCAATCCAGCAGTGTCGAAACCTTGCCCTTGTGCAGCAGGCTGTAGCCGCTGACGAACACAAAATCCTGGGCGCTCACCGTCACGCTGTGCAGATCACCCGCCGACAACCCGCCCTCAGCGCCCACGTAGGAAATGAACGAGCGCTCGGCTGACGGCTCGATCAGTGCCACCGAGAGGCCGGTGTCCTGATCGGTCGAGGCGCCGGTGGCGACCTCGATGCCTTCCTGCGCCATGGCCTGACGCGCCAGATCGCCGAAGCGCCCGTTGCCATGACGCCCCAGGTACAGCGTCTGCAAGCCGTTGCGGCGGGCCGCAGCCATCACGTTGAAACCGCCGCCGACTTCAAACGCAGCGGAGCGGGCGAGCACATCGCCGCCCGAGGGCGGCAAGGCGTCCAGGGCCATGACCAGGTCAACCACGACCTGGCCGGTGTACAGCAATCTAGCGGGCATGAGCAGCCTCTTTGGCAACGACACGGCGGTCGCGCGAACCGCCGAGAATGGCATACAAGCCGCCGGCCACGACAAAGGTCACGATCCAGCCCAGGCCGTTGTGACCGAACCAGGAATCGGACAGCAAGCCCTTGAACAGCACGTTCTCCGGCGTAGTGGCGACGGTGGTGAAACTGAAACCCAGCACGATGGCCAGCGCCCACGCACCCAGCGCGCGCCACTCCACACCACCGTTGTACCAGTAGGCGCTGCTCGGGGTGACGTCCATCAGGTCCTTGGCCGAATAGTAGTGACGATGGATCAGATCGACGACGAAAATCCCGACCCACGCCGTGATCGGCACCGCCAACAGCGAGATGAAAGTGATGAACGGGCCGTAGAAGCTGTCGGCGATCAGCATGAAGTAAATGGAGCCGGCGAAGATCGCCACGATGTCGACGATCACCGCATGCACGCGCTTGATCTTCAGGCCCAGGGTCAGCGTGGTCAGGCCCGCCGAATACACCGACAGGTTGTTGGACAACAACAGCCCGCCAAAGGCCGTGATCAGGTACGGCACGGCCATCCAGGTCGGCAGCAGCTCACGAATGGCGATGATCGGGTCGATGGCCGAGGCCAGGTGATCGTTGCCCACCGACAGCAGCCCGCCGAGGGTGATCAGCAGCACCAGCGGAATCCCCGCACCGAACGCAGCCGAGGCCACCAGCCCTGCGGCCTTGACGCTGCCGTGCTGGTAGCGCGACATGTCGGCGCCGGCGTTGGCCCAGCCGATCCCGGTGCCGGCCGCCATGGTGCCGACACCGATGATCATCGCGCTCAGCGGTGCAGGCGTTGCGTTGAACACGGCAGTCCAGTCGATATGGGCGATCAGGAAACCGCCGACCACGATGTTCAAGGCGCCGAAGATGTAGGTCGCCCACTTCTGGATCACCAGCAGCGTGGCATGGCCCAGGCCGGAAACGGTCAGGGTCATGAGCACGAAGATGGCAATGAACAGCAGCGTCAGGCCGGGCGAGTTTTTCGCCTCGACAGCGGTGCCGAACAGGATCGAGCACAGCGACAGCAGCACAAAGGCGGCGGTGGTGGTGTTGACCGTTTCCCAGCCCAGGCGCGACATCAGCGAAACAATGGTCGGGCCGATATTGCCGCGCACGCCGAAGATGGCCCGCGAGAGCGTCAGGCTCGGCGCGCGGCCACGGCGACCGGCGATGGAAATCACCCCGACCACGGCGAACGAGCCTGCCGCGCCCAGGATCGCCACGATAATCGCCTGGCCGATGGACAGCCCGCGAAAGGCCACCAGCGTGGCGCCCAACGGCAAGCCGAGAATACTGATGTTGGCCGCGAACCAGACCCAGAACAGCTGTAACGGGTGGCCGTTGCACTCGTTTTCCGGAACCGGCTCGATGCCGCGTGTTTCAAGCTGTCCTGCGCCTTGAGTGGCGTTGGATGACGTCATGGGAAATGCTCCTGTTGCCATTTGTTCTGGTTGTGGGCAGTACGCAACGCAAATGACGTCCGTGTCGGTGGGCCTTCACGCCGTCGCGGGCGCGAATCGACCCCGTATCGCCGCCGGAATCAGGGGCGATGAGGTTCTCTCTTGTTCAGATCCTGTGGCGCGTCAGGCCGCGCGCAGCGACAGCAAGCCTTCGACCAGCGGCTCAAGGTCCAGCCCGTTGACGGCCTTGACCTGTTCGATCATCGCCTGGGGCCAGGCCGGCATGCCCTGGCAGGCGCCGAGCATCGCGCCGAGGATCGCCGCGATGGTGTCGGTGTCACCGCCCAGGCTCGCCGCCATGCACACGGCATCGAAGGCCGACAGCTGGCAGGACGCGACTCGGTGAGCGAGCGCGAAAGCGGCGACCACTGACTCTTGCGAGGCAACCGACGTGCCGATGACGTCGTAAATCAGATCGGGCAACTGCTGGGTGTCAGCCCCGGCGCAGAGTTCTTTGGCCCAGCGCACCCGTGCCGAAATGCGCCCGCCGGCGATCCAGTAACCGTGCTGCTCGGCGCGCTCGGCGACCCGTGCGCCGGTGTCCAGCGCGTCGGCCAGGCTTGCGCCGTTGACCCCGGCCGACACCACCGCCGCCACCGCCGCGGCGCTGGAAATCCCCAGTGTGGTGTTGTGGGTGACCTGGCAGGCCTGAATCACCGCCTCGACGAACGACCCTTCGCCCTTCACGTCCGCTGCAATGCCCACCGGCGTGATACGCATGGCCGCGCCATTGGTGGTGCCGAAGCGCCCGGCTTCTTCGGGGCTGTGGCCGGCCAGGATCATTTCGATCGCGCGCTTGGTCGACGGGCCAAGCAGATCCTGTGAGCCCTTGGCCTGCATCACCGCTTCCCAGTCGATCAGGCTCTGGGCCAGGTCCGCCGGGGCGATGTGCCCGCCGCCTGCGACCAGCAATTGCGCAACCAGCACGGCCTGCTCGGTGTCGTCGGTAATGGAGCCCGCCGCCATGTTCGGCGCAATAGGCTGATCGGCATCGGCCGCCGTCAGCGTGGTGATGCGGCCGAAGCGTTGTCTGATCTGCTCGCGACTGAGCGATTGCGTGGGCATGCCCAGCGCGTCGCCCAGTGCCAGGCCGTAGAAAGCGGCCAGAGCGCGGTCGCGAGTGTCGATCAATGCAGTCATGTAGTCGATCCAAATGCCAGATGCAGACGAAAATGCACGGGGTCCAACAGGCTTTCCACGTGCTCCATGAAACGTTTTCTACGGTCGAAGGTGGTTCGCGTCGCCTTGAGAAACACCGTGCCCGGCTCGCGCAACAGCAGCGCGGCGTCATCGGCGTTCAACGGCTCGGCGCCAATCCACTGGTCGCCGCTGTCGCCGACGTAGCCATGGGCGGCCATGGTCACGGTCAGCGAATCATCGATCAGGCCGTCGCGCGGCAGGTTTTCCAGGCCGTCGACCGCCGGAATCAGCACCCGCTCCAGCGACACCACGCAGCCATCGCTCGACGTGCGGCGGCGGTCCAGGGCCACGAAATCGGCCGTGCCGAAACGGCCCGCCAGATCGGGGCGCTGCACTGCGACCAGGCGCAGAATCTCGGTGCTGATCCGCGCGCCCGTATCAGCCAGGGCCTGCGCCCAACCGGCGCGCTGATCCAGCGAAATGCCGTCGAAGGTCACGATCGAGCCGACGCCGGTCTGGGTCGCGATGTAGTTGCGCCGCTTGAGCTCGGACAGCGCCTCACGCAGCGTGCCGCGGCTGACATTGAACTCCTGCGCCAGCAAATTCTCCCCCGGCAACAGTTCGCCGGAGCCCATCTGGCCGGTTTCGATGCGTCGTGCGAGCTCGTCGACTACGCGTTTTTTCTTGTCAAATCGAACCTGTCTAATCATGTACAAATTGTTACCTGATATGAGTGGTGGGGTGCAAGCGGTTTTTTTGCAGCTGACGCTAGACGATAGGTAAGAAAACAGCGCTGGATTGCGAGTGAAACACGTTGTAGCAGCACGGCTTGCCGGCGGGAGCGCCCTTAAGATCGCTCCCGCCGGCAAGCCGTGCTGCTACGGGGGGTGGTTATCAAGCCCTATTCGGCCGGATTCACAACGCTCGCGTGCTCGCTGATGATCTGACGAATGGCGCCGACGAACACGTCCACCGGCTGGCCGCCGGATACGGCGTACTGATCGTTGAACACGATGGTCGGCACCGAGCTGACGCCGCGGGAGGTCCACAGCTGCTCCTGTTGGCGCACATCGCTGGCGAATTCGTCCGACGCCAGGATCTGCTCGGCGCGAGCGCGATCAAGCCCGACCTTCTCGGCGACATCAGCCAGCACCTTGTGGCTGGACACATCGGCATGCTGGCTGAAATAGGCGGTGAACAGCGCGATTTTCAAGGCGTGCTGCTTGCCCTGCTGTTCGGCCCAGTGCAGCAGGCGATGGGCATCGAAGGTGTTGTAGATACGCCGCTCGCCCTGCTTGAACACAAAGCCCAGTTCAGCGCCGCGCTGGCGAATGTTCTCGGCGTTGGCCTGGTACTGCTCGCGGGTCGAGCCGTACTTCTGGGCGATGTGCTCGAAGATTTCCTGACCCTCGGCGCCCATCTTCGGGTTGAGTTCGAACGGCTGGAAATGAATCTGCGCCTGAACCTCGGCGCCCAGATGGTCGAGCGCCTGATCCAGCGCCTGCAGGCCGATGATGCACCAGGGGCAGGACACGTCGGAGATGAAATCGATTTTCAGTGGAGTGCTCATGGCAGTCTCGTGCGAAGAGGGAAACGTTGCACGATACGCCGAACAAAGAGGCTGACAAGCCCTCGCCGAACCCGACGTAGCAGCACGGCTTGCCGGCGGGTCGGTCTTGAAATCGCTCCCGCCGGCAAGCCGTGCTGCTACGAATCGATCCCCATCGCTCTTTTACAGCTGTGCGATGTGCGAGGTGTCTTCGCGATGTTCACGCAGGTAAGGCAACACCGCCGCAAGCAACGGCGCCTTGAACGCCTCCTGGAAACGATGGGCCAGGCCCGGGATCAGTCGCAACTGGCTGCCCTGAATATGCGCGGCGACATGCACGCCATGCATCACCGGCAACAACGGATCGGCCGTCCCGTGCACCACCAGCGTCGGCACGCGCAGGCGATTCAACAATTCGACGCGGCTGGGTTCGGCGAGGATTGCCAGAATCTGTCGCTTCACTCCTTCCGGGTTGAACGCCCGATCGTAGGAAATCGCCGCCTGCTGTAGCAGCTTCTGCCGATCGTCCTTGACCTCCGGGCTGCCCAGCGCCGCCAGCAGATCGGCCTGTTGCTCGATGGCGGTCTGCCGGTCGGGTGCGCCGCGACGCGCCAGCAATTGCAGCAGCGCAGGATTGGGCATCGGCAGGCCCGGGGCGCCGGAGCTGGTCATGATCAGCGTCAGGCTCTCCACCCGCTTGGGCGCCATGTCGGCCAGATGCTGGGCGATCATGCCGCCCATGCTCGCCCCCAGTACATGAAATTGCTGGATGTGCATCGCATCCATCAGGCCCAGCGCATCCTGGGCCATGTCGGTCAGCGAATACGGCGCCGACACTGGCAGGCCGATCTTGTAGCGCAGCACTTCGTAGGTCAGGTTGGCCGTGCTCGGCGCCTGCACCCAGGTCGACAGGCCGACGTCACGGTTGTCGTAACGGAGCACCCGAAAACCCTGCTGACACAGCGCAACCACCACCTCGTCCGGCCAGTGGATCAACTGCCCGCCCAGGCCCATGACCAGCAGCAGCGCAGGGTCGGACTCGCGACCGATGCTCTGATACGCCAGATGCACCTGATCGAGCTCGGCCACTTGCGTGGGAACGTTGACATCGCATCGAGAAGCCGCAAAAGACGGCAGGCTGCACACAAGTGCAGCCAGAAAGAATAAAACCCGCATGGAAAAATACCGAAACGCAGAACCCCAGTAGGCCGCGAGTCTGATGAAGTTTTGTCCGGCGCGCTGCCACAGTTGCGTGACAGTTTGATGAAGAGGTACGAACGGTCGTGTGACAGCTGCCAGCGGCGAGCCTCAGGCAGCACGAAAAAGCGTGTCGACAGGGCAGCCTGCATGAGACAAACTCATCGCATTTGAAATATTCTCAAAATTTGTTCATGGAGCGCCGCGGTGCTTGAGATTCGTCACCTTAAAACCCTTCACGCCCTGCGCGAGGCCGACAGCCTGGTGGACGCGGCCGATCGCCTGCACCTGACGCAATCGGCGCTTTCCCATCAATTCAAGGAACTGGAAGAGCGCATGGGCATGCCGCTGTTCGTGCGCAAGACCAAACCCGTGCGCTTCACCAGCGCCGGCTTGCGCCTGCTGCAACTGGCCGATTCGGTGCTGCCGCAATTGCGCAACGCCGAGCGCGACATCTCGCGCCTGGCCGGCGGCGTGGCCGGACGTCTGCACATGGCCATCGAGTGCCACAGCTGCTTCCAGTGGCTGATGCCGACCATCGACCAGTTCCGCGATGCCTGGCCGGAGGTGGAACTGGACCTGGCCTCGGGCTTTGCCTTCGCCCCGCTTCCGGCGCTGGCCCGGGGCGATCTGGATCTGGTGGTGACGTCGGACCCGGTGGACCTGCCGGGCATTACCTACGTGCCGCTGTTCACCTACGAAGCGATGCTGGCCGTGGCCAACCAGCATCCCCTGGCGAGCAAACCCTACGTGGTCCCGGAGGACTTGGCCAACGAGACGCTGATCACCTACCCGGTGGAGCGTGACCGGCTGGATATCTTCACCCGCTTCCTGGAGCCGGCCGACATCGAACCTGCGCAGGTGCGCACCTCGGAGCTGTCGGTGATGATGATGCAACTGGTCGCCAGCGGCCGTGGCGTGTGCGGGATGCCGCACTGGGCGCTGCATGAATACAGCTCGCGCGGTTACGTGAAGGCCAAGCGGCTGGGTGAGAAAGGCCTGTTCGCCACGCTGTATGCGGCGATTCGCGCCGACATGCTGGATGCGCCCTACATGCGCGATTTTCTGCTGACGGCCAAGGACACGTCGTTTTCGACGCTGGATGGCGTGAGTGCCGTTCGGTAATCGATCTGTGGGAGTGAGCTCGCTCACGAATGCGGCGCATCATTCAACACATCTCTGAATGAAAGACCGTATTCGTGAGCAAGCTCACTCCCACAAAAACACGCCGTGCCCCAAGATCGCCCCGCCGGCAAGCCGTGCTGCTACGGGGCTCAGGTCCACGTCAAATTTTGTGGGCACCCTTCATGACGTATGGGGTGTTACGCGATCAACTGGCGGTACAACGGCAAAATCGAATCCCGGGTCAGTGGCGCCAGGTGCAGGTGATCGACATTTCCGGCATCGACCCAGACGATTTCCTCGATCTCGGCCGCAGGCGTGACTGCCTCGGCGACGTCCAGCCGATACAGCTGGCAGTTCACCTCGAAGCCCGGCTCGTTGGCCGCCTGGGCGGAAAACTCACCGAGAAACGTCGCCTGATCCGCCTCCACGGTCAGCCCCAGCTCTTCGTTCAGTTCCCGCGCCAGGGCAACCGCGGCGGTCTCTCCGGCGTCGATCTTGCCGCCGGGCTGCATGAACGCCTGGGTGCCGCGCTTGCGCACCAGCAGCGTTCGCCCGTCGGCGCCGATCAGCAAGGCGGCGGCGATGCGAATGACCTTCACAGCACCACCTCGGTTTTCAGCGCACGGGTCTCGGCAGCGCGTTCCAGCGCCAGCACGATCAGCCGGTCGATCAGCTCCGGGTAGCTCAGGCCGCTGGCCTGCCACAGCTTTGGGTACATGCTGATGGAAGTGAAACCGGGGATGGTGTTGATTTCGTTGATGATGATTTCCCGCGCCTCGGTGACGAAGAAATCCACCCGCGACATGCCCGCGCAACCCAGCACGCGATAGCCCTGCAGGGCCACTTCACGCACCTGCTCGCTGAGGTCGTCAGGCAGCTCGGCAGGGATCGCGATGCGCGCCTGGCCGTCGTTCAGGTATTTGGTGTCGTAGGCATAGAACTCGTCATTGGCGACCACTTCGCCGCACACGCTGACTTGCGGCTCGTGATTGCCCAGCACCGCGCATTCCACTTCGCGGCCAACGATGCCCTGCTCGATCAGCACCTTGTTGTCGTATTCGAACGCCAGCTTCAAGGCTGCGGCGTAGCTGGCCTCGTCAGTGACCTTGCTCACGCCGACCGACGAACCCTGGCACGCCGGTTTGACGAACAGCGGCAGGCCCAGTTGCGCGGAGACGCTGACGAAATCCACCGACTCGCCGCGATGCAGCACCACGAATGGCGCCACGGCAATCCCGGCATCGCGCAGCAGGCGCTTGGTCACGTCCTTGTCCATGCACGCCGCCGAGCCCAGCACGTCGGGGCCGACGAACGGGATATCGAGCATGCGCAGCAGACCTTGCAGCGCGCCGTCTTCGCCGTAGCTGCCGTGAATCAGCGGGAACACCACATCGATACGTGGCACTTCCAGGCCGGTTTCGGCTTCGACGAATTGCGGGCCCTGAGCGCCTGGGCGCAGGGACAGCAAACGGCCGGATTCGCTGAGCTTGATGTGGGCCGGGTCATTGGCGTTCTGCAGGTAATCGCGCTCGTCGAAACGCAGCCAGTGGCCTTGTTTGTCGACGCCGATCAGGGTGACGTAATAGTTGTTGCGATCAATCGCATTGATCACGTTGCGCGCCGATTGCAACGACACTTCATGTTCGGAGGATTGCCCACCGAAAACGATGGCGACTGACTTTTTCAAAGGGGAAGCTCCTGGATTTCAGGTCGCAGAGCTAAAAGCAATTTGCGGCGTTAGTCCAGTCCTGCGAGTTAGCGAGTGACGGAATGCGGAGGAAAACTGACATACGCCGCAAAACCTGTGGGAGCCGGCTTGCTGGCGAATGCGGTGGGTCAGCCAACCTATTCGTTGCAGACCCACCGCGTTCGCCAGCAAGCCGGCTCCCACAATTTATCCGCTTACGCGGCCTCCTGAAAATCCATCTCCGGCGGCTGGCGGCGGAAACCGCCGGTGAGCCAGGCCAGGTACACACAGCCGATCACCAGCCAGCTCACGCCGAGGATGATCGCCAGCTTGTCCAGGCTGATCATCAGCCACAGATCCGCCACCAGGCCGATCAGCGGGCAGATCAGGAACAGCACCAGCTCGCGCAGGCCACGCTTCTCGCCGCCGATCCAGTAGTGAAAGATCACCGACAGGTTGACCAGGCTGAAGGCCAGAAACGCGCCGAAGTTGATGAACGAGGTCGAGGTGGTCACGTCCAGTTTCAGTGCCAGCAACGCGACCACGGCGCACAGCAGGATGCTGTTGACCGGGGTGCCAAAGCGCTCGGAGAGCCCGGCGAAGAACGACTTGGGCAACACACCGTCGCGCCCCATCGCATAGAGCAGACGCGAACCGCTGGCCTGGGCCGACAGGCCCGAGGCGAACTGGCCGACGATCAGGCCAATCAGGAAGATGGTCACGAACACATCGCCACCAATGTTGCGGGCGATTTCGTAGGCGGCCGAGTCGACGTTGTCGAACTGCGCCGAAGGATGGGCCAACTGCACGAAATACGAGACAGCCACGAAGATCAGCCCGCCAATCAGGGTGATCAGCATGATGGCCTTGGGGATGGTCTTGCGCGGGTCGCGGGTTTCTTCGGTCAGGGTGCTGACCGCGTCGAAGCCCAGGAACGAATAACAGGCGATCGCCGCGCCGCTCATGATCAGCGGCATCTGCATGTCGCCATTGAGGAAAGGCGTCAGCGTCCACAGCGGCTTGCTCGCGTCACCGCCAATGTAGTGAATGCAGAGCACGACGAACGCGGCCAGCACCAGGAACTGCACGATCATCAGCAGCGCGTTGACCGTGTTAGCCAGTTTCAGGCCGACGATGTTGATCAGGCTGGTGATGACGATGAACGCCAGCACCCAGACCGGCTGCGGCACCGAGGGAAAGGCCGAGCCCAGGTAGGCCGCGCCGATCAGCCAGATCGCCATCGGCAGGAACAGGTAATCGAGCAGCACCGCCCAACCGGCGATGAACCCCAGCTTGGGGCTGATGGCCTTGCGCACGTAGCTGTAGGCCGAGCCGGCCACGGGAAACGCCGAGGCCATGCGGCCATAACTCATGGCGGTGAAGAACATCGCCACCAATGCGGCCAGGTAGGCGGCAGGCACCATGCCAGCGGTGGATTGCGCGAGGATGCCGAAAGTCCCGAGCACGATGATGGGGGTCATGTAGGCGATGCCGAACAGCACCACCGACCCTAACGAAAGGGTACGTTGCAAACGAGCCATGAGCGACTACTCCGAATTTATAGGTTTTATGGCAGAGAAAAGTGCGGCAGAACGAAGCGTTCTTTTTATGAACAGCTATCCGGGGATGTCGGTCGGTCATTCGGCATCGAGGCCTTGAATCACCGACCCTCCCTTCTTTTTTCAGCGTTGTGGAATCAACAACTCGCGCACGCCATTCGCGTGTTCGATGACTTCGCCCGGCAACTTCAGGCGCTGATCGTCCAGATAGCGGTAATCGCGGCGCGCGGCCTGCAACTGGTTCAGATCGAGGGTTGCGCTGAACTGGCAAGCCTCGCGACCCGCTTCCTGCAACAGGGTGCCGAACGGATCAACCAGCGCGCTGCCACCGGCGAACACCAGGCCGCCGTCGCCTTCGCCGACCCGGTTGACCATCAGGGCGAAAGCCTGGTTTTCCTGGGCGCGGGCCATGATCGCGGTGCGGTGGGTAGGGCCGTAGGGGTCCATGTTGCCGTTGGTGACGATCAGCAGCTCGGCGCCCAGTTGCGCCAGGGCGCGGGCCGATTCCGGGAATTCGATGTCGTAGCAGATCAACATGCCGACCCGCAGGCCGTTCCACAGACAGGTGGCGTAGCGGTCGCCCGGGCTGAACACGCCGCGGTCAGAGGCCCACAGGTGGGTCTTGCGATAACGCAGGGCGATGCCTTCAGGGGTGATCAACAGCGTGGTGTTGTAGAAACGCCCTGCATCGCTTTCGGCCATGCCGATCACCACCGAGACGTTGCGCGCGCGGGCGGCCTGTTGCACGGCCTGCACGGTCGGGCCATCCAGCGGCTCGGACACTTCAGCGACAGTGTCGCTGGACGGAAAGCCCATCAGGTGGGTTTCCGGGAATACGATCAACGCCGTATCGCTGGCGCAGGCGGCAATGGCATCGAGCGCGCTTTTCAGGTTCTGGGCGGTGCCGTTGTCCTGGCCCGTCAATTGGGCGAATTCGACCTTCATGGGTTCTCCTTGTTGAATCACGTAGCCGATCGGGCGCGGCACAAAAAGCTGGCCTGATCGTTGGCTCTGCGGGCAGTATGCGCAAAGCCAAGTATTACGGGGTATTACGCAGCTGTAGTAACCCAATAGGGGTAGAGCCATGACACTCGCACTTGCGGACATCGCCTGGCATCGCTCGGTCGCGCAGTTGATCGAAGCGCTGGACAGGCCGAATTTCTGGGCCCAACTGGTGCGCCTGCTCGATCAATACGTGGAATTCGATAGCTGGGTGGCCCTGCAATTCAGCTCGGGGCAGCGCCCGCTGGTGTTCGCCGAAAGCCCGGGGGACGACGGCAATCCCGACCAGATGTTTCAGGATTACCTGCAGGGCCTGTACCTGCTCGACCCGTTCTACATCGCCAGCCGCGAACGCTCCCAGAGCGGCCTGTTCCGCCTGGCAGAAGTGGCGCCGGAGCACTTCGAACTCACCGAGTACTATCAAAGATACTTTCGTATAAATGTCGTGGCCGATGAAATCCAGTTCAATTGCCAGCTCGATCACGACCGCACGCTTTGCCTGTCGCTGGGCTCGACCCGGCTTTTCGACGCGCAGCAGATCGCCCTGCTGTCGTTGATCGAGCCCTGGGTCATCGCCTTGCTGCGCCAGCGTCTACCCTTCGAACTGGCCGAACCTGCAGCGGACAGCGAACCGGCGTTGGCGCAACTGCCCGCGACCGACTGGCGCACGCAACTGGAGGCCTCGGTGCAGCAGAGCCGTGGCGCGCAACTGACCGCTCGTGAGCTGGACGTCGGGCGCCTGATGCTCAGCGGCTGCTCGAGCAAGGAGATCGCGCGCAAACTTTCCATTTCTGCCGAAACCGTGCGCGTACACAAGAAACATATCTACAGCAAACTGGGGATCAAATCGCAGTCCGAGCTGTTCTCTATCTTTCTTCAGGCGCAGAGCGCCTGAGGGGAAACAAGTCTTGCCGAACAAAGAAGGCGCGGCACAGCGCCCCCTCATTAACCGTGTGACGTTCTCAAAGGATCGCCTATGAGCCTTTCGCTTCTCAGCCGCTACGCCTTCTTCGTCGGATGTGTGTTGTTCACCCTGTTGAGCCTGCCGTTCTTGCACCACGAATGGCTGTGGCCCTTCACCCTCGCCACCGCCATCCTCAGCCTGATTGGTATTTTCGACCTGATCCAGGTGCCGCATTCGGTGCGCCGCAACTACCCGATCCTGGGCAATATCCGCTACGCCGTGGAAAAGATTCGCCCGGAAATCCGCCAGTACCTGCTCGAATCAGACAGTGATGCCCTGCCGTTCTCCCGTGCCCAGCGCTCGCTGGTGTACGCCCGGGCCAAGAACGAGTCGGCCGACAAACCTTTCGGCACGCTGATCGACGTTTATCAGACGGGCTTTGAGTTCATCAGCCACTCCATGCGCCCGGCGCCGCTGTCCGATCCGAACCAGTTCCGCGTCACCGTCGGCGGCCCACAGTGCACGCAGCCCTACTCGGCGTCGATCTTCAACATCTCGGCCATGAGTTTCGGCTCGCTGAGCGCCAACGCTATCCGTGCGCTGAACAAGGGCGCCAAGCTGGGCAACTTCGCCCACGACACCGGCGAAGGCAGCATCAGCCCCTATCACCGGGAAAACGGCGGCGACCTGACCTGGGAGCTGGGCAGCGGCTATTTCGGCTGCCGCACCGCCGACGGCCGCTTCGACCCCGAGCGCTTTGCCAAGCAAGCGCAGGACCCGCAGGTGCGGATGATCGAAATCAAGATGAGCCAGGGCGCCAAGCCGGGCCACGGCGGAATTCTGCCCAAGCACAAGGTCACCAAGGAGATCGCCGAAACCCGCGGCATCCCCATGGGCGAAGACTGCATTTCGCCGTCGCGCCACAGCGCGTTTTCCACACCGCTGGAAATGATGCAGTTCATCGCTCAACTGCGTGAACTGTCGGGCGGCAAACCGGTGGGCTTCAAGTTCTGCCTGGGCCACCCGTGGGAATTCATGGGCATCGCCAAGGCCATGCTGGAAAGCGGTATCTACCCGGACTTCATCGTGGTGGACGGCGCCGAAGGCGGCACTGGCGCAGCGCCGGTCGAGTTCACCGACCACATGGGCCTGCCGATGCGCGAAGGCCTGCTGTTCGTGCACAACACCCTGGTGGGCCTGAACCTGCGCGACAGGATCAAGGTCGGCGCCAGCGGCAAAATCGTCAGCGCCTTCGACATCGCCAGCGTGCTGTCCATCGGCGCCGACTGGGCCAACTCGGCACGGGGCTTCATGTTCGCCATCGGTTGCATTCAGTCGCAGTCGTGCCACACGAATAAATGCCCCACCGGCGTCGCGACCCAGGACCCGCTGCGCCAGCGCGCACTGGTCGTCCCGGACAAGGCCCAGCGCGTCTACAACTTCCACCGCAGCACCCTGCACGCCCTGGCCGAGATGGTCGCCGCTGCCGGCCTGGATTCGCCCTCACAACTGGAAGCCAAACACTTGGTGCGCCGCCAGTCGGCCACCGAGGTCAAGCTGTTCTCCCAGTCCCACGTGTTCCTGCAACCGGGGCAGTTGCTCAACGGCATCGTCGACGACAGCTTCTACTCGCGGATGTGGCGCATGGCGCGGGCGGACAGTTTCGAGCCGAACGAGATAGCCTGATCCGCGAGTTTTTGCGCAACGGGATCACCTGATCTCAAGAGTTTTCACGCACTGTGTGGGAGTGAGCTTGCTCACGAAGACTGACGTTCAGGCAATGATGCCGCAATGGACGTGCCGGCCCCTTCGTGAGCAAGCTCACTCCCACAGTTATGGTGCTCCTGCATCAATCAGCCTCAAAGGCTTCTACATGAAACCGCTAGACAGCCTGTAAATCTGAGACATTCAGAAATATCCCTCCTTTGCAATTTTGTGACAAACCCGCCACCCTGCGCGCCGCCGATCAGGCCCGGCTGCTAACGTTGAACCAAGCTTGGCCCTGACCCTCTTCATTAAACAGACTTGCACGAGCTCACCGTCATGACGAACGGACGCGACCATCGAATCGACTTCTTTCGAGGATTGGCGCTGATCTTTATTTTTTGGGATCACGTACCGGAAAACCCTTTCGCGCAACTGACCCTGCGCAACTTCGGCTTCAGCGACGCGGCGGAAGTCTTCGTGTTCCTCGCCGGCTTCGCCGCGGTGACCGCCTATGGCCGCGTGGCGCAGCGTGATGGCTGGGTGGTCGCCTGCCTGCGCATCCTCAAGCGCACATGGGTGCTGTACGTGGCGCACATCTTTTTGCTGACACTGTTGATGGGCATCGTCTTCGTCGCCAACAACCACGTCGACACCCGCGACATGGTCCGCGAGATGGGCCTCGAATATTTCGTCGGCAACCCGCAACAGGCGCTGGCCGATGAACTGCTGCTGCGCTTCAAACCCAACCTGACCGATCCCTTGCCGCTGTACATCCTGCTGATGGGCGCCCTGCCGCTGATCCTGCCGATCATGCTGCGCAACGCCGCTGTCGCCGTGGGCCTGTCGTTCGCGCTGTACCTGATGGTGCCGCTGTTCGGCTGGAACCTGCGTGCCTATGAAGGCGGCGGCTACTGGTACTTCAACCCGGTGGCGTGGCAACTGATCTTCGTGCTGGGCGGCGCGTTTGCCCTGTATACCCAGCGTCCGGCCATCCCCCGAGCGTATCTGCGGCCGGTGTGGCAACAGCCGGTTTTCCTGATTGCGGCGCTGTACATGCTGATCGCCGGCACCATCACCTTCCTGTGGAAATTCCCGGCGGTGCACGACGCCCTGCTGCCCAAGGCCTTCACCGACCTGATCTACCCGATCAGCAAGACCGACCTCTCGCCGCTGCGCCTGATCCACTTCATCGCACTGGTGTACGTGGTCGCCAAACTGCTGCCATCCACCCAGACCTGGCTCGACAACTGGCCCGCCCAACAGACCTGCCGCATGGGGCGCTACTCGCTGGAAATCTTCTGCCTGGGCGTCCTGCTCGCACCCCTGGCCGACGGCGTGAATGCGCTGGCAGGCGACGTCTGGCAAATGCGCGTCATCACCGCCCTGTTGGGGCTTGGGTTGATGCTGTTGTTGTCCAACTGGCTGGAACTGAACAAGCGGCTGGGCAGCCCGAAGGTGGGGCGGGTGGTGAAGGTTTGAGAACGGGTTCGCACCAAGGGGTATCTTCGGAAATTTCCTACTGGTTTATCAGGCAAAGATTTTCTGCATACGGCCGCTATGCGGGGAGGATGGATAAGTCAGTAGGAGAATGAGAATGGAAATCAAAGGATCCGAGCTTTTGATCAATGGATTCCGGGTAACGGAAAAGCCGTCTGGCGAGCTTCCGAAAACATGGAGCTGCCCTGAAGATCTGGGCGCGATGAAACGGATAAAGCTCTATGAAGCCGAAAGCTTCTTGCCGAAAAGCTGCTTCCCAACGACCGTCACGGCCGAAGAACTGACCCAAAGTTATTCCAGAGAGGAAGATCTTTGGGGCATGGGCATGGTTCCATTGAAAGAGGACGAGTGCTGCTGGACATGCAGACTATTCGATGCCTGGGGACTGGAGCTACTGTCAGAAGGAGCGCTTAACGATCTCAAAAAAGAGCTGGAAAACTTCAAAGCCAGCCTTGTGCAGCAAAATCCTGAATTAGCCAATATGCCATTTGACTTCGCGATTGCTGGAGATCGTCGCATCAAAGTACTAAGCATCAGCAACAACCTTTCCGATATGCAATCTTCCCGGATTACTCGTCTGGTTAACGAGTCACCCTTAATCAGAGAAATGGTCACCACCTACACTGCGAGGCTGGCAGAACTTACAAAGCTGTATAAAAAAACGGACGCAGAAGCACCTGAAAACAGCGAACGGATACTCAATAAAAAACCTTCACAGTTCAGCCCTCAAGAGATAATTCGAGCCAAGTTTACTGACAGCGACGGCCGTATTCGATCGGCAGTTTATATCCGAGCCTGATACTGAAGAAGGGTGCAGCCTGAACTGCACCCTGCCTATTACCATATATCAACCATGCCTTTTTCCAGCCGCTGGCTACAAATGTGAGCGATCCCCAAAACGTAGGGCTTTTCTCTAGCTAGCTTGTGCGACTCGACGAAAGCCTCAAACGCGTACCAACCCGCCACATTATATGTAGATAACCAGTGACGACCCTGAAACTCAGGCTCGTTCTGCCGGACGCTCATCTCACCAGCGCTGCATCTGCCGATAGGGATAGCGAATCTGACATCGCCAGCTTGATCGCTGAAGGCGTACTTTTTGAGATCCGGCGACGTTGATCCTGCCTTCAAAAATACATGAACCATCGCGCCTGCGCCTTTCAAGGGATATCCCGTTGAGTCCGTGAATTTCGCCTGGAACTGTAGATCCGAGTAAGTCTGCACACCCAGTACTCTTGAGGTCTGCGCCACCGGCACGCGCTTGACACGTTCTGATGTGTGTACATTTGCATCTTTCATAACGGGGTATGAGCCCAATACGATTTGATAGGGTTTTGCAGAATACGTTTTTCCTTCACGATGGGTAACCCTCACGATCACAAAGTCACCTTGGCGTAGATTGTCGAACACTTGGGGAAGCTTCCCCCGTTTTTCTTTCCAGCTCCCATTTTCATGATATTCGAGCTTCCACGATTCAGCATCGGGATCGATGGCAGGCGTGGCCAGCACTACCTTCTGCCCTCGGTGCGCAGTAAAACCGTAATAATGCGCCGACTGCTGAGTGTTCAACTTATTGCTCAGAAAATTGAGTTCATCAGCGAGTTCTTTCAATACAGGCTCTTCTGCCACCTCCGTTGCGACACTCTCGGGAACTGACACTTGCGTATTCGCAACGGCTGCCGCTCCACCATTCCATACAAACATGGCAACTGTCGCCATGCTGAGCGTCCGATTCCTGTACAAATTAATAGTTTTCATACTTGCATCCTGTTCTAGTTTTTA
This sequence comes from Pseudomonas sp. 2, assembly GCF_056627435.1. NCBI lineage: Bacteria > Pseudomonadati > Pseudomonadota > Gammaproteobacteria > Pseudomonadales > Pseudomonadaceae > Pseudomonas > Pseudomonas sp. 2. Next base: position 239,722 of record NZ_JBWXNG010000002.1, read on the forward strand.
ACCAACTCTGAAACACTTCAGAAATTTGGACGTAATCAGGAGGCAAAAAGCCAGTCAATCCCTTTTCAAGCAATAGAGAACATTCCTACAAAATCAGCAATCGTGAAGACCGCTGGCGAGCATCAAGCAAAAAACCATGCAATCCAAAACACGTAGGATGAACCAGCGATATCGAAAAGCATTAACCGGCGAATGCAAACGGCTGCGAGGACCGCCAAAACCCCACTGGGCGACGCTCGCACCATCGCTGCCTTCACAATTTTTTCACCCTCCCCGCCCAGCGTCTAAGCTTGTAGTCAGGTGCGATTAACAGGTTTAACCGGGCCAACGATATGGGCGCTTTGTGGCATTCCGATGGGAAGAAGGCTGCGGTCAAGGCTGACAGCCAAGGGAAGGTTCCGGTGCCAGCGGGCCCAGGCCACATGCGGCATGTGTGGCGGGTGCTGCTGGTGTTGATACTGGTGGCGTTGGTGATCCTGGGATTTGTCATCGCCACGGAAAGCCGCTCTTCGAGGCTGCAGGCCCGCGAGTTCAGCGCGCTGGCCCGTGACCTGAATTACTCGCTGGAAAAAGGCCCGAGCGATGCGATCGTCTACCCCGGCGACGGCCCGTTCGACAAGCGTCTGGGCTACTCGGCGCTGGGTGATTTCCTGCCGCGTCTGCTCAAGCGCGACTACCGTATCACCGAACAATCGCGCTTCTCCTCTGAACTGGTTTCCTACGCCAAACGTGGTTTTTTCGTGCCCTATCAGGAGAAAAGCCAGTCGGGCCTGACCATCGCCGATTGCCGCGGCGATGCGCTGTATCAGTTCACCTACCCGCAACAGCTCTACCCGGATTTCGCCTCGATTCCGCCGGTGTTGGTCAACAGCCTGCTGTTCATCGAAAACCGCGATCTGCTCGACAGCAAGCACCCGCTGGCCAACCCTGCCGTGGACTGGCCGCGCTTCGTCAAGGCGGCCATTTCCCAGGTGGCGAAACTGGTGGGGCTGCCCGGCCAGTCGGCAGGCGGAAGCACCCTGGCCACGCAGCTGGAAAAATACCGGCACTCGCCCGATGGCCTGACGCAGTCCGGCGCGGAGAAAATCCGCCAGATGGTCTCGGCCAGTGTGCGCGCCTATCAGCCGGGCCAGGAAACCATGGAAGCTCGCCAGCGCGTAGTACGCGATTACCTGAACAGCGTGCCGCTGTCGGCGGTGCCGGGGCATGGCGAAGTGCACGGCATGGCCGAAGGGCTGCGGGTCTGGTATGACGCCGACTTCGACCGCACTAATCAATTGCTCAACAGCCCCGCCAAGGACGCCAAGACCCTTGCCGCCCAAGGGCTGGCCCTGCGTGAAGTGCTGTCGCTGGTGATCGCCCAGCGTCGCCCTTCGCACTATCTGGCCAAGGGCCGCAAGGAACTGGCCGACCTGACCGACAGCCACATCCGCGTGCTGGCGCAGAATAAGGTGATCGATCAGGCGCTGGCCGATGCCGCGCTGGGCGCCACCGTCACCTATCGCGACTGGGTGCAGCAACCCACCGTGCAACCCATCGAGACCAACAAGGGCATCACCGTCGCCCGCACGCGCCTGTCCAACATGCTCGACCGGCCGCTGTACGATCTGGACCGCCTGGACCTGTCGGCCACCAGCACCCTGCAGAATGACCTGCAGGTCAGCGTCGGCCAGTACCTCAAGGACCTCGCCAACCCGGAAGTGGCCGGCAAACTGGGCCTGCTCGGCGAACACCTGCTGACCCCGACCAGCACCCAGGCAGTGCGCTACAGCTTCACCCTGTTCGAGCGGGACGTCGACGGCTCGCGGGTGCGCGTGCAGACCGACAGCACCGACCAGCCATTCGACATCAACGAAGGCAGCAAGCTGGAGCTGGGCTCCACCGCCAAGATGCGCGTGCTGACCACCTACCTGCAGATCATCCAGGAATTGCACGACAAGTACGCAGGCATGAGCAACGCCGAACTCAAGAAAGTGCCGGTCGAAGACCTGGACTACCTGAGCCGCTGGTCGCTGGATTACCTGATGCAGAACAACGACCGCGACCTGTCGAAAATGCTCGCGGCGGCGCTGGATCGCAAATACTCGGCCAGCCCCGGCGAGAACTTCTTCACCGGTGGCGGGCTGCATCATTTCAACAACTTCCGCAAGGAAGACAACGGCCGCAGCCCGACCTTGCGCGAGGCCCTGCGCGAGTCGATCAACCTGCCGTTCATCCGCCTGATGCGCGATATCGTGCGCTACGTGAGCTATTCAGGCCCCAACAACAGCGCCGTGCTGCTCAAGGACGACAGCGACCCAAGGCGCCAGGAGTACCTGGCCGACTTCGCCGACCGCGAAGGCACGTCCTTCCTGCTCAAGTTCTGGAAACGTTACCGGAACAAGACCACCCAGGATCGCCTGGACACCTTCATGGATGGCGTGCATCCGTCGGCCAGCCGTATCGCGGCGGTGCATCGCTACCTGCTGCCCAACGCCACGCAGAGTGCATTCAACGCGTTCGTCAAAGCCCATGTGGTGATCAACAAGACCCAGCCGCCGCTGACCGAAAAACGCCTGGACGACCTCTATTACGCCTATGGGCCGGGCAAGTTCGACCTGCCGGATCAGGGCTACATCGCCCGGGTTCACCCGCTGGATCTGTGGCTGGTGGGCTATCTGCTGCAGAACCCCGAAGCGAACTTCAAGGAGGCCGTGGCCGCCAGCCGTTTCGAGCGTCAGGAGGTGTACAGCTGGCTGTTCAAGAGCCGGCACAAGAGCGCCCGCGACAGCCGCATCCGCACCATGCTGGAGATCGAAGCCTTCCTGGATATCCACCAGCGCTGGCGGCGTCTGGGCTATCCGTTCGACCACCTGGTGCCGTCGCTGGCCACCGCCATCGGCAGTTCGGGCGACCGCCCGGCCGCGCTGGCCGAGCTGATCGGCATCATCCAGAACGACGGCATTCGCCTGCCGGTGCTGCGTATCGACAGCCTGCATTTCGCCGCCGATACGCCCTATGAAACGCTGCTCAACAACAACCCGGAACTGGGCAAGCGCGTGCTCTCCTCGGAAGTGGCCGGGGCCATGCGCGAGGCGCTGTCGCAGGTGGTCGATGCGGGGACTGCAAGGCGGGTTTCCGGGACGTTCAAAACGCTGGACGGCACACCGCTGGCGATGGGCGGCAAGACCGGCACCGGTGACAACCGCATCGAAAGCTTCGGCTCGGGCGGGCGAATCCTGGCGTCCAAGGCGATCAACCGTACCGCGACCTTCGTGTTCTACATCGGCGACAACCACTTCGGCACGCTCACCGCGTACGTGCCGGGCCGCGCGGCCGAGAGCTTCAAGTTCACTTCTGCATTGCCCGTTCAGGTGCTCAAGGGCATGGCGCCGATCCTCAATCAGTACCTGGAGCCCGGCACCTACACCCAGTGCAAGGCGCCTGCGGCGACGCAGGTGGCAGGCACCCTTTAATCCATCCCGTAGCAGTCCGGCTTGCCGGCGACGGCGTCATTGAAATCGCCGTCGCCGGCAAGCCGGACTGCTACGGGATTTTCATTCGCCCCTCCACAAATGAGAACCGTTCGTCTTAACACGGCTTGCGTCTTTCTTAAGATATATCTTAAGGTATATCTAAATGTAACCAGAGACGAGAAGACGATGAGAGACCACTCACACGATCACCACCATCATCACCACCGCCCGCACTTCGGGGACCACGGCGACGGCCGCGACGGCTTCGAGAAACGCACAGGCCGTGAACGAGGCGGACGCGGGCCGCGGGTGTTCGCCCCGGGCGACCTGAAACTGCTGCTGTTGGCCTTGATCGCCGACCAGTCCTGCCATGGCTATGACCTGATCCGCCAGATCGAAGGCTTGTTCGATGGCGCCTACAGCCCGAGCCCCGGCGTCATCTACCCGACCCTGACCTTTCTCGAAGAAAGCGAGCTGATCGCCGGCGACGCCGAGGGCGGCAAGAAGCGCTACCAGATCACCGCCGCCGGCCAGCAATTTCTGGTGGAACAGGCCGTTGCACTGGATGGCGTGAAGACGCGCATCGATGTCAGCAAGCGCTCGCTGCGCGGCCATGACCGCCCGCCAGAGATCCACGAGGCCGTGCACAACCTGCGTCACGCCCTGCAAATGCACCACGGCCGCTGGACCCCGGAAGAAATCATCCGCGTGCGCGACCTGCTCAACGAAACCGCCAAAGCCGTCGCTGACGGCCCCCAATCCCGTTCGGAGAAGTCGGTATGAATTCACAGCAATCGATCCATCGCGTCAGCCACGAAATCAAGCGTCGCAAACTGCAAGTGCTGCGCGTGACCGACATCACCCCGCGCATGCGTCGCGTCACCCTGCACGGCCCGCAACTCGAAGGCTTCATCAGCCTGGGCACCGACGATCACGTCAAACTGCTGTTCGCCACCACCCCAGAAGAACAGGCCGCGCTGGAGAACTTCATGCCCGGTTCGAGCAACGACGGCCCGCGCCCGGCGATGCGCGACTACACGCCGCGTCGCTACGACGCGCAGTCGGGCGAGCTGGACATCGACTTCGTGCTGCACGGCGACGGCCCTGCCGCGACTTGGGCAGCCCAGGCCGAAGTCGGCCAGTTCCTGTACATCGCCGGGCCCCGCGGTTCGATGATCGTGCCGGACATGTTCGACAGTTACCTGCTGCTCGGCGACGAAACCGCCCTGCCCGCCATTGCCCGTCGCCTGGAGGAACTGCCGGCCAATCGCCGCGCCCTGGTGGTGGTGGAAATCGAAGACGCCGCCGAGCGTCAGACATTCGAGAGCCAGGCGCAGGTCGAGGTGATCTGGGTCTTGCGGGGCAAACAGGATCTGCTGGAAGTGACGCGTCAATTGACCCTGCCCGAAGGCGATCTGTATGCATGGGTGGCGACCGAATCGTCGCTGTCGCGCAAGGTGCGCCGGGTGTTGCTCGACGAGTTCAAGCTGGACGACGCAGCGGTGAAGGCCGCAGGTTACTGGCGCGCGGACGGGTCTGACGAGGAGTAACGCGCCACAGTGTGGGAGCCGGCTTGCTGGCGAATGCATTATGTCATTCACATTTGTGGTGTCTGACGCACCGCATTCGCCAGCAAGCCGGCTCCCACAGTTTCGATCAGGGTGACCTGACGCGATCAATTATCCAGACAATCAATCCTATCCCCACAAACCCCGCCAAAACCCCCAGCGCATTACCCATCGCCGTGGCCAACCCCAACGTGCCAATATCGACAAACGGGTAGACATAATCGCCAATCATGTCGCCACGAAACAGCAAATAGCCGAAATACACAATCGGGTACAGCAGCCAGCCGAGCAGATGTTTCAGGCGCAGCGTGCCCTTCTCCACGAACAGCCACCAATAGCCGAGAAACGCCAGCGGCATGACGTCGTGCAGCAACTCGTCGGCCAGCCATTGCCAACCCTGGGGGCTCCACAGATGGCGCAGCAACAGGCTGTAGGCAATGCCGACGATAAGGATGCTGACGGTGATGCCGCTGCACACGGCGGGCGATCTGAAAAACCGGTGCCCCGCCGAATGGCGATCAGTGATGGCGCAGGTCAGGGCCGTGGCCACCAGGGTGTTGGTGAGTACGGTGAAGTAGCTGAAGAACTTCACCAGCCCGCCAAGCAGGCTGGCCTGATCGGTCCAGCGCCCCCAGAGGATCAGATACAGCTGCACCGCCAGTGCGAACCAGCCGAGCAACAGCGCGATGCTGGCGTAGCTACGCTGCCCATTTTTCAGTTGCAGTGCCTGGCTGTCCATCGCGCGATCTCTGTTCCGGGAACCGGGCTCACCAGCGTTTAGTGCGGGCCAGCTTCACGTACAGGGCCTCGACCTTCTCCCGGGCCCAGGGCGTCTTGCGCAGGAACGTCAGGCTGGACTTGATGCTCGGGTCGCTCTTGAAGCAGCGAATGTCGATGCGCTGGGCAAGCCCGGACCATTCGTAGTGCTCGACCAGTGCATTGAGGATTTGCTCGAGGGTCACGCCGTGCAGCGGATCGTTGTTGGGTGTGGTCATGGCGGGCCTGTTTGCATTCGTGGAATCGCGAGGTGCGCACCTTACTGGAGCGTCAGGGCTGTGTGAATAGATACATACCCTGTGGGAGTGACCGGGGTGGCGCACCACCTTGCTCACGAATGCGGTGGATCAGGCAATACAGCAGCGCCTGACCTGCCCATTCGCGAGCAAGCTCGCTCCCACAATGTAAATCAAGCGTAGTCGCTGGCAACGATTCCAAAATGATTGCATTTTTAACGTTATGTTATAACAATAAAAAGCTAACCACTGAGTCTCACCCCGCCAAGGAACCGCTGCATGTCCCGCCCCTCCAAATCCCGACTCTGGCGCCTGACGCCACTGGCCACTGCCCTGCTGGTCGCCTCTCCCGCCTTCGCCATCGAGCTGGAACAACAGACCATCACCGCCAACCCGCTGGGCAGCGACCAGCTGGCATCGCCCAGCACCGTGCTCACCGGCGATGACCTGACCCTGCAACAGAAAGGCAGCCTGGGCGAAACCCTGAACAAGCAGCCTGGGGTTTCCTCGTCGTATTTCGGCCCGGGGGCGAGCCGCCCGATCATTCGCGGGCAGGACGGTGATCGCATTCGTCTGCTGCGCAATGGCGTGGGCGCGCTGGATGCCTCGTCGCTGTCCTACGACCACGCGGTGCCGCTGGATCCGGTCAACGTCGACCGCATCGAAATCGTTCGTGGCCCGGCCGCCCTGCTCTACGGCGGCAGCGCCATTGGCGGGGTGGTCAACACCTTCGACAACCGCATTCCCACCGAAGCCATCGAAGGCATCCACGGCGCGGGCGAATTGCGCTACGGCGGCGCCGACACCACGCGCAGCAGCGCCGGCAAACTGGAAGCGGGCAACGGCACCTTCGCCCTGCACCTGGACGCCAACGCCCGCGAGTTCAACGACCTGAAGATCCCGGGCTACGCGCGCACCGCCGACGAACGCGCCCGCGACCCGGATGGCGATGACAAGAAACACCGCCTGGGCAACAGCGACGGGCGCCAGGACGGCGGCGCAGTGGGCGGCTCGTACACTTGGGACGACGGCTACGCCGGCCTGTCCTACAGCAACTACGACTCCAACTACGGATCGCCCGCCGAGCAGGACGTGCGCATCCGCATGAAGCAGGACCACTACGCCTTCGCCTCGGAAATCCGCAACCTCGCCGGGCCGTTCAGCTCAGTCAAGGTCGACGCCGGCTACACCGAGTACAAGCACATGGAGATCGAGGACGGCGAGGTCGGCACCACCTTCAAGAACAAGGGTTACGAGGCCCGCGTCGAGGCCCGTCATCAGCCGATCGGCCCTCTGAACGGGGTGATCGGCGCCCAGGTCAGCCGCAGCGAATTCTCGGCCCTGGGTGAAGAAGCCTTCGTGCCGCAGACCGACACCGACGCCGGTGCGCTGTTCATTCTCGAAGAGCTACAAGCCACTGACCGCCTGAAGCTGAGCCTGGGCGGCCGCCTGGAGCACACCACGGTCGACCCTGACAGCAAAGGCAACGAACGCTTCGCCAACGCCGACAGTTCCAGCAGCTTCACCGCGGGCAGCCTGTCGACCGGCGCGGTCTACACCCTGACGCCGGTCTGGTCGCTGGCCGCAACACTGGGCTACACCGAGCGCGCCCCGACCTTCTATGAGCTGTACGCCAACGGCGCTCACGTGGCCACCGGCACCTACGAAGTCGGCAACGCCGATCTGTCCAAGGAAAAAGCCGTCTCCAGCGACCTGGCGCTACGCTTCGACAATGGCACGCACAAAGGCAGCTTCGGCGTGTTCTACAGCCACTTCTCCAATTACATCGGGCTGTTGGGGACAGGTCGTACGCTCAACGACGAAGGTGAAGAAGACGCAGACGGCATTCCCGAATACACCTATTCGGGCGTGAAGGCGCGCTTTGCCGGATTCGAGGCCCAGGACCACTGGAAACTGGGCGAAAGCCGCTACGGAAGTTTCGCGCTGGAACTGTCCGGCGACTACACCCGCGCCACCAACCTGGACACCGGCGAAGCCCTGCCGCGCATCGCTCCGCTGCGGCTGAACAGCGGCCTGCTGTGGGAACTGGACAAGTGGCAGGCGCGCATCGACGTCGAACACACCGCCTCTCAGGGCCGGGTGCCAGACAACGAAAGCGGCACCGACGGCTACACCACCCTGGGCGCCAGCGCCGGTTACAAGTTCAACCTGGGTGGCAGCCAGTGGCTGGCGTTCGTCAACGGCGAGAACCTGACCAACCAGACCGTGCGCTACGCGAGCTCGATCCTGCGTGACATCGCGCCAGCGCAAGGGCGCAGTATCGAAGTCGGGTTGCGTACCACGTTCTAAGACATACGGAAACACCGGCAGGCGGAACAAAATCCTGTGGGAGCCGGCTTGCTGGCGAATGCGGTTTGTCATCCAACCTTGTTGTGTCTGACCTGACGCATTCGCCAGCAAGCCGGCTCCCACAATGGATATATGTACGCACTCTGCAACGGTTCCAGACATTATCTTTCAGTAAACAAATCCCCTATCCCCGACAAACCATAGGGGATAGCGCTACCCCGCCTTTTCACGACCGTTGCAAAATTTGTAACTATAAATGTCGTAATTCAATCTTTTTTAAAATTCGTTAGCCCCCTATCATCGCGCCGCGACTGGAAGCTGAATCGTTTATTCCCCTTTTCAGTGCGCCTTGTGTCATCCCCAGAAAACCTAAAAAAGAAGTCGTTGCCCCATGCCTAACCCATCGAAACGCTGCACGCCTCATCATTTGCTCGGACTCGCCACGCTGACCCTGGCCACCTGCGCCCAGGCCGCGCCGGCGTTCGACAGCGAATCTCCCTGGATGCTGGGCGACTGGGGTGGCAAGCGGACCGAGCTGTCGCAGCAGGGTTATGACTTCAAGCTCGACACGGTCGTGGAAATGGGTTCCAACCTGCACGGCGGCTACAACCACGACAAGGCCACGCGCTACAGCGACCAGTTCGCCCTGGGCGCACACATGGATCTGCAGAAGATCCTCGGCTGGCACGACGCGGAATTCCAGGTCACGCTGACCAACCGCAACGGCGACAACATCAGCAACGACCGCATCGGTGACCCGCGCACCGGCACCATTTCCTCGTCCCAGGAAGTCTGGGGCCGTGGCAACGTTACGCGCCTGACCGACCTGTGGTACCAGCAGAAATTCCTCGACCAGAAGCTGAGCATCAAGGTCGGCCGCTTCAACGAAGGCGAGGACTTCAACACCTTCCCCTGCGACTTCCAGAACCTGTCGTTCTGCGGCTCGCAGGTGGGCAACTGGGGCGGCGGCATCTGGTACAACTGGCCGATCAGCCAGTGGGCGATGCGCGTGAAATACCAGCTCACCCCCGAGCTGTTCGTGCAGGTCGGTGCGTTCGAGCAGAACCCGTCGAACCTGGAAAACGACAACAACTTCAAGCTCAGCGGCAGCGGCACGAAAGGCGCAGTATTGCCGGTCGAGCTGGTCTGGGCACCGAAGGTCAACGGTCTGCCGGGCGAATACCGCCTGGGTTACTACTACAGCACCGCCGACAGCACTGACGTGTACAAGGACAGCAATGGCCGTTACGCCGCGCTGAGCGGCGAAGACTACGCGCCGTCGTCAAGCAAGCACGGCATGTGGCTGACCCTGCGCCAGCAGGTGACCAGCCAGGCGAGCGACAACAGCCGCGGCCTGAGCCTGTTCGCCAACGGCACGCTGCACGACAAGAAAACCAACATGATCGACAACTACGTCGCGCTGGGCGCCACCTACACCGGCCCCTTCGATGCGCGGCCCAAGGACGACATCGGCCTGGCGGTCGGGCGCATCCACGTCAACCCTGCGTATCGCAAGAACATCAACCTGCAGAACCAGGCCAACAACGTCAGCGACTACAACGACCCGGCCTTCCTGCCGGTGCAGGACACTGAGTACAACGCCGAGTTGTACTACGGCGTGCACGTGGCCAACTGGCTGACCTTGCGCCCGAACCTGCAATTCATCCGCCATCCGGGCGGCGTGAACCAGGTCGATGACGCGCTGGTGGCCGGCCTGAAAATCCAGTCCTCGTTCTGATCCACCTTTCTGTATTCCCTTTGAGGAACTAGCGTTGAGGCTATGGCTTCAAAGCCTCAACGCAGCAAAGGGATTAGCGTCAACCACTAAATCGTTACGGAGTACGACACCATGAGCACGAGCGGTGCTTTCAGTAAGGGTCGCCTGTTACCGAGCTTGCTCGGGCTGGTGATTCTGGTCATGGGCCTGGCCTTGCTGGCCGGGGGAATCAAACTGCTGACGCTGGGCGGGTCGCTGTATTACCTGCTGGCCGGTATCGGCTTCATCGTCACCGGCGCTTTGCTGATCAAGGGCAGCCGCGCGGCGTTGGGCGTTTTTGCCGTGGTGCTGTTTCTCAGCACGGTCTGGGCGCTGTGGGAAGTGGGCCTGGACTGGTGGCAACTGGTGCCGCGCCTGTCGCTGTGGTTCGTGCTCGGCATCGTCATGCTGCTGCCATGGTTCCGCCGCCCACTGCTGCGTGGCCAGCCGGGTGGCATGCCGAGTACCGCGCTGAGCATCGCCGTGGTGCTGGCCGGTCTGACCGCCATTGCCAGCCAGTTCACCAGCCCCGGTGAAGTCAAGGGCACGCTGGACCGTGACGACGCAGGCGTTGCCTATGATCCGCAGCCAATGCCTGACGGCGATTGGCAGGCCTATGGCCGCTCCGAGCACGGCAACCGCTACTCGCCGCTCAAGCAGATCACCCCGCAGAACGTCGGCAAGCTGCAGGAAGCCTGGCGCATCCGCACTGGCGACCTGCCATCGGCCCAGGACCCGGTCGAGCTGACCAACGAAAACACCCCGCTCAAGGTCAACGGCATGGTCTATGCCTGCACACCGCACAGCAAGGTGCTGGCGCTGGACCCTGACACCGGCAAGACCATCTGGACCTACGACCCGCAGATCTCCCGCGAAGGCGCGAAAGACTTCACCGGCTGGGCGCACATGACCTGCCGTGGCGTGTCGTACTACGACGAAGACGCCTACGCCAAGACCGACGTCGGCGCACCTGCTGCCGAGCTGTCGGACGCCGGCAAGGCCGTGGCCACTGCGTGCCCGCGCCGTCTGTACCTGCCGACCGCCGACGCACGCCTGATCGCGCTGAACGCCGACACCGGCAAGGTCTGCGAAGACTTCGCCAACAAAGGTGCGGTCGACCTGCGCGCCAACATCGGCCCGTTCACGGCGGGTGGCTACTACTCCACCTCGCCTGCCGCGATCACCCGCAATCTGGTGATCATCGGCGGCCACGTCACCGACAACGAGTCGACCAACGAGCCTTCCGGCGTGATCCGCGCCTACGACGTACACGACGGCAAACTGGTGTGGAACTGGGACCCGAACAACCCGGACGCCACCGCGCCGATCGCGGCTGACCAGTTCTACTCGCGCAACGCACCGAACATGTGGTCGCTGGCCAGCGTCGACGAGAAGCTGGGCCTGGTCTACCTGCCCCTGGGCAACCAGATGCCTGACCAGTACGGCGGCGACCGCACCCCTGGCGCCGAGAAATTCAGCGCCGGCCTGGTCGCACTGGACGTGAACACCGGCAAGGTGCGCTGGAACTACCAGTTCACTCACCACGACCTGTGGGACATGGACGTACCGAGCCAGCCAACGCTGATCAACCTGAAAACCAAGGACGGCGTGAAGCCGGCCGTGATTCAGCCGACCAAGCAAGGCAGCCTGTACGTGCTGGACCGTCGCGACGGTACGCCGATCGTGCCGATCGACGAAGTCCCGGCGCCGACCGGTGCCGCCCAGGGCGACCACACCTCGCCAACCCAGGCGCGTTCGCAACTGAACATGCTGCCGCCTGAGCTGACCGAAAAAGCCATGTGGGGCGCTACCGCGTTCGACCAGATGCTGTGCCGCATCCAGTTCAAGGAACTGCGTTACGAAGGCCAGTACACCCCGCCGTCGGAACAGGGCAGCATCATCTATCCGGGCAACGTCGGTGTGTTCAACTGGGGCGCAGTGTCGGTCGACCCGGTGCGTCAGCTGATGTTCACCAGCCCGAACTACATGGCCTTCGTCTCCAAGCTGGTGCCACGCGCCAAAGTGGAAGCGGGCAGCAAGCGTGAAAGCGAGACCAGCGGCGTGCAGCCGAACACCGGCGCGCCTTACGCGGTGATCATGCACCCTCTGATGTCGCAGTTCGGCATGCCGTGCCAGGCGCCATCGTGGGGTAACGTGGCCGCTGTGGACCTGACCACCAATCAGGTGGTGTGGAAACACAAGAACGGCACCAGCCGCGACAACACGCCCGTGCCGATCGGCCTGCCTGTGGGCGTACCGAGCATGGGTGGTTCGATGGTGACCGCAGGTGGCGTTGGCTTCCTGGCCGGTACCCTGGACCAGTACCTGCGTGCGTATGACGTGAAAACCGGTAAAGAGCTGTTCGCCGGGCGTCTGCCAGCAGGTGGTCAGGCGACGCCGATGACTTACACCGGCAAGGACGGCAAGCAGTATGTGCTGATCGTTGCGGGTGGTCATGGGTCGCTGGGGACCCGGATGGGGGATTACATCATTGCCTATAAGCTGCCGGATTGATTTTGGTAGCTCGGTAATGCGCAAGGCGGTCATCTTTGGGTGACCGCCTTTTTGTTTTTAGCGGCGCGGGTTTTGGGGGTACATCTGGTATTGGCGGTGGCGCTGATAGGTTCTGGCTAACGCCAGACCTGTTTCGACTTCGTCGAGTTACTTGGAAAAGTCGGAATGCCGCACCACCCCCAAGTAACCAAGGGGTCTTGCTCCTGGTTTGGGTCCTCCTTCATTCCGGTCCCGCTCCGTGGGCCCGGCGTGAAAGGGCCATCCATGGCCCACACGCCTCTCGCCGCATCCATTCGGCTCGACCCACTCCGCGAGACCTCCATTCAGCCTGCACCCAAGTCGCGTTTTGTGGTGTCTGGGCTATCGCGCATGAAGATCAAAAGCCACATCAAGAGCAAATCAAAAGCGCGAAGGCGACGCCTCCCCCGTAGCAGCACGGCTTGCCGGCGGGGCGATCTTGAGGGCCACCCGCGAGCAAGCTCGGCTGCTACGGGGACGGCGATAGCCGGTCGGTTTTTTTGGCTTTTGATCTTCGTGCGCGAAACGCACAGACGACACAAAGCGCGACTTGGGTGCAGGCCGAACGGAGGCGATGTGGAGTGGGTCAAGCGGCAGGATGCCGCGCGAGGCGCGGGGCCATGGATGGCCCATTCGCGCCGGGCCCACGGAACATCGCCGGAGTGAGGGTACCCTGACGAAGTCAGGGCCAAACCAGGAGCAGGACCCCTTGGTTACTTGGGGGTCTTTTCCAAGTAACTCGACGAAGTCGAAACAGATCTGACGTTAGGAAGAGCGCTCTCGATCTTGATCTTGATCTTGATCTTGATCTTCACAATCAGCCCAACCCGATTATTTCTCGATCACCTCCCCCCGCATCGGCGCCAGCCGCGCAAGCAACCGATTCTGTGTGGAAACAGCAATACCGAGCTCATCCATCGCATCGATCAAATCCTCCACCAGCGCATTGAAATCGCTGCGCGTCAGGTGCTGGCCCTTGTGCGATTCGGCCATGCTGTCGCCGGTGTAACGGCACGGGCCGCCCGCCTCGACGCAGAACTGCTCCACCAGCTTGTCGCGCAGGCGCACGATGTCGATCTTGCGAAAATGCTCGACGATGCGATCGTCCCGGGCAATGCGCAACAGCATCCCCTCGACGATCTTCTGAATCCCGGCCCTCTGGCCCAATGCTTGATAAAGACTGTCATCCTTGGGCGGCTGCTGCGCGCAGCCCACCAAAAACGCCAACACCAACAGGCTCACCCACTGCATGGGACGCATCATCAGAAGCTCCCCTGAATCGACAGATAGGTGCCGTTCTGGTTATCCAGCGTGGCGATTTCGCCGAGCCGGGCGTAGGCCAGAACCACTGAAATGTGTTTATTGGGGAACCAGCCGACGAACATATCGGCCCAGTCGCTTTCCCCGGCGAACGACAGGTTGTCCGGCTTCTCGCGATATTCCACACCCACCGCCCACCGCGGGTTGAACAGCACCGCCACCGAGCCTTCCTTCAGCACGCTGCGCGTGTCGCGCCGGTCACCGCCGAAGCCCAGCAGGCCGGTTTCGTTGGCGCGGCTGTAACGCACGCCGCCGTTGACCACCAGGTTGTAACCAAACGCCGCGCCCATGAACAAGCGGCTGGCGGTGAGATACCCCTCGACATCGGAATCGCGTTTGGCCCCCACCAGGCTCGGAATCAGAAAGTCGTTCTGATGCTTGTACTGCACACCCAGCGACACCTGCGGCAACTGGTCGTAGATCAGGTCGCCGAACAGGCGCACTTTGACGCCGAAGACATCCTGGGTGAGGTTGTCTTCCGGCAGGCTGAATTTATGGACCAGCGAGCCCAGGTCGAAGCGCTGATGGGCGTAGGACAGTTCCACGCGGTTGCCGTAGGACACCGCCATCCCGACCACATCGAGCCGGTAGTCCGGCAGGTTGACGTCGGTGGCGAACGCATTCGCGCCCCACTCGCCCTGCTCGTCGTAATTGGCGATCACCGCCCACGGGATGATCCCGCCACCGGCCGCGCCCTCGATACTGCTGGCGCCACCGGTCGCGATCAAGCGCCCCTGATCGGCCGCGAAAACAGGCGCTGTCATGCAACCGCCCACCAGACTTGCCAACACCACAGGGCTGAAAACAGCCGAGAGACTACGTGTCATAACCATGAACCAATCAGTGGACCATCATGCTCGCAGAAGGGTGAGACTTGGCGATCCATGCTTCAAAGGCGACCGCGCTGAGCGGCCGGCTGATGAGATAACCCTGCGCGGTATCGCAGTGCCATCGCTCCAACAAACGCAGGCTGTGTTCGTACTCGACGCCCTCGGCGACCACCTTCAGGCCCAGGTTGTGGCTCATCTCGATAGTGGAGCGCACGATCACCGCGTCTTCGCTGGTTTCGTCCAGATTGCGCACGAACGACTGGTCGATCTTCAATTCCTGCACCGGCAGGCGCTTGAGGTGCGCCAGTGAAGAGTAGCCCGTTCCGAAATCATCCACCGACAAACTGATGCCGCATTCGCGCAGGCCGTTGAGCACCTTCAGCGCGTGCTCGGGCTCGCGCATGACCGCGCTTTCAGTGATCTCGAAAATCAGTTGCTCGGCCGGCACGCGATACAGCTTGAGCAGGTCCGACACCCGCTGGGCCAGGTCGCCATTGAGCAGGTCGTCCGCCGAGATGTTCACCGACAGTTGCACGTGCAGGCCGCGACGGCCCCATTCGGCCAGCTGCCGCATCGCTTCTTCGATGACCCAGCCAGTCAGCAGGCCGATACTGCCGGTGCGCTCGGCCAGCACGATGAACTCGGCCGGCGACACACTGCCGAACTGCGGATGCTGCCAGCGCAGCAAGGCCTCGGCCTGCCGCACGCGGCCGTTGCGGATATCCAGTTTCGGCTGGTAGTGCAGCAACAGCTCGCCATTGCGCGCGGCGTGGCGCAGGTCGCGAATCAGGCTGATCTGCCGCTGGTGCGCCAGGTCCCGGCCGTCTTCATAGACCTGCAGACGCCCCGGCATCTGTGTTGCGTCCTGATGGGCAATGGCGGCTCGACGAACCAGTTCGGACGGCGAATCGCCATTGGCCGGGTACACCGCGATGCCCACGCAGGCGTCCAACGAAATATCGTGGTCGGCAATGCGCTGGGGCTTGAGCAACAGGCGCTGCAAGCGGTCCGCCACGGCCACGGCGGAATCGGTTTCGGCGTTGTGCACCAGCAGCAGGAATTCGTGGCCGGACAACCGCGCCACCGTGTCGCCGGGGCGCAACGGCAATTGCAGTTGCTCGCCGATGATCTGCAACAGATGTTCGACGCCTTCAGGCCCGATGCTTTCGTTGATCGCACGGAAGTTTTCGATGCCCAGATACAGCAGCGCCACCGGGCGTTCAGCGGCAATCGCGCTGCCCAGACGCTCCATGACCAGCGCCCGGTTGGGCAGCCCGGTCAGGCCATCGTGCAGCGCGTTGTGGGCCAGTTGCTGTTCGCGCTCGGCAATGCCCGCCTGCATGGAGTTGATCGCCCCGGCCAGAAGGCCCAATTCGTCACTGCGGGCCAGCGTTACCGGCGTCTCGTAGTCGCCGTCTTCGATGCGTTTGGCGGCCAGTGCCAGCGCCCGCACCGGCAGCGAGACACTGCGCGCCAACAGCAGCGTGCCCACCAGTGAAGCGGCCAGCGCCACCAGGGTGATCCAGTAGAGTGTTTCGTCCAGCGGCGCGAAGGCCTTCATGGCCGCATCCAGCGGGCTTTGCAGCAGCGCGACGACTTCGCCGTCGGTATCGCTGATGCTGCCCAGGTGCAGGGTCTTGCTCAGAAAACTCTGGCTTTCATGGGTGGTCATCTGCATACGGTCGCTGGCCGGGCTCAGCATCAGGCCTTGCAGGCTGCTGTACAGCGCCTGGGGCTGGGTGCTGATCATCTGCCCCGGTGCCTGATGCTCGATGGACAGGAACGACACCTGCAAACCGCTGAGCGAGCGCAGCTCCCGGGCAAGGTCGTCGTCCATGCCGAAGCCCATGACCACCCGGGCAATGGGCAACGGCGCCAGCACGGTGCTGTCGACCAGCAAGTGCGGCTTGCCTTGCAGGGGCACGATCAGCATCGACTGGTTCTTGCTCTTGAGGTCCCGCAGCGCCTGAATGTAAGGGAACGGCGAGCCTTCGGGGATCTGCGCCACGGTGCTGGCCAGCACCTTGCCATCCATGCTCAAGAGGAACATGTCCGAGGCGTCGATGCGCGCGCCGTGGTTGAGCAGCACCGAGCGGATGGTCGCCGAGTCGGCCGAGGCCACGGCATCGCGAAAACCGAAATCGCTGGACAACAACTGCACCGCATCGCGCAGGCGCCGGCCGCGGATCTCCAGCAAGCCTTCGAACACCCGCGTACCTATTTCAAGCTGGGCCTGGGCCTGTTTGCGCACAGCATCGCCGGTCGCCGCCTTGACCGCCACGAACACGGCGACGACCACGATCAGCAGCAGCATGATCAACACGCTGGCGATACGGGCCTGAAAGCCGATACGCAGTTTCATTCGTGGGCAGCTTTGTGGAAGGCATCGCCAAACGCGCTGGGCGGTGGCGCGGCGGGTATGTCATCGGCTTTAGGCTGCACGGCCAGCTTGAACTGGTGGTGCAGGCCGGCGGCAGGAATGTCGATCTCACCTCCCGGCACAGGCTGCATGTCCGCCGCCTGGGGATGCCAGAGCGTCGCCACATAGTGGCCCGGCGGCATCTGATCGAGGGTCAGGGTGCCTTTGTCGTTGCTTACGCCAAACCAGGGATCATCGGTCACGTAGACATAACCCAGCATCCAGTCGTGGATATTGCAGCCGAGCACGACGACGCCGGGCTTGTCGAACAGCACCGGATCCGAGGGCGTACCGCCATACAGGCGCAATTCGAAACGTTTTGCCGCAGAAAAGGAGTACACCTGATGGCGGATGTTATCGCTGTTGGGGAATTTGATCTGGGTGCCCGTGCGCACGGCCAGCACGTGGGGGGCGAAACGCTGGTCGCGCTGGTCCATGTCGGCCTTCGGCGCCGGATCCGGCTTGCCCGGCGGGCCTTGCAGGGTCAGCACGACATCGTTGAGCGGCTTGCCCTGGGCGTCAACGAAGTCCGCCACAAGCCCTGCGGCGTGGCTTGCGCACGAGCCCATCAGGGCCGCTGCCAGCACAAACGTAGAAACAACCTGATTCATACGAATGATCCAAAACGGCGTGGTCGGTAAACAGAATAGCGCCGGCCTTGGCATTGTGTAGCAGCGTTGCGTGCAGATTAACCGCGCGGCGCAGGAAGATCACGCACTAAAAGCCATCATAGCGCCATCACTGAGTTAACACCGACGAATGGCACAAGCCACCTATATTTCTCTATCAGCGCGCGCATTCAATGCTATCGACCGCAACTATTGAAACCTGAGCAAGGCTGCCCCATCTAAGCCTCAACTCCATTTATGCAGGTGCCCCATGAGCGACCAGCAAAGCGACTCGATCCACTCCTCTGACGACGTCGATCACGAGCACGAAATTCTTCATTCGGACAGCAAGAGCCTGGCCCTGCCCGGCCAGACGCTGCCGGACCAGGTCTACATCATCCCGATCCACAACCGCCCGTTCTTCCCGGCGCAGGTGCTGCCGGTTATCGTCAACGAAGAGCCCTGGGCCGAAACCCTGGAGCTGGTGAGCAAATCCGATCACCACTCCCTGGCGCTGTTCTTCATGGACACGCCACCGGAAGATCCGCGTCATTTCGACACCAAGGCGCTGCCCGAGTACGGCACACTGGTCAAGGTGCACCACGCCAGCCGCGAGAACGGCAAGCTGCAATTCGTCGCCCAGGGCCTGAGCCGCGTGCGCATCAAGACCTGGCTCAAGCACCACCGCCCGCCGTTTCTGGTGGAAGTCGAATACCCGCACCAGCCCAACGAGCCCACCGACGAGGTGAAGGCCTACGGCATGGCGCTGATCAACGCGATCAAGGAGCTGCTGCCGCTCAACCCGCTGTACAGCGAGGAGCTGAAGAACTACCTCAACCGCTTCAGCCCCAACGATCCTTCGCCACTGACCGACTTCGCCGCAGCCCTGACCTCCGCCACCGGCGTTGAGCTGCAGGAAGTGCTCGACTGCGTGCCGGTGCTCAAGCGCATGGAAAAAGTGCTGCCGATGCTGCGCAAGGAAGTCGAGGTCGCACGGCTGCAGAAGGAAATTTCCGCCGAGGTGAACCGCAAGATCGGCGAGCACCAGCGCGAGTTTTTCCTCAAGGAACAGCTCAAGGTCATCCAGCAGGAGCTGGGCCTGACCAAGGACGACCGCAGCGCCGACATCGAGCAGTTCGAGCAGCGTCTGGAAGGCAAGGACGTCCCGGCGCAGGTGCGCAAGCGCCTCGATGAAGAAATGAACAAGCTGTCGATCCTGGAAACCGGCTCGCCGGAATACGCGGTCACCCGCAATTACCTCGACTGGGCCACTTCCGTGCCGTGGGGCGTGTATGGCGAGGACAAGCTCGACCTGAAGCACGCGCGCAAGGTACTCGATAAACACCATGCGGGCCTGGACGACATCAAGGACCGGATCCTGGAGTTCCTCGCGGTCGGCGCCTACAAGGGCGAAATCAGCGGCTCGATCGTGCTGCTGGTCGGCCCGCCGGGCGTGGGCAAGACCAGCGTCGGCAAATCCATCGCCGAATCCCTCGGCCGGCCGTTCTATCGCTTCAGCGTCGGCGGCATGCGCGACGAGGCCGAAATCAAGGGCCATCGCCGCACCTACATCGGCGCCCAGCCGGGCAAGCTGGTGCAGGCACTCAAGGACATGGAAGTGATGAACCCGGTCATCATGCTCGACGAGATCGACAAGATGGGCCAGAGCTACCAGGGCGACCCGGCGTCCGCGCTGCTGGAAACCCTGGATCCGGAACAGAACGTCGAGTTCCTCGATCACTATCTGGACCTGCGCATGGATCTGTCCAAGGTCCTGTTCGTCTGCACCGCCAACACCCTGGATTCGATCCCCGGCCCGCTGCTGGACCGCATGGAAGTCATTCGCCTGTCCGGCTACATCACCGAAGAGAAAGTCGCCATCGCCAAGCGTCATCTGTGGCCCAAGCTGCTGGAAAAGGCCGGTGTCTCCAAGGGCAGCCTGAGCATCAGCGACAGCGCCTTGAAGGCGCTGGTCGATGGCTACGCGCGGGAAGCCGGGGTGCGCCAGCTGGAGAAACAGATGGGCAAGCTGGTGCGCAAAGCGGTGATGAAGCTGATCGACGAGCCTAAGGCCGTGATCAAGATCGGACCGAAAGATCTTGAGGCCTCGCTGGGCCACCCGGTTTTCCGCAACGAGCAAGTGCTGTCCGGCACCGGCGTGATCACGGGCCTGGCCTGGACCAGCATGGGCGGCGCGACCCTGCCGATCGAGGCCACGCGCATCCACACCCACAACCGCGGCTTCAAGCTGACCGGCCAGTTGGGCGATGTGATGAAAGAGTCTGCGGAAATCGCCTACAGCTACGTCAGCTCCAATCTGGCGAAGTTTGGCGGCGACAAGGGCTTCTTCGATGAGGCCTTCGTTCACCTGCATGTGCCCGAAGGCGCCACGCCAAAAGACGGCCCCAGCGCCGGCGTGACCATGGCCAGCGCCCTGCTCTCCCTGGCGCGCAACCAGGCGCCGAAGAAAGGCGTGGCCATGACCGGCGAGCTGACGCTGACCGGGCATGTGCTGCCGATCGGCGGCGTGCGCGAGAAAGTCATCGCGGCCAAACGGCAGAAGATCTTCGAGCTGATCCTGCCGGAAGCCAACCGGGGCAATTTCGAGGAACTGCCGGATTACCTCAAGGAAGGGTTGACCGTGCACTTCGCCAAGCGCTTTTCGGATGTGTCGAAGGTGTTGTTTTAACTTCCGACAACCTCGCTCCCACAGGTTAAATGCTTGATCTGTAGGAGCGAATTCATTCGCGAAAAATGGCCCAGACGACACATCTTTATCGTCTGATCCACCTTCGCGAATAAATTCGCTCCTACAGAATGCATTCACCGTCAACAAATCGTCGGATGCCCCAACTCTTCGGTTATGCTCGGCTCACGTTGCCCACGACCGGAGCCGTCATGACCCCAGCCCGCCTGCTCGTCCCCCTCAGCCTCGCCCTGCTGGCCGCCTGCGCCCAGCAACCGAAACAGATCGTGTCCCTGGAAGACCAGAAAGACTGCCCCATCACCCTCAAGACCGGCCAGACCCTGATGCTCATGCTGCCCAGCAACCCCACCACCGGGCACCGCTGGCTGATGAAGAATCCCGCGCCGTCGATGCTCAACGCCCTGGGTCCAGAGGTGTTCAACAGCCCGCAGGACATCGGCATGGTCGGCACCTCGGGGCAATCGGTTTGGCGCTATAAAGCAGCCAGCGCGGGCAGCGGCCATTTGATGATGGTCTATCAGCAGCCCTGGGCCCCGGAAGTCCGGCCCGAGCGCACGTTCGATTGTGCGATCACGGTCAATTGACTGAATCCAACGCCTCTCCGTAGCAGTCCGGCTTGCCGGCGACAGCGATCATCAGGACGCATTCGCCAGCAAACCGGCTCCCACAGGAAGGCGAACGATGAGATGAGGTTTCAGCATCGCGGCACATTTGGCTAAAATGCCGCACTTTTCGCCTCATCCTGTGGAAATGCCGTGAGCCAAGAACCCGACCGCATATTTGCCCAGCCGCTGGGCCAGGTGCCCGACTTCGCCTTCAACGAGGACGTGGTGCGGGTGTTCCCGGACATGATCAAGCGCTCGGTGCCCGGTTACCCGACCATCGTCGAGAACCTGGGCGTGCTCGCGGCACAGTTCGCCCAGCCCCACAGCGTGCTGTACGACCTGGGCAGCTCCTTGGGCGCCGTGACTCAGGCCCTGCGCCGACACGTGCGTACCGACGACTGCCGGGTGATCGCCATCGACAACTCTGCCGCCATGGTCGAGCGCTGCCGCGAATACCTCAACGCACAGGATTCGATGTTCCAGGAACTGCTACCAGTGGAAGTCATCGAGGGCGATATTCTGGCGCTGGACTTCCAGCCAGCCTCTGTCGTCGCGCTGAACTTCACCCTGCAATTCATTGCACCTGAACAGCGTCTGGAATTACTCAGCCGCATTCGCCAGTCGCTGCTGCCGGGCGGCGCGCTGATCCTCTCGGAAAAACTGCGCTTCGACGACAACGAAGAACACGCCCTGCTCACCGACCTGCACGTGGCCTTCAAACGTGCCAATGGCTACAGCGAACTGGAAATCGCCCAGAAGCGCAGCGCCATCGAAAACGTGATGAAGCCCGACAGCCTCGAACAGCACCGCGTACGCCTGCTGGCCGCCGGTTTCAGCAAAGTCGTGCCCTGGTTCCAGTGCCTCAATTTCGCCTCTCTGATTGCCCTGCCATGATCGATCTCGCTCCACTGGTCCGCCGTCTGGCGGGCACCCCGCTGTATATCTGGGCCCAGGGCCTGCAAGCGCAACTCGACGCGAAGATGGAAAAGGGCCATGGCGACCTGGAGCGCTGGCAAGGCGCGCTGAATGCCCTGCCCGCACTGACGCCGAGCCGGGTCGAACTCAAGGACGCGTTCCTGCTCGACAGCGATTGCGACGACGCCACTCGCGAGCAGACCCGCGCTGCGCTGATGGGTTTGTCGCCCTGGCGCAAGGGGCCGTTCGATGTGTTTGGCGTGCATGTCGACACCGAGTGGCGCTCGGACTGGAAATGGTCGCGGGTCTCGCCCCATCTGGATCTGGTGGGCAAGCGCGTGCTGGATGTGGGTTGCGGCAATGGCTACTACCAGTGGCGCATGCTCGGCGCCGGGGCCGACAGCGTGATCGGTGTGGACCCCAACTGGCTATTCTTCTGCCAGTTCCAGGCCATGCAGCGCTACCTGCCCGACCTGCCGGCGTGGCACCTGCCCTTCGCCCTGGAAGACCTGCCGGCGCGCTTGGAAGGCTTCGACACGGTGTTTTCCATGGGCGTGCTCTACCACCGTAAATCGCCAATCGATCACTTGCTGGCGCTCAAGGATTGCCTGGTCAAGGGCGGCGAGCTGGTGCTGGAAACCATGGTGGTCGAGGGCGATGTGCACCAGGTGCTGGTGCCGGAAGACCGCTACTCGCAGATGCGCAACGTCTGGTTCCTGCCGTCGGTCCCGGCGCTGGAGCTGTGGCTGCGCCGTGCCGGTTTCGTCGACGTGCGCTGCGTGGACGTCAGCACCACCACGGTCGAGGAACAACGCAGCACCGAGTGGATGAAGTATCAGTCCCTCGGCGACTTCCTCGACCCGAACGACCATAGCAAGACCATCGAAGGCCTGCCTGCGCCGCGGCGGGCGGTGATTGTTGGCCGAAAAGCCTGACCGCACCGCGTTTTGCCCCAATCTCTGCAACGCCGCAATTTACTGTGGGAGCCGGCTTGCTGGCGAATGCGGCGAATCAGGCGCCATCTGCGCTGCAGACCCACCGCAATCGCTGTAGGAGCGAATTCATTCGCGAAAAATGGTCCAGACGACAAACATTCATCGCCTGTCCCACCACTTCGCGAATAAATTCGCTCCTACAGGTCCGATTTACCGGTCAGGCCTTGGCGGCAGCCGCCAGAATCAACGCCTTCATCTCTGACACTGCCGACTTGAAGCCCACGAACAGCGCGTGAGCCACCAGCGCGTGGCCGATGTTCAGTTCGTTGATGCCCTTGATCGCCGCCACCGCTTCGACGTTGTGATAGTGCAGGCCGTGACCGGCGTTGACGATCAGGCCCTGTTTCAGGCCGAACGCCACACCATCGGCAATGCGCTTGAGTTCTTCGGCCACTTCGGTCGGGGTTTCGGCGTCGGCGTAACGGCCAGTGTGCAGTTCGATGGCCGGTGCGCCAACCCGGGCCGAAGCTTCGATCTGGCGCTCGTCGGCGTCGATGAACAGCGACACTTCGCTACCAATCGCCGACAGCCGCTCGACCGCCGCCTTGATCCGCGCCTCCTGACCGGCGACATCCAGACCGCCTTCGGTGGTCAGCTCCTGCCGGGTTTCCGGAACCAGGCAGATGTGCGCCGGACGGATGCGCTCGGCGAACGCCATCATTTCTTCAGTGACGCCCATTTCGAAGTTCATGCGCGTCTGCAGCACGTCCTTGAGCAGCAGCACGTCGCGCTCCTGGATGTGGCGACGGTCCTCACGCAGGTGCACGGTGATGCCATCGGCGCCTGCTTCTTCGGCGTCCAGCGCGGCCTTGACCGGGTCGGGATAACGGGTGCCACGGGCCTGACGCAGAGTGGCGACGTGGTCGATGTTCACGCCGAGCAGGATGCGAGTGCTGTGGGTCACGGGAATCTCCTGAAAACTTGATCTGGCCAGGCGATCGGCGCCCGGCGAGCGATTGCGGTGAATGACAGGTTAAGGCTTGCGAAACAGTTCACGGCTGACAAGCGGCTTGCCACCCAGATGCACCGCCAACGCCTGGCGCATCAGGCGCTTGGCCGCCGACAGCGCGCCGGGCGCGGTCCAGTCGGCCTCGGCCATGGCCAGAAGCTCTGCGCCCTGAAACAGGCCGGGCTGCAACAGATACACCCGTTCAAGGCCGGCGTCCACCTGCAGACGGTACATGCCGTCAGCGGCCAGCGGATCGCCATTGACGTCCGCGTCGAGGGCGAAACCGTATCCCAGATCGTCCAGCAGGCGCCACTCGAACGAACGCAGCAAAGGCTCCAGCGGACGCCCTTCGGCGAGCGCGGACAGGGTCGCTGCGTAATGTTCGAACACGCCGGGGTGGGGATCTTCGGCCGGCAGCAGGCGAATCAGCAGTTCATTCAGATAGAGGCCGCTGAACAGCGCCTCGCCTTCCAGCCAGGCGGCAATCCCGGCGCCTTCCATGCGCCCGACGTTCTTCAACTCGCCCCGGCCGCGAAACTCGACGTCCAGCGGCACGAACGGCCGGGCCAGGGAACCGGCTTTGCCCTTGGCACTGCGCAGCACGGCGCGCAGGCGGCCTTGTGGCGTGATGAAGTCGACCAGCGCGCTGTTTTCGCGGTAGGGCCGGGAGTGCAGGACGTAGGCCGGCTGGCTGACGGGAGGGGTTTGGGACATGCACTTCTCGATGAAGGAACACAGACTCACGATAAATCTGAAACAACTGTGGGAGCGAGCTTGCTCGCGAAAGCGGTGTGTCAGTCAACATTGCTGCTGAATGTTACACCCTCTTCGCGAGCAAGCTCGCTCCCACAAGAAATCGCATCTGCGTGGGGGCGGTTTACAGATCGCCGTAACCCAGCGAACGCAGCGCTCGCTCGTCATCGGACCAGCCGCCCTTGACCTTCACCCACAGGTTGAGCATGACCTTGGAGTCGAACAGCACTTCCATGTCACGGCGCGCGTCGGAACCGATGCGTTTGATGCGCTCGCCCTTGTCGCCAATGATGATTTTCTTCTGGCCGTCACGCTCGACGAGGATCAGCGCATGGATGTGCAGGGTCTTGCCCTGCTGCTTGAACTCTTCGATCTCGACCGTGATCTGGTACGGCAGCTCCGCACCCAGCTGGCGCATGATCTTCTCGCGCACCAGCTCAGCGGCCAGGAAGCGGCTGCTGCGGTCGGTGATCTGGTCTTCCGGGAAGAAGTGATCGTTTTCCGGCAGCTGCTCGGCGATGACTTTTTCCAGCGCGTCGAGATTATGGCCCTGCTGCGCGGAAATCGGGATGATCTGGGCGTTGGGCAGCTGCTCCTGCAACCAGGCCAGGTGCGGCATCATGTCCGCCTTGTCCTCGATGCGGTCGGTCTTGTTCAGTGCCACGATCAGGGGGCCGGTCACGTACTGCACGCGCTCGAGCACCATCTGGTCCTCGTCGGTCCACTTGGTGCGGTCCACCACGAAAATCACCACGTCGACGTCTTTCAACGCCGCCGACGCGGTCTTGTTCATGTAGCGGTTGAGCGCCTTGTCGCTGCCCTTGTGCATGCCGGGGGTGTCGACGTAGATCGCCTGCACGCCGCCTTCGGTCTTGATGCCCAGCATGTTGTGGCGGGTGGTCTGCGGCTTGCGCGAGGTGATCGCCAGCTTCTGGCCGAGAATGTGGTTGAGCAGCGTCGACTTGCCCACGTTTGGCCGGCCGACGATGGCGACATAGCCACAGCGTGTTGCAGTTGTATCAGTCATTGCCATTCTCCACACCCAGGGCGATCAGTGCAGAGGCCGCGGCTACCTGTTCGGCAATGCGGCGGCTGACACCCTGTCCCCGGCTTTTTTCGTTCAATAAGGTGACTTCGCATTCGACGAAGAAGGTTCGGCAATGCGGCTCGCCCTGAATGTCCACCACTTCGTAGCGCGGCAGTTCACAGGCGCGGGACTGCAGAAACTCCTGCAGCCGGGTTTTCGGATCTTTGTTGGTGTCGACCAGCGTCAGGCTGTCGAACTCGCTGGTCAGCCAGGCCAGCACGCGATCGCGGGCCGTTTCCATGTCCGAATCCAGGTAGATCGCGCCGATCAGCGCTTCCAGGGCATCGGCCAGAATCGACTCGCGACGGAAACCGCCGCTTTTCAACTCGCCCGAGCCCAGGCGCAGGTATTCGCCCAGATCGAAGCCGCGGGCCAGCAGGGCCAGGGTCTCACCCTTCACCAGACGGGCACGCAGGCGCGACAGTTGACCTTCGCGGGCCTGGGGAAAACGCTCGAACAGCGCCTCGCCGGCGACGAAGTTGAGAATGGCATCACCGAGAAACTCCAGACGCTCGTTGTTGCGTCCGGCGAAACTGCGGTGGGTCAGGGCCAGAACCATCAGTTCCTGGTCCTTGAAGCTATAGCCGAGCTGACGCTCCAGGCGACTCAATGACACGCTCACGGTTTACCCACGCTGAATTCGTGGTCGAACTTGACCACCAGATCGATGTTCTGGATCAGTGGTTCACGTTTTTCATAGTTCAAATGGGCGAGGAACCTGTTGTTCTCCGTCGTCACGCTTAACGCCTTGTTCAAATCCAAATCCCGAATGTTATTGACCTGCATGCCTTTGGCGACATAGTCGCGAAAATCGCTGCTGTTACTGATTTCCGCCGTTTTGTCAGTGCCCGCGGCTTCGATGATTTTCTTCATCGACATGTAATCGAGGTAATGCGGCACCAGCTTGGCTGCGGTACTTGCTGCAAATGCAAGGACGGCCAGCAATACCAGCCACCCAATGAACGACAAGCCTTTTTGCGAACCGGCGGATGTCATGTGTGCCCTCAAGAATAGTCTGTCCGTGAAGCGTGAAAGCTTAGACCGCCGAAATGACATACGGCGCTGTGTGATACAGCGCCGCATCGATTACTTGATCAGCCCGACTCGCGAGAAGTTCGGCAAGTGGCTCAGCTTCGGCTCCGGCCAGCTCATCCACACGGCAAAGGCCTTGCCGACGATGTTGCGGTCGGGGACCATGCCCAGCTCTTCCTTGGGAATGTTGGGGTCATCCCAGTAGCGGCTGTCGTTGGAGTTGTCGCGGTTGTCGCCCATCATGAAGTAGTGGCCGGCCGGCACCTTCCATTCATGGTCAGGCGGCGCGCGGTAGCGGCTCATTTCCTGACGGATCTGGTGCTCGACCTCGCCCAGCTTCTCGTTGTACAGCTCGGCGCTGCCCAATGTTCCGGGCTCCGAACCGATCAACTGCTTGGCCACCAGTTGCCCGTTGACGAACAGCTGCTTGTCGTTGGTGTAGCGCACGGTATCGCCCGGCAGACCTACGACGCGCTTGATGTAGTTGACGTTCGGATCGCTTGGATAGCGGAACACCATCACATCGCCGCGCTGCGGATCGCCCACCGGGATGACCTTCATGTCGATCACCGGCAGACGGATGCCGTAGGAGAACTTGTTGACCAGGATGAAATCACCCACATCCAGCGTCGGTTTCATCGACCCCGAAGGGATCTGGAACGGCTCGACCAGGAACGAACGCAGCACCAGCACGATGAACAGAACCGGGAAGAACGACTTGCCGTATTCAACCAGCAGCGGTTCCTTGTTCAGTTGCTCGACGACAGCCACATCAGGCTGGCTGACGCTGCCCTGATAATTAGCGATCGCCGTGCGCCGACGCGGCGCCAGCACGATCAGATCGATCAGGGCCAGCAGACCGCAGACAAAAACGGCGATGACCAACAACAGCGGGAAATTTAGAGACATAGGGCCTGATTATTCCAACCTGAGCACTGCAAGGAAGGCTTCCTGTGGAATTTCCACGTTGCCGACCTGCTTCATGCGTTTCTTACCGGCCTTCTGCTTCTCGAGCAGCTTTTTCTTACGGCTTACGTCACCGCCGTAACATTTGGCCAGTACGTTCTTTCTGAGCGCCTTGACGGTTGTACGCGCAACGATCTGGCCGCCGATGGCAGCCTGGATGGCCACGTCGAACATCTGACGAGGAATCAGTTCTTTCATCTTTTCCGTCAACGCACGGCCTTTGTAGGCCGCGTTGTCGCGGTGCACGATCAACGCCAGGGCGTCGACCTTGTCACCGTTGATCAGGACATCGAGCTTGACCAGATTCGCCGATTGATAACGGTCGAAATGATAGTCCAGCGACGCGTAACCGCGACTGGTGGACTTCAGGCGGTCGAAGAAGTCCAGCACCACTTCGTTCATCGGCAGGTCGTAGGTCACCTGGACCTGGCTGCCGAGGAACAGCATGTCGTGCTGCACCCCGCGCTTCTCGATGCACAGCGTGATGACGTTACCCAGGTGCTCTTGAGGCACAAGGATGGTCGCCCGCACGATCGGCTCGCGCATGTCTTCGATGGTCGACAGGTCCGGCAGCTTCGACGGGTTGTCGACGTAAATGGTTTCACCGGTCTTGAGCAGCAGCTCGAAGATTACCGTCGGCGCGGTGGTGATCAGGTCCAGGTCGTACTCGCGCTCCAGGCGCTCCTGGATGATCTCCATGTGCAGCATGCCCAGGAAGCCGCAACGGAAGCCGAAGCCCAGTGCGTCGGAGCTTTCCGGCAGGTATTGCAGCGACGAGTCGTTGAGCGTCAGCTTGGCCAGCGCATCGCGGAAGTCTTCGAAGTCATCGGAGCTGACCGGGAACAGACCGGCGTAGACCTGCGGCTGGATCTTCTTGAAGCCTGGCAGCACTTCGACTTCAGGGGTCGACGACAGGGTCAGGGTGTCACCCACCGGGGCACCGTGAATGTCCTTGATGCTGGCGATGATGAAGCCCACTTCGCCTGCTTTCAGGTCCGCGGTTGCGGTGTGCTTGGGGTTGAACACGCCGACGCTGTCGACCAGGTGGACCTTGCCGGTGGACTTGACCAGGATCTTGTCGCCCTTCTTGACGCGGCCATGACGCACGCGCACCAAGGAGACGACACCCAGGTAGTTGTCGAACCAGGAGTCGATGATCAGCGCCTGCAGGGGCGCGTCGATCTCGCCGGTCGGCGCCGGGATGGTCTGGACCAGACGCTCCAGCACCTCGTCCACGCCCATGCCGCTCTTGGCGCTGCACGCCACGGCGTCGGTGGCATCGAGACCGATGACCTTCTCGATCTCGTCCTTGACGCGGTCCGGATCGGCCTGCGGCAGGTCCATCTTGTTCAGGACCGGCATGACTTCCAGACCCTGCTCGATGGCGGTGTAGCAGTTGGCGACGGACTGCGCCTCCACGCCCTGCCCCGCATCGACCACCAGCAGCGCGCCCTCGCAGGCGGCCAGCGAACGGCTGACTTCGTAGGTGAAGTCAACGTGGCCGGGGGTGTCGATGAAGTTCAGCTGGTAGGTCTTGCCGTCCTGCGCCTTGTAATACAGGGTGACGCTGTGGGCCTTGATCGTGATCCCGCGCTCGCGCTCCAGATCCATGGAATCCAGCACCTGGGCTTCCATCTCGCGCTCGGACAGGCCGCCGCACATCTGGATGAACCGGTCAGCCAGCGTCGACTTGCCATGGTCAATGTGGGCGATGATGGAGAAATTGCGGATATGACTCAAATCACTCACGGATCAACACTCGAAAAATATTGCAGGCAGACTGCCCGCCGAAAATAGCCGGGAATTGTACCTGAAGGAACGCTTTGGCGTCACTGCACACGTGCAGTCGGAAAATTGCGCACCCGCCAGGTACAAAAAAGGAGCGGGAATACCGCTCCTTTTCCCTCATGGCTGATTATTCGGCCAGTTTGAAGGTGATGAAGGTGGCGCGCCCTTGACGCAGCACCCGCATCGACACCGAACGGTTCTTCGGCAGGCCTTTGGCCACTTCTGTGAACTGCTTGGCATTGCTGATCGCTTGATTGTTCAGGTGAGTGATCACATCGCCGGTCTGCAGGCCGATCATCGAGGCCGGACCGTCCTGGACGTCCTTGATCACCACGCCGCCTTTGAGGTCCAACGACTTCTGCTGTTCGGCGGTGAGGTCAGTGACCGACACGCCCAGGCGGTTGCTGCTGCGTTCGACGCCCGCATCGGCACCGGCCATTTCCTCGCCTTCGGCCGGCAGAGCACCGACGGTCACGGTGACTTTCTGGCGTTTGCCGTCACGGATCACGTCCAGTTCGGCCTTGCTGCCTTCCTTTAGGTTGCCAATCAGGTGCGGCAGGTCAGCCGACATCACGATTGGCGTGCCGTTGGCACTGAGGATCACGTCGCCGACCTGCAAGCCGCCTTTGGCCGCTGGGCCGTCTTCAAGCACCTGCGCCACCAGCGCACCGGCCGGTTTGTCCAGGCCGAACGACTCGGCCAGATCCTTGTTCACTTCCTGAATCACGACACCCAGCCAGCCGCGATTGACCTTGCCGTTGGCCTTGAGCTGGTTGGCAACGTCCATCGCCACGTCGATCGGAATGGCGAACGACAGGCCCATGAAGCCGCCGGAACGGGTGAAGATCTGCGAGTTGATGCCCACGACTTCGCCGGCCATGTTGAACAGCGGACCACCGGAGTTGCCCGGGTTGATGGCCACGTCAGTCTGGATGAACGGCACATAGGTGTCGTTCGGCAGGCTGCGACCCTTGGCGCTGACGATACCTTTGGTCACCGAGTGGTCGAAACCGAACGGCGAACCGATGGCCAGTACCCACTCACCGACTTTCAGCTTGTCGGAGTTGCCCAGCTTGACGGTGGGCAAGTCCTTGCCGTCGATCTTCAGGACCGCGACGTCGGTGCGCGGATCGGTGCCGATCAGCTTGGCTTTCATTTCGCTGCGGTCGGACAGGCGCACCAGAATCTCGTCGGCGCCGTCGATCACGTGGTTGTTGGTCAGGATGAAGCCATCTGCGGAAATGATGAAGCCCGAACCCAGCGACTGCGCCTCACGCTGGCGATCACCCTTGCCGGGCGAACGCGAGCCTGGCGGCATGCTGCGCTCGAGGAACTCGCGAAGCATCGGCGGCAGGCCTTCGAGATCAGGCATCTGCCCCTGGGCGACCGAACGGTCCGGCAGCTTCTGGCGCGTACTGATGTTCACGACGGCAGGCGAGGCCTGCTCCACCAGCGTGGTGAAGTCAGGCAGGTTCTCTGCCTGGGCGGTGAGGACCTGCCCGAGCATGAGCACGGCGGCCATCCAGGACAGGTAGGTTTTCAAGCGTGGTATCGACATACGGCTCCCGTTCACAACGAGCATGGTTAAGCGGTACGAACCGACGGGTTCGAGGAGCATTTGCACAGAGCAGTCTTGCGCAGTGCTCGGCCCTCGGCCAGTTTTACGTTCAAAAGGTTATGCGAGCGTTAAAACAGACAAAGGCCAGAGCGTTGAGGCTGTGACCTATAGAAAAAAAAGAGTGGGTTTGCAACCGGCAAAGCTGACCAAACATTTCGGCATCTCGTGCAGAGCCCGCCGTTGCGGGGCCACAGACCTGAAACGCCCACCATGAAACCTTTTTCATGGTGGGCGTTTCAGAGGTTTCGCGGGTTACTTCTTGGCGGCGGCACCCGGTGCGGCATCGCCATTGCGCATGGACAGCGCGATGCGTTCGGCCGTACCGATCGGGATCTCGCCGACGACCGTGACCATGGCGTCGCCCTTGGGCGTGGTCAGGCGGCGGGAAACGGCAACGGTCGGGCCCAGTTGCGTGCGAATGTCGGTGACCGCTGCGCCGCTCACCGGCTCGATGAACACCGAGAAGCGCGCCAGACCGTCGTCATACATGAGGCTGGTGACCAGCGCCTTGGAGTCCGGGTCCTTGCGCGCGGCGGCGCTGCTGAGCTCGAAGCCTGGCGGCAGCCAGTCCGAGTGCCAGGCGACTGGCGGCTTCTGCGCGTCGGGCTTGGCCTTGGCCACCTCGACCGGCTTGCAATCACCACTGGGCTGGAGCATCTGATCGGTTGGCTGCTCGGTATTGAGCTCGGTGAACTGGAAACGCTCGAGCAATTGCCCTTTGTCGCTGAGCAGCAGCGACTTGAGTGGCAGCCCGGTGTCCTTGTCCAGATGCAGTTCGATACCGAAACGATGCTGATCGCGCGGGGTCAGGGTCACGACCACCGCCGGGCGCCCGGCCACCCGAGAGTCACCGGCGACCTTGATGTCGTACCAGGACGAGAGCTTGGCCGCATCGAAGGCATGAGCCGGGGAGTCCGGAATGTTCGACACGCCCGCCACCAGGGTACCGCTGACGCATTGGGTCACCCCGTCGACGCGCAGTACTTCCTGGGCGGAACCATCGAGCTGGAGCAGATGCTCACGGACCTTGCCGTCGGCGACGCGATGCCAGATCCGGTGCGTGGAGAAACTTCCATTGCGCTCGTAGACGAACGTGCCCTGGAAGCTTTGCTGCTGCTCTGCCTGCGCAAGACGCTTGAGTTGGTCTTGCGCGTCATCGGCATGAGCTGGAAGGACCAGCCATCCACCAAGCAGAAGCGGCAATAGACGGATGGCGCGCATGATCCTCCTTAACGGTTTTCCAGGCTGGCGGCACGTGCGTAAGGCAGGGCACTCTCAGTGCCTTTCAACGCGGCTTGTTGAGCGTGCTGGCGCAGGTAGCCCGGCAGACGCTGGTCATGCCAGCCGGCCTGGTTCTGCAGCACACCACTGGCCATCGGGCCTGGGGTCTGGTCGTTGCTCTCGGTGTAGCCGGCCAGAACCGCCGGGCCTTTTACCTGAGGCATGGCGATGTTGGCAGGTTGAGCCGATTGCTGAGCCAGTTGCGCACCGGCGATTTCATCCTGGTTGTACAGGCGCACACCGGCCAGTACGGCGACCGTCACCGACGCGGCTACAGCCAGACGACCTAGCGTGCGCCAAGGACCACGACCGGCCTTGAGCGGGCTGACTTCGTCGGCGATTGCGGCGGATACAGCGGCCGAGATGTCCAGATGAGGCATCAACAGCTCTTTGTGCATCGCTGCACGAGCAATCTGATAACGCGACCACGTGGCCCGTGTATCCGCATCGTCGATGGCGTTGAGCACTCGACGTAATTCCAATTCGTCCGCTTCGTTATCCATCACCGCGGACAGCGATTCCTGCAGGGCTTCACGACTCATGGCGGTTCCTCTCATATGGCTATCGCCGCTGTCTCAGGTTTCCTGCAACAAAGGCTGCAGGGCTTTATCAATGGCTTCCCGAGCGCGGAAGATGCGAGAGCGCACGGTACCAACCGGACATTGCATAACGCTCGCAATGTCTTCGTAACTCAGACCGTCAAACTCACGCAAAGTTAGAGCTGTACGCAAATCTTCTGGCAGTAGCTGGATGGTCCGATGGACGGTGCCCTCGATCTCATCCCTCAACAATGCACGTTCCGGCGACTCGATGTCCTTGAGGCCATGATCGCCGTCGTAGAACTCCGCGTCTTCAGATCTGACATCGCTGTCCGGCGGCCGCCGACCTCGCGACACCAGATAGTTTTTCGCCGTGTTGATGGCGATGCGGTACAACCACGTATAAAACGCACTGTCGCCGCGGAAGTTCCCAAGTGCACGGTAAGCCTTGATAAAAGCCTCTTGCGCGACATCCTGGGCTTCATGGGTGTCGTGGACGAATCTCACGATCAACCCAAGAATCTTGTGCTGATATTTCACCACTAGCAGATCAAAGGCTCGCTTGTCGCCGCGCTGTACGCGTTCGACCAGTTGCTGATCCTCTTCCTGGGTTAGCATGAACACTCCTCATAGAGCTCAAAGGAGTGTTGCAGAGGCTGGTTCGCAGGCTTGCAAACATAGACTCGGGCTTTGCGCAAAAGTTCTCCCCCCTTCAAGCAAGTTTCCGGCGAGCGTCGGTGGCCCGCACGAAAAACGCAGCTCGAACCAGGTCGGCTGCGTGAATAATCTTGTCGTCGAAAGCGCTTGCGCGGATGGTTGGGCCACCCTCGAAGAGCACCGACGCTGTCCCTTTATCGGCAACCCTCTATTGAACGTGGGGCTTTATGAAAAGTTCCCACTTTTTGTTCCAGAGCGTTCAAGGCATACCGTTGCGCCAGACGGATCCAATCCGGTCATGAGTGCCTGATCGAATTAGCCCGCCAGACGGTATGCACAACACCGCGCAGTAGCGCACAATCCGCTCCCGCTGCGATTCACAATTGCCATAAAATCCCGGCCATTGTGCCGTCAGCGCTTCGTACATTACTAGTGGCCATTTAGAAGCCGAGATAACAATGAGTCGACACTTTCAACATGACGTACTGGTCATCGGTAGCGGCGCTGCCGGTCTGAGCCTGGCCCTGACCCTCCCCGCCCACCTGCGCATCGCGGTACTGAGCAAGGGTGATCTGGCCAACGGTTCGACCTTCTGGGCCCAGGGCGGCGTGGCGGCCGTGCTGGACAACGCCGACACCGTGCAGTCTCACGTTGAAGACACGCTCAACGCCGGCGGCGGGCTGTGCAATGAAGAGGCCGTCAGATTCACCGTCGAGCACAGCCGCGAGGCGATCCAGTGGCTGATAGACATGGGCGTGCCCTTTACCCGCGACGACACCTCGGCGGTGGTGGATGGTGGTTTCGAATTTCACCTGACCCGCGAAGGCGGCCACAGCCACCGGCGCATCATTCATGCCGCCGATGCCACGGGGGCGGCGATTTTCCGCACCTTGCTGGCCCAGGCCAAATCACGGCCGAACATCGAACTGCTGGAACAGCGCGTGGCGGTCGACCTGATCACCGAGCGCCGCCTGGGCCTGGACGGCCAGCGCTGCCTGGGCGCCTATGTGCTCGATCGTTCCACGGGCGAAGTCGACACCCACAGTGCACGCTTCACCATTCTGGCGTCCGGAGGCGCGGCGAAGGTCTACCTTTATACCAGCAACCCGGATGGCGCCTGTGGCGACGGCATCGCCATGGCCTGGCGTGCGGGCTGCCGGGTAGGCAATCTGGAGTTCAACCAGTTCCACCCCACCTGCCTTTATCACCCGCAGGCCAAGAGCTTCCTGATCACCGAAGCGCTGCGTGGCGAAGGCGCCTATCTGAAGCTGCCCAATGGCGAGCGCTTCATGCAGCGCTTCGACCCGCGCGCCGAGCTGGCCCCGCGGGACATCGTTGCCCGCGCCATCGACCATGAAATGAAGCGTCTGGGCGTAGACTGCGTCTACCTGGACATCAGCCACAAGCCGGAAGAATTCGTCAAAACCCACTTCCCGACCGTTTACGAGCGCTGCCTGGAGTTCGGCATCGACATCACCCGCCAGCCGATTCCGGTGGTGCCTGCCGCGCATTACACCTGCGGCGGCGTGGTGGTCGACCAGCACGGCCACACCGACGTGCCCGGCCTGTACGCCATTGGCGAGACCAGCTTCACCGGCCTGCACGGCGCCAACCGCATGGCCAGTAACTCGCTGCTCGAATGCTTCGTTTACGCACGCTCGGCGGCCGCCGACATCGTCGCGCAACTGCCGCAGATCGCTCAGCCACAAGGCCTGCCCCAGTGGGACGCCAGCCAGGTGACCGACTCGGACGAAGACGTGATCATCGCCCACAACTGGGACGAGCTGCGTCGTTTCATGTGGGACTACGTCGGTATCGTGCGCACCAACAAGCGCCTGCAACGCGCCCAGCACCGGGTGCGCCTGCTGCTGGACGAGATCGACGAGTTCTACAGCAACTACAAGGTCAGCCGCGACCTGATCGAACTGCGCAACCTGGCCCAGGTGGCCGAGCTGATGATCGCCTCGGCCATGGCGCGCAAGGAGAGCCGCGGTCTGCACTACACGCTGGATTACCCGGACATGCTGCCCGAGGCGAAGGACACGATTCTCGGCCCGATCTGACGCCAGACAACCGCAAGGCCCCTCTCGATACGAACGCAGGGGCCAGCGGAGAATCAGCTACCTGACCGGCACGAAGGGATTGCCAAACCTGGCCAGGTAAGACTCACCGAATTTATAAGACGCGTAATCGGTGAGGTGCCCGACATCGCGATAAACCGGGACGCCTTCTAGCGCTGTCGCGCAGGTGGTATCGGAACATTGCACCCGCTTCGGATCGATGATGATCAGATCCGGATACTGCTTTTGAAGCTCAGCAAAAAGTTGGTTCAACCAGGGGTCCTGGCCGACAGGCCGGGGAGCCGAGCTGCACTTCTCGACCTCCTCGCGACTGCCAAGTAATCCACGCGACTTGACGACGTGGTACAGACAATCGTTGACACCGGCCGGCATCGTGAGTGGTGACTTGATGAAAACAGGCGTCGCGCCGGATTTTTGTATGGCATTGAGCCCCTCCCGGATCGCAACTTCGACACGCTGGTGCGACAGCTCGGTGCTGCGTGGATCATCCAGCCGGGTTACAACAGCGTCTCCTGTGTAATTTTCCCAGATCAGTCCGAGGATCACGTACTTGTAGTGATGACTGGCAATCAGGTCGTAGTACTGACGACTGGCATCCTGACACTCGGTGTAGAGCCGATCCTTGAATGTCCACCAATTGTACAAATAGACACTCGGCAGCGTCAGACACGACGGAAAAGCCTGAGCCAATACAGAAAAGCCGGCATCCCTGGCCAATGTATCGATGAAGCCCCACTGCTGATTCGAGAAGGAATCCCCCATCAGAAGCGCCTGCGGCTGTGGTTGCGGCGCCCCCATGATGCAGCGGGAATCGGAGCCGTCGTTGACCCCGCCCAGACAGTGCTCTCTGTTGGGCGCTTCGGCGGCCCTGAGCTTGCTGAGTACACCCGTATTGCCGCTGTCGAAGCGCGCAGGCCAGCTATCGTGCTTTTTGCTGACGGAGTAAAGCAGTGACGTACAGATGACGGGTATTACCACAAGCACCAGCAATGTTCTGGTGAACGACACCTTCAAGCCTCGAAAGCGTTTCTCGATCAAGGCATAGGAAATACAAGCGAATGCAAAGGTGACGATGAAAAAACCGGCCTTGACTGGAGTCGTCAGGGCAACACCCAGATAACTCAACAATGCCAGCAATGGCCAATGCCAGAGATACAGCGAATAGGAGCGCGCTCCGATGAAAACCAGCGGCGGGCTGGACAGCAGTCGCGACACTCGGTTTCTTTCCTGAGTACCGCAATACAGTAGAAGCGCTGTGGCCACACACACCGCAACCGCGTGGTAGTCCGGAAACCCCTGAAGAATGCCCGGGCGAGTCGCGCAATACCCCAGAACAGCAGCCGCCAATACGCCCAGCAGCGTCATCGTCGCCGAACCGGGTACTGAACGCGCGGCGGGTAGAAACACCACACAAGATCCGATCAGCAACTCGAATATACGCGCCGAGAAGTAGTAATAACCCTTGTCCGGAGATTGATGGCAAAGCCACAACGCCAGCGCCATCGCGCCCAGCGTCAACAGTACGACAACCCCATTGAGCTGACTGCGCGACAAGTAGCGATCCAGGAGCCACAGCCCCAGCGGCAGGAAGAAATACCACTGCCACTCCACCGCCAGAGACCAAGTATGAAGCAGCAGGAGGCTGGCTGCTCCCGGCGCGGCATAGCCCGTGGTTTCGTGGGCGAAGAACTGATTGGAGACGAATCGGGTCGTACTCCTCGCACTGTCGAGGAAAACTTTGAAGTCGTCAGGTAAATAGAAAGCAACCGCCATGATCAGCGTGACAGTCAGTAAAGCCAGCACTGCTGGCTGCAACCGCCAGATACGCCTCGTATAAAACCCCGAGAAACTGAATGAACCCCGATCAATGGACTGAAGAATGATCGACGTGGTCAGAAAGCCCGATATGACGAAGAAGATATCCACCCCGACAAAACCGGCAGGCAGAAACGTGAACCCGGCGTGATAGATCAACACCAGCAACACAGCAATGGCCCGCAGGCCGTCAATGTCCGGGCGGTAGGTGATTGAACGGTGGGTCCGGGCGTCCGACGTATCAAGCGCTTGCGCAGTAGAGTGCCTGATCGGGTAAACAACTGTGGCGCTCACACGCCCTTCCAGAGATTCGTGGATATCCTTTGACACGATGGAACATTCCTTATGAAACGGCGCTGTCATGAACAACA
This sequence comes from Pseudomonas sp. 2, assembly GCF_056627435.1. Classification (NCBI taxonomy): domain Bacteria; kingdom Pseudomonadati; phylum Pseudomonadota; class Gammaproteobacteria; order Pseudomonadales; family Pseudomonadaceae; genus Pseudomonas; species Pseudomonas sp. 2. The sequence continues at coordinate 277,692 of NZ_JBWXNG010000002.1, forward strand.
ATGACAAATCGGGTGTTGAGGGCCCCGGACAGTTGATAGCAAAAGAATGGCCATTCTAAGGGAACCCATCCCCGACTTCAGTAATATTTCTCAACAGGATCAGATGGTTAAAACAGCACTACTCACTCTGGCGCCGCCCACCTTCGGCGGCTGAACTTGAGCCGCAGACGCAGGCGTCGGTGCTCGTCCGGCGCCATGGCGTCAGCCGGAATGCACACGTTTCTCACCCAACGCCGCGCCAGCCAGTGCCCCTTGGCTGGCCTGAATCTGAGCAAAACCAGCAAGGGCAACGCCATGCTGTCCCGACGCAACTGCACCGGCTGCCAGCCCGAACGCTGGCTCCACAGCTGCCAGCCACCGCTGTCGCGGCGCAAGGCGGTGAACGCGTCAGGGGTGTTCAACAGAATCGACCGGTGCAAATGACGCACCGCATGCAGCACGCACAGCAATACGCCGACGGTCTTGGCCCAGAAAGGAATATAAAGAAGGGAAATCGAGATCAGCGCCAGTGACAAGACGCCGAGGTATGCCGTCAGCAGGCCTCTTGAGCCCTGCCAACGGCATTCGAACCGGTCATTTCGGCTGGACACGGTCCAGGATCATGCGAACCATGCGCTGCAGTTCGGGATCTTCCGACTCGCCGCGCTGCATGAACCAGACGAACATGTCCTGGTCTTCGCAGGTCAACAGACGCACGTAAAGCGCGCGATCGACGTCATTGAGCGATGGATAGACTTCTTTGACAAACGGCACCAGCAGGACATCCAGCTCGAGCATGCCGCGGCGGCTGTGCCAAAAGAGGCGGTTGAGTTCAACATCTTCGACCATGGAGCGCTCCTCGAATTTGGCGCCGAGTATACAGCGCCAGTACCGGTTGGCGTACCCGCGATTAGTCGCAATGGATTGCATAAACGAGGCGCGGCACTATGATGGTGCCCCAGACCTTTTCCCCCTGCGATGACCCATGGCCGATTCAGCTTTCTTCTGCCCGCTGTCCCACGAAGGTGTACTGGCCGTTCGCGGCGTAGACGCCAGCAAGTTTCTTCAAGGCCAACTGACCTGCAACATGGATTACCTGAGCGAGGCCAAAGCCACGCTGGGCGCCCGTTGCACGCAGAAGGGCCGCATGCAGTCCAGCTTCCGCATCCTGCTCGAAGGCGACGGCGTGGTGCTGGCCATGGCCAGCGAGCTGATCGAAGCGCAATTGCTGGACCTGAAAAAATACGCGGTGTTTTCCAAATCCAAACTAACCGACGAAAGCGCGGCCTGGGCGCGATTTGGCCTGACCAACGGCGATGCAGCACTGAAAAGCCTTGGTCTGGAACTGGCCGAGGAGACCGACGCCGTCGCCCGCGCCAATGATCTGATTGCCATCCGCGTCTCCCCTGCCCGCGCCGAACTCTGGGTGCGCGCCGATCAAGCCGTCGAGGTGGGCAATCGTTTGGCTGCTCAACTGCCTGAAGGCTCGCTCAACGACTGGCTGCTGGGGCAGATCCGCGCCGGTATCGGCCAGGTGTTCGGCCAGACCCGCGAAGAATTCATCCCGCAGATGATCAACCTGCAGGCCGTGGGCGGCGTCAGCTTCAGAAAAGGCTGCTACACCGGTCAGGAAATCGTCGCGCGGATGCAGTACCTGGGCAAGCTCAAGCGTCGTCTGTATCGCATGAGCCTGGCCGGCAGCGAGCTTCCCGAGCCCGGCACAGAGCTGTTCTCCCCGGTTCACGCCAGCTCCGCAGGCAACGTGGTGATTGCCGCGCGCGCCGGCAGCGGCGTGGAACTGCTGGCGGTGCTGCAGGCCGATGCCGTGGAAGATGGCAATATTCACCTGGGCGCAGCCGATGGCCAGGCGTTGCAACTGGCCGAGCTGCCCTACACTCTGGATGCCAAGCTGGAAACCCAACGTTGAACCACAGTCGTAAACCATGAGTCAGACGTCAGCGCAGTGGTCTGCGCCCCTGCCATCGCACGGCACGCGGCGCTGGTCGTAATGCAATATCCAGAGATTCCGTATGAGTAGCATGGCTGACAAGGTGCAGAAGGACCTGATCAAGGCGATCGACAAGGACGCCTTGTTTCTGCCTACGCTCCCTGAAGTGGCAATGAAAATCCGCCTGGCGGCCGAAGACTCGGAAATCACCATCGCCGATCTGAGCAAGGTCATCGGCAGTGACACCGCACTGTCCGCTCGCCTGATCAAGGTGGTGAACAGCCCGTTGCTGCGCCCCAACTTCGAGGTCAGCGACGTGCTCACCGCCGTGCGCCGCCTGGGAGTGAACTACAGCTGCAACCTGGCGATCGGCCTGGTGGTCGAGCAGATGTTCCACGCCAAGTCCGACGTGATCGAAACCAAGATGCGCGACATCTGGAAACTCAGCCTGCAAGTGGCAGGGGTTGCCAGCGCGCTGAGCCAGCGCAGGCCGCAACTCAAGGCGGACAAGGCGACACTGGCGGGCCTGGTGCACCTGATCGGCGTGCTGCCGATCCTGACCTACGCCGAAGACAACTTCGAGCTGCTGGCCGACCCAGTCAGCCTCAATCACGTCATCGAACGCATTCACCCGATCATTGGCGAACGCCTGCTGCGCTCCTGGGATTTCCCCGAAGCGCTGGCCATCGTTCCGCGGCAGTTCCAGAATTTCACCCGGGTTTCCACCCAGGCCGATTATGTCGATCTGGTGCAGGTGGCGACCGTGCATGTGCACGAGGCCACTGGCCGGCCGTACCCGAATCTGGACGTGATGGCGATGCCAGCCGTCAACCAGTTGGGCCTGAACATGGCCGATGGCGCGTTGATCAATGAGATGAATGAGGCGATGACGCTGCTGTATTGAACCTGACAGATCGCTCCCGCGGGCAAGCCCGGCTGCTGCGAATCGGCAGCGTTCGCAGGATTTGATCACAACCGAGACCCCGTAGCAGCACGGCTTGCCGGCGGGGCGGTGTGTCAGGCGATACATCATTCACAGATCGACCGCGCCCGTCGGCAAGCCGTGCTGCTACGAAGTTGATTCGTGAGCCGGGAAGGTCACGCGCACCTTCAACCCCTGCGGCTCACCATCATGCAAGGTGATCTTCGCCAGATGCGCGCGGCAGATTTCGCCGACGATCGCCAGCCCCAACCCTGCCCCCGTGCCCTGCTGCTGGCTGCGGTAGAAGCGCTGGAACACCCGGTCGCGCTCGTGCAGCGCAATGCCCGGCCCGTCATCCTCGACTTCCAGTACGCAAGGCCCATGCACCCGCAGCACCACGTTGCCGCCCTTGGGCGTGTGGGCCAGGGCGTTGTCCACCAGGTTGCTCAGCAGCTCGTTGAGCAGTGTCGGCTCGCCGCGCATCCATACCGGTTGGTCGGCCTCCAGCGCCAGTGACACGCCGCGCGCATAGGCCAGCGGCGCCATGGCCATGCCCAGCTCCCGCGCCAGCTGGCTGAGATCGAGCAACTCAGCGCCTCCTTCGGCGATGGCCCGCGCGCCGTTTTCGATGCGCGCCAGCGACAGCAACTGGTTGGCCAAGTGAGTGAGTTTATCGGTGCCTGTGGCCGCGCTTTCCAGCGTGCTGCGCCATGCGGCCGGGTCCTGATCCCGCAGCCCCAGCTCGACCCGTGCCTTGAGGGCTGCCAGCGGCGTGCGAAGTTCATGGGAGGCGTCGGCGATGAACTGCGCCTGACGCTCGAACTGCATGCGCAGCCGCTCGGTGAAGTGGTTGAGCGAACTCACCAGCGGCCGCAGCTCGTGCTGCACCTCCACCAGCGGCAGCGAGCGCAGGTCGTCGGGCTCCCGCTCTTCCACCGCCGCGCTCAGCCGATCCAGCGGCCTCAGCGCCGCACTCACCGTGAACCAAACCAACAACAGCGCGCCGCCACCCAGCATGCCCAGGCGCAGCAAGGTGTCGGCCATCAAGCCGCGGGCCATATTCACCCGCTGCTCTTCGGTTTCGGCCACGCGAATTTCCGCGATGCCATTCATGTTCGGCTCGCTCACTGGCCGCAGCAGGCTGACCACCCGCACGTCCTGGCCCAGGTAGCGGCCACTGTAGAACTTGGCCAGCGCCGGATAATCATCGGTACGCGGGGTGCCGGGCGGTGGCGCAGGCAGGTTTTCGTAACCGGAAATCAGCTTCTGGTTGATGTCGTTGACCTGGTAATAAATCCGCCCGGCGCTGTCGTAGGCGAAGGTGTCGAGGGCCACGTAGGGCACATCGGCGCTGAGGGTGCCGTCGCGCTCCGACAGCCCGGCAGCGATGGTTCGCGCCGAGGCCAGCAACGTGCGGTCGTAGGCCGTGTCGGCCGCTTCCCGACCGTTCCAGTAGGCGCTCATGCCGCTGGCGATCATCAGCACCACCAGCAACAGCCCCAGGTTCCACAGCAGCCGCCAGCGCAGGCTGTTCTCGGCGGCGCGGAACGGGTTAAGCATCCCGGCTTTCCAGCAGATAACCCAGGCCGCGGAAGGTCACAATGGCGATAGGGTGCCCGTCGAGCTTCTTGCGCAACCGGTGCACGTAGATTTCGATGGCGTCGGCGCTGGCCTCTTCGTCGAGACCAAACACCTGCGAGGCCAGCTGCTCCTTGCTCATCACCCGGCCCGGGCGGGCGATCAAAGCCTCCAGTACCGATTGCTCGCGAGAGGTCAGGGTCAGGGTTTCTTCGCCCAGGGTGAAGCGGCGGGTGTCGAGGTCGTAGACCAGCTCGCCGCAACGCTGCTGACGCTCCCCGCCCAGGACGCTGCGGCGCAACAAGGCCTTGACCCGCGCCTCGAGCTCGGACAACTCGAAAGGTTTGGCCAGGTAATCATCGGCGCCGAGGTTCAGGCCATGGACCCGATCCTTGACGTCGCTGCGGGCGGTGAGCATCAGGACCGGAGTGTTCTTGCCCCGCGAGCGCAAGCGCGCCAGCACTTCGAAGCCGTCCATGCGCGGCAGGCCGACATCGAGAATGGCGACCGCGTATTCTTCGCTGCCCAAGGCCAGGTCGGCCGCCACGCCATCGTGCAAGACGTCCACAGTCAGGCCGCTGCCCTTGAGCGCCAGCGCGACGCTTTCGGCCAGTTGCAGATGATCTTCGACGAGCAGGACACGCATCGATTTCTCCCGATTGAGGCGTTTGGTGGGGGCGGAGTTTACAGCCGCGCTGGCGTCTGTGAAGGCCCCAAACATGTAAAGAATAGCCACAGCCGCCGGATTTCCGGCCGGCGAAAGGTTCATGAAAGGTAGTTGAAAGGTTGATGAAAGCTTCGCTGATTAGGATCCGGTTACGACTCGTTACGATTGCGCCGTTCATGGCCCGCGTAACGCCCCTGAGTCGTGACGAAAAACGCCTCGATGCGTTTTCAACAATAAAAACAATATCGGAGTCATCGGTGATGCCATCACTGAAATCACAGGCCCTCGCGCCTCGAAAATCCCGTCCTGTTTTGAGTTCGTCTCGCCGCTTGCGCGCGCGACGTGTCGTCACGTCCCGGTTTCTGTCTGCATTGCGAAAGCCATCTGCCTGACCGAGCACCTTTAAAAACAACAACTCCATCGGAGACTGACCATGAATCTATCGTTGCGCCGTATCAGCGTCGCTGCCAGCTGCATGCTGGTGGCCACTCAACTGTGGGCTGCCGAGCCCAACCGCCCTGAATGCATCGCACCGGCCTCGCCCGGCGGCGGCTTCGACCTGACCTGCAAACTGGCCCAGAGCGCGCTGGTCAACGAGAAAATTCTGACCAAACCGATGCGCGTGACCTACATGCCAGGTGGCGTAGGCGCGGTGGCCTACAACGCAGTGGTCGCTCAGCGCCCTGCCGACGCCGGCACCCTGGTGGCCTGGTCCAGCGGTTCGTTGCTGAACCTGGCGCAGGGCAAGTTCGGTCGCTTCGATGAAAACGCCGTGCGCTGGCTGGCAGCGGTCGGCACCAGCTACGGCGCGATCGCAGTGAAATCCGATTCGCCTTACAAGACCCTCGACGATCTGGTCAAGGCGCTCAAAGCCGACCCGAGCAAAGTGGTGATCGGCTCCGGCGGCACCGTCGGCAGCCAGGACTGGATGCAGACCGCGCTGATCGCCAAGGCCGCCGGCATCAACCCGCGTGACCTGCGTTACGTGGCCCTCGAAGGCGGCGGCGAAATCGCCACCGCGCTGCTCGGCGGGCACATTCAAGTGGGCTCCACCGACATCTCCGACTCCATGCCGCACATCCTGAGCGGCGACATGCGCCTGTTGGCGGTGTTCTCCGAACAGCGTCTGGACGAGCCGGAAATGAAGAACATCCCGACCGCCAAGGAACAGGGCTACGACATCGTCTGGCCAGTGGTGCGCGGCTTCTACCTCGGCCCGAAAGTCACAGACGAGGAATACAACTGGTGGAAAGCCTCGTTCGACAAGCTGCTGGCTTCCGACGATTTCGCCAAGCTGCGTGACCAGCGCGAGCTGTTCCCGTTCGCCATGACCGGCCCGGAACTGGACACCTACGTGAAAAAGCAGGTCGCCGACTACAAGATGCTGGCCAAGGAATTCGGCCTGATTCAGTGATTGAAGCCGATCGATGGCTTTTCTATTGACTGATTGAGCACGCCGCCTCCTGCGCGGGGGCGGCGTGCGGAGAATTTTCCATGGTCTTGCAACGACTTTTCGCCTTGGTGCTGCTGCTGGTCTGTATCGGCCTGGCACTGATGGCTTGGCCTTATCAGGCGCCGTTTTCCTACGAGCCGGTCGGCCCGCGGGCGTTCCCGCTGCTGATGCTGGCACTCATGGGCGTATCCCTCCTGTACATGCTGTTTCGTCCGACCCCGATCAAGCACTCCGAAGACGAGCCACCGCTGGATCGCCCGACCCTGGTCAAGATCGCCATCTGCACGGCGCTGCTGCTGGTCTTCGCCGGCTGCTTCGAACCGCTGGGCTTCGTGCTCAGCAGCATGCTGATCGGCATTCCCATGGCCCGCCTGTATGGCGGCCGCTGGCTGCCGAGCATCGTCATCACCACCCTGATGAGCATCCTGTTGTACGTGCTCTTCGACAAAGTGATGGATGTACCGCTGCCCCTGGGCCTGCTCGACGTTCTGGAGAACTGATATGGATACTCTCGGCTATCTCGGCCAGGGCTTCGGCGTCGCGCTGACCCCGTACAACCTGGTCACTGCCCTTTCCGGCACCCTGATCGGCACCATCGTCGGCCTGCTGCCAGGCCTGGGCCCGATCAATGGCGTGGCGCTGCTGATCCCCATCGCGTTCGCCCTGGGCCTGCCGCCCGAGTCGGCGCTGATCCTGCTGGCCGCGGTTTATCTGGGCTGCGAATACGGCGGACGCATCAGCTCGATCCTGCTCAACATCCCCGGCGAAGCCTCGACCGTGATGACCGCGCTGGATGGCTACCCGATGGCCCGTCAGGGCCTGGCCGGCGTGGCGTTGTCGCTGTCGGCGTGGAGTTCGTTCATCGGCGCGCTGATCGCCACCTGCGGCATGGTGATGTTCGCGCCGCTGCTCGCCAAATGGGCGATCGCCTTCGGACCCGCCGAATACTTCGTGTTGATGGTGTTCGCGATTGTCTGCCTGGGCGGCATGGCGGGTGATCGACCGCTGAAAACCTTTATCGCGGCGCTGATCGGCCTGTTCCTGTCGAGCATCGGCATCGACGCCAACAGCGGCGTGTACCGTTTCACCGGCGACAACATCCACTTGGCCGACGGCATTCAGTTCGTGGTGCTGGTGCTGGGCCTGTTCTCGATCAGCGAAATCCTGCTGTTGCTGGAAAAGACCCATCGCGGCCAGGAAGCGGTCAAAGCCACCGGGCGCATGCTGTTCAACTTCAAGGAAGCCAGCTCGGTCTTTATCGTCAACATCCGTTGCGGCCTGATGGGTTTCATCATGGGCGTGCTGCCCGGTGCCGGAGCCACGCTGGCCAGTGCCGTGACCTACATGACCGAGAAACGTATCGCAGGCGCGAGCGGAAAATTCGGACAAGGCGACATGCGCGGTCTGGCAGCCCCGGAAACGGCCATCGGCGCCACCGCCTGTGGCGCCCTGGTGCCGATGCTGACCCTTGGCGTTCCGGGTTCGGGCACCACTGCGGTGATGATCGGCGCGCTGTCGCTGTACAACATCACCCCGGGCCCGCTGTTGTTCCAACAGCAACCGGACATCGTCTGGGGCCTGATCGCGTCGTTGTTCGTCGCCAACATCATGCTGGTGATCCTCAACATCCCGATGATCCGCGTCTTCACCCGCATCCTCTCGGTGCCGAACTGGGCCCTGGTGCCGGTCATCGCGATCATCACCGGGATCGGCGTCTACGCGGTTCACGCCACCACCTTCGACCTGTTCCTGATGGTCGGCATCGGCATCTTCGGTTACATCCTGCGCAAGCTGGACTTCCCGCTGTCGCCGATCCTGCTGGGTTTCATCCTCGGCGGGCTGATGGAGCAGAACCTGCGCCGCGCGCTGTCGATCTCCAACGGTGCGATGGACATCCTCTGGTCCAGCCCGATCACCGTCGGCGTCTGGGTGGTGACCGCGTTCATGCTGGTGCTGCCGCTGCTGCGCATCTGGCGCAAGCGCTCGGTTCAGCGTCGCGCGCTGGCCGATGTCTGACCGGCCCTTCAAGACCTGGTGGGGAACACCGCTGGTCGGCCTGCTGGGGGGATACCTCGCCAGCCAGGTCGGCTGGCCCTTGCCCTGGATGGTCGGCTCGCTGTTGGCGATCATCCTGGTTCGCTGCCTGACACCCTGGCAGCTGGCTGAAATTCCCGGCGGTCGCAAATGCGGCCAATGGGTGGTGGGCATCGGCATCGGCCTGCACTTCACTCCCGTCGTCATCGAACAAGTCCTTTCACACTTCGGCCTGATCTTCATCGGCGCACTGGTGACCAGCGTTTCCAGCGTGGTCGGCGTGTGGCTGATGCTGCGCACCGGCGAAGACCGCGCCACCGCGTTCTTTTCCAGCATGCCCGGCGGCTCGGGAGAGATGGTCAACCTCGGCGCGCGCAACGGCGCGATCCTCAGCAACGTCGCGGCAGGCCAGAGCCTGCGGGTGCTGGCCGTGGTGCTGTGCGTGCCGGCGATCTTCAAATACCTGATGGGCAATGGCGCCCCGCCCTCCCACGCCACGGTGGTGGACTGGACGTGGCTGGCGCTGTTGTTTCCACTGGGTGCGCTGGTGGCCTGGGGCTGGCAGCGCTTGAAACAGCCCAACCCGTGGCTGTTCGGGCCGTTGCTGGTGAGCGCCGTGATCAGCGTCAGCTTCGATCTGCACATCGGCCTGCCCAACGGCGGCAGCCAGATCGGCCAGTGGCTGATCGGCAGCGGCCTGGGTTGTCACTTCAACCGCGCGTTCTTCCGCCGGGCGCCCTCGTTCATGGGCCGCACGCTGATCGGCACCGCGCTGACCATGAGCATCGCGGCGCTGTGCGCCTGGATACTCAGCGCAGCGACCCACCTGGACCTGCGCTCGCTGACCCTGGGCATGATGCCCGGCGGTATCGCGGAAATGAGCCTGACCGCCGAGGTGCTGCAGCTTTCGGTGCCGCTGGTGACGGCGATGCAGGTGATGCGTTTGTTGTTCGTGCTGTTTCTGGCCGAGCCGTTGTTCAGGTATTGGAACCGGCAGCCGGTGGCGTGAAGTGACGCAAATCCAATGTGGGAGCCGGCTTGCTGGCGAATACGGTGTGTCAATCAACGCTGTGTTGTCTGACCTGCCGCATTCGCCAGCAAGCCGGCTCCCACAGAGTTTGCGCTAGACGTCAGCCGGCAACCGCCACTCGATCGGCGCAAGGCCGTTCTCGACCAGATACTTGTTCGCCCGACTGAAATGCCCGCACCCCAGAAACCCTCGATACGCCGACAGCGGTGATGGGTGCACCGAGGTCAGGATCAGGTGCTTGGTGGCGTCGATCAGTTTCTTCTTGCTCTGCGCATGGGAGCCCCACAGCAGGAACACCAGATGCGGTTGGTGGGCGCTGACGGTTTCGATGATCTTGTCGGTGAAATACTGCCAGCCCTTGCCGGCGTGTGAAGCGGCGTTGGCACGTTCGACGGTCAGGGTGGTGTTGAGCATCAGCACGCCCTGATCGGCCCAGGACTGCAGATAGCCGTGGTTGGGGATGTCGATGTTGAGGTCGCGCTTGAGCTCTTTATAGATGTTGACCAGCGACGGCGGCGCCGGCACACCCGGCTGCACCGAGAAGCACAGCCCGTGGGCCTGGTTCGGGCCGTGGTACGGGTCCTGGCCGAGGATGACTACCTTGACGTTGTCCAGCGGTGTTGAGTTGAGCGCATTGAAGATTAGCGGGCCCGGTGGATAGATCTCTTTGCCCGCCGCGTGCTCCTGGCGCAGGAACTCGCGCAGTTCGCCCATGTAGGGCTGTTCGAATTCTGCACGCAGGGCCTGCTTCCAGCTGGGCTCGAGTTTGATGCGGTCGTCGTCGGTCATGGTCGTATCCGGAAAAACAATGGGCGGACTTTAGGGGCTGCGACCATTTATTTCCAGCGCAACGCGCCACGCTTTTCCTACACTCCAGTGCATCGGCCCGGTGCAACTTCCCGATCTAGACGGCACTCACAGTGCTTGATGAAGGCCATGACCCAGAACACGAGGTCACGATGAATCTGCAATTCGAAGAGCTCATTGGAACCGGCGGCGCCCGACTGGGCATCGCCACGCTGGATGCAGAAAAATCACTGAATGCCCTGTCGCTGCCGATGATTCTGGCGCTGCGCGAACGCCTCGACGCCTGGGCTGGCGATCCGCAGATCGTCTGCGTGCTGTTGCGCGGCAACGGCGAGAAAGCCTTCTGCGCAGGCGGCGATGTGCGGTCGCTGGTCGAGGCCGGGCGAGGCAAGCCCGGAAAAGTCCCGACACTGGCCGCGCAGTTCTTCGCCGCGGAATACCGGCTGGATTTCCAGCTTCATACCTTTCCCAAGCCCTTGATCTGCTGGGGCCACGGCTACGTGCTCGGCGGCGGCATGGGCCTGCTGCAGGGCACCAACATCCGCGTGGTGACACCGGGCAGCCGCCTGGCGATGCCTGAGATCAGCATCGGCCTGTACCCGGATGTCGGCGCCAGCTGGTTTCTGTCCCGGTTGCCGGGAAAACTGGGGCTGTTTCTGGGCCTGACCGGCGCGCATATCAACGCCCGCGACGCGCTGGATCTGGACCTGGCAGACCGCTTGCTGCCAGACGATCAACAGGAAGAAATGATCGATCGGCTGTTGCAGCTCAACTGGCAGGAACAGACCGCCGTGCAGCTCAACAGCCTGTTCAAGGCTCTGGAGCAGGAAGCGCGGGATCAGCGGCCTGAGCCGCAGTGGCTACCCCGCCGTCAGCAGATTGATGAGCTGCTGGATGTCGCGGACGTTGCATGTGCCTGGAACGCCTTGAAGCGCCAACTGCACTCAAGCGACGCGTTGCTGGCCAAGGCGGCGAAAACCCTGAGTGAAGGCTGCCCGATGACCGCGCATCTGGTCTGGGAACAGATCCGCCGCGCCCGGCATTCGTCGTTGGCCGAGGTGTTTCAGATGGAATACACCATGAGCCTGAACTGCTGCCGGCATCCGGAGTTCGCCGAGGGCGTGCGGGCGCGGCTGATCGACAAGGATCACAAGCCGCACTGGCACTGGCCGGATGTCGCGACGATTCCGCAGGCGGTGGTGGATGCACATTTTGAAAAGGCGTGGGAGGGACGGCATCCGTTGGCGGATCTTTCAGGGTACTGAACTAGAAACGGCGCTCACCAGAGCGCCGTTTTGTTTACATCACCGGTTCCCACCACCCGGCCCCCCATGGCCGCCGCGACCGAAATTGCCGTCTTCGCGGACATTGCCACCTGAGGGTCTGCCTGGCGTGAAACCACCACCGCCTCCACCGCCGTGGTTGCCGTTCCATCCACCACCACCCAGCCCCGGCCGGGGTCCGGTGGGTGGAGGCCGGTAGCCCGAGCCGCCATTCCAGTTGTGGCCACCACCGTTCCAGTGGCCGCCGCCATAGCCAGGCCGCCCGCCGTCATAACCCGGACGAGGCCCGTAGTAACGCGGTGGCGGCGCGTAATACCGGGGCGGTGAATAGTAGCGTGGCGCCGAGTAATAACGCGGCGATGAGTAGTAGACCGAAGAGCCGCCGTAGAACCCGGTCGGCCCGTAAGGGCGATAGCTGTCATACACGTAGCCGCTGCTGTACCCGCTGCTGTAGACGGGCTGCGTGTAGGTCTCTGATTCGTAGTAGCCTCCGTAGCAACCGGCCAGGGACAGGGTCATCAAAAGGGTAATCAGGCTTCGTCGATACATGGCGGCCTCCTGGACCGCGATAGAGCACAAACCAGCGGCGCTGGTCGGCGTTCTCACAACTGCCGAGAACGTAAATTCAGACTGCAAAATCCGTCGCGAGTGCCCCATTCCAAAACTCATCCGCCGGACGGCGCCCCGCAACGGTGCACGCTGCAACGTCTCGATATGCCTGAGATTTCCACGCACGCCGCAGCCCCCATGGGTTGTGGGCACTTGGCACGGCTCTGGCTATGAAAACCCCGTGCAGGAGTCACTCAAGGTTCGCGGCACCACAATTTGCAAATAGCCGACTAGGGTTCCGGCTCGCTTGACGCGAGTGGCTGGTCCGAGAGTCGGCGACCTCCAGTAGAGGTTACACGGCGGGATAAAAGCCCGGGAGACAGGACACCGATGGTGTCGCCGGACTCCTGCCCGCCCCTTTTCGTTACTGGAGGTTTTTCACGATGCAAACATCCCGTCTGTTCGGCTTGCTCACCGCAGGCCTCATCGCTGCTCTAAGCCTCTCGGCCACCGCCGCCCCGAAAAAGGATTTCGATGTCTGCTGGACCATCTATGCCGGCTGGATGCCATGGGAATACGCAGGGACCCAGGGCATCGTCGACAAATGGGCCAAGAAGTACGGCATCAATATTAAAGTCACCCAGCTCAACGACTACGTCGAATCGATCAACCAGTACACCGCCGGCCAGTTCGACGGCTGCACCATGACCAACATGGACGCCCTGACCATTCCGGCAGCCGGTGGCGTGGAAAGCACCGCGCTGGTGGTCAGCGACTTCTCCAACGGCAACGACGGCATCGTGATCAAGGGCGACGGCAAGAAAGTCGCCGACCTCAAGGGCATGGACGTCAATCTGGTGGAACTGTCGGTCTCGCACTACCTGCTGGCCCGCGCGCTGGATTCGGTGGACCTGACCGAGAAAGACCTGAAAGTGGTCAACACCTCCGATGCCGACATCGCCGCCGCCTTCAACACCGACCAGGTCAAGGCCGTCACCACCTGGAACCCGATGCTGTCGGAAATCAAGGCCAAGCCTGGCGTCACCCAAGTGTTCGACTCGAGCAAGATCCCCGGCGAGATCATGGACATGATGGTGGTCAACTCCCAGACCCTCAAGGACAACCCGGCGCTGGGCAAGGCCCTGACCGGTGCCTGGTTCGAAGTGGTGGCGCTGATGAACGCGAAAAACGCCGAATCGACCCAGGCGCTGGAGCACATGGCCAAGGCCTCGGGCACTGATCTGGCCGGCTTCCAGGCGCAATTGCAGACCACCAAACTGTTCGCCACGCCGAAAGAGGCGCTGGAGTTCGCCACCAGCAAACAGCTGCCCGTCACCATGCGCAAGGTCGCCGACTTCTCCTTCGAGCATGGCCTGCTCGGCGAAGGCGCCAAGGATGCCAGCGCGGTGGGCATGACTTTCGCCAACAACGTGAGCGAAGGCGACAAGGGCAACCTCAAGCTGCACTTCGACCCCACCTACGTACAGATGGCGGCCGACGGCACGTTGTAATCCCCGCACGCTTCCAAGGTTCCTGTTATGCGCCTGATAAACCGCCGCCCCGATGGTGCCAGCCGTTTGGTTCTGGTGATCCTGCCGTTCGCCCTGTTGCTGTTCGCCTACTTCACAGGCTCGGCGACGCGGCTGACGGAAAACCCCAACGACAAGCTGCTGCCCAGTGCCGTGCAAATGACCGACGCGATCAAACGCGTGGCGCTGGTGGCCGACCCGCGCACCGGCGAATACCTGCTCTGGCAGGACACCGCCTCCAGCCTGCAACGGCTGGCGACCGGCCTTGCGATCAGCGCGCTGGTGGGCCTGTGCCTGGGCATCGCTTCGGGCGTGCTGCCGCTGTTCGGCGCACCCTTGTCGCCCCTGTTGACGGTGCTGTCGATGGTGCCGCCGTTGGCGATTCTGCCGATCCTGTTCATCGTCTTCGGCCTGGGCGAGCTGTCCAAAGTGATGCTGATCGTGATCGGCATCACCCCGGTGCTGGCGCGCGATCTGGAGCAGCGCGCCCGGGAGATTCCGGTAGAACTGCTGATCAAGGCGCAGACCCTGGGCGCTTCGACCTGGACCCTGATCCTGCGCGTGGTGCTGCCGCAACTGCTGCCGCGTCTGTTGATCGCACTGCGGCTGGTGCTGGGTTCGGCGTGGCTGTTCCTGATCGCCGCCGAAGCCATCGCCTCCACCGATGGGCTGGGTTACCGGATCTTTCTGGTGCGGCGTTATCTGGCCATGGACATGATCCTGCCGTACGTGGTGTGGATCACCCTCCTCGCCTGGCTGATGGACTGGGGCCTGAAAACCCTGACCCGCAAGGCCTTTCCCTGGTACGAGGGAGCACGCCCATGAGCTTCATTTCGGTGAAAAACGTCTGGCAGCAATACGGCGAACAGGTGGTGCTCGAAGGCTTGAACCTGAGCATCGCCGAGGGCGAGTTCTGCACCATGGTCGGTGCATCCGGCTGCGGCAAGTCGACCTTTCTGCGCCTGTTGCTGGGCCAGGAAGTGCCAAGCAAAGGGCAGATCCTGCTGGACGGCCAGCCACTGGCCAACGAGCCGGACGCCAGCCGTGGCGTGGTGTTCCAGCGCTACTCGGTGTTCCCGCATCTGTCGGTGCTGGACAACGTCGCGCTGGGGCTGGAACTGCCGCGTTCCAGGCTGCTGGGCCGCTTGTTCGGCGGCGCCAAACGCGAGGCTCGCGAACAGGCGGCGGCGCTGTTGCGCAAGGTCGGCCTGGGCCACGCGCTGGACAAATACCCGAGCCAGCTGTCCGGCGGTATGCAGCAGCGGCTGGCGATCGCCCAGGCGCTGATCATGAAGCCGCGCGTGTTGCTGCTCGATGAACCGTTCGGCGCGCTCGACCCGGGCATCCGCAAGGACATGCACGCGCTGCTGCTGGAACTGTGGCGCGAAACGAAGCTGACCGTGTTCATGGTCACCCATGATCTGTCCGAAGGTTTCAACCTGGGCACGCGCCTGATGGTGTTCGACAAGGTGCGCGTCGACCCGCACGCCCCCGGTGCCTATGGCGCGCGCATCACTTACGACATTCCCCTGAACAGCGACCGTCGCGCTGCCCGCGCGGCCCTCGAATCGCTGCAATCGGCTTGAAGGATAAAAAACATGACTGACTCGTTCTCTGTATTCCCGGTATTCGCCGAAGAAACCCTGCCCGGCGGCGGCCATCTGTCGTTCGTGCTCAAGCGTGGCGAACTGCTGCGCCTGACCGACCTCAACGGCAACGCCAACGTCAGCCTGACGCTGTTCAACGCCCATGAAAAAACCGAGCGCCTGAACCTGCCCGACAGCCTCAAGTGCCAACACACCGCCAAGCTCACCAGCGGCCACTGCCTGTACTCGGACATGGGCCGCGTGCTGGCAGCGATCACCGCCGACACCTGCGGCTGGAGCGACAGCCTGGGTGGCGTGCTGTGCGCTGAAGAAGTCAGCGAAAAGTACGGCCAGGGCCGCTATCAGGAACTGCGCAACGGCTTCTTCCGCAACGGCGCCGACAACCTGCTGGTGGAAATGGGCAAGTGGGGACTGGGCCTGTCGGACCTGCTGATGACCCTGAACCTGTTCAGCCGGGTCAATGTCGACGACCGCGGCGCGCTGTCTTTCGTCCCCGGCAACTCGAAAGGCGGCGACTACATCGAACTGTATGCGCCGATGGACACGCTGGTGGTGCTCACGGCCCTGCAACACCCGATGGACCCCAACCCCGCCTACGCGCCACAGCCGGTGAAGCTGAGCTGGATGAAGGCCGACGCCAGCGTGGCCGAACACTGCCGCACCTCGCGCGAGGAAAACGTGCGCGGCTTCATCAATACCGACCGCCTGTTCGCCTGAGGATCCTGCGATGACCACAGCCGCAAAGAAAGCCCCCGTTTCCATCACCCGCATCCCCGCAGGCGAGCCGTCGCTCACCGAACTCAAGGCCGGCCAGACCCTGCGCCTGCTCGACCTCGAAGGCAATCAGGCGGTCGACACGCTGTTCTACAGCCTGGCCAACCCGCGCGAGCGTTACGACGTGCAGCGCACGCTGCGCAAGCAGAACAACGTCTACCTGAGCAAAGGCAGCGTGCTGTATTCCAACCTCGGCAAGCCGATGCTGACCATCGTCGAAGACACCTGCGGGCGCCACGACACCCTCGGCGGGGCCTGCGCGCAAGAGAGCAACACCGTGCGCTACGCCCTGGAAAAACGCCACATGCACAGCTGCCGTGACAACTACCTGCGCGCCTGCTCCCACGACGGCCGCCTGGGCAAACGCGACATCAGCCCGAACATCAATTTCTTCATGAACGTGCCGGTCACCGCCGAGGGCGGCCTGACCTTCGAGGACGGCATTTCCGGCGCTGGCAAATACGTCGAGCTGCGCGCGGAAATGGACGTGATCGTGCTGATCTCCAACTGCCCGCAACTGAACAACCCATGCAACGGTTACAACCCCACGCCCGCCGAACTGCTGGTCTGGGACTGAGCCTTTCGCGCTCACCGATTCAAGGCTTTGCCGCGAGGGACGACCTTCGCGCCGACAGTACAACAGCGGGACGGCCCGCTACCCGATGCGCAATCGTCCACTGCGATTGCTGGGGTCCAGAACATGTTCGACACACTGCTGATCGCCAACCGCGGCGCCATTGCCTGCCGCATCCTGCGTACCCTGCGCGCCCTGAACGTCGAAGGCGTTGCGGTCTACTCCGAAGCCGATGCGGCCAGCCTGCATATCCTCCAGGCGGACCAGGCCCACAGCCTAGGCGAAGGCGGCGCGGCAGGCACTTACCTGTCAGTCGACAAGATCCTCACCATCGCCCAGGCCAGCGGCGCCAAGGCGATTCACCCCGGCTACGGGTTTCTCTCGGAAAACGCAGCCTTCGCCCAGGCCTGTGAAGACGCCGGCATTGCCTTTGTCGGCCCGACCCCGGAGCAACTGCGGGTGTTCGGCCTCAAGCACACGGCGCGCGCCCTGGCCAAGCAGCACGGCGTGCCGATGCTCGAAGGCACCGAGCTGTTGGACAGCGTCGAAGCAGCCTTGAGCGCCGCCAGCTCGATCGGCTATCCGGTGATGCTCAAGAGCACCGCCGGCGGTGGCGGCATCGGCATGCGCGTGTGCCGGGATGCGGCGGAGCTTGGCGAGTCGTTCGAAGCGGTCAAGCGTCTGGGGCAAAACAATTTCAGCGATGCTGGTGTGTTTCTGGAGAAATACATCCAGCGCGCCCGCCATCTGGAAGTTCAGGTGTTTGGCGACGGCTGCGGTGAGGTCATCGCCCTCGGCGTGCGCGACTGTTCGGTGCAGCGGCGCAACCAGAAAGTCCTCGAAGAAACCCCGGCGCCGAATCTGCCCGACGGCATGGCCGAGGAACTCTGCGCGGCAGCGATCAAGCTGGCCAAGGCGGTCAATTACCGCAGCGCGGGCACCGTCGAATTCGTATTCGACAGCCTCGACCAGCGTTTCTATTTCCTTGAAGTGAACACCCGCCTGCAGGTCGAGCACGGCGTGACCGAACAGGTCTGGGGTGTGGATCTGGTGAGCTGGATGGTGCAACTGGCCGCGGGCGACTTGCCGCCGTTGCAGCAGCTGATGGCAGGCCTCGAACCGCAGGGCCACGCGATTCAGGCGCGTCTGTATGCCGAAGATCCGGGCCGGGATTTTCAGCCAAGCCCAGGGCTGCTGACCTCGGTTGAGTTTCCTGAAAACGATGGCAAACAGCTGCGCATCGACACCTGGGTCGACGCCGGTTGCGAGATCCCGCCGTTCTTCGATCCGATGATCGCCAAGCTCATCAGCTGGGCGCCAGACCGTGAGTCGGCCAGCGCGGGATTGTCCCGGGCGCTGCTCGACACGCGTCTGTATGGCGTGGAAACCAACCGCGACTACTTGCGCCAGATCATCGTTGACGCGCCATTCGCCAGCGGCCAGCCCTGGACCCGCTGCCTGGAAGGCCTGGTCTATCACGCCGACACCTTCGAAGTGCTCAGCGGCGGCACCCAGACCAGCGTGCAGGACTATCCGGGGCGCCTGGGTTACTGGGCCGTGGGCGTGCCACCGTCGGGGCCGATGGACAGCCGCGCGCTGCGTTTGGGCAATCGCCTGCTGGGCAACCCCGAAGGCTGCGCCGCGCTGGAAATCACCATGAGCGGGCCGGTGCTGCGCTTCAACACCGACGCGGTTATCGCGGTGACCGGTGCAGTGATTCCACTGGCAGTGGACGGCCAGGCACAGCCGATGAACCAGTCGATTCTGGTCAGCGCAGGCTCGACCCTGGCCCTGGGCACCATCGCCGGTGCCGGTGCGCGCAGCTACCTCTGCCTGCGTGGCGGGCTGGATGTGCCGGACTATCTGGGCAGCAAAAGCACCTTCACCCTGGGCCAGTTCGGTGGCCACGGTGGCCGTGCCTTGCGGGCCGGCGATGTGTTGCATCTGGCGCCATTGACCGACCGCGAAGCAGGGCAGCAGATTGCGCCGCAAGCGATCGCCGAGCTGCCAGCGGTCCGCGATATCCGAGTGATCTACGGCCCTCACGGCGCACCGGAATACTTCACCGAAAATTACATCGACACCTTCTTTGCCACTGACTGGGAAGTGCATTTCAACTCCAGCCGCACCGGCGTGCGCCTGATCGGGCCCAAGCCTGAGTGGGTGCGTGCCGACGGCGGCGAGGCCGGTTTGCACCCGTCCAACATCCACGACAACCCGTATGCGATCGGCGCCGTGGATTTTACCGGCGACATGCCGGTGATTCTGGGCCCGGACGGCCCGAGCTTGGGCGGGTTCGTGTGTCCGGTGACCATCATTGAGGCCGACTTGTGGCAGTTGGGGCAGCTGAAAGCCGGGGACAAGGTGCGGTTCAAGCCAGTCGATCTGACGACCGCGCGCCAACTGGCTAACGTGCCTCTGTGTGGGAGTGAGCTTGCTCACGAAGAGATCGGAACACCCTCCAGATCATTGCAACCTGAGCTATCGCTTTCGCAAGCAAGCTTGCTCCCACAGGGCGTGCGTAACGCCAGTCCGATCGTGCTGGATATCGGTGAGGACGACACCCGCCTGGTCGCCCGCCTGTCCGGCGACACGCACCTGCTGCTGGAAATCGGCGCGCCGGAACTCGACCTGGTCCTGCGCTTCCGTGGCCACGCGCTGATGCAGGCGCTGGAACGCAAGGCGCTGAGCGGCGTGATCGACCTCACCCCGGGCATTCGCTCACTGCAAGTGCACTACCAGCCCGAACAGTTGCCGCTGGCCGATCTGCTGGCGGTGGTCGAGGGTGAGTGGGCGGCGGTCTGCGCCAGCGACAACCTCGAAGTGCCGTCGCGCATCGTCCATCTGCCGTTGTCCTGGGACGATCCGGCCTGCCAGCTGGCCATCGAGAAATACATGACCACCGTGCGCAAGGACGCGCCCTGGTGCCCGAGCAACCTGGAGTTCATCCGCCGCATCAACGACCTGCCGAACCTTGATGAGGTGCAGCGCACGGTGTTCGACGCCAGCTATCTGGTGATGGGGCTGGGCGACGTCTACCTCGGTGCGCCGGTGGCCACGCCGCTGGACCCGCGCCATCGCCTGGTGACCACCAAATACAACCCGGCGCGCACCTGGACCGCCGAGAACTCGGTGGGCATCGGCGGCGCCTACATGTGCGTCTACGGCATGGAAGGCCCGGGCGGCTATCAGTTCGTCGGCCGCACGCTGCAGATGTGGAATCGCTACCGCGCCGTCGAGGCGTTCGACGGCAAGCCATGGCTGCTGCGCTTCTTCGACCAGATCCGCTTCTACCCGGTCAGCGCCGAGGAACTGCTGAAAATCCGTCGCGACTTCCCGCTGGGTCGCTTTGAGCTTGGGATCGAACACAGCACCCTGAACCTGGCCGATTACCAGACGTTTCTGGCAGAACAAGCCCAAGGCATCGAAGCATTTCGCACGCAGCAACAGGCTGCCTTCCAGGCCGAGCGTGAGCGCTGGATCGCCAACGGGCAGGCGACGTTCGAGAGCGATGAAGCCGTCGCCGAACCCAGTGAAGAAGCCGCGCTCCTGCCAGGCCAGACGAGCGTGGACAGCCACATCGCCGGCAACCTCTGGCAGGTGCAAGTCAGCGTCGGGCAAGAAGTCCAGGCCGGCGAGGTGCTGGTGATTCTGGAATCGATGAAGATGGAAATCCCGATACTGGCTCCGTTTGCCGGCGTAGTCAGGGAGATTCGCGTGCAGCCGGGCTCGGCGGTGCGCGCCGGCCAGCGTATCGTCGTGCTTCAGGCGCAGGTCTGACCCATCGTCGCAGGCGCCCTGCCCCGGGCGTCTGCGGCGCCATGGCCTCCCAGCAGAAAAGCCAACGTCGGTGGCGATACATACCTAGGCTTTTTTCGGGTATCGGACGCGACATAGTGAGTTCTTTTTCTCACTGAACGTCGAACATGAACGAACGCGCCACGCCTCCCGCCCAAACGCCTCCCATCACCCTCAATCACCGGGAAGTCCTGCACTGGTGCAACAGCCCGGTGGCCAGGCTGCTCGAAGGATCGGTCTGGATTCTCAAAACCTGGCAACTGGACCTCGATTGCCCGCCCTCGATTCAGACCTGGCTCGACCGGGGGCTGGCGACCACGCTCGAACGCCGCTGTGGCAAGGCTGTCGATCTGGATGCCGTGCAAATCGACTTCGCCACCGAACAGGATCCGGCAGTCAGCCCGTTGGGCGGCGAGCGCTACGAGCTGCGTCTGTCCCTGCGGCAAGTGGGCCGGGCTGCACTGAGTCCAGAGGCGTTTCGCGCCCTGCAGCGCTGCGCGCAATCCTGGCGCCCGGTGCACAAGGATCTGCCCGGCCTGACGGTGCAAGCATTGCTCACGCTGATCCAGCATGCCGACTGGTCATGGGACCACGAGGCCGCGGTTCGCCATTTCTGGAGAAAACACGGCAGCACCTGGGAGACGCTGGCGCGGTTATCGTTCCTGCACGGTATCTATCGCCTGCACAAGCGCAAGCGGATCACCCGCGACGGCTGCTGGCTGGCGCTGGACGTACTGGGACTGACGGACTATCCGACATCATTGCAGCAGGTGCTGGCGCGCACCGCGCCGCGGCGCTCGATCCTGCATGGCGTGATGCTCAACGACGAGTTGATCCCCGGGGTTTTTCACCTCAAATCGCGCCAGACCGGACATTGCTACCTGTACGTGCTGGGAGGGCAACTGACGTGCACCGAATACATCAGCGACCGCGCGCCCTGGAACCCGCACAAGGTGCTCCAGGCGCTCAACGACTCGGCGTGGCACCGCCTGCATCTGGACCCGGCCCAGGGCCCCAGCCGCCTGGAGCTGGGCAGCGAAATCGATGATGTGTTCGCTCACCTTCATGCTGCGCAACGCCAGTTCTCGATCCAGCACCACGATGCCGAAGCCGTCCAGGATCCTGTCCAAGCGTCGCCACTGGAAGAGTCCGACGCCCTGCTCTGGCCGATTCTGGCGGCCCTCAAGACTGTCAGTGCGCTCAACTATTGGTACGGCGACACTCAGCTGGTGGGGCGCATCCCCACGCCTCGTACAGACGCCAACGCCATCATGGGCCGCTGGATGAAACAGACTTACGGCCTGGACCTGGACCCCGAGCAGGTGTTCGTGCGTTACCTGCCGGGTACCTCGATAACGCCCTGGGGGCAGGCACGGATTCCGGCCAATCATGTGCTGGTGGTGCCAGATGAAAGGCCGGTGGCACTGGGCCAGGCGCTGCTGAACCATTTTCGCGCGCAGTCCCCCAGCGGCTATGACGACGAGGGTGGGCGCTGGGTGGTGTACCGAGACCCGACCGGCGTGGGGGAATATCGACCCGCCCACGAGCTGCCGGTCAGCGCTGCCAGCATCGAAGCACAGGTAACCCAAATTGATTTCCTGCCCCTCATGCACACTCGGCTCAAGGCTTTCTGGGACAGGCAAGGCCCGGCCATCGAACGCAGCCTGAATGCGACGCTGATCGCCCGGGCGGTGTTCGACCTGAAGAACGCCAGCCTCTCCGCCCATGGCTTCAATGAGCTGATCCTGGCGCTGCAAGAGCATCAGCGCGGCGCCATCGAGCCTCGCTCACGCTGGAACGTACTGAGCTTCACCCTGTACAGCGCACATCTGGGCGGCGATACGCAACCGGTCTGCCCGGGCCTGCTGTTGCTGCGTCATCCCCGTGGGCTGTTGCTGTATCAGGCGGGACAGCGCATCGGCTGGGTGGAGCTCGACAACCACCGGCACCTCGTGGAACACCTGCGCCGCGGGGCAAGCGATGAGCATTGGCGCAAGACGCTGCTCAACTACATGCCCGTGCGCTTTCATGCGCAGCTGGAGTACATCCTCAAACTCTGGGGCGGCGTGCTCAAACCGCTGCCGCCCGCTTCCCTGCTCCGTCCCTGGACTGACCGGCTGTACAACGAAGCCGCGCACAAGGCGCTGCGACACGAATTCACCGAGCACCCCATCGACATGGCGCCCATGGCGTTCGTGCAAGATTGCCTGCGCCAGAACAGCATCAAGGATGCCCAGGACAGTATCACCACGCACCGCGAGCTGCTGCTCGGTGACTGGCAACGGCTGGCCAACCGGCTGCAATCGTTGCTGGCACCCATGGCGCTTTTATTGCCTGCGGCGGCCATCGCCTCATTGGGCGTCGCTGCCGCCAGCCTGACGCTGGATATCCAGGCGGCCTACCTGCCAGGCCACCGGCACAAGGAGCGGCGCCAGGCGATCATGAGCATCCTGACCCTGGGCCTGCTGCAAGTGGGCCCGGCCACACCGAGGCTGCTTTGGGCGTTCGGCCGGGTCAGCACGCCGATCAATGTCCTGCGCGCCGCGCACGCCGCTCCACCGCTGCGGGCGTTCAGCCGTTGGCTGCAGCACTCCACGCACCCGCGCCAGACCTACCTGAGCACCTTTTTCAACGGCGCCGGCCCCCTGAAAAGCTGGCGAGTGGCGGGCAATGCGCTGTACGGCACGGCCCCGGTCAGGGCCTGGAAGCTGGGCCGGCGCTTCCTGCTGTGGACATCCGATCAAGGCCAGGCACGCACCCTGGTGCTGAGCAGCCATGGCCACTACCTGCCCTGGTCTCGCACCACTGCGGTGCCCAACGGCACACAGCTGTGGACCTACGCGCCCCATGGCGCCGAACTGGTGGACCCGTTGCTGCACAAGATTGTCGGGCAGTCGGTACAACCTTACTCATTGCTGGACAACGTTCAACCAACACCCGGCCCCGTCACCGGGCCGTTCACGAGTCTGCGCGAAGGACACAAGCTGATGGCCGGCACGACGCTGCCCGGGCGGATCAAGAACTACAAACTGGCGAAATTCCAGACCAGCACCCACGAGAGCTATCGCGACATCAGCGTCATCGTGCGCAACAGCAATCAGCCGGGCCTGCCGGGCCGCCTGCCGCAGACGCCCATGGACGTGCTGACCGTACGCAACCGTTTCGGTGTCACCAGCCCGAGTCTGGAAGATCTGTTCATCGAACTTGCGCAGCACGGCATTCACTACGACCGGATCTTGCTGGTGCACTGCCGCTGCTCGGCCATCAGTGCGGTACTGAGAGAGGCGCCGATCTACCAAGCTCCCGCGGGACCGGTGGCAACGACGCCCTGAAAAGTCTTTGAGGGCGCGGCGTATCAGGGCATGGCGCAACGAGTGGCCTCAGGCTAGCATGTCGGCTCAATGGACTTTTCATTACACGGACCGGTCATGCCCTTTCGTTCCACGCGCAATTCACAGCGCTCCCTGCTGTTGACGCTAGTGATCCTGCTGGGGAGCGGCTTTCTGGCGACGTCCTTGCTCAGCTACTTCGCCTCGCGCGACGCGATTCGCGACAGCATCGTCAACACCGAACTGCCTCTGACCTCGGACACGGTCTATTCGGAAATCCAGAAAGACCTGGTGCGCCCGGTGCTGCTGTCCTCGATGATGGCCCGCGACACCTTCGTGCGCGACTGGGTGGTGGCCGGGGAAAAAGACCCGCAGCAGATGACCCGCTACCTCAAGGAGGTGATGGATCACTACGGCGCCTACACCTCGTTCTTCGTCTCTAACCAGAGCCTGACCTACTACCAGGCCCGCGGCGTGCTGAAAAAGATCAGCCCCGACGAGCCTCGAGATGTCTGGTACTACCGTGTGCGCGACATGGCCGAACCGTACGAGATCAACGTCGACCCGGATCTGGCGAACAAGGACAACCTGACCTTCTTCATCAACTACAAGGTGTTCGACTACAACGACCACTTCATCGGCGCCACCGGGGTGGGGCTGACGGTCGACGCCGTGATCAAGCTGATCGACCGTTACCAACAGCGCTATCAACGCAGTGTGTATTTCGTCGACGCGTTCGGCCGCCTGGTGCTGACCGGCGCCGAGGGCGGCCCGCAAGGGGCGAAGATCGGCCAGGTGCTGCGCGAGCTCCCCGATCTCAAGGAACTGCAACAGCAGATGCCCAAGCCGCAGAGCGGCAGCTATCAATACGACTCGCTGGGCGATTCGCATTTTCTCAATGTGCGCTATATCCCGGAACTGAACTGGTACCTGTTCGTCGACAAGCGCGAGGACGGCGCGCTCACCGACATTCGCCAGTCTCTGTACCTGAACCTGACCATCTGCCTGGCGGTGATGCTGCTGGTGTTGTATCTGCTGAACCGGGTGATTCGCCGCTTCCAGATGCGCATCGAAACCCAGGCAATGATCGACAGCCTGACCGGCCTGCCCAACCGGCGCGGCTTCGACCAGCAGGCCCTGAGCGCCATCGCCGACGCCCGCCGCGAGCACAAGGCGCTGTCGGCGATGCTGCTGGACCTGGATCACTTCAAGCGCCTGAACGACACCCATGGCCACTTGGCCGGTGATGAAGTGCTCACCGGATTCGCCGATGACGTACGCCGCTGCCTGCGCGACAGCGACATCATTTGCCGCTGGGGTGGCGAAGAGTTCATCATTCTGCTCAAGGACACCAACAGCAGCGGTGCCCGACGCGTGGCCGAGAAAATTCGCCTGCTGGCCGAGCAACACACCTACGTGTTCACCGGTTCAGCCCTGCAGGTCACCGTCAGCCTCGGCCTGACCGAACTGCATGAAGACGACACCCTGCAAACCCTGATCGCCCGCGCCGACCAGGCGCTGTACAGCGCCAAACAGAGCGGTCGCAACCGGGTCTGCACCGAAATGGCAGAACCTGCATGACCAGCGATACAACCGGCCCGGACACCTGCCCCGTCTGCGGCCAGAGCAATAAATGCACCTTGGCCGACCCGCGCACGGTTGACCGGGCGTGCTGGTGCTTCACTGAAACCATCGACCCTGCTGTGCTGGCCGCGTTGCCTGAGGAGTTGCGGAACAAGGCCTGCCTGTGCCCGCGGTGTGCGGGGTTGCTGGAGTCTACAGAGGCCCCGGGTGCGTAACCCTGTAGGAGCGAATTCATTCGCGATTGGCCGGTACATCCAACACATTTCTGTCGGCTGGACGATTTTTCGCGAATGAATTCGCTCCTACAGGTTCTCAGCGTCGCGTAACATGCCGCTTCCCGACTGCACACCCACTCGCCATGCGCCTCGACCGCTTCCTCAGCAACCTGCCCCGCTTCAGCCGCAAGGACGTGCGCCTGGCGCTGCTGGCCGCCCGGGTCCGGGTCGATGGTGTGACGATCAAGAACCCGCTGCATGACGTGCGCGAGTTCAGCCAGGTCATGCTCGACGATGAAGTCCTGCAGGCCGGCAAACCGGCGCGTTACTTCATGCTGCACAAGCCGCCCGGCTGCGTCAGCGCCACGGTTGACCCGCAACACCCCACCGTTCTCGACCTGCTCGATGAGCCGGACAAACACGAGCTGCACATTGCCGGGCGCCTGGACTTCAACACTTCGGGCCTGATGCTGATCACCAACGACGGCCTTTGGTCCCGTCGCCTGACCCAACCGACCACCAAGCTGCCCAAGGTCTATTACGTCGAGACCGAGCAAGCAATCGGTGCGCACTACGTCGAAAAGTTTTCCGAAGGTTTTTACTTTGCTTTTGAAGACCTCACCACCCTGCCCGCCCAGCTGACCATACTGGACAGCCACCGCGCGCGCCTGAGCATCGTTGAAGGCCGCTACCATCAGGTCAAACGCATGTTCGGTTTCTTCGATAACAAGGTGACGCGCCTGCACCGCGAAAGCATGGGCCCGCTGGTGCTCGATCCGGCGCTCAAGCCCGGCCATTACCGGGCATTGAGGGCTGAAGAGATTCAGCAGGTCTGACGTCTTTCGACCGCTCGGCAGACTGTGTAGGACAATTCACGAACGGCACTTGCGGGTTCCCGGATCGCCTGCTTGAATCCAACCGTCGGCGCAAATGTGACCGACGAGTCACGAAAGCATTCTAAGAAACCTTTTGTCGTCACGACCGCCTCGAAGCGGCGCGTTCGGCAAATCGCCCGCCAATAACAATACCTGTCGGCAAGCGGCATCCGACCGACATGGGCTCCCTTCAAGGCGTTTGCCTACCTGTCACGAAACTCGTGCAACGTGTTTGCGCGCACACCTGTTTTTTCGTCAGGAGACATGGATATGAGGCCAGAAATCGCTGTGCTTGATATACAGGGCCAGTTTCGGGTTTACACGGAGTTCTATCGCGCAGATGCCGCAGAAAAGACCATCATCATGGTCAACGGCTCACTGGCCACTACTGCATCTTTCGCCCAGACCGTCCGCAACCTGTACCCCCACTTCAAC
Source organism: Pseudomonas sp. 2 (assembly GCF_056627435.1). Taxonomy (NCBI): domain Bacteria; kingdom Pseudomonadati; phylum Pseudomonadota; class Gammaproteobacteria; order Pseudomonadales; family Pseudomonadaceae; genus Pseudomonas; species Pseudomonas sp. 2. Next base: position 304,662 of record NZ_JBWXNG010000002.1, read on the forward strand.
GTGGTGCTGTACGACCAGCCGTACGCGGGCAAGTCCAAACCCCACAACATCATCGACAAACCGCTGACCAAAGAGACCGAAGGGCAGATCCTGCTGGAGCTGATCGACCACTTCAACGCAGAACACATCATGTCGTTCTCCTGGGGTGGCGCACCAACCCTGGTGGCCCTGGCGCACCGGCCCAAACGCATCGAGAAGGCCGTCATCAGCTCGTTCTCGCCGGTCATCAATGAACCGATGCGCGACTACCTGCAACGCGGCCAACAGCACCTGGGGGCATTCGACCGCTTTGAGGTCGGCACGCTGATCAACAGCACCATCGGCAAACACCTGCCGTCGCTGTTCAAGCGGTTCAACTACAAGCACGTCAGCTCCCTGGATCTGCACGAATACGCACAGATGCACCACCACATCAACCATGTGATGGAAGCCTCGACGCAAAAGCAGCTCAAAGCCGCCAAACGCATCAACGTGCCGGTGCTGTTCATGAACGGGGAATGGGACGAATACACCTCGGCCGACGACGCCAGGCTATTCAAGAACCACGTGCGTGACTGCCACTTCACCACCATCAAGAACGCAGGCCACTTTTTGGACATGGAGCATAAAAGCGCCTGCCTGGACTCGCAAAACGCCCTGTTGAGCTTCCTCACCCCGGCGCCCGAGCCCAGCCGAAACCGCTACCGACAGGTACACGCGAACCATGCATTTGCAATCTGACCATGCAGGTCTCAAGGAACGGATTCATCCGCCAGCCACCACTACGCAAAAACCGGCGGATGAATCCCGAACCTTGCTGCAGCAATGACGGATTTGGCATGAAAAGCATTTAGCGCTTCAATTCGAGGCGTGCTTCTGGTACAAAGTCAGCCGCTGAAAGCGTGCAAAGACACACGAAAAAAGCGGGTATAGTTTAGTGGCAAAACGAAAGCTTCCCAAGCTTTAGTTGAGGGTTCGATTCCCTCTACCCGCTCCAGTTTCTCTCCGGTCGCCCTCCTGCTTTCAAATGTCCTTTTCTTCGTACATCTCCGCACTTCATACCCTGTAAGAATTCCCCTCAATCTATTCCCGCGATGCAGCAAGACTGTATCCAGATTCGCCTTACTTAGAACCGCGAAACGTCCTACAGGCATAGTCATCAGCGTCCTGATTGCACGCATGTTTGATCCTGTTAGCATGCGCGCCCGGATTTTCTGGAGCAGCCATGGATCAGCTTATTGCCAAGATGTATGACGGTTTGGCCGACCACAGCGACCAAGTAGGGGGAGTGTTTCAATCGCCTGAAGAAATCAATGAATGGTACGTTCCTGTGCTTTGCCACGGTCAGCGCTTTATCATGATTTTTGGCGATATGAGCAAAGACCCTGCCGCAGAGAGCTACGCCAGAATCATTCACGCAGACGCACACCATGCGTTAGGGCCAAACGCCTTTAGCATCAAATACGCAGCCACATCTGCCTATTTTTCGAAACAACGATTTGCGCCGCTTGAGGCCGATGGAGTTATCAAGGATTTGATAAGGCGTACTGTCCCGGAAATGCTCTTGATGGCTGTACAGACCTTCATGGCATTCCAACCGCGCGCGGACGAGTTCTACTTCATCGCGGGCGCTGACTCGGACTCTCGCATCGACCGTCTGAATTTGTGGTACCACCGCATCGGTGCTAGGCTGGCCGCGTCCATTGGGTTTCGACCCGTACACCTCTTCAAGGGAGACTGGCATGGTTACCGAAAAAATGACCATTAAAGATCTTCGAAAGCTCAAGGCTGAACGCGTGGAAGCTGCATTCGCGAGAATCGAGCGCGCCATCAAGAACGGCACGCTGAAGCAAGTTGCCCCGCCTAAATCGATGTAAGGTTGGCTTTCCAATCTTCTCTGCATTCCTTTTTGCTCCCCCTTTCATGTCAAACGCCTCGATATTGTCGAGGCGTTTTTCTTTGTCATCGCATGCCTGTTCACTCGCGGCCTAAAACAATTGCTGCTTCGGTAGCGCGCACCAATCTTCTTTCCAGATATCCCCAATCAAATCTTTTCGCTTCTTGAGATACCACGCCCGCGCGTAGCCTGATCCCATCCAAGTTCAGCAGGCAACGACAATGAACAAAGCTCAAGCATCCCCCCACAACGGGACCTCCCATACGCAATCCCCCAACAGCAAATGGGGCATCGCATCCGGATTCTCCGCAAGTCTGGTCGGCATCGGCTTGGCGCGCTTTGCCTATACGCCGTTGTTGCCTGCGATCATCGATGCGGGCTGGTTCGATTCTTCCAAGGCGGCCTACTTGGGCGCGGCGAATCTTGCGGGGTATTTGCTGGGGGCGCTGACGGGTCGGGTGATGGCGCAAAAATCTTCTGACGCCTTTGCCTTGAGGGCGATGATGCTGCTGGCGAGCGTTGCGTTTTTTGCCTGTGGGTTTCCGATTTCCTATCTGTGGTTTTTCGTCTGGAGGCTGCTGTCCGGCATTTCCGGGGGTGCGTTGATGGTACTGGCCGCGCCTGCGGTGCTTGCCCACGTTGCGCCGTCCAAGCGTGGCTTGGCCGGCGGGATCATTTTCATGGGCGTGGGGGTGGGTGTCGCGGCGTCGGGAACGCTGGTGCCGCTGTTGTTGCAGCAAGGCTTGCAGCATACCTGGTTGGGGTTGGGCGTGATTTCGCTGGTGTTCACGGCGATTGCCTGGACGGGTTGGCCGACGCAGACGTCCGCCGCTGTGAGCAGCGCGCAACATCCGCGTCAATCGAAAAACCATACGCTCAAGGCGTTGTATGCCGAGTACGCCCTGAATGCTGCTGGCTGGGTGCCGCACATGATTTTCCTGGTAGCCTTCGTCGCCCACGGGTTGGGCAAGGGGCTTGAGGTCGGGGCGCAGTATTGGGTGCTGTTTGGCATCGGCGCGACCCTGGGACCGTTGCTGGCCGGCGTGCTGGCGGACCGCGTGGGGTTCGGGCGCGCCTTGCGCTTGTCCTTTGTGCTGGAAGGGATTTGCGTGTGCATTCCGGCACTGACCACCGGCAGCGCCTGGCTGATGGCATCGAGCATCGTGGTCGGGGCGTTCGTCACCGGCACCGTGCCGCTGGTGCTGGGCCGGGTGCAGGAATTGCTGGCGCACCATCCCGCCCAGCAAGGCCCGGCCTGGCGTACCGCGACAGTGGGTTTTGCGCTGTTCCAGGCCGTGGCGGCTTACGGGTTTTCGTACCTGTTCTCGGCCACGGGCGGGACTTATGCGCTGCTGTTCGTGATCGGCACCGCAGCCATTGCGCTGGCACTGATCATCGATCTGGCCGCCACGCGCGCGTCATTGTCCTGATGCACGTCATGCAGAAACGCCGCCAATGCACTGGAGAAATGACTGTCCAGCCGCCGCACAAATACTGTCTCTACTTGTGACAGCGCAGGCGGCAGTTCATGTACCGCAATCAGCCCCTGCTGCCAGGCACTGGCGACCACGCCGCGGGGCAGCAAGGTGATGCCAACGCCCGCTGATACACAAGCGATGATGGCGTCGATGGAACCGAATTCCAGCGGCTCGGGCGCCACAATGCCCATGCTCGCGAGCAGTGAATCCAGGCGCTGTCGATACGAGCAACCGATGCGGAACACCACGGTTTTCAGGTGAGTGGCCGAGGGGATCATCTCCAGCGAGCGAATGGCGCGGGACGTCACCAGCACCAATTCTTCCTGGAAAACCGCCTCAGCCTGCAACTCAGGATGGCTGACCGGCCCGGCCACGAAGGCGCCTTCGAGCTTACAGTCGACCACGTCCTGAATCAGGCTGTTGGTGGTGCCAGTGCGAATCAACGGCCGCACCTCGGGCCAGGCCTTGGCAAACCGGGCGATCAACAAGGGAAGGCGCAACGCCAGCGTGGTTTCCAGCGTGCCGATTTCAAGCACGCCTGACGGCTGGCCGTCATCACGGGCAGCGGCTGAAGCATCACTGAGCAATTTGGCGAGCCGACCGGCGTAAGGAAGGATGCGCCTACCGGCCGGTGTCACTTGAACACCCTTGGCGCTGCGCTGAAACAGGGAGACGCCGAGCTCATCTTCGAGGGATCGGATTCTGGCAGAGACGTTGGACTGCACGGTATTGAGCTCAATGGCGGCCTTGTTCATGCTGCCGTGCCGGGCCACGGCGTCGACCACTTTCAGATCGGTAACGTCCAAAGACTCACCTGCTATCTCGATGATTGATAACATGGCGCATAGGCCATGCTTATTCGAGATTAATCCGGCATCCCTGCAAAAACAAGATGACGCGAGCGCCGGGCAGATTGGGGAATATCTGCCTGACGCCCGCGTCCGGGCACAGCGTGATCGCGAATAGGCGATCAGAACGAGTAGTCGGCGCTCAGCATGAGTCCACGACCGGCACCCGGCAGGCCGTAGCCACGGCCGTTGTAGGTGGACCAGTAGTGTTTGTCGAACAGGTTGTTGACGTTCATGCGCACGTCGAGATCGCGGGTGGCCTGCCAGCTGACCATCGCGTCGTGAACCACATAATCAGGCACGGTGGTCTGGCCCGAGCGGGTCAGCACGGCGCCCTGGCCGCGATAGATCTTCACCTCGTCGACATAGCGCACGCCATAACTGACTGACACATCCATCGGCAGCTTGTAGGTGGTCCACAGGTTCAGCGCATTCTGGGGCGTGTTGGCCAGTTCCAGGCCTTCCTCGGAGCCGTTGTAGGCCTTGGTCAGCTTGCTGTTTTCGTGGATATAGCCGCCGTACACCGACCAGTTGCGGGTGATGTTGCCGGTGCCGGACAGCTCCAGGCCGCGCACGCGCTCCTCGCCGCCGGTGAATGCGGTGCCTTCGTCGTCATCGATGAAGGTCAGTTGGCGCTTCGTCTCGAACACGTCGCCGGTCAGCTCCAGCGCACCGTCGTACAGTTCCCACTTGGTGCCCAGCTCATAGGTCTTGCCGCGATCACCCTTGGTCGAGGCGATGTTGCCAGTCTGCGCCACGGCCAGCACGCCTGACGGCTGCTTGGCGTTGGCGTAGCTGATATAGAAGCTGCCGTTGTGCACCGGTTTGTAGACCAGCGCAGTGTGCACGCTGGTGAGTTTTTCCGACTGATCGGAGTTGCCCAGATCGGTCCAGGCAGCGGTCTGGCTGGCGCGGCTCTCGTTATCGGTGACGCGGGTGTCAAAGTGGTCCTGACGCGCAGCCAGGTGCAGCTGCCAGTTGTCGTTGAACTTCAGCGTATCGAGCAGGTAGAACGCCTTGTCGGTCTGCTCCACCGACTGTTTGGCGGAGTAGTAGGTGTTGGCGCTGAACGGGTACTTCGACCAGTCGTTGCTGGACACCGGCAGGCTGCCCATGCGCGCGCGGTCGGCGGCAGTCAGGGCGCCGGTTTTCGAGTCCAGCGTCTGTTTGCTCAGGTCAAAACCACCCACCAGCGTGTGGCCGATACCGAAGGTGTCGACCTTCCAGGTCAGGTTGGTCTGGTTGCTGAAGGTCTCGTTGGTCTGGGCCCGCTGCGGTGTGTTGACGTTGCGGCGGTAAATGCCATTGCCCGCCTGAATGCCCGGCGCTCCGGCCGTGGTGTCGCCGCCTGGCGTGGTGATGAAGTAATCGTGGTTCAGGTGGAAATAGGTGAACTGGGTGTCGAAGCTCAGCGCGTCGTTGAAGTCGTGGGCGAACTTCATGTTCAGGCGATGGGATTCGTTGTCTTCGTAGTTCAGGTTGCGCCAGCCCCAGTAGCTGTTCCAGCTCGCGCCGCCAGCACGGCTCGGGCTGCTGCCGTTGGTGCCGTTGACGGTGGGGATGCCGTAGTCGGGGTTGCTGTTGTCGTGGATGTATTCGTAGGCAACCGTGAAGCGGGTATCGGTACCCAGACCCAGCGCCAGGGACGGTGCGAAACCGTAGCGCTCGTCGTTGACCCAGTCCCGGCCGTCGACGCCGGAATTGTTACCCATGATGTTCAGGCGAAACGCCGCGCCCTCGCCCAGGCCGTCCAGCGTGTGGTTCACGTCCAGGGTGCCGCGGCGATAGTCCGCGGTGCCGACGCCAGCGCTGACATGGTTGAAGTCGTCGAGCACCGGCGCCTTGGTCACCAGGTTGACCGCACCACCGGTCGCGCCTACGCCCCAGCCAGCAGAGCTGGAACCCTTGAGCACTTCCACCGACTCGGTGTTGAAGAAATCGTTGCGCGAATACTTGGCCGGATCGCGCACGCCGTCGCGATAGATGTTGCCGTCGGCGTTGAAACCGCGAATGGTCAGGCTATCCCCTACCCCGCCGCCGCCTTCACCGGAGTTGAAGGTGATACCCGGCACGTTGCGCAGCGCGTCCTTCAGACTCTGGGCGTTCTGCTCCTTGAGCACCTGCGAATTGATCACCGTCACGCTCTGCGGGGTGTCCAGCAGCGGCTCGGTGGACTTGGACGAACTGAGTTTTTCGCTGTTGTAGGGCGAATCGCTCTGGCTGTCGACGTTGGTCGCCGGCAGGGTCAGATCGCCAGCAACGGCTTGGCCAGCCTGGGCCGGATCCGCCGCCCAGCTCGACATCGGCAACGCCATGAACGTCGCCAGCCCCATCAGCGGCGCCAGTGTTTGAGAACGAGGTGAGGCAAGCGACAAGCTGACGCTGCGCGAAAGGTTGAGTCGGGTTGGGGAGGACATCAGTCGGCCTTCGTGGAGGAGAATAGATCGCATTCACAACAGCGAAATTCTATCAATCACGATTTGCCGGCTTTTCAGGGATTTGTAATGGCGATGCGCGGGACTGGGGGGATAACACAATTCATTACATTTCAGTGCCCCGGGCTTGAACAAAGGAAAGCCCCGATTGCATCGGGGCTTGATCCTTGGTCTCAAGATTATTTCTTCGCTTTTGCCTTGGCCTTCGGCGCCGCTTTCTTTTCATCCGGCGCTTTCATCTGCGCCACCTGCGCCTGCGCCCGCATCGCCGTACGTTCCTGATGGGCAGGCAATGAAGCGGCAAAGGCCATGGCCTCTTCGCGAGTGTCGAACGTGCCGAGGCGGTCGTGATGGGTGCAGACCCGCCACGGGCCGTTGTTGACGTTGATCACGTCGTAACCATTGAAATGCGTTTTGCTGAGCATCGCACTGTGCATGGCAACCTCCCTCTCGTGTCGAGAGTGTTGTGAGTGTTTTTTCCCGAAAGACCTTACACCCGGCGGCACGTGTTCCGACCGCCGCAGGACAGGTGGTCGTCAGGGTTTGAGCGGTATTTCCTCGTCTTTTTCCGACAGGCTTTTCCCATCGTCCGGGTGTTTCCAGGTTTGTGGCGGCGGTGTTTCGCGGTCCTGGTCGCGAGTATGCTCAACCCGTTCGAATTCACGGGCCTGGCGTTCGGCCTCATTGCCTTTCGTCGTTTCCATGGGATTCGGATTCGGGCCGGGGCTTTGCGCTGCGGGGGTATTCACTGGATCGGTTTTCATCATCACCTCTCAAGCGAAGCGGGCTATAGGTTCATGGCAGTGGGTTCATGGATTAGAAGCGTGCTCACTGCAGCCGTTCGAAAAATCTGCCAGGCGGTGTGGCCGTTCTGTGAGAGAGGGATCCGGCGTTGACACACCGGCCGCGCTTTCCTATAAGTCCACTCCGTTCTGGCCGCCGGTCAGCCTCATCAACTGATTGCGAAGCGACACGATGGAATTCACCGATTTCGACACCGAACTGGCCGACTGGACCGAGCTGCAACACACCCACCCGTGCAGCGGTTTGCTGTTAGGCAACGGCGCAAGCCGGGCGGTCTGGAAGAATTTCGCCTACGACTCGCTGTTCGAACTGGCGCAGACCACGCGCAACAAACCGCTGAGCCCGACCGAGCTTGCGCTGTTCAAATCGATGGAAACCGAAAACTTCGAGCCTGTGCTCAGCGGCCTGAAAGTGGCGATGCGGGTGAACGCTGCGCTGACCATCAGTTCGTCGTCGCCGCGCAACCGCTACTTCGCGATCAAGGAAGCGCTGATTCACGGCATCCGCTCGGCGCACATTCCCTGGCGGCTGATGCAGGCGTCGAGCATTGCGCAGATCAGCCAGGCGCTGAGCCAGTACCAGACCGTCTACTCGACCAACTACGACCTGCTCGCCTACTGGGCCGTGATGCACGGCGCGCAGCCGTTCGACGACCTGTTCGATGACGACGCCGTGTTCAACCTGCACCGCACCGCCAGCCATGCCACGCGCATCCTTTATCTGCACGGCGGCATGCATCTGGTGAAGAACTTCGACGGCACCACGCGCAAGCTGTTGTCATCGGAAAGCACCCTGCTGGGCAGCTTCGCGGTCAATGCGCTGGAAGACGTGCCCCTGTTCGTCTGCGAAGGCCGCAGCGCCGACAAGATGAAAATCATCCGCGGCTCGGACTACCTGTCGTACTGCCACGCCCAACTGGCCGGGCATCAGGGCGCACTGTGCATCTTCGGCCACGCGCTGGGCAAACAGGACCGGCACATTCTGGACGCCGTGCTGCAAGCCCGCCCGACAGCCCTGGCGATCTCGGTCTTCCCGCGCAGCGATGCGTTCATTCAGCACCAGAAACGCCACTACAGCGCACTGTTCGAGGGGCAGAACATGGAGTTGAAGTTTTTCGATGCTGGGACGCATCCGCTTGGGGATGCTCGGCTGCAGGTGCCGGTGGAGCGGTTGAAGGAAATCGCGGAACTGAAGAAAGGTTGATCATCCCTTTCTCCGGTTAAAGCAAAGCCGCCCGAAGGCGGCTTCTATCGACACGCAGCAGAACTTGCATCGCCCCGGCTGCGCCGCTGAGTCAACCGCATGATGCAGGGCTCAGACTCCTTTCAGCTTTCGCTGACAACGTGCGCAGTATGAGTAGCCAACATCGACGTTTCAAGACTAGGAAAGCAATTCAGAAAAGTCCCACGGCCCTACGCGGCGCACCCTGACAAAATCCCTCGACTCTCCCCGCCCAAACAAAAACCGGGCCTGCAAAGGCCCGGTTCTCAACGCATCAAACCACCACCGTTTCCTGTCTTCCCAGCGTCAATCGCTCACTCGTTACCTTCCGACAAGGCACCAACGGCAACCACGTTACCGGCAGCATTTTTATTGACGCTGCCGGCCAGTGATCCGCTGTGGATCCGGGCACTGGTCAGGGCGGCAAGGCGGTCGCTGCTCGTCGAATGACCGACGCTCGCTGACCACTGAGCCGCTACAGTCGCCATCCATGCGAACAGAAACATCACGACACCTTGCAACGCCCACTTTCCGATGACCGACACGATCGTTCTCCTGGCTAATTTCGACGGCAACCATTTGACCTTCAAACTGTTGCAGCAAGATGGCATTCAAGTTTTGAACCAACATTTAGTCCGTCCAAAGCGCCTTTCGAAAAATCCTCATGAACGGCATTTTTCCCTTGTAACCACAAGTGTACGGTCGATTCTGTCGCTATCTGTTAAGGGGGCTCGTGCCGGATTTGTGGCTGAATGGATGCCTGCTTTTTATCCCTGCATCCATAACAACAAGGCACGATTGAACATGTCTTCTCGCGAAAACACCGGCATGGCCCTCGGCCTGCTCGGGGTGGTGATCTTCAGCCTGACCCTGCCCATGACCCGCATCGTCGTCCAGGAAATCCATCCATTGCTCAACGGCCTGGGTCGAGCCCTGTTTGCGGCGATTCCGGCCGCAGCGCTGCTGCTCTGGCGGCGTGAGAAGTGGCCGACCCGAGCGCAGTTCAAAGGGCTGATGGTGGTCGCGCTAGGGGTGATCGTCGGATTTCCCGTGCTCTCGGCCTGGGCGATGAAAACCCTGCCCGCTTCACATGGCGCGCTGGTCAACGGACTGCAACCGCTGCTGGTGGCGATTTATGCCGCCTGGCTGTCCCACGAGCGCCCGTCCAAGGCCTTCTGGGGCTGTGCGGCGATGGGCAGCGTGCTGGTGCTCGGCTATGCGCTGATCAGCGGCGCGGGCAATCTTCAGGCCGGGGACCTTTTGATGGTCGGCGCGGTGGCGATTGGCGGGTTGGGCTATGCCGAAGGCGGCAGGCTGGCCAAACAGATGGGCGGCTGGCAGGTGATCTGCTGGGCACTGGTGATTTCGATTCCGGTGCTGGTTTTCCCGGTGGGTTACCTGGCGGCGCAGCATGAAGGCCCGATTTCGGCGGGTGCCTGGTGGGCATTCGGTTACGTGTCGCTGTTCTCGCAGTTCATCGGTTTCTTCGCCTGGTACGCAGGGCTGGCCATGGGCGGCATCGCGCGGGTCAGTCAGATCCAACTGGTGCAGCTGTTCTTCACCATGGCGTTCTCGGCGCTGTTCTTCGGCGAGCACATCGAGCCTATCACCTGGATTTTCGCAGCCGGTGTGGTGGTCACGCTGGCGATCGGGCGCAAGACCGCGGTCATTGCGCCCAAACCTGTGGTGGCGACCCGGGTTTAACCGAGCAATCCGTCGGCCTGGAGCAGCGTCTCCAGGCATTGCTCGTGGATGTTGTAGAAGGTTTTCAGTTCCTGAATCTTCGCCAGCAGCTCGGCCGGGTCGACCGGCGTGGCGCGCTTGACCGCCAGAATCATCTTGTTCTTGTTGGTGTGTTCCAGCGAAATGAACTCGAACACTTTGGTCTCGTAGCCGCAGGCTTCCAGTAGCAGGGCTCGCAGCGCGTCGGTGACCATTTCCGCCTGCTGGCCCATGTGCAGGCCGTACTGCAGCATCGGCTTGAGCAGCGTCGGGCTCTGGATCTGCAGGCGAATCTGTTTGTGGCAGCACGGCGAGCACATGATGATCGCAGCTCCCGAGCGGATGCCGGTATGAATGGCGTAGTCGGTGGCGATGTCACAGGCGTGCAACGCGATCATCACGTCCAGCTCGCTGGGCGCCACCGAACGCACGTCGCCGCATTTGAACACCAGCCCTGGGTGCTCCAGCCGCGCGGCCGCGTTGTTGCACAGGGTGACCATGTCTTCGCGCAGTTCCACGCCCGTTACGTTGCCTTCGGCCTGCAGGGTGTTGCGCAGGTAATCGTGAATGGCAAACGTCAGATAACCCTTGCCCGAACCGAAGTCCGCCACGGTCACCGGCTTGTCGAGCGCGATCGGCGAGGTGCTCAAGGCGTGGGAAAACACCTCGATGAACTTGTTGATCTGCTTCCATTTGCGCGACATGGCCGGGATCAGCTCATGCTGCTTGTTGGTCACGCCCAGATCGGTGAGAAACGGCCGGCTCAGCTCCAGATAGCGTTTTTTCTCGCGATCGTGCTCGGCCGAGGGCGCAACCCGCGGCTGCGCGGACTTGTTGCGAAACAGCGTGCTCTTGCCCTTCTTGCTGAACTCCAGCTGCACCTCATCGGTGAGCGACAACAGGTGAGCGTTCTTGAACGATTCCGGCAGCAGGCTGGCAATCAGCGCCAGGGCTTCAGCGAGCGGGTGGTTCTTGGTGATGTCGCGGGTCTTGTAGCGATAGACGAAGGACAGGCAGGGCTGATCCTTGATCGTGGTCGGCTTGATGATGATCCGCTGCAACTCGGCTTCGCTGCCCACATGCTTGGCCAGCACCAGCTTGATCAGCGAGTTCTGGGTCAGGCAGGTGTCGAGCAGGCTCAGGAACTCGGCGCGGTGATCCTGTGCCGAAGGGGTGTTGGGTGCAGTGGCGGACATCGGGTACAGCCTCGGGAAGCGAAAATTGCGAGGGCGGTATTTTAAGGCCGGTTCGGCGGATGTGTGGATTTAATTACGGCGCCAACACCACCAACCGATTTGGCAACTCATTGCGCGGCTGGGTCACGGGCACCTGATCGGCCAGCACTTCGCCACAGGAACGAATGCAGCCCAGAAACCCTTCGAGAATCTTGCCTTCGCGCACAAGCCCGGTGAACACGTCGACCATCGAGCGCCAGACCAGATCATCCACGTGCCGGGCGATGCCGTCGTCGACGATGATTTCGACATAGCGCTCCGCCTCGCTGACGAAGATCAGCACGCCGGTGCCATTGGCCGTCGCGTGCAGGTTCTGTTCGAGAAACTGCCGGCGCGCCAGGCTTCCCGCGCGCCAGTGGCGCACCGAGGCGGGCACCAGGCGCGAGGTGACGTCCGGATGCCTGCATATCAGCGCCACTACGATGAACGTGGCGATCTGGGTCAGCAGCAATTCATTGGCGTTGAGCCAGCCGGGATAGAAGTTGATCAGCCCCGGCAGCAGCAACGCCAACAGCCCGGCCCAGATCAGTGGCACATAGGCGTAATCGTCGGCGCTGGCGGCCAGCACCGTCACCAGTTCCGCGTCGGTCAGCCGCTCCACCGCCTCGACCGCCTGGGCTACCTGCCGTTGTTCGTCTTCAGTCAGCAATGCCATGCATCACAACCCTTTGAAATGAACGACTACCAGCCACCTGACGCACCGCCGCCGCCGAAACTGCCGCCCCCGCCGCGCATGCCGCCCGAACCACCCGAGCCTCGGGAACCGAACCCGCCGCTGCCGCCCGAACCGATGTAGCCACCGCCCAGGCCGCCGAAGGCTCGCCCCCAGCGCATGTTGATATAGATGAAGGCAACGAACAGCACCAAGTAAAACAGGCTCATTTTCCAATCGGTGACGTCATCGCCACCCGAGGCGCCGACCACAGGCTCGGCAAGCGGATCGCCGCCGAGCACCTGCACCATCGCCTCGGCGCCCTGAGTGATGCCGGCGACGAAATCGCCCTGTTTGAACGCGGGCGTGATGATCTGGTTGATGATCACCGAAGACTGCGCATCGGTGAGCCGGTCCTCAAGGCCGTAACCCACTTCGATACGCACCTTGCGCTCTTCCTTGGCCACGATCAGCAGCGCGCCGTTGTCCTTGCCTTGCTGGCCGATGCCCCAGAAGCGCCCCAGCTGATAGCCGAAGTCCTCGATGGTGCTGCCCTGAAGATTCGGCACCGTCACCACCACGACCTGCTCGGTGGTCAGCTCCTCATGAGCGCGAAGCATCTGCGCGATGTGCTCGCGGCTCTGGTTGTCGAGCATGCCGGCTTCGTCGACCACCTGGCCGCTCAACGCCGGAAACTTCAGCACCGCTGAGGCAACGCCTGCAAAAAGCCCCAAACACAGCGCCAGGAAAACCAGCCGCGAGCGCCAAAGCATCAGAATTTCACCTGGGGCGCCTTGTCGGCATCCGCGGCAGTGGCTTCGAAGTTCGGCCGGATCGGCAAGTCGCTGTACATCACCGTGTGCCAGAGCCGCCCGGGGAAGGTGCGGATCTCGGTGTTATAGCGCTCGACCGCCGCGATGAAGTCACGCCGGGCCACGGCAATGCGGTTTTCCGTGCCTTCGAGCTGGGATTGCAGCGAGAGGAAATTCTGGTTGGATTTCAGATCCGGATAACGCTCGGACACCACCATCAACCGGCTCAAGGCCCCACTGAGTTGCCCTTGCACGTCCTGGAATTGCTTGAGCTTGGCCGGATCGTTCAGGGTATTGGCATCGACCTGGATCGAGGTGGCCCGGGCGCGGGCTTCGATCACTGCGGTCAGGGTTTCCTGTTCCTGCTTCGCATAGCCTTTGACCGTTTCCACCAGATTGGGGATCAGGTCGGCGCGGCGCTGGTACTGGTTCTGCACCTGGGCCCAGGCGGATTTGACCTGTTCGTCGTAGGTCGGAATGTTGTTGATGCCGCAACCGGCCAGCAGCGTGCTCAGCAGCATCAGCAGTGTTAGTGACAAATTGTAACGACTGCCCCGAATGTGCCCCAAACGCTCTATTTGCATGGTCTGTGCCCTCCTTCCAGTCCTTGAATCGGTGTTTCGATCAGCGCCCCGCCAGACATGACTTTAGCCAAATCGGGCGATCCCCGGCATAATCTTGGCCCATCGCGTCATCAGGGCTCTGGATTGCCAGGGCGCAATCGGATAAAACTCGCTGCGCTAAAGATGCTCTGATGCATCGGGAGTTCAGCGGCTGACAGCCCTGACGACAATAAAAACCAAAGGTTTCACACCAAAAATGAAGGCCGCCCGGTATTACGCGCGAGTTGCCGGTTCACGTCTTGAGAAAATCATTCATGAATAAGCTGTGTCTATTGAGTCTTGTCGTCGGTTTGGCCAGTCAGTCCGCCTGGGCGCAGACAGCCGCCACCCCCGCCAGCAACCTCTCCACGCTACAAGCCAAGAATGCATTCATCTCCAACCTGATGCAGAAAATGACCCTCGATGAAAAGATCGGTCAGTTGCGCCTCATCAGTATTGGTCCGGAGATGCCCAAGTCGGAAATCGTCAAGGAAATCGCGGCCGGGCGTATCGGCGGCACGTTCAACTCCGTGGTCCTGCCGGACAACCGCGCCATGCAGGACGCTGCGGTCCTGCACAGCCGCAACAAGATCCCGATGTTCTTCGCCTACGACGTGGTCCACGGCCAGCGCACCATTTTCCCGATCAGTCTGGGCCTGGCCTCTACCTTCGACATGGACGCCATCACCCGCACCGGTCGCGTCTCGGCGATCGAAGCGGCGGCAGACGGTCTGGACATGACCTTCGCGCCGATGGTCGACATCACCCGCGATGCCCGCTGGGGCCGCAGCTCCGAAGGCTTCGGCGAGGACACCTACCTGGTGTCGCGCATCTCCGCGACCATGACCCGCGCCTTCCAGGGCACCAGCACCCAGGCGCCGAACAGCATCATGGCCGCCGTGAAACACTTCGCGCTGTACGGCGCGGTGGAAGGCGGTCGCGACTACAACACCGTCGACATGAGCCCGGTGCGCATGCAGCAGGATTACCTGCCGCCGTACCGCGCTGCCATCGACGCGGGCGCCGGTGGCGTGATGGTCGCCCTGAACTCGATCAACGGCGTGCCGTCCACGGCCAACAGCTGGCTGCTGCAGGATGTGCTGCGCAAGGACTGGGGCTTCAAGGGCGTGACCGTCAGCGACCACGGCGCGATCAAGGAACTGATCGACCACGGCGTGGCGAAAGACTTCCGCGAAGCCGCCAAGCTGGCGATCAAGGCCGGCGTGGATCTGAGCATGAACGACAAGGCCTACGGCGAAGAACTGCCGGCGCTGGTCAAGAGCGGCGAAGTGTCGATGAAGGAAGTCGACAACGCCGTGCGTGAAGTGCTGGGCGCCAAGTGGGAGATGGGCCTGTTCGCCAACCCTTACCTGCGCATCGGCGCGGCCGTGGATGACCCGGCCGACCGCAACGCGGAAAACCGCCTTCACCGCGCCGAAGCCCGTGATGTCGCGCGCAAGAGTATCGTCCTGCTGAAAAACGCCAACGACACCCTGCCACTGAAGAAACAAGGCACCATCGCCGTGATCGGCCCGCTGGCCAAGAGCTCGCTGGACATGCTCGGCAGCTGGTCGGCAGCGGGCCTTGCGCGTCAGACTGTCAGCGCCTATGACGGCCTGGCCAATGCGGTCGGCGACAAGGCCAAGCTGGTCTACGCCACCGGCACCAACGTCACCGACAACCAGGAAGCCATCACCTACCTGGACAAGATGGACGACCAGATCCCGATCGACGGCCGCCCTGAACAGGAAATGATCGACGAAGCGGTCAAGGTCGCCCAGGGCGCTGACGTGGTAGTTGCTGTGGTGGGTGAGTCGCGCAACATGTCCCACGAAGCGGCCAGCCGGGTCGACCTGGTGTTGCCGGGTCGCCAGCGCGACCTGCTCAAGGCGCTCAAGGCCACCGGCAAGCCGCTGGTCATCGTGCTGATGAACGGCCGGCCACTGGCGCTGGGCGAGGAAAACAAACAGGCCGATGCGCTGGTCGAGAGCTGGTTCCTCGGTACCGAGGGCGGCAACGCGCTGGCTGACGTGCTGTTCGGCGACTACAACCCGTCGGGCAAGCTGCCGATGACCTTCCCGCGCTCGGTGGGCCAGGTGCCTGCGTACTACAACCACCTGAACACCGGTCGTCCGTATCGCGTCAACGACTCCAACTACACCTCGAACTACTTCGAGGAGCCGACCAGCCCGCTGTTCCCGTTCGGTTATGGCCTGAGCTATACCCAATTCAGCGTGTCGGACATCGTGCTGTCGGTGAACAAGATGACCCGCAAGGACAAGCTGACCGCCACCGTGCAGGTGAAGAACATCGGCAAGGTTGCGGGTGAAACCACTGTTCAGCTGTACCTGCGCGATGTGGCGGCGTCCCTGAGCCGTCCGGTCAAAGAGCTGAAGAACTTCCAGAAAGTCATGTTGAAGCCGGGCGAAGAAAAAGCCGTGACCTTCACCCTGACCGAGGAAGACCTGAAGTTCTACAACCCGTCGCTCAAATACGCGGCCGAGGCGGGCGACTTCAAGCTGATGATCGGCCTGGATTCGGCGGATGTGAAAGAAACCACTTTCACCTTGCAGTAATCATCACGGCGGACGGGTGTCTGGCCCGTAGCAGCACGGCTTGCCGGCGGGCGCGTCCTCAAGATCGCTCCCGCCGGCAAGCCGTGCTGCTACAAGGCGTGTATCCATCAAAACCGGCTACTACAGGCAGACCCCATGCCCCGCTACGCTCGCCTTCTTCTTTATGTGCTGCTGATCCTCGCCGGTGCCGCCATCGTCGCCACCCTGGCGATGCACCAGGCCCAACGCCACGCGCTGGAAGACGACGCCGCCCGCGCCGAATCGCAACTCTCGCTGTACGCCAACACCCTGCAAACCCTGATCGAGCGCTACCGCGCCCTGCCCGCCGTGCTGGCGCTGGACCCGCAACTGCGCGACGCGTTGAAGGGGCCGGTCAGCCCGGAAACGACTCAGGTCCTCAATCTCAAACTCGAGCAGATCAACGGCGCCGCAAAGTCGTCGACCCTGGAACTGCTCGACCGCAACGGCCTGGCCATCGGCGCCAGCAACTGGAAGCTGCCCAGCAGTTATGTGGGCCACAACTATGGCTTTCGCCCCTACTTCACCCAGACCAAGGCCACCGGTGTCGGACGCTTCTACGCGGTGGGCGTGACCAGCGGCATCCCCGGCTATTTTCTGGCCAATGCCGTGCACGACGACGCCGGGCAGTTCATCGGTGCGATGGTGGTCAAGCTGGAGTTCCCGGACCTTGAGCACACCTGGGCCCAGGGCGACGATCTGCTGCTGGTCAGCGACGCCAGAGGCATCGTCTTCATCGCCAATCAGCCCGGCTGGCGCTACCGGGCCTTGCACGCGCTGTCCGAGCAGGATCGCGCCGAGCTGGCCAGCACCCGCCAGTACGATAAACAGCCGCTGACGCCACTCGTCCAACAACCGCTGCGCAGGTTCAACGACAACAGCCTGCTGAGCCGGGTCGAGGCGCCGGATGCCCCGGCCGACTACCTGTGGCAATCCCTGCCCCTGCAACCGGAAGGCTGGACGCTGCACCTGCTGCGCAAACCGCAGCCGGCGTCCGAAGACATTCGCAACGCCGGGCTGGCAGCGGCGGGTACCTGGCTGACCCTGGTGTTTCTGGGCCTGTTTCTCTACCAGCGCTTGCGCCTGGCGCGCTTGCGTCAGCGCAGCCGGGAAGAACTGGAGCAGTTGGTCGAGGAGCGCACCCGCGAGCTGCAAACCGCTCAGGATGGCCTGGTGCAGTCGGCCAAACTCGCGGCGCTGGGGCAGATGTCCGCCGCACTGGCCCATGAAATCAACCAACCGCTGACCGCCCAGCGCATGCAGTTGGCGACGCTGCGCCTGCTGCTGGATCACGGCCGGGTCGACGACGCCTACAAGGCGCTGGCGCCGATCGATCAGCAACTGACCCGCATGGCCGCCCTCACCGGCCACCTCAAGACCTTCGCCCGCAAAAGCCCCAGCGGCCTGCGCGAGCGGCTGGACCTGGCCTGCGTGGTCGATCAGGCCATGTTGCTGCTGGACGCGCGCATTCGCGAAGAGCGGGTCTGCTGCGTGCTGGACCTGACGCGTCCGGCCTGGGTCCGTGGCGATGCCATCCGCCTTGAACAGGTATTGATCAACCTGTTGCGCAATGCGCTGGACGCAATGCGCGAAAAACCGCTCAAGCGTCTGGAGATTCGTATAGAGGCCGAAGGCGACCAGTGGCGCCTGTCCGTCGGCGACAGTGGCGGCGGCATCGCGCAGGAACATCTGGCGAATATCTTCGACCCGTTCTTCACCACCAAACCGGTGGGCGATGGCCTTGGGCTCGGCCTTGCGGTGTCCTATGCCATCGTTCATGAATCGGGCGGTCGCCTGAGCGCCGAAAACCTCAACGACGGCGCACGTTTTTCCTTTTCTCTGACCCGGGCTGCGGAGGCCGAACCTGCATGTTGAACTCGGTGATCGTGGTCGATGACGAAGCGGCCATTCGTGAGGCGGTGCAGCAATGGCTGTCGTTGTCGGGCTTCGAAGTGCAGTTGTACAGCCGCGCCGAAGACTGCCTGACACAGCTGCCGGAACACTTTCCCGGCGTGATCCTGAGCGACGTGCGCATGCCGGGCATGAGCGGCCTTGAGTTGCTTGGCCAGTTGCAGACGCGGGACGCCGACCTTCCGGTGATCCTGCTCACCGGCCACGGTGATGTGCCGATGGCGGTGGAGGCCATGCGCGATGGCGCCTACGACTTTCTGGAAAAACCCTTCACCCCGGAAACACTGTTGAGCAGCCTGCGTCGTGCCCTGGAGAAACGTGAACTGGTGCTGGAGAACCGGCGCCTGCACGAACAGGCGGACATTCGCACGCGGCTCGACGGCACATTGCTAGGGTTGTCACCGACCATGCAGACCTTGCGTCGTCAGGTGCTGGACCTGGCGCAATTGCCGGTCAACGTGCTGATCCGCGGCGAGACCGGCAGCGGGAAGGAAATGGTCGCCCGCTGCCTGCACGACTTCGGCCCACGGGCCAGCAAACCCTTCGTGGCAGTCAATTGCGCGGCGATTCCGGAGCAGTTGTTCGAGGCGGAACTGTTCGGCCATGAAAGCGGCGCCTTCACCGGCGCCCAGGGCAAGCGCATCGGCAAACTGGAATTCGCCCACGGCGGCACGCTGTTCCTCGACGAGATCGAAAGCATGCCGCTGGCCCAGCAGGTCAAGCTGCTGCGGGTGATTCAAGACCGGCGCCTGGAGCGACTGGGTTCCAACCAGAGCATCGAGGTAGACCTGCGCATCATCGCCGCGACCAAACCTGACCTGCTCGAAGAGGCCCGCGCCGGGCGCTTTCGCGAAGACCTGGCCTACCGGCTGAACATCGCCGAACTGCGCCTGCCGCCCTTGCGCGAAAGGCGCGAGGACATCCCGCTGCTGTTCAGCCACTTCTCGCGCCAGGCCGCAGAACGCCTGGGCCGGGCAGCGCCGGTGCTCGGCGGCGGGCAATTGAGCCATCTGCTCAGCCACGACTGGCCAGGCAACGTCCGCGAACTGGCCAACGCCGCCGAGCGCCAGTTGCTCGGGCTGGACAACCCCGCCTCGGTCGAACTGCCTTCCGGGCAATCGCTGGTGGCGCAGCAAGAGGCGTTCGAAGCCCATTGCATCCGCTCGGCGCTGAGCCGGCACAAGGGCGATATCAAGGCGGTGCTGCAGGAATTGCAGCTGCCGCGCCGGACGCTGAACGAGAAGATGCAGCGCCATGGGTTGGTGCGGGAGAACTTCCTCCCCGAGAACAATGCATAACTGTGGGAGTGAGCTTGCTCGCGAATGCGGTGAGTCAGCCAACCTATAAGTCACTGACCCACCGCATTCGCGAGCAAGCTCACTCCTACAAGGATCGCGGGCGTTTTGCGAGTCGAATGAACGCAGAGCGATCCAGTCGGCGAAATTTCGCGCATGCATTTGCACCCCATAAGCGGATTTCCGCTCATCACTCAAGCGCCAACCCTTCTATTCCGCACCTTTCACGCCTTGGCACAGCTCCTGCTATCACCCAGGTCAGACCGCATTGCTGCGCTCCCTCTAAAAACAATGACTTGCAGGAATCCCCATGGCTATCCCCAACTCTGCATCCGCCGGATCGGCTGCCACGCCTGTCGCTGAGAAAACCACCAAGAGCCGCCTGAAATCCATTTTCTCGGGCTCGGTCGGCAACATGGTCGAGTGGTACGACTGGTACGTCTACGCCGCCTTCTCGCTGTATTTCGCCAAAGTCTTCTTCCCCAAGGGCGACACCACCGCACAACTGCTCAACACCGCGGCGATCTTCGCCGTGGGCTTTCTGATGCGCCCCATCGGCGGCTGGCTGATGGGCCTGTACGCCGACCGCAAAGGCCGCAAGGCTGCTTTGATGGCTTCGGTGCTGCTGATGTGCTTCGGCTCACTGATCATCGCCCTGACCCCGGGTTACGAAACCATCGGCGTCGGCGCCCCGATCCTGCTGGTACTCGCGCGCCTGATGCAGGGCCTGTCGGTGGGCGGCGAATATGGCACCTCGGCCACCTACCTCAGTGAAATGGCGACCAAGGAAAGCCGCGGCTTCTACTCCAGCTTCCAGTACGTGACGCTGATCTCCGGCCAGCTCATCGCGCTAGGCGTGCTGATCGTCCTGCAACATACCCTCACCACCGAGCAACTGAACGAGTGGGGCTGGCGCATTCCGTTCGCCATCGGCGCGCTGTGCGCAGTGGTGGCGCTGTTCCTGCGTCGCGGCATGGAAGAAACCGAGTCGTTCACCAAGAAGGAGAAGGAAACCGAAAAAGCCAAGGAAAGCCTGATGCGCACCCTGATGCGCCATCCCAAGGAACTGGCGACCGTGGTCGGCCTGACCATGGGCGGTACGCTGGCGTTCTACACCTACACCACCTACATGCAGAAATACCTGGTGAACACCGTCGGCATGAGCATTTCCGACTCGACCACCATTTCTGCTGCCACGCTGTTCCTGTTCATGTGCCTGCAACCGGTGATCGGCGCACTGTCGGACAAGATCGGCCGGCGCCCGATCCTGATCGCCTTCGGCGTGCTGGGAACGATCTGCACCGTGCCGATCCTCAGCACCCTGCACACCATCCAGACCTGGTGGGGCGCGTTCTTCCTGATCATGGCGGCATTGATCATCGTCAGCGGCTATACCTCGATCAACGCGGTGGTCAAAGCCGAGCTGTTCCCCACCGAAATCCGCGCGCTGGGCGTCGGCCTGCCGTACGCACTGACCGTGTCAATCTTCGGTGGCACCGCTGAATACATCGCCCTGTGGTTCAAGAGCATCGGCATGGAGACTGGCTACTACTGGTACGTCACGGCCTGCATCGCGGTGTCGCTGCTGGTCTATGTGTTCATGAAGGACACCCGCAAGCATTCGCGGATCGAGACGGACTGATCGAGCGATACTGATCCGTAGCAGCACGGCTTGCCGGCGGGGCGATCTTGAAGACGCATTCGCCAGCAAGCCGGCTCCCACAGGTTCGAAGCTCGCAGGCTCGCGCTTTTCAGGGGTGTGTGCCGCCCTTTTTTCGCTGCCATGGCAGCTAAATCACTGAATTACCAGCCGCTTTTCGTAGTATCAATTTCAGCGATGTTCGCTACCAATGCGATTGACTTCTTAATAATCCAGACCCGAGTAAAGTTAGCTCCATACCGAGTTACCCACCTAACTAAATCGATCTGGAGCAACTAATCATGAAAACTAACAAACTGATCTTCGGCCTGGCTTTCTCGATTCTGGCAAGCAGCGCTTTCGCACTTCCAAGTGTTGATGCAAGCCAACACCTCAACGCCCCCGTAGTTGCCGAAAACGGCTCTTCCCACACCAACATCGGCCGAGTGGCTGCCGACGGTGCTGACCACGTAGGTGCCAACCGCGTTGCCGCTGACGGCGCTGACCACGTAGGTGCCAACCGCGTTGCTGCTGACGGTGCTGACCACGTAGGTGCCAACCGCGTTGCTGCTGACGGTGCTGACCACGTAGGTGCCAACCGCGTTGCTGCTGACGGTGCTGACCACGTAGGTGCCAACCGCGTTGCTGCTGACGGCGCTGACCACGTAGGTGCCAACCGCGTTGCTGCTGACGGCGCTGACCACGTAGGTGCCAACCGCGTTGCTGCTGACGGTGCTGACCATGTTGGTGCAAATCGTCTGGCTGCCGATGGTGCAGATCACGTCGGTGCAAACCGCCTGAGCTGATCCGAAAGCAGTTCCTCTCCTGGCCCGGCTTATGCCGGGCTTGATTTTTTCTGCGGGAAACATTTCTTAAACCCCTTGAATTCTCAGGGCTTTCCAGGCGATCTGCCGAGCAATTCCACGATTTGCGCAAATGCGGACATGAATCCGCTGAATCTCACCCCATCACGCGAATCGATCCACACAAAAATCAAATTTCACACAAATTAAATCTTGTCAAGAAACAAAACTGACGATCTTGACAGTTTTCGCCCCATCGCGAGGCAAAAATCGCTGGAGCGCCTTAAAACCGGGCGTTTCAGAGGACTATCATTTTCAACGATGATCGTTAGCAAGCTTGTTAACTTCTACTTAATCCGTACGCGCGTAACATTAGCTCCATACCCAAGTTGAAAAAATTATTGAACTTTAGTTGGAGCAACCGTCATGAAAACTTCGAACATTCTGTTTGGCCTTAGTCTTTCCATCCTGGCATCGAGCGCCTTCGCTCTGCCTGTCTCGGACACTCACTCCGTATTGAACGGCAATGTGGTCGCCGAAGGTGGTTCTTCCCACACTAATGCTTCGCACACCGGTTCTTATCGTCAGGCTTCCGACGGTTCCGACCATGTTGGTGCGAACCGTCTGGCCGCTGACGGCGCTGACCACGTCGGTGCCAACCGTCAGGCTGCCGATGGTGCTGACCACGTCGGTGCCAACCGCCTGGCCGCTGACGGCGCCGACCACGTTGGTGCCAACCGTCAAGCCGCCGATGGCGCTGACCACGTTGGTGCCAACCGCCTGGCCGCTGACGGTGCCGACCACGTAGGCGCCAACCGCACCAGCTGATACCGCTTCACGTTCCACGCTTCATGTTTCACGTTTCAAAGTTCTCCTCCCGAACTCCCTTTGTAGCCCGGCTGATGTCGGGCTTTTTTTTGCCTGCGCATTGGAAAGGGGCTGGCATCGGCCGCCGATGGCTTGCACTATGGCGGCCATCATTCTGCTCAGCCGCTGTCGACGCGGCTAATCCGGGGCTGCGCCATGTCAGACGATATTCATTTCTACGAACCCTCCAAAGGCCACGGCCTGCCACACGATCCGTTCAACGCCATCGTCGGCCCGCGCCCCATCGGCTGGATCTCGTCTCACGACGCCCAGGGCAATCTGAACCTTGCGCCGTACAGCTTTTTCAACGCGTTCAACTACGTGCCGCCGATCATTGGTTTCTGCAGCATTGGCCGCAAAGACAGCCTGAACAACATCGAACAGACCGGCGAGTTCGTCTGGAACCTGGCCACCCGCCCGCTGGCCGAGCAGATGAATGCGAGCTGTGCGGCCGTGGCGGCGGATGTCAATGAATTCGAACTGGCGAACCTGACGGCCGCGCCGTCGCGCATCGTCTCGGTGCCTCGGGTGAAAGAAACGCCGGTGGCGTTCGAGTGCAAGGTGACGCAGATCATCCAACTGCAGCGCGCCGACAAGGAGGTCGTGCCCAGCTGGCTGATTCTGGGAGAGGTGGTGGCCGTGCATATTGAGAAGCGCCTGCTCAAGGACGGCGTCTACGACACCGCAGCCGGCGAGCCGATCCTGCGTGGCGGCGGCCCGGCCGATTACTTCCAGCTGGGCCCGGAGGCGTTGTTCAAAATGTATAGGCCGAAGGCTTGATTGGAGAGCATCGGCCCAAGGCCTGATCAGTCCTGCGCGAACATCAGCTCGCCTTCTGAGGTGACGTCGATCAGCCGCTCCAGCTCATCGACGGCAGCCTGATCGGCAGCCAGCGCAGTGGTGAACTTCTGCTCCGCAAGCACGCGATGGAAGGTCGGTGCACCGCTGGCGCCCAGGCCCTTGACCGCAATGGCGGCGCTGTACCCGCCCTCACCGGGAATGGCGGCGGAAACGGCTTCGTGATGCTGGAATTCTTTGCGTGCCATGGGAGCGAGGTCTGCCTTTTGAGAGAAAGGCGGGGATTTTAAACCTGGGGACAGATCTGTAGGAGCGAATTCATTCGCGATGCGGTGGTACATCTTCCACATTTGCGGCGCCTGGAACATTTTTCGCGAATGAATTCGCTCCTACAGGGGATCGAACCTCGCAGGTAATGCTGGCGATGTTCACCCCGCCATCCTCACGTCAACGCCATACGCGGCCCGCGCCTGGGCGGCGGTCACGTTGGCAAAGGTCTGGAAATCCAGACTGCTCACGACGCGCTCGGTCATCAAATCGGCAAAGAGGTTCAGCTCGGGGCTGGCGAACCAGTCGTTCATCGCTGACTTGTCCGCCCACAACCCGCTGATCACCCAGAGATCGTCCTCGGTCACGGAACGCTGCAAGCCGAAATGCAGACACCCGACGGTTCTGGAGGTCTGGGCAATCAGGGTGCTCAAACGCGCGCCCAGTTGCGCGCTGTGCCCGGCGCTGGCGCGGGCGTATACCAGATGGCTGACGATGGAGGTGCTTTGCATTGTCTGTGCTCCCTTGGTACAGCCGCGACAGGGGAAAGCTTTGCGGCTGGGAGTGAAGATTAGTGGGCCGGGTGCAATCTTCGTTAGCCAGATACTGCCCGCTGATTGCCTGATCCTGCGCGGGCACACATCAATTGAGGCGTGGAGCGTCACGAAGCTGTCACAGGCACCTCGGGACTTTCAAGCAAGCGACCCCGATGAACAGGGCACTTCGTCGCATATCGCAACAACCCGCTGCAGGATCGGGCAATCATCGGGCAGTATTCGTCTACCACCTTCGATTGCACAAAAATAATCTGTGCGACATCCAAGCTTCGCCAGAGGACGTTTGCCATGTTGCCCACCGCCGCCGCCCCTGCCTCGCCAGACACCCTGCCCGCCCCACGGCCCGTGCCTGAACTGAGCCCGCACATGGAGCAACAGCGCGCCGAACTGGCCGAGCTGATCCGTCGCCACGCTCCCACTGACGGCAGTTTCCAGACAGTGATCAGCCCTTTGTTCATGGTCCGCCATGACCATCCCGTGCAATCGGTGCCGGGGCTGGTGCAACCGGCGCTGTGCATCATGGCCCAGGGCCGCAAGGACGTGACACTGGGCGACGAAGTCATGACCTACGACCCGCTCAATTACCTGGTGCTGTCGGTGGCGATGCCGATTTGCGGCAAGGTGATCTACGCCACGCCTGACGAACCGCATCTGGCTATGCGCCTGGACATCGACCCGTCTGATATCAACGCGCTGATCGCCGAAGCCGGCCCGATGAGCGTTCCGACCCGCCCCAGCGGACGCGGGATGTACGTCGAGCGCATCGATTCGCAGTTGCTGGACGCAGTGATCCGCCTGATTCGCCTGCTGGACAGCCCAAAAGACATCCCCATGCTCGCGCCGCTGATCACCCGGGAAATCCTTTACCGACTGTTACGTGGGAGCGAAGGCTATCGGCTGTACGAAATTGCCATTTCCAATTGCCAGACTCATCGCGTGACCCAAGCGATCAAGTGGCTCAATGAGAACTTCCAGCAGCCGCTGCGCATCGAGGAATTGGCCAAAGAGGTGAATCTGAGCGTCTCGACCTTGCACCATCGGTTCAAGGCCGTGACCAACATGAGCCCGCTGCAGTACCAGAAGCAACTGCGTCTGCAGGAAGCCCGCCGGCTGATGCTGGCCGAAGGGCTGGAAGCCTCGGCCGCCGGGTACCGGGTGGGTTACGAGAGCCCGTCGCAGTTCAGCCGCGAATACAGCCGGCTGTTCGGCGCGCCGCCCCTGCGGGACTTGGCGCGCCTGCGCAAGACGCTGTGATCAGACAGCCCGCACCACGTGCTTGATCTCTTGAAAGGCCTGCATGCCCCAGTGCCCCAGCTCGCGGCCCAGGCTGCTCTGCTTAAAACCGCCCCATGAGGTTTGCGGGAAGATCACCTGCGGCGAGTTGATCCACACCATGCCCGCCTCCAGTGCGTTGGCGATGCGCTCGGCCGCCTCGACATCGCCACTGACGACGCTGGCCACCAGGCCGAATTGCGTGTCGTTGGCCAGCGCGATGGCTTCGGCCTGAGAGCTGAAACCACGCACGCACAGCACCGGGCCGAAAATCTCTTCGCGCCACAGGGCGGTTTCCAGCGGCACGTCGGTGAAGATCGCAGGCTGCAGGAAGTAGCCGCGCGGCTGATCCGCAGGCCGCACGCCACCACACAACAGACGCGCGCCTGAATCCTTGCCGGCTTCGATGTGCGCGACCACACGGCGGTATTGCGCCTGATTGACCAGCGGGCCCATCTCGGCGCTTTCGTTGTCGGGGCCGGCGACCTTGATCGAGCGGGCCTTGGCCACCAGACGCTCGAGAAACGGTGCCAGCACTTCCTGCGCCACCAGCACGCGGCTGGTGGCCGAACACATCTGCCCGGCATTGAAATAACCGCCGCCACTGGCCAATTCCACGGCCAGGTCCAGATCAGCGTCGGCCATGACCAGCAGCGACGACTTGCCACCCAGCTCCAGGCTCACGCCTTTCACCGTTTCGGCGGCACGTTGCATCACCTGCACGCCCACCACATTGCTGCCAGTGAACGACACCTTGGCGATGCCCGGATGGGCCGACAACGGCGCGCCCACTGACAACCCGGTGCCGCACACGACGTTGAACACGCCCTGAGGCAAACCGCTGTCGGCGATGATCTTTGCCAGTTCGAGCTCGGCCAGCGGCGTCACTTCCGAAGGTTTGAGCAGCACGCAGCAGCCTGCCGCCAGGGCCGGGGCCAGCTTCCAGGCGGTGGTGACCATCGGGAAATTCCACGGCACGATCAGCCCGACCACGCCGCACGGCTCGCGACGCAGGCGTGCCGTGAAGTCGTCGCTGGGCAGTTCCACCGCGCGGTTCTGCTGGCCATCGCTGGCTTCGGCCAGATCCGCGTAATAGCTGAACGTGGCGATCACATCGTCGACGTCGATGGCCGCTTCGAAACCCGGCTTGCCGTTGTTGCTCATCTGCAATTCGATCAGCCGCTCACGCCGGGCCGTCACGTCTTCGGCGATTCGGCGCAGGATCATCGCCCGCGCAGCGCCCGTGGTTTGCGACCAGCCGCCAAACGCGGCGCGCGCGGCCTGCACCGCGTCGTCCACGGCGCGCCCGTCGCCACCGGTGACGATGGCCAGACGCTCTTCAGTCGACGGATTGATTACCGGCAATTGCTCGGCGCCGGAGCGCCAGATGCCATCGATGTACAGACCTGCCAGAACCGGACTCAACACAGTTGCCTCACTCACGATGCTTTCAACCCATTCATCCAGCCGCGCTGGTCGATTTCGATAACGGTCGGCCCCTGGCGATCGCTCGCCGCGATCAGGGCCGCTTTCAGTGGCTCGACGCCGGCCACGGCTTCGGCCGCACAGCCGAGGGCCTTGGCCACGCCAATGAAGTCAGGGGTGTAGATGTCCACGCCCACCGGCTCGATGGCGCGGTTGACCATGTATTTCTTGATCTCTTCGTAACCCTGGTTATTCCACAGCAGCACGATGATCGGCGTCTGCGCTTCCACCGCGCAGGCCAGCTCCGACAGGGTGAACTGCAGGCCGCCATCGCCGATCAGGCAGGCCACCGGATTGCGCTCGCCCGCGTCCTGGCTGCCGAGCCAGGCGCCAATCGCCGCAGGCAGCGCGTAGCCCAGGGTGCCGTAGCCGGTGGACGAGTTGAACCAGCGACGGGGCTGGTCCAGGTCCAGCGTCAGGTTGCCGGTGTACACCGGCTGGGTGGAGTCGCCGACGATGACGATCTGCGGCAGCACCTCAAGCAAAGTGTTGAGGAACAGCGTCTGACCGCGCGTGGCTTCATCCCACGAGGCGTCCAGCGTGGCCTTGAGGGCGGCGGCGCGCTTTTGGCCCCAGTCGTGGGCGCGCTCGGCAATAGGGAATTCACTCAGAGCCTCGACCAGGGCTTGCGCAGCGGTCGCGGCGTCGGACACCAGCGCCACCTTCGGCGGGAAGTTGCGCACGGTCTGATCCGGGTCGATATCGATGCGCAGCAAGGTGCCGGGGATCTTGAAACGGCCCTGGAAAGTGACGTCGTAGTCGGTTTCCGCCAGCTCGGTGCCGATCGCCAGCACTACGTCAGCGCCTTCGATTATCTCGCGGGTCGGGTCCAGCGATTGGGTCGAGCCGATCAGCAACGGATGGTGCGAGGCCAGCATGCCCTTGGCGTTGATGGTCAGGGCCACCGGCGCGTCGAGTTGCTCGGCCAGTTGCGTCAGCGCAGGCGCGGCATCGATGGCGCCGCCACCGGCGAGAATCAGCGGGCGTTTGGCGCCGGCCAGCAGCTTGGCCATCTGCTTGATCGCTAAAGGCGACGGGCCTGCGCGGGTAATCGACACAGGCTCGCTGGCCAGCAGGTCGTCGGCGTTTTCCACCAGAACGTCCAGCGGGATTTCGATGTGCACCGGGCGCGGGCGACCGGCCTGGAACAGCGCGAAGGCCCGCGCCAGCACCGCAGGCAACTCGGCCGCCGACATCAGCGTGTGGGAGAACGCCGCGACGCCCGCCACCAGCGCGCCTTGCGCAGGCAGTTCGTGCAGCTTGCCGCGCCCGCCGCCCAGTTGGCTGCGCGACTGCACGCTGGAGATCACCAGCATCGGGATCGAATCGGCATAGGCCTGGCCCATGGCGGTGGTGATGTTGGTCATGCCGGGGCCGGTGATGATGAAGCACACGCCCGGTTTGCCGCTGGTACGCGCGTAACCGTCGGCCATGAAACCGGCGCCCTGCTCGTGGCGAGGCGTAACATGGCGGATCTTCGAGCTGGCCAGCCCGCGGTACAGCTCCACGGTGTGCACGCCGGGAATGCCGAACACCTGCTCCACGCCATAGCCTTCGAGTAACTTGACCAATACTTCGCCGCACGTCGCCATGTGTCTGGACCTTTCGTTGTTCTGTTTGCCGGTTCACGGATGTGCAGGCATTGGACCTGCGCACGGATACCAGTGACAACGCAAAAAATGTCATGCTTAGCCATGTCTCCAGCTCATGCCTCAGCCATCCATGAAACGATTGCCTCCCCTGCCCTCGCTGCACACCTTTCTGGTGGTGGCGCGCTGCTGCAACTTCACTCGCGCTGCCGAACTGCTGCACATCACCCAAGGCGCGGTGAGCCGGCAGATCGCGGGCCTTGAGAGCCATCTGGGTTATCGCCTGTTCCAGCGCCAGGCCAGGGGCTTGAGCCTGACGCCCGAGGGTCGCGAACTGTTTCCGCGGATCGAGCACATTTTCGGCCTGATCGAGGACGCCGTGGATCAGGTCGGCGATCGCCACCAGGCGCTGCAATTGAAGGCGCCGACCTGCATCACCCGCTGGCTGCTGCCTCGCTTGTTGCAGTGGCAAAAGGAACGTCCGGATGTTCCGGTGGAGTTGACGACCACCATCGCCCACGGTGTGGACTTTCGACATGAAGGCTTTGATGCAGCGGTGGTATATGGCGCTTATCCCGATGAATCGCTGCACGTTCATCACCTGTTCGACGAACAACTGACGCCGGTCTGTTCGCAGTCGTTGCGCGACGGGGCTCAGCCTCTCGAACGTTTCAGCGACCTCGAACAGCACATGCTGCTGCACCCCACGCTGGGCGAACAGGACTGGGGGCACTGGCTCAAGGCGGCGGGCGTGCGGTTGAGCAATCTGGGCAAGGGGCAGCACTTCGACACCATGGACCTGGCGATGACTGTCGCGTCCCAAGGCTCGGGGGTGGCGATGGGAGACTGGGCATTGATCGGCGAAGACCTGAGCGCCGGGCGGCTGGTCGCGCCGTTCGACCTGAAGGTGCGGACGGGCTCGGCGTATTATTTCGTCTATCCGGAGCGCACCCGGCCTGCCGGGCATCTGCAGGAGTTGCTGGATTGGTTGCTGATGCAGGCAGCGCAGCGCTAGCCATTTAGTTCCATCGTCATAACGCCACTACGCTGGCGCTGCCGATAAAAACATTCAATCCCCATCACTGCGCCATCACTGACGATCCGGGCCTACACTGACCTTATCCGTAGAAAAGATCATTTTTTAACCGGATCGAGGCAGCCGTCATGCAAACCACAATAAAAAGACAATGCGTTTATGTCGTCGCCGTTGCAGTGGTTCTGGGTATCTACGCCGCAGGCGCCTACCGGATCGAGCAGTTGCGTCAGCAGCCACGAAGTGCGCTGGTCTGCACCTTCGGCCATTGCGCACCCGCCGATGCCACCTTCAGTTCATTGCGCTGATCACACTCCCTTTTGCGGCCGATCCGATTTCGTGGAAGCCGTGCAAGGCAGCTATCGATTAGCAAGCTAACGGACTAGACTGGGCAGACTTTCCCGCCGCGCTTGCGGTGATTCAACTGCCTGTTCGAGTCCTGCCCCGTGACCAGTCTCAACCAATCCCATACGGACATCCGCAGCATTCTGTTCGCGTTGATGATGGCCGTGTTTCTCAGTGCCCTGGACCAGACCATCGTCGCGGTCTCGATGCCGGCCATCTCCGCCCAATTCAAGGATTTCGACCTGCTGGCCTGGGTGATCTCGGCCTATATGGTGGCGTTGACTGTCGCCGTGCCGATCTACGGCAAGCTGGGCGATCTGTATGGCCGCCGGCGCCTGATGCTGTTCGGCCTGGGCACTTTCACCCTCGCCTCGCTGTTCTGTGCCATGGCCCAGAGCATGGAACAATTGGTGCTGGCCCGGGTGCTGCAAGGGATCGGCGCCGGCGGCATGGTCTCGGTCAGCCAGGCGATCATCGGCGACATCGTCCCCCCTCGCGAACGCGGTCGCTATCAGGGCTATTTCAGCAGCATGTACGCGCTGGCCAGCGTTGCTGGCCCGGTGCTCGGCGGGTTCATGACCGAGTACCTGTCGTGGCGCTGGGTGTTCATCATCAACCTGCCGCTGGGTTTGCTTGCCTGGTGGGTCGCACGTAAAACGCTGATCGGACTGCCGGTGCCGCAGCGCAAACCGATCATCGATTACCTGGGCACGGTGCTGATGATCGTCGGCCTGACCGCGCTGTTGCTGGGGATCACCGAAATCGGCCAGGGCCACAGCTGGCGTGACCCGCATGTGCTGAGCCAACTGGGTGTCGCGCTGCTGGCGCTGGTGCTGTTCGTCGTCCACGAACGGCGTGCCGCCGAGCCGTTGCTGCCCATGCACCTGTTCGCCAATCGCAGTGCGGTGCTGTGCTGGTGCACGGTGTTCTTTACCAACTTTCAGGCCATCTCGCTGATCGTCCTGCTGCCGCTGCGCTTCCAGACCGTCACCGGCGGCGGCGCCGACAGCGCCGCCCTGCACCTGATGCCACTGGCCATCGGCATGCCCATGGGCGCCTATTTCGGCGGCCGCCGGACGTCACTCAGCGGCCGTTACAAACCGATCATCCTGAGCGGCGCGCTGTTGATGCCACTGACCATTATCGGCATCGCCTTCACCCCGGCCGACTCTGTGGTCCTCACCAGCCTGTTCATGGTCCTGACCGGCATCGCTTGCGGCCTGCAATTTCCGACCTCGCTGGTCGGCTCGCAGAACTCGGTACAGATGAAGGACATGGGGGTGGCCACCAGCACCACCAACCTGTTCCGCTCGCTCGGCGGCGCGGTCGGGGTGGCGAGCATGTCGGCGCTGCTACTGGCGATGCTGGCAGGTTCGGGGCTGGACCAACTCGGCGCAGGTGCGATCGGCGGCGAAGGTCAATCCGGGAATGTGCTGATGGACAGCCTGAGCAAGGTCAGCGGCCCGGCACTGGAGTTGTTGCGCGGCCAATTGTCGATGACCTTCCAGCACCTGCTGCTGGCCAGCGCCGCGATTTCCCTGCTGGGGCTGGCGGCCGCGCTGGCGATGCCCAACACGGTGCTGCGCGGACGTGAGGACAAGGACCGTTAACTGTCAGTTAACTGAATGGCGGCATAATCCGGGTAAAGAGCAGGTAAACCACCTGTTCAAGTGGATAGAACCTAGGTATAGATGCAGGCTATGCGCCACGCCGTTATAGTCCGGTCACGTAGACGCAACATTCTGTGACGCGAAGACGGTGGCTCAGGCACCGGACTCAGAGTTGCGCAGCGCGGGACTGTAACGGAGCATATCCAGCACGGTATCGACCAGTCGTTCGGCGTCCTCGGACAGAGGGAAGCTGTCTGGCACCAGTAACCACTGGCCCAGAATGCCGTGTATATAAGCATGCAGACAAATGGCCGCTCGCTGTGGGTCCAGGTCAGCGGGGAGCTGTCCTTGGCGCGCGGCGTTGCTCAGGGCCAGGGCGATTCGCTCGTTGGCGTCCAGCCAGACGAATTGACGCTGGCGGCGCATGTCGCACATTTCATCGGTGAATTCGAATTTATGAAAAAGAATTTCATTGATGCGGCGGGTTTTTGGGTCCGTAGCAACTTGCTGAAACAAATGAACCAGAAGCTTTCGCGTCCAGCCCAATGGGTCCAGTTCGTCGGCACTTTCGCTGGCACGGGCCATCTCTTCCAGCGGTTCATGCAGGCTGTCGAGCATCGCCTGCACCAGATCGGCCTTGTTGCTGAAATGCCAGTAGATCGCGCCTCGCGTGACGCCCGCCAGCGCCGCGATGTCCGCCAGGGTCGTACGCGCCACGCCGCGCTCGAAGAAGGCCTGCTCGGCGGCTTCAAGGATCTGCCTGCGCGTTTCCTGAGCTTCTTCTTTCGTGCGTCGAACCATGGCAGTA
Organism: Pseudomonas sp. 2; assembly: GCF_056627435.1. Lineage (NCBI taxonomy): Bacteria > Pseudomonadati > Pseudomonadota > Gammaproteobacteria > Pseudomonadales > Pseudomonadaceae > Pseudomonas > Pseudomonas sp. 2. The sequence goes on from NZ_JBWXNG010000002.1 coordinate 337,220, forward strand.
AAACCTCAATGATGATGGTTCAGGCTCTGCGCTCGAGTGGCCTGAACAGCATAGCGGGCGGCCCTTGTATTGCCTTGTCCCGCGCGGGAAATCGATGCTTGCAGTGCGTTCGTCTGTCGCAGTCACAGGTATTTACAAACAAGCGTGAACGTAAGTATATTCATTAGCTTGCTACTTATCCAGCCGGAAAACCCTTTACGCCCTTTTCACTTTTCATGAGCGTTGCTCCTGACCCGAGGATTTTCATGCAATTCAAGCCAGCTGTTACCGTACTGGTCACTGCCGTCGCCGTGGCATCGCTGCTCAGCGGATGCAGTAAAAAGGAAGAAGCGGCAGCTGCTGCTCCACCCCCTCCTCAGGTCGGCGTCGTGACCATCCAGCCTCAGGCCTACACCCTGGTCTCCGACCTGCCGGGCCGCACCACTGCCTACCGCGTCGCCGAAGTGCGTCCGCAGGTCAACGGCATCATTCTCAAGCGCCTGTTCACTGAAGGCACCGACGTCAAGGCCGGTCAGCAGCTGTATCAGATCGATCCGGCCATCTACGAAGCCAACCTCAACAGTGCGAAAGCCACTTTTGAGTCGGCCAACTCGCTGGCAGGCCGCTACAAGCAGCTGATCAACGAGCAGGCCGTCAGCCGCCAGGAATACGACACCGCCGTCGGCAACGCCCGCGAAGCCCAGGCTGCCGTGCAGACCGCCGAGATCAACCTGCGCTACACCAAGGTGTATGCGCCGATTTCCGGCCGCATCGGTCGTTCGCTGTTCACTGAAGGTGCGCTGGTGACCAATGGCCAGGCCGACGCCATGGCCAGCATTCAGCAGCTGGACCCGATCTACGTCGACGTGATCCAGTCCTCGGCCGAGATGCTGCGCCTGCGTCACGAGCTGGAAAGCGGCAAGCTGCAGAAAGCCGGAGACAACGCTGCCAAGGTCAAGCTGACCCTGGAAGACAACAGCCAGTATCCGGTAGACGGCAAGCTGGAGTTCTCCGAAGTGTCGGTGGACCAGACAACGGGCTCCGTTACCTTGCGCGCCGTGTTCCCCAACCCCAACCACACCCTGCTGCCAGGCATGTTCGTGCATGCACGTCTGCAGGCCGGTGTGAACGAGCAGGCGATCCTGGTGCCGCAGCAAGGCATTACCCGCGACCTCAAAGGCACACCGACCGCGCTGGTGGTCAACAAGGAAGACAAGGTCGAACTGCGTCAGCTGGTCGCCAACCGCACCATCGGCACCGACTGGGTGGTGGAAAAAGGCCTGAGCGCCGGCGATCGCGTCATCACCGAAGGCCTGCAATACGTCAAGCCGGGTGCGCAGGTGAAAGCCACCGAAGCGACCAACGTCAAGCCCGCGGCGGCACCGGCTCCCGCACAAGGGAGTAACTGATTCATGTCGAAGTTTTTCATCGATCGACCCATTTTCGCGTGGGTAATCGCCCTCGTGATCATGCTGGTCGGTACGCTTTCCATTCTCAAGCTGCCGATCAACCAGTATCCGGCCATTGCGCCGCCGGCCATCGCCATTCAGGTGACCTACCCAGGTGCGTCCGCACAGACCGTGCAGGACACTGTGGTACAGGTCATCGAGCAGCAGATGAACGGTATCGACAACCTGCGTTACATCTCGTCCGAAAGTAACTCCGATGGCAGCATGACCATCACCGTGACCTTCAACCAGGGTACCAACCCGGACATCGCTCAGGTTCAGGTCCAGAACAAGCTGAACCTGGCCACCCCGCTGCTGCCCCAAGAGGTGCAACAGCAGGGCCTGCGCGTGACCAAAGCGGTGAAGAACTTCCTGTTGGTGATCGGCCTGGTGTCCGAAGACGGCAGCATGGCCAAGGAAGACTTGTCCAACTACATCGTCTCCAACATCCAGGACCAGATCGCCCGTACCCCGGGCGTGGGTGACTTCCAGGTGTTCGGTGCCCAGTACGCGATGCGCATCTGGCTGGACCCGGCCAAGCTGAACAACTTCCAGCTGACCCCGGTCGACGTGAAGAGCGCGATCACCGCGCAGAACGTTCAGGTGTCGTCCGGCCAGATCGGCGGCCTGCCGGCGGTCAAGGGTCAGCAGCTCAACGCCACCATCATCGGCAAGACCCGCCTGCAGACCTCCGAGCAGTTCGGCAACATCCTGCTCAAGGTCAATCAGGACGGTTCGCAAGTGCGCCTGAAGGACGTCGCCACCATCGGTCTGGGTGGCGAGAACTACAGCGTCGACGCGCAGTTCAACGGTAAACCGGCCTCCGGTCTGGCGATCAAGCTGGCCACCGGCGCCAACGCGCTGGACACCGCCCAGGCGATCCGCGACACCATGAGCCGCCTGGAACCCTTCTTCCCGCCAGGGATGAAAGTGGTTTACCCGTATGACACCACTCCGGTGGTCAAAGAGTCGATCAACGGCGTAGTGCACACCCTGGGTGAGGCGATCATCCTGGTGTTCCTGGTGATGTACCTGTTCCTGCAGAACTTCCGCGCCACCATCATCACCACGATGACTGTGCCGGTGGTATTGCTCGGTACGTTCGGCATCCTTGCGGCATCCGGTTTCACCATCAACACCCTGACCATGTTCGGTATGGTGCTGGCCATCGGCTTGCTGGTGGACGACGCCATCGTCGTGGTGGAAAACGTCGAACGGGTCATGGCCGAGGAGCACTTGTCTCCCCGGGACGCGACGCGCAAATCCATGGAGCAGATCCAGGGCGCGCTGGTCGGTATCGCGATGGTGCTCTCGGCGGTACTGCTGCCGATGGCGTTCTTCGGCGGCTCCACCGGTGTGATCTACCGCCAGTTCTCGATCACCGTGGTTTCGGCCATGGCCCTGTCGGTACTGGTTGCGCTGATCTTCACGCCAGCACTGTGTGCCACCATTCTCAAGCCGATCGACCCGGTCAAGCACGCTCAGCCGCGCAAGGGTTTCTTCGGCTGGTTCAACCGCACCTTCGACCGCAGCGTCCTGAGCTACGAGCGTGGCGTGAGCAACGTCATTCGCCACAAGTTCCCGGCGTTCCTGGCGTACCTGCTGATCTTCGCCGGCATGATCTGGATGTTCACTCGCATCCCGACCGCGTTCCTGCCTGAAGAAGACCAGGGCGTGATCTTCGCCCAGGTGCAGACGCCGCCCGGCTCCACTGCCGAGCGTACGCAGACCACCCTGGACAAGATGCGCGAATACCTGCTGACCGACCCGGGCGTGAACTCGGTGTTCACGGTCAACGGCTTCAACTTCGCCGGTCGTGGCCAGAGCTCGGGCCTGGCGTTCGTCATGCTCAAGCCGTGGGAAGAGCGTGACTCGTCCAACAGCGTGTTCGAAGTGGCCAAGCGTGCCCAGGGGCACTTCTTCGGCTTCCGCGACGCGATGTCCTTCGCCGTTGTACCGCCTGCGGTACTGGAGCTGGGTAACGCCACCGGTTTCGACCTGTACCTGCAGGACCAGGGCGGCCTGGGCCATGAAAAACTCATGCAGGCACGTAACCAGTTACTGGGCCTCGCGGCGCAGAGCAAGATCCTGGCGGGCGTGCGCCCGAACGGGCTGACCGACGAGCCACAATACCAGCTGGACATCGATGACGAAAAAGCCCGCGCCCTGGGCGTGACCCAGTCGGACATCAACACCACCCTGTCGGTGGCGATGGGCGGTAACTACGTCAACGACTTCATCGACCGCGGTCGGGTGAAGAAGGTCTACATCATGGGCAACCCGAAATCGCGGATGAGCCCTGAAGACCTGAACAAGTGGTACGTGCGCAACGCCAGCGGGACCATGGTGCCGTTCAGCGCCTTCGCCACCGGCGAGTGGGTGTTCGGTTCGCCGAAACTGTCGCGCTACAACGGTGTTCCGGCCGAAGAAATCCTCGGTACCCCGGCCCCGGGCTACAGTACCGGCCAGGCCATGGCGGAAATCGAGCGCCTGACCCAGCAACTGCCGCAAGGCATCGGCTACTCCTGGACCGGCCTGTCGTTCGAAGAACGGCTGTCGGGCTCGCAGGCGCCGGCGCTGTACGCGCTTTCGGTACTGGTGGTCTTCCTCTGTCTGGCAGCGCTGTACGAAAGCTGGTCGATCCCGATCGCGGTCCTGCTCGTGGTGCCGCTGGGTGTGATCGGTGCGCTAATGGCCACCAGCCTGCGCGGCCTGTCCAACGACGTGTTCTTCCAGGTCGGTCTGTTGGTGACGGTGGGTCTGGCGGCGAAGAACGCGATTCTGATCGTCGAGTTCGCCAAGGAACTGCATGAACAAGGCAAGTCGTTGATCGATGCGGCCGTCGAAGCGTGCCGGATGCGTCTGCGTCCGATCGTGATGACGTCGGCGGCGTTCATCCTCGGCGTGGTGCCGCTGTCGATCTCCACCGGCGCAGGCTCGGGTAGCCAGCACTCGATCGGTACAGGTGTAATCGGCGGTATGATTACGGCCACGATCCTGGCGATCTTCTGGGTACCGCTGTTCTTCGTTTCGGTATCCTCGCTGTTCAAGAGCAAACAGAAACATATTCCACATGATGAGGCTGGCCAATGAGCAAGTCCCTGATCTCTCTGGCAGTGACCGCGATCGTTCTTAGCGGCTGCTCGTTGATCCCCGAGTACAAGCAGCCTGCCGCACCGGTGGCCGCCCAGTATCCGCAAGGCCCGGCGTATTCGCCGGCCCAGGCGGCCAACCAGGCAGCCGCCGAGCAAGGCTGGCGCCAGTTCTTCCAGGACCCGGCGCTGCAACAACTGATTCAGACGGCCCTGGAAAACAACCGCGACCTGCGTGTCGCGGCCCTGAACATCGACGCCTTCCGGGCCCAGTACCGCATCCAGCGTGCGGACCTGTTCCCGGCCGTGGCCGCCGACGCCACCGGTACCCGTCAGCGGGTGCCGGCCGACCTGTCCCAGAGCGGCCAGGCAGGCATCACCAGCCAGTATTCGGTGGGCCTGGGGGTCAGCGCCTATGAGCTGGACCTGTTCGGCCGCGTGCGCAGCCTGAGCGAGCAAGCGCTGCAGACCTACTTCTCCAGCGAAGAAGCCCGCCGCAGCACGCAGATCAGCCTGGTGGCCAACGTCGCCAACGCCTACCTGACCTGGCAGGCGGACAAAGAGCTGTACAAGGTGACGCAGGACACCCTCGGCGCCTTCGAGGAAAGCTTCCGCCTGACCTCGCGCAGCAACGAAGTCGGCGTGGCCTCGGCACTGGACCTCGCACAGTCGCGCACCTCGGTCGAGAGCGCCCGGGTCAAGCTGGCGCAGTATCAGCGTCTGGTCGCGCAGGACGAGAACAACCTCGTCCTGCTGCTGGGCACCGGCCTGCCGGCCAACCTGCCTGCGTCCAAACCGCTGAGCGCCGACATGCTCAACGAGATGCCGCCTGGCCTGCCGTCGGAGCTGCTGCAACGCCGTCCTGACATCCTCCAGGCCGAGTACAGCCTCAAGGCCGCCAACGCCAACATCGGTGCAGCGCGCGCGGCGTTCTTCCCGAGCATCAGCCTGACGGCCAGTGCCGGTACCGCCAGCGGCGATCTGAGCGGCCTGTTCAAGGGCGGCTCGGGTACCTGGCTGTTCACGCCGAAGATCAACCTGCCGATCTTCAACGCCGGCAGCCTGCGCGCCAGCCTGGATTACTCGAAGATCCAGAAAGACATCGGCGTGGCCAACTACGAGAAGGCGATTCAGACCGCGTTCCAGGAAGTCTCCGACGGCCTGGCTTCGCGCAAGACCTTCACCGACCAGCTCAAGGCACAGACCGATTTCGTCACCGCCAACCAGGAATACTACCGCTTGGCTGAGCGTCGCTATCGCATCGGTGTCGACAGCAACCTGACCTTCCTCGACGCCCAGCGTCAGTTGTTCAGCGCGCAGCAGTCGTTGATCACCGATCGCCTGTCGCAGCTGACCAGCGAGGTCAATCTGTACAAGGCCCTGGGTGGCGGCTGGTACGAACAGACCCAGACCGGCGAGAAGAAGCCGACTGCGGGGGACGTGCCGGAAACCCGGTTGTTCTGATTCATCGCTCAATAAAAAACCCACCAGCCGGTGGGTTTTTTATTGGGTAAACGAAGATCAACTGTAGGAGCCGGCTTGGTGCGGGCGGCGTTCCGACGAATGCGGTGGATCATTCAATGATGTGGCGTCTGACACAGCGCATCGCCAGCAAGCCGGCTCCTACAGGTTCAAATGCTTACATCACCTCAACTCAACAAGAATTCCGTCACGCGCAAGGTGAACACCTCACCCAGCTCGACGTTGGACAGGTGCGCGGCGTAGTAGTCGGACAGCTGGCAACCGGCGATGTGGTTCTGGATGAAATGGCCATCGGCAACGGTCGTCACCGCGTCGTGGCTGCCGCAGATCATCAGCGTCGGCACGGTGATCGAATGCAGCTGTTTACGGAAGTCCGCATCACGCACCGCCGCGCAGCAAGCCGCATAGCCCAGTGGCGAAGTCGAGGCCAGCACGTCGGTCACCGGCTTGACCTTGTCGGCGTGATCCCGCGCGAAGTCCGGGGTGAACCAGCGGCCGACAGCGCCGGCGCCCAGCTCTTTCATCGCCTGTTCGCCGCCCTTCTCCACCATCTCGATGCGCGGGTCCCACATTTCCGGACCACCGATTTTCGCGGCGGTGTTGCACAGGATCAGCTTGTGCAGACGGTCATTGGCATGAATGCCCAGCCACTGGCCGATCAACCCGCCCATGGACAATCCACAGAAGTGCGCCTGTTTGACCTTCAGCGCATCGAGCAGCGCCAGGACATCACGCCCCAGTTGTTCGATGGTGTAAGGCCCTTGGGTGACAAGGGATTTGCCATGGCCACGGGTGTCGTAGCGCACGACCCGGAACGACTTGCTGAACGCGGCGACCTGCGCGTCCCACATATGCAGGTCAGTGCCCAGCGAGTTGGACAGCACCAGCACTGGCGCGCCGGCCGGCCCGTCGATCTGGTAATGCAGTTCACCGTCTTCAAGTTGTACGAATGCCATAGCAGCTCCCTTTTTATCGAGCACTTTGCGAGAAAGTCATTGAAGAGTATGGATGACGCGCGCCCGGGTGCAGGCGCGCGCGATGGAAATGAATCAGTGGTCTTCGTGCAGGTATTCCGGCTTCTTCGGCAGGCGCAGGCTGAAGAGGAAGGCAATTGCCATCATCGCCGTCACATACCAGTAGAAGGTGTTTTCCGACCCCATGTTCTTGAAGCTCAGGGCCACGAACTCGGCCGAGCCACCGAAGATGGCGTTGGCCACGGCGTAGGCCAGGCCCACGCCCAGGGCACGGACATGCACCGGGAACATCTCGGCCTTCACCAGGCCGCTGATCGAGGTATAGAAGCTGACGATCGCCAGTGCCAGGGTGATCAGCACAAAGGCCAGCACCGGGCTGGTGGTGGTTTTCAGGGTCATCAGGATCGGCACAGTGCAGATCGTGCCCAGGCCTGCGAACCACAGCATCGAGGCACGGCGACCGATCTTGTCCGCCAGTGCGCCGAACACCGGCTGCATGCACATGTACAGGAACAGCGCGCCGGTCATGATGTAACTGGCGGTCTTGGCGTCCATGTGCACCGTGTTCACCAGGTATTTCTGCATGTAAGTGGTGAAGGTGTAGAAAATCAGCGAGCCGCCGGCGGTGTAGCCCAGCACGGTGATGAAGGCGCCAGCGTGATTGCGGAACAGCGCGGCCATGCTGCCGGCGTCCTTGTCCTGACGCACTTCGGCGGTGGTGGTTTCTTTCAGCGAGCGGCGCAGCAGCAGCGAGATGACTGCCGCGATGGCACCGACCACGAACGGAATCCGCCAGCCGTAGGCTTTGAGCTCATCGGCATTGAGAAATTGCTGCAGGATGACCACGGTCAGCACCGCCAGCAATTGACCACCGATCAGCGTCACGTACTGGAAGGAGGCGAAGAAACCACGCTGCCCCCGCAACGCGACCTCACTCATGTAGGTGGCCGTGGTGCCGTATTCGCCACCCACCGACAGGCCCTGAAACAGACGTGCCACCAGCAGCAGGAACGGCGCCCAGGCACCGATCGAGGCGTAGGTCGGCAGGCAGGCGATGACCAGCGAGCCACCGCACATCATCAGTACCGAAATCATCATGGAGTTCTTGCGGCCATGTTTGTCGGCGACGCGGCCAAACAGCCAGCCACCGATAGGACGCATCAGGAAGCCCGCGGCAAACACGCCTGCGGTGTTGAGCAGTTGTACGGTCGGATCGTCGGACGGGAAGAAGGCCGGTGCGAAGTAGATCGCGCAGAAGGCGTAGACATAGAAGTCGAACCATTCCACGAGGTTGCCTGAAGAGGCACCCACAATCGCAAAAATCCGTTTGCTCCTTTCTTCTCCGGTGTAGTGAGTCGTTGTCATTATTGTTTCCCCATATTTTGTAAAGGCCAGCCAGTCTACGACATAACCTGTAACACTTAGACTTAAGCAGTAACACTTCGACATCACAAGGACAACCGCCCAAGCCCCGGGTTGCCTTTTCGTGGAGGCAACCCGATGAGCTCGGGTGGTTGATCTGGTTTTGTGCCGATTATCGTTCTATCGCCAGGGCCAGGCCCTGTCCTACACCGACGCACATGGTGGCAAGTCCCTTTCTGCCGCCGGTTTTCTCCAATTGATGCAAGGCGGTGAGCACCAGACGCGCGCCGCTCATCCCCAGCGGATGGCCGAGCGAAATGGCGCCGCCGTTCGGGTTGACCTTGGGTGAATCGTCCGCCAAGCCCAGCTCACGCATGACCGCCAGGCCTTGGCTGGCAAAGGCTTCGTTGAGTTCGATGACGTCGAAATCCGACACCGCAAGGCCCAGACGCTCGACCAGTTTGCGCACCGCAGGCACCGGGCCGACGCCCATCACGCGCGGCTCGACGCCTGCGCTGGCCATGCCCAGTACGCGGGCGCGCGGAGTCAGGCCGTGCTTTTTCACCGCTTCGGCGGAGGCCAGGATCAGTGCTACGGCGCCGTCATTAAGACCGGCTGCGTTGCCAGCGGTGACGGTCTTGCCCGGGCCGTTGACCGGCTTGAGCTTGCTCAGCGCTTCCATGTTGGTGTCGGCGCGCGGGTGCTCGTCCTTGTCGACGATGGTTTCGCCCTTCTTGTGGGCGATGCGCACCGGCACGATTTCTTCGGCGAAGAAGCCGCTGGCCTGTGCCGCTGCCGTGCGCTGCTGGCTGCGCAGGGCAAAGGCGTCCTGATCTTCGCGGGAAACCTTGAAGTCTTCAGCGACGTTGTCGCCGGTCTGCGGCATGGTTTCGACGCCATACTGGTCTTTCATCAGCGGGTTGACGAAGCGCCAGCCCAAGGTGGTGTCTTCCAGCTTCTGGCCGCGACCAAAGGCGGCGTCGGCCTTGCCCATCACAAACGGCGCGCGGGACATCGACTCGACGCCGCCAGCGATCGCCAACTCCATCTCGCCACAGGCGATGGCACGAAAGGCGCTGCCCACCGCGTCCAGCCCCGAGGCGCACAGGCGGTTCAAGGTCACGCCCGGCACGCTGTACGGCAGGCCCGCCAGCAGCGCGGCCATGCGCGCCACGTTGCGGTTGTCTTCGCCGGCCTGGTTGGCGCAGCCGAGGAACACTTCGTCCAGCTCGTTCCAGTTCACCGAGGGGTTGCGCTCGATCAGCGCCTTGATCGGCAGTGCGGCCAGGTCGTCGGCGCGCACCGTCGCCAGCGCGCCGCCGAAACGGCCGATCGGGGTGCGGATTGCATCGCAGATAAACACGTCACGCATCATGCTTCTCCTCGTACCTGGTCCGCTGGCGCAGGCGCTACGCGCTTGCAGAGAAGGCATCGCGGCCATGGGGGATCCAGGTTCAGAACGTCAATCGGTGAGCGGCGCGAGCCATCAGCGCCGGGATGAGATTGAGGTTATGCCTGAGCGAGGGGCGGAACAATCCGATAATCGACGAAGCGTTCGGTAATCGAACACATCCTTAAGAGGGGTTTCCACGCCCCCGTAGCAGCACGGCTTGCCGGCGGGGGCGTTCTTGAAGGCGCATTCGCCAGAAAGCCGGATCGCGACGGGTCGGATATCAAGTGAACAGCTGATTACTCAAGTCGCGGCTGGCATCGAGCATGATCGGCAAAAACTTCTGCTCCAGCTCGTTGCGCGGCACCCTCCCCGCGCTGGTGCTGACATTGAGCGCCGCCAACACCTGGCCGGAGGCGTCGTACACCGGCACCGCGATCGAACGCAGGCCCTGCTCCAGCTCCTGATCGACGATGCACCAGCCTTGCTGGCGAACCTGTTGCAGGCATTCGAGCAAGGCTTCCGGCGTGCGCAGGGTGCGGCTGGTCTTGGGTTGCAGGTCGACGTGATCCAGATACTCCTGCAACGACACATCATCGAGCGCCGCCAGCAGGATCCTGCCCATGGACGTGCAATAGGCCGGCAGGCGCCCGCCCACGGCCAGGTCCACCGAAATCAGCCGCTGGGTCGTCGCGGAACGAGCTATATAAAGAATGTCGTCGCCTTCCAGGGTCGCCATGTTGCAGGCCTCATGCAGCTGGTTGCTCATGCGGTCCAGATACGGCTGGGAAGAAACAGCCAGAGGCGTCGACGACAGATAGGCGTGGCCCAGCGTCAGCACCTTTGGCAGCAGCGAATAGGTGCGCCCGTCAGTGGTGGCGTAACCGAGCTTGATCAGCGTGTGCAGGCAGCGCCGGACGGCTGCGCGGGGAATTTCGGTGCGGTGGCTGATCTGCGCGATGGTCAGGTGGCGCTTGCGTTCCTGGAAGGCGTGGATCACTGCGAGACCGCGGGCCAGCGAGGTCATGAAATCGGGGTCACCGGTAAACGCCTGGATCCTCTTGGCGGGCGACGCCACGATGGGAGGCGCCAGTGAGGCAAAGGAATTACGCAGTTGATCGTTCATCTTGACACCGTTCGTCGCCGCCACGCAGGCCATCTGTAGCGCCACTCTCGCCTCTTTTTGCGAGGACGGCAAGGGTGATTTGGGCGATTATCGAACCACTGGCCGATAATCGCAATTGACCGGTCGCCTCGTTGCTTATACCTTTCACACGCCACTGTGTGGCTTCTTGGAAATACTGGTCAGGTACCCACTGAGAAGTCCCAGGCACGGCCTTGCTCACCGCAAGGCCGTTTTTGTCTCTGCCTCCCGAAGGTCCGCCAGTTTGTAACCACGTGGATACATCTCGCCGGTCAGCGAGCGAAAATCTTCATGGAATTACGTCGCCAGTTTTTTGTCTCAGTCAGTCTGCAATTGAGATTACAAACTTCTGTCACATCAATGACTGGCACAAACTTCGGAAGCTTCGTACAAGCATGCAGAATTAATCCTCATTAATTCACTAGAGCGTTTCAGCAGAGTTGACTCTTGCGTTCATCTTGGACGATAGTGTTGACCAATTGACGTGCTATTACGCCCTGGCGCGGATTCCTCCCCGGCAATTGTTCCCTGGATCCAATCCACGCACCGTTTGCATTGCCCCCGTGCACTGCCCCGGCGATAGCCAAGGCGCAAGCCTGGTCAATTGGCCAGAACTCTGGCAACCGGAAACAAAGTGAATGTTGCTACGGCAGCTATGTCGTTCTGGTGCGCGTAGCCGCATGTGACAGAAAGTGTCCAATACTTTCGCCCAGGACTCGTCGCATTCGTTTGTTCAAATCGACCTGTCATCGGCCACCGGCATTTTCTGCCCATGCGTTATCGCCAGAATCAAACTCGACACAATCAGGTAACAACGTGACCAAAGATGAACTGCGCGCAGAATTAGAGCGCCAGGAACAACGTTACAAGGATGTCTACGGCGGTGAAGTGACCACTTATGCCGCGCAACCCGATCCCGAGCGCAAGCCATGGCGCAAGCGGGCCAGCCTGCTCGATCAGGCGTTCAAGCAAGAACTGCAGAAAATGGAAAACGAGCTCAAAGAAGAGCCGTGAATCTCCATATGCTTCGGCGCCAGGTTTCGCGCCGGGCAGATCCACGCTGCACTCGACCCGGTTTGAGCTAAGGTTGAAGCTCATGTGCATGCCATTTTGCTTCCCGACAGGAAGTCAATAGGGTGGTGGTGGGGCAGAAATTTCGTTGCAGGCTGCTACCAATTGGCGGCTTGCCTATCGTGATGTTTTTTTTCTGTCATAATCCCGCCCCCTTAATACCGGGTCAGAAAACCTTCCATGATCGATTTATTCAGCGGACTGGACGCCTGGGTGATTGTGAGCCTGTTGCTCGCCCTGGCTTTCGTCCTCACCTTCGAGTTCATCAACGGCTTTCATGACACCGCCAACGCGGTGGCGACAGTCATTTACACCAAGGCCATGCCGCCCCATCTGGCGGTGTTCTTTTCTGGTGTGTTCAACTTTCTCGGGGTGCTGCTCGGCGGCGTCGGCGTGGCCTATGCCATCGTTCACCTGCTGCCGGTCGAATTGCTGATCAACGTCAACACCGGCCACGGCTTGGCGATGGTGTTCTCGCTGCTGGCGGCCGCGATCACCTGGAACCTGGGGACCTGGTACTTCGGCATTCCGGCCTCCAGCTCCCACACGCTGATCGGTTCGATCCTCGGCGTGGGCCTGGCCAATGCGCTGATCAACCACATTCCGCTGGCCGACGGCGTGAACTGGCAGAAGGCAATCGATATCGGCGCCTCGCTGGTGTTCTCGCCGCTGATGGGCTTTATCGTCGCCGCGCTGGTGCTGATCGGCCTGAAAACCTGGCGCCCGCTGTCCAAGATGCACAAGACCCCGGAACAGCGCCGCAGCATCGATGACAAGAAACACCCGCCGTTCTGGAATCGCCTGGTATTGGTGATCTCGGCCATGGCCGTCAGCTTCGTGCACGGCTCCAACGACGGCCAGAAAGGCATCGGCCTGATCATGCTGGTGCTGATCGGCATCGTGCCGGCGCAGTTCGTCCTGGACCTCTCCACCACCACCTACCAGATCGAACGCACCCGCGATGCGACCCTGCACCTGAGCCAGTTCTACCAGCGCAATAACGCAACGCTGGGCGAGTATCTGGCGCTGGGCAAGGCCAAATCCGGTGACCTGCCGGAGCGCTTCAGCTGCAACCCCGAGCAGACCGAGCCGACCATCGACGCGCTGCTGAACAACCTCAAGGGCGTGACCGACTACCACAGCCTGGCGCCTGAGCACCGTATCGAAGTGCGCCGCTACCTGCTGTGCCTGGACGACACCGCGCGCAAAGTCAGCAAGCTGCCGAGCCTGGATGCCCGCGAGAAATCCGATCTGGAGAAGCTGCGTAAAGACCTGACGGCCACCACCGAATACGCACCGTTCTGGGTGATTCTGGCGGTTGCCCTGGCGCTGGGTATCGGCACCATGGTCGGCTGGAAGCGCGTGGTCCTGACCATCGGTGAGAAGATCGGCAAACAGGGCATGACCTACGCACAGGGCATGTCTGCGCAGATCACCACCGCCAGCGCCATCGCCTTGGCCAACGTCTTCGCGCTACCGGTGTCGACCACCCACATCCTGTCGTCAGGCGTGGCCGGCACCATGGTCGCCAACAAGAGCGGCCTGCAGGGCGGCACTGTACGCAACATCCTGCTGGCCTGGGTGCTGACCCTGCCCGCCACCGTCGGACTGTCGGCGGGCCTGTTCTGGCTGGCGTCCAAAGCGCTGGGTTGATGATGTAAACATAACCGTAGCAGCACGGCTTGCCGGCGGGAGCGATCTTGAGATCGCATTCGCCAGCAAGCCGGCTCCCACAAGTGCGAAGTTCGCAAGCTCGCGCTTTCCAACGATGCAAGCCCTGCTGCTACGGCACATCGAACGATTCAACGCCGCTTCTTGCCCCCGCCCAGCAACGACCCCATCAAGCCCCGCACCAACTCCCGGCCGATCTGATTGGCTGCCTGACGCATCGCGCTCTTGACCGCCTGCCCTGCCAAGCCACCGAGAAATCCCCCCGCCATATCGGCAAATCCGCCTTCGGATTTTTCCTCGCCGGCGGGTGCGGCCTGCGCTTCAGGCACCTTGCGCGCCAGCAGCATTTCATAGGCCGACTCCCGATCGATCGGCTTGTCGTAACGCCCGGCCAGCGGCGATCGCGCGATCAACGCCGCGCGCTCGGCATCACTCAGCGGCCCGATCCGCGATTGCGGAGGCGCCACCAGCACGCGCCTGACGATCTCGGGCGTGCCCTTCTCCTGCAAGGTCCCCACCAGCGCCTCGCCGATGCCCAGTTCGGTGAGCACCGCCAGCGCGTCGAACTCAGGGTTGGGGCGAAAGCCATCCGCCACGGCCTTGAGGGATTTCTGCTCCTTGCTGGTGAACGCCCGCAGACCGTGCTGAATCCGCAGCCCCAGTTGCGCCAGAATGTTGTCCGGCAAATCTCCCGGTGACTGGGTAACGAAATACACGCCCACGCCTTTTGAACGAATCAGCCGCACCACCTGTTCAAGGCGATCCTGCAACGCCTTGGGGGTATCGGCGAACAGCAGGTGCGCTTCATCGAAAAACAGCGCCAGCAGCGGCTTGTCGGCATCGCCCCGCTCGGGCAGTTGCTCGAACAACTCGGCCAGTAGCCACAAAAGGAAGGTGGCGTAGACCTTGGGCGCTTCGTGCACCAGGCGGCTGGCGTCGAGCAGATGAATACGTCCTCTGCCGTCGCTGGCCGGCTGCAGGATGTCTTCAAGTTGCAAAGCCGGCTCGCCAAACAGCGCTTCGGCGCCCTGCTGCTCCAATACGGCCAGCCTGCGCAGCAACGCCTGGCTGGAGCCGGTGGTCATCAGCGCACTGTCCTCGCCCAGCACCTGCGGGTTGTCATGCAGATAGTTGAGCAGCGCCTTGAGGTCCTTGATGTCCAGCAACAGCAGGCCTTCGCGATCCGCGACCTTGAACGCGGCGTAGAGCGCGGACTGCTGGCTGTCGGTCAACTCAAGCAGGGATCCGAGCAGCAACGGCCCCATTTCCGACAACGTGGTACGCAACGGATGACCTGACTGGCCATGTACGTCCCACAAGGTCACGGGATAGCCCTGCGGCGTGTGATTGAGCCAGGGCATCCCGGCGATTCGCTCCGCCACCTTGCCCTGGGGATTGCCCGCTGCACCCAGGCCGCAAAGGTCGCCCTTGATATCTGCAGCGAACACCGCCACACCAGCATCGCTGAAGACCTCGGCCAGGCGCTGCAGCGTCACGGTCTTGCCGGTACCGGTCGCGCCCGCCACCAGGCCGTGGCGATTGGCCAGGCGCATGGCCTGCCCGACCGGCTGACCGTCCGGGCCCGCGCCGATGAGTATCTGTTGAACATCCGCCATGTCGTCACCTACACGTCAAAGTTGTGGGCAGGTAGACCCAGGCGTGATGTCCACCCTGACCTGCATTGAAGATTGCCAAGCAGAGTCGGCCCCTTCACTCTAGTCCAACGGTGACAACACACTGAGCGACCATGCCCCACAATCAGACATCTACTTTCTTACAGCCGAACATGAACGGGATGATCGTGTGAAGCGCCTGTTCTGGCTCGCCCTGCTACTCTTGGCTGCCCTGTCGATCCCCTTTTTCATGGGCGGTGCGGACATGTTCCATCGCCTGCGCAACTTTCCGATGAGCCTGCTGCTGGCCATGTTCGCCATGGTGCTCGTGGGCTGGTGCGCCAACACCATGCGCCTGCGCCTGTTGCTGGGCGAGGCCGCCGCTGGCGTGGGCATGCGCAAGAGCCTGGGCATCGTCATGGCCACCGAATTCGCCTACAGCGCAACACCCGGCGGCAGTGGCGCGCCGTTGACCCTGGTGGCGCTGTTGTCGCGCTGCGGCATCGGCCCGGCGAAAAGCACCGCCGCATTCGCCACCGACCAACTCAATGACTTGGTGTTCTTTCTGCTGGCGCTGATCGGCATCCTGATTTATGCGGTCTTTCATCGGCTCAGCGAAAACCTGGAGTGGATGCTGATCGCCAGCGCCTTGCTGATCGGCGCGGGGCTGGTGGTGTGCGCCGGCTTTGCGCGGTTTCATCGGCGCATCATCCTGTTCAACGGCCGCCTGCTCACGCGGTTGCGGCGCAAGAACACCACGCGCATCCGCTGGGCGCGCAAGCTGCTGCATTTTCGCGATGCGCTGGCCGAAACCTGGAAAATGCCGCACCGCGTGCTGCTCAAGGTATTCGCCCTGACCTGCGTGCACTGGGGCTTACGCTATAGCGTGCTGTATCTGGCGTTGCGCGGGCTGGGTGTGGACGTCGACTGGGCCTGGACGTTTCTGGTGCAGATGCTGTCGCTGAGCGCGGGGCAGTTCAGCCTGTCGCCGGGCGGCGCGGGCGCTGCGGAATTGACCTCGGCGGCGTTGCTGGCGCCGGTGGTGGGCAAATCGACCGCGGCGGCGGCGATCCTGATCTGGCGAATCGTGACGTACTACTTCTACCTGGTCGCAGGCGGGCCGGTGTTTCTGCTGCTGGTGGGCAAACCGCTGCTGATGAAGCTACTGCGGGTCAAGAGCCACTGAGTCATCGTCCTGGGGCTTGATCTGCTTCCACAGCTGTTCGGCGCCTTCGAACTCGGTGCCGTCTTCGGGCGACAGGGCATCGGGGTCGTAGCGGCTCAGGCAGCCCTCGCCCAGGGTGGGCGGCGCTTTGGAGGTGGCTTTGTCGAGGGGGTTGGTCATCATTGCTGCCCATTTTCGTCTCTGCGTTGACCGTAGCAGTCCGGCTTGCCGGCGACGGCGGTCTTCTGATCGCTGTCGCCGGCAAGCCGGACTGCTACGGCCTTCGGCCAGAATCAACGGCCTGGAGAACGAGCTTAGTCGAACACAACCGTCTTGTTGTCATGCACCAGCACGCGATCTTCCAGGTGCGCGCGCAAGCCGCGGGCCAGGACCATCTTCTCGACGTCACGGCCGAAACGCACCATGTTCTCGATGCTGTCGCGGTGGCTGACGCGAACCACGTCCTGCTCGATGATGGGACCTGCATCCAGCTCTTCGGTCACGTAGTGGCAGGTCGCACCGATCAGTTTCACGCCGCGCAACGACGCCTGATGGTACGGCTTGGCACCGACGAACGACGGCAGGAAACTGTGGTGAATATTGATCACCTGATGCGCGTACTCGCGGCACAGCTGCGGCGGCAGGATCTGCATGTAACGCGCCAGCACCACCACATCGGCGTCATGCTGCTTGACCAGACGCGAGACCTCGGCGAATGCCGGCTCCTTGTCTTTCGGGTCGACCGGGACGTGGTAGTAAGGAATGTTGTGCCACTCGACCATGCTGCGCAGGTCCTGGTGGTTGGAAATCACACAGGCGATTTCACAGTCCAGCTCATCGCTGTGCCAGCGGTGCAGCAGGTCAGCCAGGCAGTGCGACTCACGGCTGGCCATCAGCACGACGCGCTTTTTCTGATCCGAGTCGGTGATGCGCCAGTCCATCGAAAACTCTTCGGCGATCGGCGCGAACGCCTGGCGAAATCCTTCGATATCGAACGGCAGGGTATCGGCACGGATTTCATGACGCATGAAAAACCAGCCGCTGAGGTTGTCAGAGTGATGGCTCGCTTCGGTGATCCAGCCGTTGTACGACGCCAGAAAGTTACTGACTTTGGCAACGATGCCGACACGGTCCGGGCAAGCGATCACCAGACGAAAAGTGCGCATGGGGGGAAACTCCAGAACTTCGCAAAGGCGGCCATTCTAGCGATTACCCGGCGACTGTGCAGTATTCCGGTGAAGCGGATTTCAGGAAAGCCCGATCGGGATCCGATCGGCGGTAATGGATCAGTGTTTCAAGGCCCTGCCCGGCGCCTTGGGAACCTGCGATAACTGCACTAAATAGAGGCGCACTTAGGCAAGGCATCGGCGTAACTCTTGTTTGAACGACCGCGCATTTTGCTCAGCTATTTCAAAATGCTTCAGATAAAACTTTTCTTAAATGTTTACTTGGGCAAATACTCTGCCTATTATTACGGCATTACCGCTTGCCCCTCACAACACAGGTAGCCCTCATGTCCCTGATCAACGAATACCGCGCAACAGAAGAAGCCATCAAAGAACTGCAAGCCCGCCTGCAAAACCTGCAAGCTGACGACAAACTGCAGAAAGAACTTGAGTTCGAAGGCAAACTGCGCACGCTGATGGGTGAATACCAGAAATCCCTGCGCGACATCATCGCGCTGCTGGATCCAGAGTCCAAACTCAAAGCCCCTCGCGGCGCCGCTGTCAAAACTACCGGCACCAAGCGCGCGCGCAAGGTCAAGCAATACAAGAACCCGCACAACGGCGAAATCATCGAAACCAAAGGCGGCAACCACAAGACGCTGAAAGAGTGGAAAGCCAAGTGGGGCGGTGACGAAGTAGAAAGCTGGGCAACCCTGCTGGGCTAATCCCCCGCTTGTTGCGACAGTCGTTGTGCAGTGATGTGCGACATGAAAAAACGCCAGCGAATGCTGGCGTTTTTTATTGCCCGTTTTTTTGAACGGCCAACGTTACAGTCCGACCCGCTGCTGAAGTTGCAGCGCGTAATCCTGCCACTGGCTCAGGACCTTGAGCTGCTCTGGCGTGGCCTTGAGCGACAGCTCGATCAGCGCGCGGGTAAAGGCTTTGAGCGTATTGGGCGCACCGGCCTGCGGGTCCGTCAGACGCCACTGACAGAAACTCGACCAGCGTTGCTGTTCGGCGACACTGAGGGTTTCAGCGAAGTTTCGCGCCCGGTAACGGAACAGTAATTCAGGCAGGCGCGGATCATCGAAAGGCCAGCTTTCACTGCCCAGTTGTTGCGGTTCGGCCAGACGCACCTGTTCACACAGCCTGCGATCCCGGTCGTTAATAAATCCATCATATAGCTGTTGTTCAGGGTCTTCGCTGACAGCGAATTCATCACTGGCATAAACCTTTTTCAACTTGTCCTGCCAGACCGCCTGCCCGGCACTCAGCTCGGCGCTGCGCTGTTTATAGACCTCGAAATCCAACGCCAGACGCTGACGATCTTCCTCTCGCAGCACGCTCAACGGCGCGACTACCGGGCATTTGTTTATATGCAGTAGTTTGAGTGGAACGGGCAACTGGCCTTCGGCCAGATCCTCGCGTCGCGTATATAAGCGCTGGCGCAATATCTCGCCGTCTTCGTCCAGTAACGGACGCGGGTCGTGAAACAGATCGCAGACAATCAGCGCATTGCGATTGGTCGGGTGCCAGGCCAGCGGGAGTACAACGCTCAAATAACTTCGCGCTGCCGAAAAGCGCCCGGATATATGCACCAGCGGCTGCAACAGGCGTATCTGATCCTGAACCTTGTGCTTGCTGCGCAACTGAAAAAGATAGTCGTAGAGCTTGGGTTGCCGGTCGCGAATCAGCCGGCCCAGCGCGATAGTGGCACGCACGTCGGACAAGGCATCGTGGGCCTGGCCATGATCGATGCCATTGGCCGCCGTCAGCCGTTCGAGCTTGAGCGTGACGCGCCCGTCTTCCTCGGGCCAGACAATGCCTTCGGGGCGCAGGGCGTAGGCCGTGCGAACGACATCGATCAGATCCCAGCGGCTGTTGCCGCCCTGCCATTCGCGCCCGTAAGGGTCGAAAAAGTTGCGATACAGGCTGTAGCGGGTCATCTCGTCATCGAAGCGCAGCGTGTTGTAGCCGGCGCCGCAGGTACCGGGCTTTGAGAGCTCGGCGTGCACGCGGGTCATGAAATCGGCTTCGCACAGACCTTTTTCGGCCAGCCTGGCGGGGGTGATGCCAGTGACCAGGCAGGCCGCCGGGTGCGGAAGAATGTCATCGCTTGGCTGGCAGTAGAGATTGACCGGCTCGCCGATCTCGTTGAGCTGATCGTCGGTGCGAATCCCGGCCACCTGCAGCGGCCGGTCGTTACGCGGATTGATCCCGGTGGTTTCGTAGTCGTACCAGAAGATGCTGGAAGTCACGGGTGGATCCTGTGCAGAAGATCGGGCGAGTCTAACAGATGAATTCGCCCAGCCCTGGCCGCCCGCAACCTCACCGGACAATTAGAGACGTTTCCCACATATCGCCGATGAAACCTCCGGTTGCTTAGCTCTGCCGCGCTGGCTAGCATCAAACTTTATTTTCAGGCGTACCCCTCCCCACAATGTCCTCCTCGCAAGCTTGGCCAAGGATCGCTGCGCAGCCTGCCCCGCTGGACACCCGTATCCGCATGGAAACCCCGGAAGGCATCGACCTGATCCTGCGCCCTGCCGGGCTGCTCTCACGCTCACTGGCCTTCACCCTTGACCTGCTGATTCGCGGCGCAGTGCTGGTCGGCCTGTTCTTCCTGCTCAAGGCCTTGGGCGAGTTCGGCACTGGCCTGTTCATGCTGGTGCTGTTCCTGACCAACTGGGGATACATGGTGCTGTTCGAGGTGCTGAACCAGGGCCGCACGCCGGGCAAGCTGGTCATGGGATTGCGGGTGGTACACGACGACGGTACGCCCGTCGGCTGGTCCGCTTCGCTGCTGCGCAATCTGCTGCGCTTCGTCGACATGCTGCCGTTCGGCTACAGCGTGGGCGCCTTCACCTGCCTGCAGCACCCAGGGTTCAAGCGCCTGGGCGACCTCGCCGCCGGCACGCTGGTAATTTATCGCGACAAGCCAGCGCAGCGGCCGGTCCTGCCCCAGGCCACTCCCATCATTGCTCCACTGCTGCTGACGCTGGAAGAACAGCGCGCCGTGCTGGCATTCGCCGAACGCCAGCAAGACCTTTCCCCTGCCCGCGTTCAGGAACTGGCCGGGATTCTGGCCGGGCCGCTGCAAATGCCCTCACCGAACGACGCCACCGCCGTCGTCAATCACTTGAACGGCCTGGCCCTTGGCCTGGCGGGGGCGTCATGAAGCAAAGCCAGTTCGAGCAGCGCCATCAGGAGATCTGGGCACGCTTCGCCGAGCGCCTCGATGCGTTGGAGCGCAGCCGGGGCAAACATCCCGCAGGAGACGGTTTCACCGAACAGTACCGGCAGATCTGCCAGCATCTGGCACTGGCCCAGGAACGCGGCTACAGCACCCACCTGGTCGAGCCGCTGGAGCAACTGGCGATGCGCGGCCATCAACAGCTGTACCGGCATCGCAGCCAGTTCGCCGCGCAACTGCTGAGCTTCGTGCTCGCCGATTTCCCCCGGCTGGTCCGTGCCGAATGGCGCCTGGTTCTGCTGGCGGGGCTGTTGTTCTTCGGCAGCCTGATCGTCATGGGCCTGTTGGTCTACGCCTGGCCGGACCTGATCTACAGCGTGGTCAGCCCCGCCCAGGTGGGCGAGATGGAGGCCATGTACGACCCCGCCGCGCGGCGTCTGGGCCAGGCCGCCGAACGCGGCGCGAGCACCGACTGGCTGATGTTCGGTTACTACATCATGCACAACATCGGCATCGCTTTTCAGACCTTCGCCAGCGGCTTGCTGTTCGGCCTGGGCAGCCTGTTCTTCCTGCTGTTCAACGGCTTGATGATCGGTGCGGTGGCCGGGCATCTGACCCATGTCGGCTTCAGCCAGACCTTCTGGCCGTTCGTGGTCGGCCATGGCGCCTTCGAACTCACGGCCATCGCGCTGGCCGGCGCGGCCGGCCTGAAACTGGGCTGGGCGCTGCTGGCGCCCGGCTCGCTGCGCCGTGGCGAAGCGCTGCGCATGGCAGCAAAAACCAGCGTGCGGCTGATCGGTGGCGTGATGCTGTTTCTAACGATCGCCGCGTTTATCGAGGCCTATTGGTCATCGATGACCTGGCCGCAGCCGGGCACCAAGTACCTGGTGGGCGCGGCCTTGTGGGCGCTGGTCATCGCCTATCTGACCTTCGCCGGACGCACCGCCCATGCGCCTGACTGAAGCCTGCGTGGCGATTCGCCCGCGCAATCCCTGGGAGGCCGTCGATCTGGGCGTCGTTCTGGCTCGCCAGCATCGACGCCTGTTGATGAGCAGTTGGGCGATCGTCACCCTGCCTGTCTTCGCGCTGCTGAGCGCCCTGCTCTGGGACTACCCGACCCTGGCGATACTGCTGTTCTGGTGGCTGAAGCCAGCGTTCGAGCGACTGCCGCTGCTGATTCTGTCGCAAGCCTTGTTCGGCGCCGCGCCCTCGCTCAGGCAAGCCCTGAGCGCCTGGCCACGGGCGCTTAAAGCGCAATTGCTCGCCAGCCTGACCTGGCGGCGTTTCAGCCTGAGCCGCAGCTTCAATCTGCCGGTCCAGCAACTCGAAGGCCTCGACGGCCTGGCTCGCGCCCAGCGCATCGCCCTGCTGGGCGAGAAGAACCTGCGGGTCGCGCGCCTGCTCACCTCAATGGGCAGCACGCTGGAAATGTGCCTGTGGGCCGGGATGATGGTGCTGTTCTATGCGCTCATTCCCCAGCAGGTCGAGCTGGACTGGTCCTGGCGTAGCCTGCTGGACATCGAAGGCCACTGGAACTGGCTGGAGCACCTGACCAATGCCTTCTATGCGCTGGTGCTGGTGATCTGGGGGCCGATCTACGTGTCATGTGGCTTCGCCCTTTACCTCAACCGCCGTACGACGCTGGAAGCCTGGGATATCGAACTGGCGTTCCGCCGTTTGCGCCAGCGCATCATCGGCAGCACCTACCTGCTGCTGGTGGGGTTTGCACTGGCTGCTGGCCTGCACTCGGCGCCCGCCATGGCCGATGAGCCACTCGACGAGCCGGCCTACAGCTGCCCGCTGCCGCCGCTGGATTCGCCGCTGGCCGACGCCCAGGTGGCCGGGCCCACTGCGCCGCGCCTGCTCAATCAGTCGCTGACCAGCCAGCAGTCCCGGGCCGATATCAAATCGGTGCTGGACAGCCCGCCCTTCAAGAACCCCAAAGCCGTCTCGGGCTGGCGCTTGCCGGAAAAGAAACACGGCGCCAGGACAACCGACACACCCGACTGGCTGGCGCAGGCGATCGTGCATTTGCTCAATCTGGGCAAGACCCTGTCGACGGTTTTCCAGGTGCTGCTGTGGGCGGCGATCGTCGCACTGGTTGCCTGGATCATCTGGCGCTATCGCCGCTGGTTCACCACTTTTGTAGGTCGCACGCCCGCAAGGAAAAAAGCCGGAGCACATGCCCCTCAGCAGCTGTTCGGCCTGCAGGTGAATGCCGAGAGCCTGCCGACGGATGTGGCTGATGCCGCAGAAAAACTCTGGCCGAGTTCGCCGCGAGATGCCCTGAGCCTGCTGTACCGGGCGCTGCTCAGCCGGCTGCTGACCGACTACGCGCTGCCACTGAAAACCGCCGATACCGAAGGCCAGGTGCTCGAACGCGTGGCAGGGCTCGGCCAGCCCTCACTGCACGCGTTCAGCCATGAGCTGACCCGCCACTGGCAGAACCTGGCGTACGGCCATCAGTTGCCCGAAACCGAGGTGCAGAAAACCCTGTGCGATGGCTGGCGCAAGCTCTTCAGCAATGGGGCGTCGGCATGAGCAGGCGATTGGGCATTCTGCTCGCTGCATTGGTGGTGGTGAGCATCATCGCCGCCAGCATCCCGTTGCTGAAAAAGCTGGAGCATTACCAGGAGACCGTCGATCAGGGGCCATCCCCGGAGGCACGGGCCAACCCGTATCTGGCAGCCGAAACCTTCCTGCGCCAGCGCGGCCTGACCGTCACCACGACCCAGGCGCTCAGCACCCTTCCCGACACGCAGCAGCGTGCGCAAACGCTGATGCTGCTCGACACCCGCGAGAAGATGACACCCGCCGAGGTCAAGCGCCTGCTCGCCTGGGCAAGGGGCGGCGGCCGCCTGCTGTTCGTCGCCGAGCAGCTGTGGGACAAGGACAAGGGCCGCAGCGGTGACCTGCTGCTCGATCAACTGCAGATTCGCCAGTACCTCACCCGCGACCTGCGCGAGCAGGACAAACGCCGCGAGCGCGATCAGCTCAAACCGGTGATTCCGTTGAGCACCCCGGACATCCAGACGCCCCACACACCTTGGCCCGAGCTGACCCGGCTGTACGTACAGAACGAAAGCGATCCGGCCTACATGAGCTTCGACCCGGCCTTCCACCTGGACGATCCCGAGGACCATGCGCAGTCCTGGGCCAACAGCGCGGACGCCACGCACATGCTGCAGATGATCTACGGTCAGGGCGTCATCACCGTTCTGACCGATGCCGACCTGTGGAAAACCCGCGCCATCGGCAAGTACGACAACGCCTGGCTGCTCTGGTACCTGAGCCAGGACAGCGACGTCACGATGCTGCTGCGCACCGAGCACGACGATCTTTTCGGCCTGCTCTGGAAATACTTCCCGCAAGCGCTGCTGGCACTGGCCCTGTGCCTGGGCGCAGGCCTGTGGCACGCCGGGATGCGCCACGGGCCGCTGCAGCCGGAGCCCTCCGGGGCGCGTCGGCAACTGGCCGAGCACCTGCGGGCCAGCGCCGATTTCATCCTGCGGCGCAAAGGCCAGCATGCACTGCTGCGAGCTTTGCAGCAGGACATCCTGCGCCGCGCCCGGCAGCGTCACCCCGGTTTCGAGTCACTGTCGGTCGCCGAGCAGTGGCAAATGCTGGCACGTACCACCGGCCAGCCCACCAGCGACATCGGCCACGCACTGCGCCCACGCCTGGAAGAGCGCGTTTCCAGCAGCGAATTCACCCGTCAGGTTGCCTACCTGCAAACCCTCAGGAATTCCCTATGAGCGATCACCCGACCGGCTCCGCCGAACACCTCGAACAGCCCGGCGCCGAGCACCAGCAAGCCGAGCATCCGACGCCGGCCAGCAATCCGGCGCAACAGCGTCAGCGCGCCATCCATCTGGCCCAGGCCGTGCGCCATGAACTGCAGAAAGCGGTGATCGGCCAGGACACGGTGATCGACGATGTGCTGACCGCGCTGATCGGCGGCGGGCACGTGCTGCTCGAAGGCGTTCCGGGCCTCGGCAAGACCCTGCTGGTTCGCGCGCTGGCCAAGTGTTTTGGTGGCGATTTCGCGCGTATCCAGTTCACCCCGGACCTGATGCCCAGCGACGTGACCGGCCATGCGGTCTACGACATGCAGAGCGAGCAGTTCAAGCTGCGCAAGGGCCCGCTGTTCACCCATCTGCTGCTGGCGGACGAAATCAACCGCGCCCCGGCCAAGACCCAGGCGGCCCTGCTCGAAGCGATGCAGGAGCGCCAGGTCACCCTCGAGGGCCGTGCGTTGCCGATTCCACAGCCGTTCATGGTGCTGGCCACGCAGAACCCCATCGAACAGGAAGGCACCTATCCGCTGCCCGAAGCCGAGCTCGACCGCTTCATGCTCAAGCTGCGCATGGATTATCCGGAAGCCGCTCAGGAACTGGACATGGTCCGCCAGGTGACCCGCTCTACCCGCTCGGACATGCTCGACGTGCAGCCCTTGCGCACATTGATGCACGCCAAGGACGTGCAGGCCCTGCAGCGCATCGCCAGCGACTTGCCGGTGGACGAACAGGTTCTCGACTACGCGGTGCGGCTGGCCCGGGCAACGCGCACCTGGCCGGGCCTGACCCTGGGTGCCGGGCCGCGGGCGTCGATCGCGCTGGTGCGCGGCGGCAGGGCCCGGGCATTGCTGCGCGGCGGCGAGTTCGTGATTCCCGATGACATCAAGGGCTGCGCACTGGCCGTGCTTCGTCACCGGGTCAGGCTCTCGCCGGAACTGGACATCGAAGGAATGTCAGTGGATCAGGTGCTCAAGCAACTGCTCGATCAGGTCCCGGCGCCGCGCCAATGAAGCAACTGCTCAAGCCATCCTCACGGCTGCTGTGGTGGCTGGTCGCGCTGACCGGGTTCGCCATCGTGCTGGGCGTACTGCAGGCGCTGGGACGCGGGCCGGTCGCCAGGCTCGATGGCCTGTTCTGGATAATGCTCTGGGCGGTCGCAGGGCTGGCAGCACTGGACGCATTCTGGCTGTGGCGTGTGCCCTCTCCCGGCATTCGCCGTCATCTGCCCGGCAGTCTGGCCCTGGGGCGCTGGAGCGAGGTGCGCATTGAGGTCGAGCATGACTCGCCGCGCTCACTGGCCCTGAACCTGTTCGACCATGGCCCCGAAGGCCCGGGCAATCGCTGCGAGGTGCAGCATGCATCCCAGGACCTGCTCCTGCGCGCCCGTCGCACGGCACAGTTGAGCTATCGCCTGCGCCCCACCAGCCGCGGCCTGTTCAGCTTCGAACGTATCGAAGTCCAGCTGCGCAGCCCGTTGCGGCTGTGGTCGTCACGGCGCTATCTGCCGGCGGTGAATTCAGCCCGCGTTTACCCGGACTTCACCCGCCTGCACGGCGGCCACTTGCAGGGCGTCGACAACTGGCTCAGCCAGATCGGCGTGCGTCAGCGCCAGCGTCGTGGCCTGGGGCTGGAATTCAATCAACTGCGCGAATTTCGCGAGGGCGACAGCTTGCGGCAGATCGACTGGAAGGCCACCGCCCGCCAGCGCACACCGATTGCGCGGGAGTATCAGGATGAACGCGATCAGCAGATTGTCTTCCTGCTCGATTGCGGGCGGCGCATGCGCAGCCAGGACGGCGAACTGACCCACTTCGACCACGCACTCAATGCCTGCCTGCTGCTGGGCTATGTCGCCCTGCGGCAGGGTGATGCGGTGGGTGTTTCCACGTTCGCCGCCGACCAAAACCGCCATCTGCCGCCGGTCAAGGGCGCAAGCCAGCTCAACCTGCTGCTCAACCACGTGTACGACCTGGACAGCACCCGGCACCCCGCCGACTACGGCGCGGCGATCCGCCAACTGCTCGCCCGGCAGAAACGCCGGGCATTGGTGGTGCTGGTGACCAACCTGCGCGATGAAGACGACGATCAGTTGCTGGCAGCAGTCAAGCAACTGAGCCGCCATCACCGGGTGCTGGTCGCCAGCCTTCGCGAAGAGGTGCTCGATGAGCAGCGTCATGCACCTGTGCAAACCTGGCAGCAGGCGCTGGACTATTGCGGCACGGTGGATTTTCTCAATGCACGGGCAAGCCTGCATGAGCGCTTGAGCGCCCATAGCGTCCCGGTGCTGGATGTGCGGCCCGGTGAGTTGGGGCCGCAGTTGGTCAATCGCTATCTGAGCTGGAAAAAAGCCGGCACTTTATAACGGCCGCTTTCAGGCAGACGCTTCCAGCGGATAGAAACTGAAATAGCGCTGCAGCGCCTGAATCAGATGGAAGTACTCGGGCGGTGCCGCCTGGATCTTGAAGCCGGAGTCGAACACGCCTGGCGTTTCGTCTTCCTGGCACCACAGGCAACTGGCGTTGATATCGATGTGATACAGCCCGTTCTTCTCATCCGGCACTTTCAAGCGCAGTTGAAAGTCCGCCGCAACGAGGATGGGCAGGTCGCTGATCAGCATCAACCCCTGCTCGGAGACATTGCCCAGACAACCCATCGGCTTGTCGGTGTAGCGGTTGAACACCTGCAAGTAATACGGCAGCTGGTGACGTTCGATTCGTCTTTCATTAAGCATTGGACACTCGTCCTTGGGTAGCCATTGAGCATGGCCGCGCTAATGCTAAGAGGTTCGCCTGCCAGTCACGCACAAGCCAACCAGCCTGTTATTACAACAGGGACGTCATCTGACTCACCAGCGATCATCGAAGTCACTCGTCTGATTATTCGATTTGGCGCTAACCATGCCAATCGATCAGCCTGCTTCGACGACAGAAGTGCCTTTCGTCACTCCTGTGATGAAATCTGTAGGTCCCTACCGTTTTTCAGCCTAGCTGAACTTGCAGGGACATCCACTCAAAAAAACCACCGTCTATCCAAATGGGTGTAACTAAAGTGAAGCAGGTTTGGGTACGGCAGCGGGTGCGAGATTGTCGTAACCCAGCTGGTGCAGGGTGTCTAGGCGCGCCTTGGCGCGGAACGCGTATTCGCTGTAAGGGTACTGAGTCACGATGAACTGATAGGTCTGCACCGCATCGACGTAGAACTTCTGGCGTTCCAGGCACTGCCCGCGCAGCATCGACACTTCCGGCTGCACGTAGCGGCGCGAACGGCTTTCGCGGTCGACCTTGGACAGGTTGTACATGACCGTATCGCAGTCGCCCTTGGCGTACGCGCGGTTGGCGTTGTCCAGATGGCTGTTCATTGCCCAGCGGGTGCAGCCGCCCAGCGCTGCCAGCGCCACTAATATCATCACGATTCGCATGAGAGTCTCCTGTGCTCTGCCTTGTATCGGCGCGCCGCGGAATTTCTTCAAGACCGATTTGAGTCTACCGCCTTGCGCCGATTGCCCAGTGCTCGGGCGACAAGGTAGTGCAAAGGAACAATGACTACAGGCCAATACAGTAGTAGCCTCTCGCTGCGCTTCATTTAAGGAGTTTGTGCATGTCCGTTCGTCGCACCAAAATCGTAGCCACACTTGGCCCGGCAAGTAACTCGCCCGAAGTCATCGAGAAGCTGATTCTTGCTGGCCTGGACGTTGCCCGCCTGAACTTTTCCCACGGCACGCCCGACGAGCATAAGGCTCGCGCGAAGCTGATCCGCGACATCGCCGCCAAGAATGGCCGCTTCGTTGCGCTGCTGGGCGACCTGCAAGGTCCGAAAATCCGCATCGCCAAATTCGCCAACAAGCGGATCGAGCTGAAGGTCGGTGACAAGTTCACCTTCTCCACCAGCCATCCGCTGACCGAAGGCACCCAGGAAGTTGTCGGTATCGACTACCCCGATCTGGTCAAGGATTGCGGCGTAGGCGACGAACTGCTGCTCGACGACGGACGCGTGGTCATGCGCGTAGACACGCAAACCGCCGACGCCCTGCATTGCACCGTGACCATCGGTGGCCCGCTGTCGGACCACAAGGGCATCAACCGCCGCGGCGGTGGCCTGACCGCGCCCGCGCTGACCGACAAAGACAAGCAAGACATCAAGCTCGCCGCCGAGATGGACCTGGACTACCTGGCCGTGTCCTTCCCGCGTGACGCTGCCGACATGGAATACGCCCGCAAACTGCGCGACGAAGCCGGCGGCACCGCCTGGCTGGTGGCCAAGATCGAGCGCGCCGAAGCCGTTGCCGACGACGAAACCCTCGATGCGCTGATCCGCGCCAGTGATGCGGTCATGGTTGCCCGTGGCGACCTGGGCGTAGAAATCGGCGACGCGGAACTGGTGGGCATCCAGAAGAAAATCATTCTGCACGCACGTCGCCACAACAAGGCGGTGATCGTGGCCACGCAGATGATGGAATCGATGATTTCCAGCCCGATGCCGACCCGCGCCGAAGTGTCCGACGTGGCCAACGCCGTGCTGGACTACACCGACGCGGTCATGCTGTCCGCCGAAAGTGCCGCCGGTTCCTACCCGGTCGAAGCGGTTGAAGCGATGGCGCGTATTTGCGTCGGCGCCGAGCGTCATCCGACCGGCAAGACCTCCAGCCACCGCATCGGCCACTCGTTCACCCGCTGTGACGAGAGCATCGCGCTGGCGGCCATGTACACCGCCAACCACTTCCCGGGCGTGAAGGCGATCATCGCGTTGACCGAAAGCGGCTACACCCCGCTGATCATGTCGCGCATCCGCTCCTCGGTGCCGATCTACGCGTTCTCCCCGCACCGCGAAACCCAAGCGCGCGCCGCCCTGTTCCGTGGCGTCTACACCATCCCGTTCGACCCGGCCTCGCTGCCGGCCGGCCAGGTCAGCCAGTCGGCTGCCGACGAGCTGCTCAAGCGCGGCCTGGTCGAGCAAGGCGACTGGATCATCCTGACCAAGGGCGACAGCTACCACACCATTGGTGGCACCAATGGCATGAAGATCCTGCACGTCGGCGACCCGATGGTTTAAGCCACTGCGCCGATCATGAAAAAGCCCCGATGCTCGGAAGAGTGTCGGGGCTTTTTTGTGACGGTGGTCAATGCTGCAATTGCGACAGTTTCAGCAGAGTGACGCGCGACAATTCGTTTCGCGCCACATGCCGGCGTTCAGAATAAGTGATGGGTTCATAGGCAGATCCCGCATCTGCCTGTTTATACCCCTGAGCGGCAAAATGCGCTTCGCTCAAATCTTCCCACCCTTGAGACGGCGATTCGGGATTGCGCAGGCCCACATCGACAAACTGGATATCATCCGGTAATGCGGGAGAATCACTGTGGGCCCAGTCCAGCCCCAGCTTTGACAGACGCCTGAACAACCAGTTGATGACGCCTTGCGCTGCAACTTTCATATCGGCACTCGGGTGCTTGAACAATGCGGCCGGATCCTCTAGCAAAAGCTGCGTTGCTTGATCCTGAGCACTCTGGGATAGCGGCGTGTTCAAATTCTTGCGCCAAAACTCGCCGACCTTGGCTGGATTACCCGCATACCGCTGGAGCTTCTTCTGTACGTCAAATTGTGCGTTATGGGTGAAGAGATAATCAGACCAGCTTTGCAGCGTGGCCCGAGCAGGCTCCGCTCCCTGATGATAATGGCTGGCTTTGTCCAGGAAGACCTGCACACCCTCGTTGGGCACTGCACGATCGTCATCCATACCTTCTTCGTCATCCTCACTCTCGAAAAAAAAGCCGATGACTCCACTGTAATCTTCTTCGACCACGTCGGGCGTAATGCCAATGCCGGCATTCATGAGGTCCAGAGTGAATACACTGCGCCCTGCTGCATTGAACCCGCTCTGCAGATACAGCGCCCGCGTCGAATCGAACCCATACAACAACGTCACCGTCGGGTTTCGCCCGCTCGGGTCCGTCATCGTCACCGGATTATTCCTGACAAACCTGAACAGATTGATCCCGTCGATACTCCCCGCCGGATCCGGATTGATCCAGTGCATCAGCCAAGGGGCGTAATAACGTGCGCCGTAGTAATACAGTCCACTGACGTCCTGTTCCTTGCCTGAATAGCGCTGGGTCTTGAAACTGGCGGCATCGCCGGTCTTCAGCCACCACGCCGTTCCACCATAGGGGTAATAACTTTCCTGACTGACAATACTGCCTGCCTCATCCAGTTCCAGCGTCGTCGACCCTAAGTGATCGGTCAGCGAAAACCGGCCAAAACCCGCTCCCTCGCCGGGTGGGGCGCCCTGCTCCCAGCGGATCCAGGAAATTAGACTGCGCCCGACTTTTATCTCGATAACGTGCCAGGACTTATCACCTACCGAGTCGAAGTGCAGTTGCAGTCCGGGCAAATAGCGCACTTCTCGTGATCGCAAGTTGCGACGGGTCAAGGCAAGCCGGACCTTGCGCAATCGCTGTCCCGACGCCCCGTAGACATAACACTCACTGTCGCTCTGTTCTGTGTCACGTTCGACTGGCGAAACCTGTCGCAGCTGATTACGTGCATCCCATACCAGCGATTGGCCTCGAAATAATTCAAGCGGGTTGCCATTGAGATCAAAACCTTCCGCTATATCCTGCTCGCCAGGCACCCAGTCGCCCTGGATGTGCAAACTTCGATTGCTGAATTGCGAAGTCACGTTACGCAACGTGAATGAATGGCCACCGCGGTGCTCCAACGTCCGCAAGTTGCCTGCCGAATCGTATTCGTATCGCTCGTGATAATTGGCCAGTTGCCCGGCGTTGACATGCACGCCGTACTGCCCGATCAACGAGCGCCAACTTTCAGGCTGGATAGACTCAAACCCCGAGGCTTCGACCAAGCGATAGAGCGAGTCATAGGCGTACGTGTTGATGGGGTCGACTTCCTGATTTCGAAAATAAACGGAAGATCGACAAGCCTCTTCGACGGCGGTGACGTTTCCGACCGGATCGTATGCATAGTCCAGCCGTTGAAGAGCAGGTTCGCCGGGCAATCCAGACTGAAGAGAGAGCAGTCGCCCGCTTTGGGCACAATACTGCGCGTGAGTTATGACGCCATTGCCCGCTGTCTCGCGCTCAATCTGATTCAGCGCATTGAACGAGATCTGACTCAACAAGAGCACGGGAGTTGAACCGGTCGAATGTAGAGAGGCCGAAATCAAGTGACCCGCAATGTCGTAGCCAGAAAGCTGAATGTTTTGTCTGGCATCAACCTGCCTCACCACGTCACCCAATGCATTGAACGAGTGTTGGGTCTTGAAAGATTCGTCCTCAATCAATGCCTGGCGCCCGTCCACTTCCACAGGCCAGTCCGGGACGTTCAAATCTCTCAAAAACCTGCGCTGCTCGATCAGAGGGCGATCGAACATGCCGTAGTCATCGATCAATAACGTGCCCGCTGTGTCGTCATGACGAATCAGACGTCCACACCGATTGCAGGCATTCTCGTCGGCTGCCCCATACATCAGCCGCTCGACCGTCACCGCCTCACCGTCCACCGTCTGCTCGCTGACAGCCACCAGCCTGAGCAGCTCGTCAAAGCTGTTCTGCCGCATCTGCTCGCGGCTGTCCCAAACCGTAAGGGACTCACCTGCAACGCCTGGCAGCGTGGCGCGCCATCCGGCGTCGACGCTGTCCGAGGCAAGCGCACTGCCTGAAAGGCTGAACAGATTGGTCAGATTATCCTGCGCACCGCCTCTCTCCCCGAGCCTGGGATCCTGACACGCGATTAAATGCCCGGCATCGTCAAAGCGCTGGCGGTTGATCAGCGTGTCGAGTTCTGCGTCTTGCTGCCTGCGATGAAACTCAATGTTTCGCACGATCAGACCGCGAGGCTCGAAAACAGCCAGCTGCGGCGTATGACTGCACAGAGAGTGTGTTGAACCAGACATTAGAGCCTCCTTGTTCAAACCCGCCAACGCGTCCAGCGTTGCCACCCCGTTGTCAGTGGTGCAATTCCACTCATACGCCTTATGAGCAGATTCATCTACTGTCATAAATGACAGTCACGTGTTTACAACCGCACCTGTATCGCCCGAAACACGACCTACTCATTAAGCATATCACCTCTCGTGATAACACTAAGCAGCTTGAAAGCGAATGAATATTTCCCTGAGCACGCCATCCCCCTCAGAATTTAATTTGCAGTAAAAATGCACTTTCCAAGCTGCGCTCCCTATACAAGGAATGTAAACATGAAGACGTTACGCGACAAAAAAACCAAAAAAACTCCAGAACTTCTCGATCCCTCATTTTCAACAGAAGGCATGTTCACGGCCCCCTCGATTAGCCGGATTTCGTCTTGTGTTCCCAAAAATGACAAACTCTTGTGCCTAGGCTTCAATACCGAGCGGAATGGCCACAGTCTTTTCTGGCTGAATGACGAAGGGGTATTGGACGACTCAATGTTCCCTGATGACCCATTTCTGGAATTGAGTGTTCCCAACCCCGAAGACTTCTATTTATTTATGCCCTTTGCCGTCCTGCTTCTGCCTACTGACGACAAGAAAACCGATGATTACTGGATCATGATTTTCATACACAATACGGTATTAAGTATCAGCGACCCCCTTGCTTTTGGAATAATCCGATTGAGTTCCAAAGGCGTTTTGGACCAGAATTTTGGCACCGACGGCATCATCATCCACACCGTTTACGACTGGGGACGCTCAAACGTTTCAGACAACGCGCTCGTAAAGACTGCCCAGCAATTTGACGCCAACGTTTCCTTGCATGATCAACATGTATATCTGCGAAGCAACCCTCTGATGCTCAGGCTAAATCTGGACTGCAGGCTGGACACGACATTCGGAGATAATGGCGTCATCATGTATAAAAATCCGGGACCGTTTAGCAGAGTTAGGGATATTTTGCCGAGCTCGGATAAACACCAAATGTTGCTTATTGGCTACACCATGGCGGCGGGAGATTATTGGGGAGGTCGAATATCAGAAATCCTTAGCGATGGAAGTGCGGATGAGTCGTTCGGCAACCATGGATACGCTGACTGGGAAGATACTCACATGCTCCATGGCGCAGTGACAGTACCTGGCACCGGAGACATTCTCTGCGTGGGGTCGTCGTCATGGGGGATCCCCCCTGACAGTTACTCATACGCGACCTGCTGTATGTTCGATCACAACGGGAAATTAAAAAACAGTAAAGGCGACTTGCAATTCGGCTTTCAGCAATCGATCTGGGCGGGTATCGGCGCAGCAATGCCGTTCAAACAGTTCATCGCCGTCGGTTATGTGTACAACAGTATTCTTGTCATTGGGCGATACCTGAACGATGGTAACCTGGATCCCGCGTTCGGACTTGACGGTGCCGGTTATCAACTTATTTGGCTCCCCCGGGCCCCGGAGATGAAAGCTCTTGGTTTCATCGTCCAAGCAAATGGCAAAACCGTGATATACGGCTTCGGCACAATGCTGGATGAGAATCATGAGATGGTCGGTAGAGGTTACGTGCTGCGTTGCCTGACGCACTCCCCCAGAAACTAATCACTGCCCCCAACAACAAACGCATCGGCAAACACCTGCCGCCTCGGCAGCCCGGCCATGAACAGTCGTCTGGCGAAAGCATCGAGCCGCTCAGGACCGCCACACAGCAACGCGACAGCCTGCCTTGGCGGTTTCAGTTCCGCCAGGGCAGGCGCCATCTCCGCCGACGGCACGTGGGTATATTGAACATTTGCAGCGTGCTCAAGTAACGCCTGAATTTCACCCTGCAGATAGCCTGTTCGCGCCACGTGCCATACGTGGATCGGCCCTTGATGGCTCTGGCGCAGGGCCTCGCGCAACAGCCCCCAGAGCGGTGCCAGCCCCGTACCTGCCGCCATTAGCCACAAGGGCCGCTCCTGCCAATCAGGGTCGTAATGCAGCGCCCCGCCACGCAGCTCGCCCAGTCGCACCGGATCGCCCACCCGGAGTTGCCGGGCGCGATCGGCGAACTGCCCGGCGTGGCGGCAATCGATGTGGAACTCAAGCCAAGGATCTTCGCCGGGCAGGCTGGCCAGCGAATAGGGGCGCGCCACACCGTCCAGCCACAGCACCAGATGCTGGCCGGCGCGATAACGCAGCGGGCGTTCGGGCGTCAGTCGCAGGCGCAGGATCTCGGCAGCCGGCCAGTCGCTGGACGCCACCTGGGCAGGCAAGCCATCGCGCAGCGGATCGAAAACCTCGACCACCAGATCCGACGCCACCCGGCACTGACAGGCCAGACGCCAACCCTGTTCACGCTTGTCCTGCGCCAGGGCTTCAGGCAGCGCGTCGTCCGGCTCACCCTGCACGCAGCGCACCAGGCACGCATGGCAACTGCCCGCGCGACAACTGTAGGGCACGCTCAAGCCCGCGCCATTCAGCGCGTCGAGCAGATTACTGCCCGGCGCCACTTGCCAATGTCGCCTCCCGGCGCGCAACTCAGGCATCGACGTAATCCCAGGCACCATGGCAACGATTACGGCCCAGATGCTTGGCGCGGTACAGCGACTGGTCGGCGCGCTGCAGGGCGCGGTCCAGATCCTCGCCACGCTCGATCAGGGTCATGCCGATCGACAGGCTCAGCTCCAGGCCCGGCAATCCGGGAATGGATACCTGCTCGAACGCCACGCGCACACGCTCGCAGCAGTCAACCAGTTGCGCGCGGGTGGCGCGGGGGATCAACAAAACGAACTCTTCGCCGCCATAGCGCGCCAGCACGTCATCGCTGCGCAGGCACTGGCTGGCCGTCGCGGCAAACACCTGCAACACCCGATCTCCGGCGGAGTGCCCAAGCTGATCGTTGACCCGCTTGAAGTGGTCGAGGTCGATCAGCGCCAGCCCCTGAGTGTGATGACCGTCCATGATTTCCAGCTCGCGGGTGGCCAAGCGCAGAAAATGCCGGCGGTTGAACAGGTTGGTCAGCTCGTCGGTGGAAGCCAGCTCTTCGAGCTGAAACATCATGCCGCGCAGGGTTTCCTGATGCGCCTGCAGCGTGATCCGGTGCTGATGCATGCGCTGGCGCGAGTGCTGCACGAAACGCGCGTACAGACACAGCCAACTGAGCACGATGAACAGGGCGCAGGTTTGCAACGTGGCGAGGCCGGGATCGTCGAGCTGACCGCTATACGCATCCCACAGATTCAGGCCGGTGAAGCCCAGCAGGGCAAAAACGGCGCAGCGAGTGAAGACTTTGGGGGGCAGGTGGAACAGGCCGAACAGCAGCACCAGCACGTAGAGCACCAGGAAGGTGCCGCGCGCCGAGTCCATATGGGCTAGCAGGAATGTCTGCCAGCCAAGCCCCATCAGGACCTGCAGCTCGGTCAGGCTGGCGTCCTTGAAGCGCTGATTGTAACCGCCGAAGAACACCAGACTCAGGATCCCCTGCGACAACAGCACCGTAACGCTGGCCAGCCATACGCCGAAGAACGTCGCGTGGTAGTAGCCTGCGCAGAACGCCACCCAGACCAGCGCAATCAGCAATACGTAGGTACAGGCAGCCATCCCGTGACGCTTGAGGCGCAGGCGCTGGACCGAGCCTTCTTTGTGAAGTGGGTTCATCATTGGATAAGCAGTTGTCCTGTCCTGCGGGTGCAGCCATTGCGCTTTTACATTGCCGGGGCTGCGGACCGGAAGCGGCTGACAGCCCCTCGCCCTCAGAGGCTCTCAATGTAGAGGAATCAGGGGCTTTCGCCAACGTATCCCTTGGCCCCGTGGACATCAGGCGGTCAGCGCTGAACACGGAAGTGCCCATGAGAGCCAATGGAAACTTCTGAAACACATGCTCAGGCTTTCACTGAGCGATATATATATTTATATCTTCCGACTCAGGAACCGGGCCTACCATGAGCCAACTCTCAACAACCAGGGATGGAACATAATGAGACCCACCGACGATACCAACTGGATTACCAAGCTCACTATCGGCGTAACCTCCAACTCGAATCGGGTTTATGCCAACGGCAATCAGCAACTTCAAGTCACCGTCAGCGTCACCCCAAAGAAAGACATCGTACTCACCGACGAGCAACTGGACAGCATTCAATTGGTCACCCTGGATGATGACGGCATATACAGAGAACTTTCAGCGGGGCTCTATGCCTCCCCCAAACGCGATGAACGGTTCGAATACTTTCAGAGCACGGGTGTTCCACCCGCCAACCTGGAGTATGGATCAACCATACGTCGAAAAAAGTTTTACATCTCGTCAACGCGTCCAGGCGGTTCTCTGGATAAAGTCTATGCGGCTATTCGTAAGGACGAGAATACGCTTTATATCAGTGAGACCAGCCGTTTCAACTCCTTTGCGATTGTCGAGTCGATCACACCTCTGCGCATGACACGGGAAGATTTCAGTTTTTGGGGAGAGGACGTCGTCAATGAGGAAATCGACGATTTCGACGCGGATTTCGACACGTATCATCTGTCTTTCAAGGACAAAAAATACAGACTCGTCGACTCCATCCCTTTTGGTGCAGATGAGGGAGTCTGCTACTACCAGAACCAGATAGATGTTTCCCCCTGGTATTACAGCATCCCAAGCGGTGAGGCGCCCAACACTCGCTACCAGCAGCACTTTCACTATGCCTACAGGGTCGGTACAGAAAAAAGCTTCGTCTTTCAGAACGTCAAGCTCAAGGTCAGCAGGCCAAATGTCATGAACTTCGTACGCCTCAAGATAACCATAGAGGACTACAACATCGCTTACAAAAGCGAACCGAGCCGTTGGGGACTGCTGGATCAATATGGAAATATGCACAAGATCGAGATGACCCAAGAAAGCAACGGCAACATTCCTAACTTCAAGATGTACGAATAGCAAAATCGCCCATTCGTTACAGGCATGCCCTCCCATTGCGCTTATCGAGTGGCATGCCCGTGACACTCACCAACAGGCTTGCAGGAAACAGCGATAATGTCTCTAAACGGAATTCACACCCAAGCCACAAATTTCATGGACTGCATAAAAACCGGCGTCGATACGCGCACCGGTCAATTCACGATTGCCTTCCAACTCCCTCTGATGCCCGCCAACCAGTTGGCCGGACCATCTCTATCGCCCACCCTGGCATTCAGCGTGATGGGTTCTTCGCGCAACCGTGGCTTTGGCCTGGGCTGGTCGCTGGACTTGAGCGAACTTGACCTGCATCAGGACACCCCCACTTTGCGCCTTTCGTCCGGTGAACAGTTTGCCGTCGATCTGGACAGCTCCGACCTCACGCCCGGAGGAGAACTCGCGTTCTTCGACGTGAAACTCAAATCCATGGTCGTGACGTGCCAAAGCGAAGGCGTGTTCCGCATCGATCACAAAACCGGGCAAAGCGAAATCCTGACATGCCAGCAGGACAGCTCCCGCCATCTGGTCACGGAAATTCGTAGCCCCGAGGGCAGACGCGTTCATGTGCAGTGGTCGGCGTTTGCCAATGACGATTTCATCCTTGAAAAGATCCGCGATGAAAGCCGCACCCTGCTGCACATCGAAAGCGATGAAGGCGAGGTCCGGTTCAAGGTACCCGGCCAGAAAACCGAAACGCTGCGTCTGCAGCTGTCGAACGACATGTTGGGCGATATCTACCTGCCAGGCATCGAATCCCCCTTCAGCATTGTCTACGACCCGCACTCGCTGGATGACCGCAATCACCTGCTGCTGCCCACCGAGCTGACCAGCCCGCTGGGTGCCTCGGACAGCGTGACCTGGGGAACGGGTGAATTCGGTCACCCACTGCCGCCGGGGGCGCCCTTCCCCGTTCTGCCAAGGGTCGTCGAATGGAAACACTCGGCAGGCACATCCAATACCGAACTCACTCGCTCGTACGAATGGGACGGCGCGCACAACTTCCTGGGGTACGGCAGCGATCAGGCATTCGACTGGGAAAACGGCCGCGACAACCTCTATGAGGTGGAACAGGACTACGACTACGGCCTGACCGAAACCCAGACTGACGGGCAAGGCCAGACCCTGGCCATCATCACCCGCACCTGGAATCGCTTCCATCTGCAGACCCGCGAAACCACCCAACGCGGCGATTGCGAGATCCAGAGCGGCACCACCTATAACATCGCGCCCGACACCCCGTGGGCGGATCAACCGGCATGGTGTCAGTTGCCTCACAAGATGACCACGACTTTCATTGATCACAAGATCAATCAGCGGCGCAGCGAAGAAACCGAGTATCGCTACGACGCCTCTGGCAATGTCCTGTTCACTCGCACGCCCAACGGTATCGAAGAACACAATGAGTACTACCCTGCCAGCGGCGCCGAGGGCTGCCCGGCAAACCCGTTGGGGATAGTCAGATTTCTGAAGAAGAAAACCGTCAAACCTGCCCGCCTGACGGATGGAACCTATGGCGGCGCGTCCGAGACGTCCACTTCCTACACTTACCAGTCACTGCCTTCATGCGTAGAGGGCGCCGCCGCGTTCATCGTTGTCAGCTCTGAGACGGCCATGGATGAAACCCTGGGGCGTCTCACGGAAAGCACGACCCAGACCTACATCAGCGAACAGGGTCCGCACTATGCCCGCGTTGCCAGCAGAGTCACCACGCTCAACGGCAAGCCGACCACGACGCTTTATCGTTATGAACTCACGAAAGATGAGTTGAGTACTCACGTCACCGTTCGAGGGTTCGAGAATACCGATCAAGTCAGCGCGACCCAAAGCAGTGCTCGCTCACTCGGCACCGGGCAGCTCACGCGCGAATGCAATTATGCTGGCGTGATTTCCCGCTACGAATATGACGCTCTGGGCCGAATCAGCCTTGCGGTCACCGCGGATGACAGCCGTTATCAAGCCACGCGCACCACGGCCTACCATATAAATGACGATCTGGCCCGACAGGTAGGTGCGGGGGGCGACAATCCAGTGATGATCGAGCATCGTCATGCTACCGGGCAGCGGCGCCGACAATGGCTCGACGGAGAAGGCCGTACAATCCGTGTCGAGCTGGAAGACATCGACCATGCGCCAGGCGTGTTTCGCGAGATCGCCCGCACCGTATTCGATGCAGAAGGGCGAACCATCAGTGAGACGCAGCAGGACTGGTTGCGGGCCCCGGAAAATCCCGCGGACGTGACGCCACTCACGCTCACGACGACCACCCACTACGATGACTGGGGACGGGTCGCCTGCAGCACCTCTCCCGACGGAGTCCAAAGCCGCACCCAACACGATCCGGTGAACCTGACCCTCAAGGCATGGCAGCAAAACGCAGACATTCGGGGGCCTGCCACGCTGACCCGCTACAACGCTGCCGGTAGCCCACTCAGCGAACAACTCTACGATACCCAGGGCACACTGATTCGTACCAAGGCGTGGGCACGCGACGGGCTGGACCGCATCGTCAGTACCGCTATCCAGGTTCCTGGGCAGCCAGATCGCGTGACCCACGTTCAACTCGACGTGTACGGGCGCACCGTCGAACAGCGGCTGGCGGACGACACGGTCGTGAACTGGACATACGCCTTGCACAGCGATGACAACCATCCGGAAACCATCGCGGTCACTGCCCCGATCAGCCAACCCGCCCGAACCACGTAAAGCGAATCCTGCGCAAGGCCGCAATGACGGTAGGGGAATGTCTGCGTACCAGAGGTTTCCCTGAAAACCGAACGACTCCAGGGACTGGAAAAAATGAACACACCCATGATTATCGGCCGACAGACCTTCGATGGCCTCGGACGCCAGCTCACCGTGCAAACGGGCCCAAGCATTACCCAATATCACTACACCGAAGGCCAGATTCCTCCAGCCTCCAATACGCTCGCCGATGGTAAGCGAGTGACCTTCTCTTACGAGAAGGCGCTGAACAATCAATTGCTGGGTATCGCCGCCGAAGGTGAGGCAACGACACAGATAAGCCACCACCCCACTCACAGCCAGCCTTCAGTTGTCACGGGAGCACTGGGCACTCAAACCTTCAACTTCACAGCTACCGGCCAACCGGCCACCGATCGCTGGACCGTCGACGAAAACATCCACACCACCGCTTGGCGATACTCATTCGCAGGGCTGCTGCAAGGCTTCGACGATACTCAGGGAGCCGCTCACCGACGCCACCTGGATAGATTTGGCCGTGTGGAAAAGACCAGCGTCGATGCAACCGACACCAGCTACACCTACGACGCACTCTCACGTCCAATCACGCTCAGCGTCAGCGATTCGGACGGAAAAACCCTGACCACCTCCATTACCTACGATGACGCGGGGCGCGAGCATACCCGCACCTTCACCGTCATCCAGCCTGGTACGCCTAAGGATGATGCCAGCGGTCAGCACACCCTACGCACCTTCACCCAGACGCTTGAGTACTCGGCACTGGATCAGGTCACTGCTCGCCACTGGAACGATGGCAGCCAACGAGGCACGGAAACGTTCGAATACGACGTGCGCGACCGGCTGGTGCGCTACACCGCCAACGCGCTCGCCGCGCCGCAAGACCCGTATGGCAATCGAATTGTCGAACAGTTCTTTACCTTCAATGCATTGAACGGCTACGAAAAAGTCATCAGCCACTTCGCCGACGGGAGTAGCGATGAGGCCCGCTTCAGCTACGCCAGTGACGATCCGGCCAGAGTGGTCAAAATCACTCATAGCCATGCGTCCTGGCCTGCACACATCAGCCTGATTCACGACGCCTGCGGTCGGGTCACCCACGATAGCCTCGGCCGCAACATGCAATGGGATACCCAGGGTCGACTCACTGAGCTGCGCACCCCGACCGGCACGTGCCAATACCGTTACGACCCCAGCGGTCGTCTCACGGATCGCGTGCTCGATGGCTCGCTGACGCGTGACCACTACAGCGCCGATCAACTCACCCACAAGCAGACCGGCCATGAGCACATTCAGCTGATTGGCGACATGGACGCCCTGTTCGGTCTGAGCAAAGTGACCGACGGCGTGCGTCGCTACATGCTGGTGGGCTCCGACGCCCAGGCCAGCACGCGCGTGGAGGTTGGCGAATCGATTCGCACACGCCGTTACACGGCTCACGGCGCAGATATCTCTTATCTCGACAGCAGCCCTTTCGGCTACACGGGCGAGCAGCGCGAGCCATTGTCCGGTTGGTACCTCCCCGGCGGCCACCGCGCCTATGACCCGGTGTTGATGTGCTTTTTGGCACCCGACAGCGACAGCCCGTTTGGACCTGGCGGAATCAACCCGTACGCCTGGTGCGGCGGCGACCCGGTCAACCGTGTCGATCCCGACGGACACAGCTGGGTCAGCTACGCGCTGGCGGGGCTCGGCATTGCGTTGGGCGCCGTGGCGCTGATTCCCGGTCTGCAGGCAGCCCTGCCCGCTGCGGGGGCCCTGTTCCATGCCGGAGCTGGGGCGCTGACCACAGCGCAGATCACAGCACTTGCCGTAGCGACGCTGGACATTGTCTCCCTGGCCACCGGCATTGCGAGCACAGCACTCGAAGCCACGGGACAGGATGGCACCGCGACCGGGATTCTAGGAGGAATCTCATTGGTGACAGGATTGACGGGCGCCGGGGTCGGGGCCAAGTTGCGAGGTCTGAGGCAGGCCAGTGCCAGACAGAGAACTCTGGATATAGAGCGTGGCTGGACAGGCCCTCAGGTCAAGCGCCTTGGCCGCTCCACCGAATTTCTCAAGGACTCTTCGGGGACAGTACACGTGGGCCTCATCGAAACCTATCAAGGTACCGGCCATGCCGCGCTGCTCACCCACGGAGACCCTCTGCGGGCATTACTGATGGGACCAGACGGCAAGGTTACCCGGGCGGCTGATCTGGCCAGAGACTTCATCGCGCCTCAGCTCAAAAGCGTTGACCAGACAGGCCATTCATTCGTCTTGTTGTCCTGTTGGGGAGCCAAAAATGGTGCGGCAGTCGAGGTTGCCAGGGAACTGGGGCGCCCTGTACAGGCGTTCAGTCAGAAAACATTCGTCAAAGGCTTCGCCAATCTTCAAACCTCCCGCAACGCAGCCAATATTCCGACCGAAACCGTTCCGTTCCTGGAACGCTTGCGTGCTACACGGAACCCGTTCACGGCCTGGAAGACGACTTATCGAGAGGCCAAGCCAACCTTTTTCTTCCCGGACGGTACGACCATCAAACTTTGATGACGACCTCCTGGATAAAACTTCCAAGGATTGGAAAAATGAACGCACCCATGATGATCGGCCGACAGACCTTCGATGGCCTGGGCCGCCAGCTATCCGTAGAAGCCACAGGCCGTACCACCCGCTACCACTACACTGAGGGGCAACTTCCGCCTACAGCGAACACTCTGGCCGACGGCAGGCGCGTCGAGTTCACCTACGAGAAGATGCTGAACAACCAGTTACTCAGCGTCACGCCTCAGGGAGAGCCCGCACATATCCTCACTTACCATCCATTGGGCATGCCCGCTTCGGCAAGCGGAGCGCTTGGCACCGAGTCGTTCGGTTTCACGACCGCAGGTCAACCCAGCCAGGACACCTGGTGCGTCGACAACATGCTGCACGACACCCACTGGCACTATTCGCTGAATGACTTGTTACTGACATTTGTCGACCCTGAAGGTACGTTGCACCAGCGTCATCTGGACGCCCATGGCCGTGTCGAGCAGACGCACGCTGGCAACGTGCACACGCGCTATCGCTATGACGGGCTGTCGCGCCTGATCAGCATTCTGGTAGAGGACATCCAACAGCGCCGGACAGTGACCACTTCACTGACCTACGACACCTTGGGCCGCGAGCACACTCGCACATTCGAAACCGTCACCCTTGATGAAAATGGCGACGCAGCCACCCGTACTATCCTGCAAACCCTGAGCTACTCGGCATTGGATCAGGTGGCTTCGCGCACCTGGACCGAGGGGGCGGATCAAGGCAAAGAAACGTTCGAATACGACATCCGGGGCCGATTGACAGGGTACTCCGCCAGCGCCCTTGTCGCTCCCGGCGATCCATTCGGCAACCGTATCGCCCGCCAACATTTCACCTTCAATGCGCTCAATGGCCATACCAAGGTCGTGACCACCTACACCGACAACAGCGTTGACGAAGCGCGCTATTTCTACGCCATTGAAAACCCCACGCAGGTCGTGAAGGTTACCCACACGCACAAATCCTGGCCGTCGCAGACTACCTTGACTTACGACGCCTGCGGTCGGGTCATCAGCGACAGTCTGGGCCGCAGCATGGTCTGGAATGCCCAGAATCGCCTGGTTGAAGTCAAACACGGCGAAAGAATGTGCCAATACGGGTACACCGCTCACGGTCGGCTTGCAGACCGCACTGTCGACGGCATCCTGACCCGCAGTTTCTTCAGCGGCGAGGAACTGACCCACGACCGGACCGGCACTGACAGCCTGCAGTACCACTCGGATAAGCATGGTCTGTTCGCCATCAGCAAGCTCACTGACGGGATACGCCAAACCACCTTGCTGGGTGCAGATGCCCAAGGCAGTGTGCGCCTTGAAA
Organism: Pseudomonas sp. 2; assembly: GCF_056627435.1. Classification (NCBI taxonomy): domain Bacteria; kingdom Pseudomonadati; phylum Pseudomonadota; class Gammaproteobacteria; order Pseudomonadales; family Pseudomonadaceae; genus Pseudomonas; species Pseudomonas sp. 2. The sequence continues at coordinate 381,194 of NZ_JBWXNG010000002.1, forward strand.
CCGACAGCACGGTGCGCCCCCGTCGCTACAGCGCGTATGGCGTCGAACATCATCACGACGAACATGTGCCGTTCGGCTATGCAGGCCAACGCAGCGAGCCGCTGACTGGCTGGCAGATCCTCGGCGATTACCGCCCCTATGACCCGGTACTGATGTGTTTTCTCAGCCCCGACAGCGAAAGCCCGTTCGCAAGCGGCGGGATTAATCCGTATGCCTACTGCGCAGGGGATCCGGTCAATCGTATCGATCCTGACGGGCATAGTTGGCTGAATTATGCGCTAGCTGGCCTCGGGCTGGCTCTCAGCGCCGCAGCGTTGATCGCAAGTCTGGGTGCTGCCTCAACCATCATGGCAGCAGGTGCCTACATTGGATGGAGTGCGCTCACTCCCAGCGCAATGATGATTGTGGGCTGCGCAGCGTTGGACATCGTATCTTTTGGGACCGGCGTGGCAGCGTTGGGCATGGAGATCGCAGGCGCGGACGAACATACCACCGACATTCTGGGGTGGATTTCGTTTGCAACAGGTCTGGGAGCCAGCGTTCTGGGCGGCCTTGCCAGCAAATCAGCGAAAGCGGCAAACCTTCGTCCTACCAAAGCCATACGCATGGAAGGGGACGCAGAGATCATTTCCGAGAAAGGCATGTACTTCCACAAAACGCTTTGGGATAACCAGGTAGGCTTTCAAACCCATGGCGGCGCTGATGGAACGCTGATGAATGCACGAGGCGTTCAGGAATCCGCAGCAAACGTTGCCAGACGCGAAATAGCCCCACGATTGAAGCATTATCCCAAAGATCAGGAGCTCGTCCTGATCGCCTGCCAGGGAGGCACCAGCGGAGCGGCGCAGGAAGTCGCTAACGTCCTGAGACGGCCGGTCAGGGGCTATGACGAAGTCATATACGCGACGGGACCCGGCTGGATGGGCAAAACGGGAAGCTACTGGACTCCTGACGGTATTACCACAACCACACCGCTGCACAGGAGCCCTGAGCTCAAGCATTTGAAAGGCTTCCATGGACCGACACTCTATTCGAGTGGGCCTGACTATGTACCGGCTACATTCAAAACGTACTATCCCGCCTGATCCGAACGCCTCGGGAAGGCATCAGACGCACCTGTGCTGCTGATACAACCGTTCGGCGCACCCTGTCCCGTTAGACGTATGTTTAACCCTGCGGCAGGGTGTCGCGCCGTCGCTCACGCGGTATACTGCCGCGCCTTTTTCCTGCCGCTGCCTGAGCGGTAGCCGAGCCGAAGGCCGTTTACGTGGAAGTCGAAAGCCTCTTGCGAAAACAGCCCCAAACATGTTCCCGCCTATCAGAGGAGCGCGCTTCATGACCGTGATCAAGCAAGACGACCTGATCCAGAGCGTCGCCGACGCCCTGCAGTTCATTTCCTATTACCACCCCGTGGACTTCATCCAGGCCATGCACGAGGCCTACCTGCGTGAAGAATCGCCGGCCGCCCGCGACTCCATGGCCCAGATCCTGATCAACTCGCGCATGTGCGCCACCGGCCATCGGCCGATCTGCCAGGACACCGGTATCGTCACCGTCTTCGTACGCGTGGGCATGGACGTGCGCTGGGACGGCGCCACCATGAGCCTGGACGACATGATCAACGAAGGCGTGCGCCGCGCCTACAACCTGCCGGAAAACGTCCTGCGCGCCTCGATCCTCGCCGACCCGGCCGGCGCTCGCAAGAACACCAAGGACAACACTCCAGCGGTCATCCACTACTCCATCGTGCCGGGTAACACCGTTGAAGTGGACGTGGCGGCCAAGGGCGGCGGTTCGGAAAACAAATCGAAGATGGCGATGCTCAACCCGTCCGACTCGATCGTCGACTGGGTCCTGAAAACCGTGCCGACCATGGGCGCCGGCTGGTGCCCGCCTGGCATGCTGGGCATCGGCATCGGCGGCACCGCCGAGAAGGCCGCGGTCATGGCCAAGGAAGTGTTGATGGAGTCCATCGACATCCACGAGCTCAAGGCGCGCGGCCCGTCCAACCGCCTGGAAGAAATGCGTCTGGAGCTGTTCGAGAAGGTCAACCAGCTGGGCATCGGCGCCCAGGGCTTGGGCGGCCTGACCACCGTGCTCGACGTCAAGATCATGGATTACCCGACCCACGCCGCCTCGCTGCCGGTCTGCATGATCCCCAACTGCGCTGCCACCCGTCACGCCCACTTCGTGCTCGACGGCTCCGGCCCTGCGTCGCTGGAAGCGCCACCTTTGGACGCCTACCCGGAAATCGTCTGGGAAGCCGGTCCGTCGGCCCGTCGCGTCAACCTCGACACCCTGACCCCGGAAGAAGTGCAGAGCTGGAAGCCGGGCGAAACCGTCCTGCTCAACGGCAAGATGCTCACCGGCCGCGACGCTGCGCACAAGCGCATGGTCGAGATGCTGAACAAGGGCGAAACCCTGCCGGTGGATCTCAAAGGCCGCTTCATCTACTACGTCGGCCCGGTCGATCCGGTCGGTGACGAAGTGGTTGGCCCGGCTGGCCCGACCACTGCCACGCGCATGGACAAGTTCACCCGTCAGATCCTTGAGCAAACCGGCCTGCTGGGCATGATCGGCAAATCCGAGCGCGGCCCGACCGCCATCGACGCGATCAAGGACAGCAAGGCTGTCTACCTGATGGCCGTCGGCGGCGCTGCGTATCTGGTGGCTCAGGCGATCAAGAAATCGCAAGTGCTGGCATTCCCTGAACTGGGCATGGAAGCGATCTACGAGTTCGAAGTCAAAGACATGCCGGTCACCGTTGCGGTCGACAGCAAGGGCGAGTCGGTACACATCACCGGTCCTGCCATCTGGCAGAAGAAGATCAGTGACAGCCTGGCGGTGGAAGTGCAGTAAGCACTCCCATTGCCTGATGTGAAAAAGCCCGGCCTGCGTGCCGGGCTTTTTCATGGGCCACGTTCGCTGAAACCGAACACGTTCTTTTTCCGGCCCACGTTCGATCCGTCGTCCAGCAAGGGCAAGCCGGCCTCTGCCCGCCGGGCATTGACCTCTTCGGCGGTGTCGTTTTCGTCTTCCGCGATGCTGTACCAGCCCACGTACGTCGTGCGGCGCAGCCAGCCCTTGGCGGTCCAGGTCTCAGTGGGGCGCCCCAGAGGGTCGTGGAACTGCTTGTCGTGGTACCAGTGTTCGCGCACCGAGCTGTCGTCGACATAACCGTGGCTGTTGGTGAAATAAGGCCGATAGACCCTGATCGCCAGGCCCTTGTTGTTGTATTCCACCCGCTCGCTGACTCGCCAGCGCGGGTCGGCCGCAACCTCACGCAATTTGCCGTCCTCGAACGACAGTTTTGAATCGACCACCTCATAAGCCAGCCCCGGCTCGACCAGTTGACGGGTTTGTAGGGTTCGGCCAAAACCGTCCACCGAGGTGAGCATTTTGCGTAACTGCCGCTCGGGATCATCCGGGTAGCGGTCCCATTGCAGGGTCAGGCTGTGAACCGGAACCTTGTGGTTCATCCAGCTGAAGGCGTCGTAATGGATGGCCGTGGCGTAGGGGATCGAGGACGGTGAGTTCAGCGCCTGTTCGGGCGTCTCATTGAACAGTTGCACGTCTTCCAGCGAGCCGAACCCCACCGGCTCGCCCAGTTCAGTGCCGTAGAAACTGGTCATGCACATGACGCCAAAACCATCGTAGAGCGCTTCCTGGCTGTTCTGGTTGGGATCGATGATCCTGAGCGGCTGCAGGCTGTAGTAGCTGAAGCTTGCCGAGGTTCTGCAACCATCCGGGGCTGTCATCGCACGGACCATCAGACTGTAGGCGTCGTATTCCACCAGGCTCAGACCATGGCTTGAGGTCGGTCGGAAAGCGTCGACGCGATAAAAGTCGCTGGCCCCTGCGTAGGTGTTGAATCCCCGCTTCACTGACCAAAGGATGCGCGAGGGTTCTTCCGGCAACACACAGGCCATGCGCTGATAGCCCAATTCGAGCAGTTTAGCGGTCAGTTCATCAGGGGTCATGACCCGGTCATAAGCCGTCAGCGCATGCTCGTCGAGCTCGGCCAGCTCCAGCGCATCGGGCAGCGCCTGAAAGGTGGCCTCGCCCTCCCCGGCGCCCACATAGCGCTGCCTGGTCAATGCCGTCAGCGTGCGCGGCAGCGAGGCGAACCAGCCCTGCGGATCACTGAATGCTTCATGGCTGATGTCCTCGGCGTCGATATCGGCTGCCTCGGCCATCATCGCGTTGGCCCGGTTCAGGTAAGGCAGGCCCAGGCGCCAGGTCTGCGCGGTATCCAGATGGATCGCCTGGGCGCGGGTTTCCGTGAAGTAATAGCGTTGCTGGGCCTCATCATGGGCCGCGCGCCACCAACGCTGCTGGTGCTCGTCGTCAAAAGGCGGCGGATCAGCCGGCGTTTTGCGCCTTGCATAATTCACGTTTGCACCATGGGTCAGCACGCCGTAGTCGTCCCAGTTCAGATTGATCATACGTTGGCACATCGGATCGTCAGCCTGGCCTTCGTACTGATAACTGATCGACTCCAGCGGCAAAGCCAGCAGGCGCGCGTGAGGTTGCCCGGCGCCTGCGGGCTGAAGCTGGCGCACCCGATAGCGCGAACTCTGCACCGAATACGGCACCGGGTTCGGCACTTGTCCCTCAAGCCCGAACACCTCGACACGCAGCACCGAGCCTGCCAGGGCGCGGGCCATTTCCTGCAGGTCCTGTTCGCCTGGATTGACGATCGGTTGATCGCGACCGTCGACGTAAGTACTCAACAAGTCTGGCCCCAACGCCACCGCCTGGCTGTCGCTGTGGTTGAAACCCGTCGCAGCGCGCGCTGGATAACGCCCGGTGTGATACCAGGTCTTGCTGAGCACTGGCGCGGTGAAGCCTTCCGCCGCGCGGCTGGGGTCCATGGCCTCGCTGTCGGTCTGGCAAACCAGGCCGAAGCCGCGAAACTCCCGTTCACGGCCGTCGTAGTAACCCTGCCGGTAAGAAAAAAGCTGGGTGAATCGATTGCCGGTCACCTCATCGAGCTGGGTCTGCCGGCTCACCACGTGCAGCGCGAACGGCACGCCCGCCTCGGGCACCTCGCCGGCGTCCAGCCGCTCGCGTTTTTCGTCCAGCCACTCCTGTGCAGAGCTGCGGTAAGTAACCGTGCCCGACGCGCCCATATTGTTGTTGGTTTCATGCAGCAGATAGGGTTTGGCGTCGGGGTGATCGTAGCGCCAGTGCCGGGGCGCCATATGCGGCACGCTCAGCACCAGGCTGGAACAGCCAAGGCCGCGCAGATCGGCCATGCTGACCTGGCACAGCGCGTCATAATGCACGCCTTGCGGCCACAGCCGTTTGACTGGTTCGGCCAGGGCGCGGCCCGACTGGTTCATGAACAAAAGAAAGCCATCGGACTGCAGGTACACCAGATCCACCGCGCCGGAGCCATCCATGTCGGCCAGGCGCACCCGCGCGGCGTCGAATTCCTCATAAGCAAAGGGCAGCGCCGCGAAGCGGAAGCCCTTGCCGAAGCGGCCCCGGCCCAGATTCGCCCAGACGCGGATCTCGTCATGGCGAATCCTGAGCAGCTGTTGTTGGCCGCTGCCAAGAATGTCGCCAAACGCGACCAGCTCCGACGGGCTGTCGCTGAGCATCGGCAGGCGATCGCCCTCTTCGTCGTGCTCGACATCGTGGCCGGGGGCAAAGCCTGCCGTGCGTTCGCTGGCATAGAGGCGAACGCAGCGCGGACCAATCAGGGCGAAGTCGGACAGCCCGCCGCCGACCAGATCGGCCATCTGCCCGCGCGCATTGAAGAACTCGGCAGGAAACGCCGAGAATGGCGCAAAACTTGACCAACTGCGGTCCGGGTTGAGGGTGAAATAGCCGGCCATTGCCGGCTGCGCGACGATCCAGTTCAGCCGCCCGTCGCCTGTCAGATCGGCCAGCGACTGTTGCACGCCTGTGTTTGAATCGGCAGCCGGCACGCCCGGCAGCAACTGCCAGGGGCCGTACCTGACCGCATTCATATCCTCGGCCTGGGCATCGCGCAACGGCTCTCGGTACAGCCAGCCCTTGTCATCGCGATACAGCACGCCGGGCAGCCCTTCTCCGTACAGGTCCACCAATTGATAACCCTGGCCATCGTCCAGCCCGGGCATCGCCTCGAACGCCTTGAACGCGCCTTGCTCGACGTCGAAATCCTGATAAGCGAACGCCACCGGCGGGCGACGCTGGATGGACCGGGACGCGTCAGCCGACCAGGCCAGGCTCTCGACAGACGTCAGCACCTTGCCGCTGCTGGGCAGATCGCTGTAGTGGAACTTGAGCGCCGCGATCAGCATGGGTTCGGCGGAACCGAACTCGTCGGGAAAGTGATGAAACATGATGGCGTAATGGACGAAACGCAGATTGCCCAGCTCGAACCCGTAGGCGAACGAGGCGTGAAAATCGGCGCGCCCTTCCCAGACCCTGTCTTCGCCGTAGGCCAGGTGATCGGAGTGCCCGTCCCGCTCGCCATAGTCGAACAACAAGTCGAAATGCCACTGCAGCCCAGGCAGCGTATCGGGCTGCCACAGGTAAAGATCGGCGCAGGCAGTGAAATTGCCGTAACGCACTTTCGATAGATAACGCTGAGCCAGGAAGTTGCGCCCGGGACGCGGGTCAGTCGCTGCTGTCAGCCCGGCAAGGTCCTCCAGCTTATACTCGTACAGGATGTGTTCGCCCAGCGGGTTGACGCTTTCCTCCAGCAGCCATTCGGCGACGCGATCCGGGGCCTGCGGGTCGGCCAGCCGCGCCGCCGGCCTGCGGCCGAAGATGCTTAAGCCCCCGTCGGCATCGTGAATCAGCCAGAAGCCTTGAGGATCGCCAGCGTGGCGCCAGTGCTCAAGCCGCGCGAAGGCGCCCTCCAGCCGGGCGAAGTAGCGAATGACCTGATACGGCCTGTCCAGTTGCAGATCGCCGTACTGCACCACTGTGGTTTCGACGACCCGGCCTTGAGCATCACGCTCGGCCATCCACACGCCGCCGTCGGGGCCGACGATCAGATCATCGTCAGTGAACGAGGGCACGCCCTTGGACGCCTGCCGCGCCACGCTGGGCAGGCTCAGGCTCCAGCCCAGGCCGAACAGCCCGTTGCCGACCGTACTCTGATAATTGAGCGACAGCGCTGGCGCATAGCCGCGCCCGACGGTGATGGGCAGCGGGATGTTCAGCGAGGCAGCGCCGGTCGCGCCGACGGCCCCCCAGCCCTTGCCGATGCTTTGAATGGCGCCCCCACCCTTGGGCAGCGAGGGCGCGGCGATCCCGACGGTTTGCTCCTGATCGGCCATGATCGTGCTCTCCAGTCCCTTGAACACTGGCGTTGCACGATGGGAGGGCGATCACAGCATTCGATGCGCCGAGTCGCGATCAACGCCTCGATGCTTTGAGTCTAGAAACCTCTGAGCGGCGCGATTAGAACGTATCGCGATAGCGGCCAGCGCTGGCCGTCATGTCGCGGCATTGCGCACCAGACTCAAGGGTGTGGCACTCACCCGGTGCTGGCTCAGGTAACGCATGCAGCTGACCCGCAGGAACGAGGCGAAATTGACCACTTCGCCTCGGTAATCCATCACTTCTTCATACAGTTTGCTGATCAGCTGATTGGTGGTGATGCCATCGTGCGAAGCGATCTCGGCCAGGATGTCCCAGAACTGGTTTTCCAAACGCAAGGTTGTCACCACGCCGCAGATACGCAACGAGCGCGAGCGGGACTCGTAGAGGATGGGGTCGGCTTTTACGTAGAGCTCGCACATGGCAACACCTCGCCTTACAAAATGATCTGAGTACCGAGCAATTTCAGGAACGCCGCCAGCCACGCCGGATGCGCAGGCCACGCCGGGCCGGTCACCAGATTGCCGTCGGTGTGGGCCTGGTCCATGCCGATCTCCACATACTCGCCACCGGCCAGCCGCACTTCAGGGGCGCAGGCAGGATAGGCACTGAGCGACTTGCCCTTGAGCACGCCGGTTTCGGCCAGCAGTTGCGGGCCGTGGCAAACGGCGGCGATGGGCTTGTTGTCCCGGCCGAATTCGCGCACCAATTCAAGGACTCGCGTATTGAGCCGCAGGTATTCAGGAGAGCGCCCGCCCGGCACCAGCAATGCGTCGTAATCGGCGGATTTGACGCTGTCGAAATCGAAGTTCAGGCCGAAATTATGGCCGCGCTTTTCGCTGTAGGTCTGATCACCTTCGAAGTCGTGAATGGCGGTTCGGATAACATCGCCCTTCTTCTTGCCGGGGCAGACCGCGTGCACCGTGTGCCCGACCATTTGCAGCGCCTGGAACGGCACCATCACTTCGTAATCTTCGACGTAGTCGCCGACCAGCATGAGAATCTTCTTGGCAGCCATGCTCTATTCCCCCTGAAAACGCGATGCGCGATGGCATGCAGTATTTGGCCAACCCGGTGTGGGTGGGTAACAGCCTAGTACTACAGGCGCACGGCGGGACTGGCCGCTGGTCGACTGCCCGGAGCCCGGGCGAACAGGCGTTCTAGGCTTTGTGAGAGAACCGACACGGATGTCATGCCGATGAGCCTTCATACCCACACTCCGCAGTTGCAGGTGATCGAACCTCGCGCCTTGCGCGCCCGAGAGGTCGCCTGGTGCTGCGCCGAGGAGGGGGGCGAAATCCGCGAGCAGGTCACCCGCCATCTCCATGATGTATCGGGACGCCCGCTGGCCGACTGGGATCCGCGTCTGTGGGCGGCGGGGCTGCCTGCCAACACCACGGTGGTTCGCGCGTTGTCAGGGCGAGTATTGCGCCATGACAGCGTCGATGCCGGATGGCGCTCGACGTTGCCCGGCGCCGACGGTCAGCGGCTGGAAATACGCGATGGCCGAGGCAGTTTCAGCCTCATCGAACATGACCCTCTCCTGCGCCCCGTCTGCGTGAGCGAATCGCTGGCAGGCCAACCGCTTGCCGTCGTCGAGCGCTATGCCTACGCCACTGCATCCGATGCCCTGGCGCTGCACAATCAATGCGGCCGGTTGATCCGTCATGACGATCCGGCAGGCACGCTGATGTATACCGACTATGGCCTGCTCGGCGCGGCCCTGCTCGAACATCGGCGTTTTCTGAACGATGCGCTGACCGTTGACTGGCCGCTGGATGTCACCGGGCGTGACGCCATGCTCGAACCCGGCGAAGGCCACACGACCACTTTCACCTTTGATGCAACTGCCCAGCCTGTGACGCAGGTCGACGCCACGGGCAATCGGGTCATGCATGGCTATGACGTCACCGGCCTGTCTGCGGCAGTCCACCTGCAATCCAGTGGCAGCCAGCGCATTCGAGCGTTGGTCAGCCAGATCCGCTACAGCGCTGAAGGCCAGATCGTAAGCGAAAAGCTGGGCAACGGAATCGTCAGCGAAACCGCCTATGAACCCGAGACCCGCCGCTTGAAACGAATCACGGCGCAACGACCCGGCGGCGCTTTACTTCAGGATTTGCACTACCAGTACGACGCCGTGGGCAACGTGGTCGAAATCGAAGACAAGGCGCAGCCGACCCGCTTCTTTGCCAACCAGAAAATCGAACCAATCAATCGTTATCGCTACGACAGTCTGTCCCGATTAATCGAGGCGACAGGCCGTGAAGTGTCGACCGGTGCAAGCCACGGACCTGATTTGCCCGATTTGCAGAACCTGCCGCCCGATCCCGAGCGACTCGGCAATTACACCCAGACCTACCAGTACGACGCTGGCGGCAATCTGCTGCAATTGCGTCATGCCGGCACTCAGTCGTTCACCCGCAACCTGCTCGTCGCGCCCAATAGCAATCGCAGCCTGCAGGACGATGACGCCGACTTCGAGAAGGGATTCGACGCCAACGGCAACCTGCAACAACTGCTGCGCGGACAGTCCTTGAGCTGGGACCTGAGAAATCAAATGAGCCGCGTCACCACGGTGCAACATCAGGACGGCAGCGACGATGACGAAATCTACCTCTACGACAGTGGGTGTCAGCGGTGTCGCAAACTAAGCCACGCACGCAGTCAGGCAAGAACGCTTGTCAGAGAAGTGCGCTATTTGCCAGGGCTGGAAATGCGCAGCGAGCCCGATGGAGAGTTGTTGTCTGTGTGCTCGGTCCAAGCGGGGCTAAGCAGCGTGCGCATCCTGCACTGGGAGCAAGGCAAACCGGCAGGCATTGAAAACGATCAGGTGCGCTACAGCCTGAACGATCATCTGGGCTCGAGTATGCTGGAGCTTGATGACGCGGGCTTATTGATCAGTCAGGAACTGTATTACCCGTTCGGCGGTACCTCGTGGTGGGCGGCACGCAGTGCAGTCGAGGCGAATTACAAGACCGTTCGTTACTCGAGCAAGGAGCGGGATGCGACGGGGCTTTATTACTACGGGTTCAGGTATTACGCGCCGTGGTTGATGCGGTGGGTGAGTCCCGACTCGGTAAGCGTTTTGGATGGTCTGAATGTATATGTGATGACACGGAATAACCCGGTTTCTCGCTTTGATAGGGACGGTGCCGACAGCTGGGATATCGTGCGCAGAAACTTCCTCTCCCCTGTTCGTGTTCGCACCATTGCTCCTGGCATCATCAGTGTCAGTATCACAGGCGATAATGCGCTATTCCAGCGCCTTGGATTCGAACTTGAACGAGAAACCGCACGGCCCAGAGTGCTGCATTACTTGTCTATTGACACCCGAATTTACTCGCCGAAAATGTCGGGCGGCGACAGTCTATTGCCTCTCGGATCGGCCACGGGAGAAGAAATCAATCGCACCAGTCGCAGTGATAATCCACCCGTTGCTTACATTAATGGCGGTTATTTCAATATGGGGGGAAGTATGAGGGGCTCCTCCATCCCACACGCATCGGTTGGGAGAAACAGCATTGACAACGAGGAAAAGCCATTCGCCCCACCTCCCCGAGACTATGAGGATGAGTACGTACAAATGACCCTGCCTGATGGCTCATTCATTCAGACTGCCCCACAGTTAACGACAAGAGGTATACCCCAATTTACAAGGCACAAAGCGCAACATCCGGATTTTCACTATACGCCCCGCCAGACGGACAAGGTCGGTCAGTTGGGCCATATGGGAGACCCTAATGCACGCTCCGGAATTAGCCTGCCAGAACACGACAGCAACAGAACCAGAATCGCAGTGGGTCTCAATCAGGGAAGAAACATGCTGCTGAAAATATTGGAGCCGGGTTTTACTGGCGTGGAATGGACCTGGGTGATGGCGCGTATCGATCACTTGAACCCTCGAGAGGGCGAGTTAAATATGCCTCTGGCGTCTTCGTACAACCTGGATGGTGGAGACTCTTCAAGCTTGGGTGCTCTCGACTCGGCACTCAGGCATTTACTTCAGGTTACCGCCAGTTCAGGGAGAGCAAGACCGATCGCCAACTTCATCTCATTTCATAAAAGACAATAAAAGCCTTCCAGGCCCTATCCCCGACGATCCAGCGCATTGACCACCAACCGATCCACCCACCCCCACACACGCTGCTTGACCCGCTGCCACAGCGGTCGCGCCTGCCAGTCCTTGAGGCTGACCTCGCTGCTGAGCAGAAAATCGCGTTCGAAGCTTTCAGTCACCGCCTGCGTCAACCCAGGATCGATCGCCTCAAGGTTGGCTTCCAGGTTGAAGCGCAGGTTCCAATGGTCGAAGTTGCACGAGCCGATGCTCACCCAGTCATCCACCAGCACCATTTTCAGGTGAAGGAAGCAGGGCTGGTATTCGAAGATTTTCACCCCGGCCTTGAGCAGGCGCGGGTAGTAGCGGTGGCCGGCGTAGCGCACTGAAGGGTGGTCGGTGCGCGGGCCGGTGAGCAGCAGGCGCACGTCGATGCCGCGGGAAGCGGCGCGACGCAGGGCACGGCGGACTTTCCAGGTGGGCAGGAAATACGGCGTGGCTAGCCAGATGCGTTTCTTGCCGGTGTACAGCGCGTGAATCAGCGATTGCAGAATGTCGCGATGCTGCCGTGAGTCGGCGTAGGCCACTCGGCCAAAACCCTGGCCGCTGACCGGCGCCTTGGGCAAACGCGGCAGGCCGAAGTTTTCAGCGGGGCGCCAGGCGCGACGGCGGGCGTTGGCGTGGAACTGCCGGTCGAACAGCGCCTGCCAGTCGAGCACCAGCGGCCCGCGGATTTCCACCATGACCTCGTGCCACTCGCTGGTGTCCTGATCGGGGCGCCAGAATTCGTCGGTCACGCCGGTGCCGCCGACCACCGCCAGCTGCTTGTCCACCAGCAGCAGTTTGCGATGGTCGCGGTAGAAATTACGGATGCCGCGGCGCCAGTGCACGCGGTTGTAAAAGCGCAGGATCACCCCGGCTTCGGTCAGCCGATTGCGCAGGCTCAAGGTGAAGGCCAGCGAACCGAAATCATCGAACAGGCAACGCACGATCACGCCGCGCCGAGCCGCATTGACCAGCGCCTGCACCACCGCTTCGGCGCAGGCCCCCGCCTCCACCAGATACAACTCGAGCTCGACCTGCTGCTGCGCGCCGTCGATGGCGGCGAGCATGCGCGGGAAGAATGCGGGCCCGTCCACCAGCAGGTTGAAGTGGTTGTCGTCACGCCACGGAAAGATCGCGCCGCGCATGGTCAGCGCGCCGTGAAGATGAGTACGGCGCCCACCGGCACCGAAAACCCGATGGCAGAGAGCCCCGCGACCTTGCGCAAGTCATCGAGCCCCGGCAGCAGGCCGAAATCCTCGGCGTGCAGCACCAGCGGCTCGAGGGTCACCACCTGAAAGCGTCGATCATCCAGGCGCGTGGCCAACAGCTCGGCACTGTAGCTCTGGGACTGGCCATGCATCTGCACCTTGAGCGGCAGGCGCAACTCCAGTTGCGCACCGGGGGCCAGCGCGTTGATCGGGCGCATGTCCAGCTGCGCGGTGATGCGCGCTTCGGGGAATTGCTTGATGTCGAACAACTGCCTGCGCATGCGCTCGTCACGCAGCGGAATGCCGGTGCTCACCGACTCCATTTCCACTTCCAGCTCAGCCACGCCCTTGGTGTCGACCTTGCCGTGCAGATTGAGAAAACGATGGACCTCGGAAATATCGGCGTTCTTGGTCGAGATGAACGACAGCCGCGAGGACTCGTTATCCAGGTACCAGTTCGCCTGGGCAGGCAGCGCCAGCAGGGCGAGCGAAGCCAGCAACAGGAGGTTGAGAATGGGCATGCGAACTCCAGATGCGCGGTTGAGCCAACCTTATCCGGCAGTCAGACCACAGGCAATTGGCGATGTTCGCGATCACGACGCTGGCGATATCAACCGGCACCCCTGTCGCACACCCTGCCACTGCGCGCTGCTCTCGCGGCCCATGCCGGTGGCCGTGACGCGCTTGTCGGTCGGGCTTTCGCTCAGGGTGCTGGGCAGCCACTGCTTGACATAGCTGTGGCAGTACTCGGCCGGGTTGTTCGTCACGAACCGGCAGGAGCAGTACTCCTTGGCGGTGTAGGCGCTGATGATGGTGGGAAACGCCTGCAACTGGACGCGCCAGACCCAGATCACGGCGATCAGAGAGAGCAGAATCAGGATGCCCAGGCTGCTGAACGGTCGACGGCGGATGACGCTCTTGCGCGTAGTCATTGGGCGCCCTCCCCGGCCACGGCTTTCAACGCCAGCTTGAGCAACCGGTTGTGATCGTAGGTGCCGTCGCGATCATCGGCGTAGCGCACGATCACAAGGTTTGCGCTGGGGATCACGTACAGCGCCTGGCCCCAGTGGCCGAGCCCGGCGAAGGTGTCCGGCGGTGCGTCGGGCCACGGGCCGGGGCCGCCCTGGGTTTTGTTCAGCCACCAATGGCCGCCGGGGGCCTCGTTGGTGGGCGTCTGTGAGGTAAACGGCGTGAGGTTGAAATCCACCCAGGCTGCGGGCAGCAACTGGCGATCCTGCCAGACGCCGTGGCGCGCCATCAGCAGGCCGATGCGCGCCAGGTCCCGGGCGGTCATGTAGGCGTAGGAAGAACCGACGAAGGTGCCTGTGGCGTCGGTTTCCCAGACCGCGCTCTTGATGCCCAGCGGGTCGAACAAGGCCGTCCACGGGTAATCGGCGTAGGCCTTGTCGCCGACCATGCCGCGCAAGGCGGCGGCCAGCGTGGTGCTGTCGCCGCTGGAATAGCGGTAGGAGGTACCCGGCGCACTGGCCACGCCATGTTCGGCGGTGAAGCGCGCCATGTCGTCGCGGCCGCGGGTGTAGAGCATCGCCACGACCGATGAATTGAGCGGTGCGTATTCGTAGTCTTCCTGCCAGTCCAGGCCCGAGGCCCAGTGCAGCAAGTCCTCGATCCTGATGTTCGGGTGGACACTGAACGGTGCGTAGAACTTCGCCACCGGATCGTCCAGCCGGAAACGCCCTTCGCCGAACGCCACGCCCAGCACTGTCGCCAGAATGCTTTTGCTGATCGACCAAGTCAGGTGCGGCGTCTGCGCCGTGGTGACCCCGGCATAACGTTCGTAGACCACTTCGCCGTTGTGAACGATCAGCAGCGCATCGGTGCGCACGCCCTGACGCTGCTGCTCGTCGCGGGACGGGAAGGCGTAGGTTTCAAGGTCTCTGAGCGCGGGGCCCGGGGTCAGCGAATGGACTGGCCATTGATCGTCCGGCCAGGTTTGCGCAGCGGCCGAAGCGGCGATCAGAAACAGTGCAAGCGTCAACAGAAGACGTGACGACAACCGATGGCTCATGAACGGATCTCAAGGAGTAATCGAAGCACTCTAGCTCCAATACATGACCATCAGAGGAATCCGTTCACCTGTAGGAGCGAATTCATTCGCGAAAGATGTGAAAGACGCTGGAAATGTATTGGTTGCACCGCCCATTCGCGAATGAATTCGCTCCTACAGGGAAGAGTCGCGGTGGCATTGAGACCTCCCGGATCCCTGTCACGCAACCATCACCAAAGCTTAATGGTCGTGACATCGGCCCTGCCTAGCCTGAATTCGTACAGCAATGCATCGAATAATCAGTCGACCGGCCTGGACGAAGGCTGGCCCACGGAGACGCCACATGACTCAGATCGCCAGTATTCGAGACACCCGCTCCGAACGCCGTCTGCAGGCCGAGCGCCTGGTCGGCTCGCAAGCCTTGCAGGAAGCACAGGCTTTGCGTTTCAGCGTATTCAGCGGCGAATTCAACGCCAAGCTCAAAGGCGCCGAACTGGGCCTGGACATCGACGATTACGATGTTCACTGCATGCACATCGGCGTGCGCGATCTGAACAGCGGCCGCCTGGTGGCCACCACTCGCCTGCTGGACCACAAGGCCGCCAACACCCTGGGCCGTTTCTACAGCGAAGAAGAATTCAGCCTGCACGGCCTGGGCCATCTGCAAGGCCCGATCCTGGAACTGGGCCGCACCTGCGTCGACCCGGCCTACCGCAACGGCGGCACCATCGCGGTGCTGTGGAGCGAACTGGCCGAAGTACTCAACGAAGGCGGCTACAGCTACCTGATGGGCTGCGCCAGCATTCCGATGCAGGACGGCGGCATCCAGGCCCATGCGATCATGCAGCGCCTGCGCGAGCGCTACCTGAGCACCGAGCACCTGCGCGCCGAGCCGAAGAACCCGCTGCCGACCCTGGACATCCCGAGCAACGTCATCTGCGAAATGCCGCCGCTGCTCAAGGCCTACATGCGCCTGGGCGCGAAGATCTGCGGCGAACCGTGCTGGGACGAAGACTTCCAGGTGGCCGACGTGTTCATCCTGCTCAAGCGCGACGAACTCTGCCCGCGCTACGCCCGCCACTTCAAGGCAGCCGTGTGATGAGCGCGCTGCGCAGTCATGCGCGCGTCATCCGTGTGTTGTGGGTCATCGGCCTGGGCCTGACCATTGCGGGGACCTTTGCGTTGATGGAACGTCTGCGCATCGGCGCGTCCATGGCCCGTCGCCAGCGCTGGACCAGCTGGTTCATGGCGCGCCTGACCGCCGCTCTGCCGTTTCGCGTCACCGTGCATGGCAAGCTGCCGACTCAGCCGATGCTGTGGGTCAGCAACCATGTGTCGTGGACTGACATCGCGATCCTCGGCAAGCTGGCGCCGCTGTCGTTTCTCTCCAAGGCGGAAGTGCGCACCTGGCCGGTCGCTGGCTGGCTGGCACTGAAAGCCGGCACCCTGTTCATCCGCCGCGGTTCGGGCGACAGCAAGCTGATCCAGAAACAAATGGGCCAGCACCTGACCGGTAATCACTCGCTGGTGATCTTCCCTGAGGGCACCACCACCGATGGCCGCAGCCTGCGCACCTTCCACGGCCGCCTGCTGTCCAGCGCCATCGATACCGGCGTGCCGGTGCAGCCGGTAGCGATCCAGTACCTGCGTGAGGGCAAGCCCGATCAGATCGCGCCGTTCATTGGTGACGATGATCTGCTCTCGCACCTGCGCCGCTTGTTCGCCAACGACGTCAGCGACGTGCACATCCATCTGCTGCAGCCGATCGCCACTCAGGGCAAGGAACGCGCGGCACTGGCGTTCGAAGCGCAGCAAGCGGTGAAAGTGGCCCTGTTCGGTGAAAGCGAAGCGGCTCAGCCCGTCGAAGCCCGCCCCGCTGCCTCTGCCAAAGCCGCCTGAGCGAACGCCTGAAGCTCGGGATAGAACTCGCGGAAATCTTCGCTCAACGGCCGATAAAGCGCCTGCAGTTCCTGCATGGCGCCGGCCAGTCCCTCGGGGCGTGACAGGCGCCGTGCAATCCCGGCCAGCGCATTGCCCACCACTTCGAATTCCACGTACGAACCCAGCCAGTCCTGCGCCGCCATACGCGGCGCGATCAGCGCCAGGCGCTCAGGCAACTGTGGCTCATTGGCCAGCACGCGGTAGACCTTGCCGGTGAAGGCATCCAGCGAGACATCCGAATACTGCTGCCAGTCCCGCGCCAGACAGTGATCGAAAAACACATCCAGCACGATGCCCGCATAGCGCCTGCGCTCGGCGGGAAAACGGCCCATGGCCTGCTTGATGACAGGATGCGCATCAGTGAAGACATCGATGCGCCGGTGCAAGCGGATCGCCTCCTCGATGTCCGCAGGAAAGCGCCCCGGCAGCAGGCCTTTGACGAAATCGCCGTAGAGGCTGCCGAGCAGTTGTGCAGGCGTCTGACCGCCGAGATGGAGGTGTGCGAGATAATTCATGTGGGCAATGTAGCAGACCCGGGAAATCTGGCCATATCGATATAACCCGATATACCGATTCGTCCCATGCTTAGCATCCATTCATATTTGTGTATCGCGATTTATCGATATAAGGTTCGTCCCATCGCGATATACCGCTACACGCCGATTGAGAACGACATGCAAATCGACCTCGACGAAATCATAAAAGCCCTGGCCCACCCGGTTCGCCGGCAGATCCTCGCTTGGCTGAAAGAACCCGCCACCTGCTTCCCCGACCAGTATCACCCGCTGGATCTGGGCGTGTGTGCCGGGCAGATCGACCAACGGGCCGGGCTGTCGCAATCGACCGTGTCCTCGCACCTCGCCACGCTGCAACGGGCCGGGCTGATCATCAGCAAAAAGCATGGCCAGTGGCATTTTTTCAAACGCAACGAAGACGCCATTCAGGCGTTTTTGCAGGCACTGGGCGAACAACTCTAGCCCGATTTCCAGGACCAATTTGTGTCAGCGCGGCGATGCCGGGCTGGCTGCCGTTACCAACTGATCATCGAGAATCAGCGCACCGGCGTTTGCTTGAAAAGACTGCGGATTCACCCTGTAGATTTCATTGAGGATATCCCCGATGACCACGATTTTTGACCCGATCAAGATCGGCGACCTGGAGCTGGCCAACCGCATCATCATGGCCCCGCTGACCCGCTGCCGCGCCGACGAAGGCCGTGTGCCGAACGCGATGATGGCCGAGTACTACGTGCAGCGCGCCTCGGCTGGCCTGATCATCAGCGAAGCAACTTCCGTCACGCCGATGGGCGTGGGCTACCCGGACACCCCCGGCATCTGGTCCAACGATCAGGTGCGTGGCTGGAGCAATGTCACCAAGGCCGTTCACGGCGCAGGCGGCAAGATCGTCCTGCAACTGTGGCACGTGGGCCGGGTGTCTCACCCGATGTACCTGAACGGCGAGGCGCCGGTTGCGCCGAGTGCGATCAAACCCAAAGGCCACGTGAGCCTGGTGCGCCCGCAAGCCGAATACCCGACGCCGCGCGCGCTGGAATTGGGCGAGATCGAAGAGATCGTCGAGGCCTACCGCACCGGTGCCGAAAACGCCAAGGCCGCCGGCTTCGACGGCGTGGAGATTCATGGCGCCAACGGTTACCTGCTCGATCAATTCCTGCAATCGAGCACCAACCAACGCACCGACGCCTACGGCGGCTCGCTGGAAAACCGCGCGCGGTTGTTGCTGGAAGTCACCGATGCGGCCATCGAAGTCTGGGGCGCAGGCCGCGTGGGCGTGCACCTGGCACCGCGTGCCGATTCCCACGACATGGGCGACGATAACCTGGCCGAGACCTTCACCTACGTGGCGCGCGAACTGGGCAAACGCGGCGTGGCCTTCATCTGCGCTCGTGAGCGTGAGCTGGATGACAGCCTGAGTCCGCGTCTGAAAGAGGCGTTTGGCGGGGTGTTCATCGCCAATGAGAAATTCACCAAAGCCTCGGCCAATGCCTGGCTGGCCAGCGGCAAGGCCGATGCGGTGGCGTTCGGCGTGCCGTTCATTGCCAACCCCGATCTGCCTGCGCGGCTGGCGAAGGATGCACCGTTGAACGAGGCGCATCCGGAGACGTTTTATGGGAAGGGGGCGGTGGGGTATCTGGATTATCCTGCGCTTTGAGCTGATACGACTTTGTCGGCGGGTGGTGCGCTTTTGGGTGCACACCCGTTTTAGGCGGTGAGGCTGCTCTTGTGAGTTCTTCCTAACGTCAGACCTGTTTCGACTTCGTCGAGTTACTTGGAAAAGACCCCCAAGTAACCAAGGGGTCTTGCTCCTGGTTGGGCCCCTCCTTCGTCGGGGTACCTTCATTCCGGTCCCGCTCCGTGGGCCCGGCGCGAATGGGCCATCCATGGCCCCGCGCCTCGCGCGGCATCCTGCCGCTTGGCCCACTCCGCGAGACCTCCATTCAGCCTGCACCCAAGTCGCGTTTGCGTCGTCTGGGCTATCGCGCATGAGGATCAAAATCAAAAGCAGGTGTACACCGCCCCGTAGCAGCACGGCTTGCCGGCGGGGCGATCTTGAGGGCGACCCGCGAGCAAGCTCGGCTGCTACGGGAGCGGCGTTAGCCGGACGATGGCGTTAGCCAATCGCTTTTGATCTGGCTTTTGATCTTCATGCGCGACAGCCCAGACGACGCAAACGCGACTTGGGTGCAGGCTGAATGGAGGTCTCGCGGAGTGGGTCGAGCCGCATGGATGCGGCGAGAGGCGTGTGGGCCATGGATGGCCCTTTCACGCCGGGCCCACGGAGCGGGACCGGAGTGAAGGTAGTCCGACGAAGGAGGACCCAAACCAGGAGCAGGACCCCTTGGTTACTTGGGGGTCTTTTCCAAGTAACTCGGCGAAGCCGAAACGCTTCTGCCGTTAGGCAGAACCCGCGATATCAGCTTCCCCATCGCAACTGGATCAGCACGGGATACAAAAAGCTTACTGCCCCCGCGCATTAATCTGCTGAGACAAATTCTGAATCTGACTCTGCAACGTATTCAGATTCCGGGTCATCTGCCCACGAAACGCATCGAACTCCGCCGTACTCGCCCCTGACTGAGCCGCTTGCGCCGGGCGGTTGTCCTGCTCGCTCTTGAGCACAATCATGTCCTGCTCCAGGCGCTCGATCGCCTGGCTGTTGTTGCTCTTCTTGAGCGCAGCCACGTCAGCGCTCAGACTCTTGAGCTGGGTGTCCAGACGATCCTGCTCGGCCTGCGCCGCCTTGCCGTCAGGGATCGACGCCTTGACCGCCGCAAGCTCGGTGGCCACGGCCTTGAGCTGCTCCTGCAGTTGCTGATTGCTCGCCTGTTGCTGCGTCGACTGGCTGGCGATCTGCTCCAGGCGCTTGTCCAGCCCACCCTGCAGACCGGCCACACCCTGGGCCTGCTTGTTCTGCTCGGCCAGTTGGTCCTGCAACGCCTTGATCTGCGCCTTCATCGCCTCGCCGCCGCTGGTGGCCACCGACTCACTGGCCACCACCTTGCCGGAAATCGCCTGCAGGCGCCCCGCCGCTTCCTCGCTGATCCGCGCGAAGCTTTCCTGGGTCGCGACCAGTTGCTGCTCCATCAGCGAGACCTGCTGAAAACTCCACCAGCCCAGGCCGCAAAACGCGATGAACAGCGCGCCGATCAACGCCCAGAGCGCGCCAGTACCGGGCGCCTTGACCTTGACCACTGGCGTGGTGCGCGAATACACCGTGGTGCGCTCGCGGGCTGCGGCGGTGGTGGGGACGAAATCGTCGTCATCATCTTTGGCGCTGAGGCTTGGGACGTCATCGACGTCGTCGTAAGGATCTTTGCGCATGGGTTTCCCTTTAAAAACCGGTAAATCTGCTGACGGCAGCACACCTGCCGACAATCATGACCATGTTCAGTGGCCGATGTTTCACAACGCCCCGCCGTGCTGGGCTTTCCACCAACTGCAGAACTCGTCCAGCGCGTCCCAGACACTGACCTTGGGCTGGTAATCGAGATAATACTGGGCGCGGCTGATATCAAGGGTGAAATCTCGGCTCATGACCTGCATTCCGATCCTCGACAGCGTAGGTTCAGGTCGCCCCGGCCAGAGCAGGCACGCTGCCTCGTTGAGCGCGGCGGCGCTGTAGCCAAGACCATAAGAGCGATAGCGCGTGACGGGCGGCAATTGCATCTGGCGCATGACGTAATTGACCACATCCCAGACCGGAATCGGCGTGCCATTACTGATGTTGTACGCCTTGCCCAGGGCCGAGCCGCTGGCCTGCAAACTGCTGAGCAGCGCGTCGTTGAGGTTCTGGATGCTGGTGAAGTCGACCTTGTTCAGGCCGTTGCCGATGATCGACAGGCGTTTCTTGCGCTGCATCTGCATCAGCCGCGGGAAGATGCTGGTGTCGCCGGCCCCGGTGACGAAGCGCGGGCGCAATGCGATGACTTCCAGACCGAATTCCTCGGCACCGAACACCTTCTGTTCGGCCAGATACTTGGTCGCCGCGTAATGATTGTGGAAGCGCTTGGGCACCTGTTCTTCGCGGATATTCAGGTGCGAGCGGCCATCGAAATAGATCGAAGGCGACGACAGATGCACGAGGCGCCGCACCCGCTGTTTCAGGCAGGCTTCGACCACGTTTTCGGTGACCTGCACGTTGCCCTGATGAAAATCCTGCCGCCGCCCCCAGGTGCCCACGGCCCCGGCGCAATGCACCACCGCTTCGACGTCATCGCACAGCGCCTGCACCAGATCCGGATCGTTCAGATCGCCCTGAATGAACTCGGCGCCGCGCCGCACCAGATGTTCGACACCTTCCGCGCGACGGCCGTTGACCCGAACGTCAAGGCCCTGCTCCAGGGCAAAGCGCGCAAAGCGCCCGCCGATGAAGCCGCTTGCGCCGGTGACCAGAATCTTCATTTACCGCTCCAGACTTTCATTAATCCAAACTTCACTCGTATCCGCCTCTGCCGCAGGCGTGGGAGCCAGCTTGCTGGCGAATACGGAGTGTCATTCAACCCATCATTACCTGACCTGACGCATTCGCCAGCAAGCCGGCTCCCACAGGCTTCGCCCAGAAGCACATCGAATGACGCTCATTATCCCTCCAGCGGCACCAACCAGTGCCGGGCTTTTTTCGCCAGGTGGTCGGTCAGTTGATTCAACAACTGCCCGCCATTGCGCCAATGATGCCAGTACAAAGGCACATCGATGCAGCGATCGCTGAACAAATCCACCAGTTTCCCGGCTGCCATCTGTGCGCGTACCTGCATTTCCGGCACCAGGCCCCAGGCCATTCCGGCCTCGGTCATGCGCATGAAGCCTTCGGACGACGGGCACAGATGATGCTGAAAACCGTCTTTGACGCCCAGCGATTCCATATAGCGATGCTGCAGAAAATCATCCGGCCCGAACACCAGCGCCGGGGTTTTCGCCAAAAGCTCAGGGGTCACGCCATGGGGAAAATGCCGGGCGATGAATTCGGGGCTGGCCAGTGCACGATAGCGCATGGCGCCCAATGGCAGGCTGCGCGCGCCCGCCACCGGCCGCTCGCTGGCACACAGACAAGCTGCCACGTCGCCTGCACGCATGCGCTTGAGGCCGACGTCCTGGTCTTCGACCACCAGATCGGTCAACAGATTGCGCTCGGCGCAGAAATCACCAATGGCCGGCGCCCACCAGGTCGCCAGGGAGTCGGCGTTCAGTGCGATGCGCAAGCGCTCCGGCGCGCCCCCGTCATCCAGCGCTGGAACCACGCTTTGCAGGTCACGCTCCAGCAGCCGCACTTGCTGCACGTGGTTGAGCAGACGGCGGCCGATTTCCGTCGGGCTTGGCGGAGTCGCGCGCACCAGCACCGGCTGGCCGACCCGCGCTTCGAGCAGTTTGATCCGCTGCGAAACAGCCGACTGCGACAGCCCCAGCACTTGCGCCGCCCGCTCGAACCCGGCCTGCTCGACCACCGCCGCCAGGGCTGAAAGCAATTTATAGTCGAACATCATTTTTCCTAATGAGCGATGAGCTTTATTGGTTTTTCTTATACCGCTATCGAGCGGACAATCGCCACATCAATTTCTGGAGCACAGCGCCATGTGGCAAAGCTATCTCAACGGACTTCTGGTCGCTTTCGGCCTGATCATGGCCATCGGCACGCAGAACGCCTATGTGCTGGCCCAAAGCCTGCGCCGCGAGCATCACCTGTCGGTGGCGGTGTTGTGCATTCTGTGCGATGCGGTTCTGGTGACCGCCGGGGTGTTCGGCCTGGCCAATGTGCTGGCGCACAACCCGACGCTGCTGGCCATCGCGCGCTGGGGCGGTGTGGTCTTTCTGCTGTGGTACGGCGCCAAGGCGCTGCGCCGCGCGCTGACCCCGCAAAGCCTGGAGCAAGGTGAAGGCAACGGCCAGCGCTCGCGCCGTGCGGTGTTGCTGACTGCACTGGCAGTCACCCTGCTCAACCCGCACGTTTACCTGGACACCGTGCTGCTGATCGGCTCCCTCGGCGCACAACAGGCCATGCCCGGCGCCTATGTGGCGGGCGCTGCCAGTGCGTCAGTGCTGTGGTTCTCGACCCTGGCCATCGGCGCCGCCTGGCTGGCCCCCTGGCTCGCCCGCCCCGCCACTTGGCGGCTGCTGGACCTGATGGTGGCGGTGATGATGTTCAGTGTGGCGGTGCAGCTGGTTCGTTCGGTCTGACAGGTATGCATTCCCATGTGGGAGCCGGCTTGCTGGCGAATGCGGTGTGTCATTTACCGTTGAAGGGTCAAACCTGACGCATTCGCCAGCAAGCCGGCTCCCACAAAAGCTTTCCGATCCCGCCCCAAAAAATTCATCTCCCGCCCGCCCAATGCTCTGGAACCTCTATCCCACACAGTTGTTGCGTGGTTATGGTCTGGGGCCGGTGCTATGATCCTGCCCCTGTGTCGCAAAAGAGAAAAACTCACGACGCATATTCTGTACGGCCGCCCGTGATCGGCCTTGCGCTAACCGCAACCTGACCTGAGTAGGAGAATCACCATGGCTTTCGAATTGCCGCCGCTGCCTTACGCACACGACGCTCTGGCACCGCACATCTCCAAGGAAACCCTGGAATACCACCACGACAAGCACCACAACACCTATGTCGTGAACCTGAACAACCTGGTGCCAGGCACCGAGTTCGAAGGCAAGACTCTGGAAGAAATCGTCAAGACTTCCTCGGGCGGTATCTTCAACAACGCAGCCCAGGTCTGGAACCACACTTTCTACTGGAACTGCCTGGCGCCAAACGCTGGCGGCCAACCGACCGGCGCCCTGGCTGACGCCATCAACGCCGCTTTCGGCTCTTTCGACAAGTTCAAGGAAGAGTTCAGCAAGACGTCCATCGGCACCTTCGGTTCCGGCTGGGGCTGGCTGGTGAAAAAGGCTGACGGTTCCCTGGCTCTGGCCAGCACCATCGGCGCCGGCAACCCGCTGACCAACGGCGACACCCCGCTGCTGACCTGCGACGTGTGGGAACACGCCTACTACATCGACTACCGCAACCTGCGTCCAAAATACGTCGAGGCGTTCTGGAACCTGGTGAACTGGAAGTTCGTCGCCGAGCAGTTCGAAGGCAAGACCTTCACCGCCTGATCCCCGGATCAATCGGTTGCTCATAAAAAACCCGGCCTGTCCGGGTTTTTTTTCGCCTTCTGTCGTCCTTTATGTATCGTCGGACAACGATAGCGGACTAATATCAAATTCCGCCCGATCCGATGAATCGTCGCTCAAGTTCCACTGGCTTATTACCGACACAGTACCGATAGCCCCACTTGCCCGCCGGCAGTTGTTATCGGTATGAAACAGGTCAAGGTGTATCAGGACCTTGACGCGGACGGCGAGCATTGCCAATGCTTGCAACAGTCACCCGCTATCGCATGGATGAAGGAATGCCCATTTGAAGCTGGAACTCAAGAACAGCTTGTCGGTGAAGCTGCTGCGTGTGGTGCTGCTTTCGGCGCTGGTCGTGGGCGTTGTGCTCAGTTGCGCGCAGATCGTGTACGACGCGTACAAGACTCGCCAGGCCGTCGCCACCGACGCCGGGCGGATTCTCGACATGTTCCGCGACCCCTCGACCCAGGCTGTCTATAGCCTGGACCGTGAGATGGGTATGCAAGTCATCGAAGGCCTGTTTCAGGACAAGGCCGTGCGCATGGCATCCATCGGCCATCCCAACGAAACCCTGCTGGCGGAAAAAACCCGTGATCTGGCACCAAGCCCGACCCGCTGGCTGACCGACCCGATTCTCGGCCAGGAACGCAGCTTCACCACCCAACTGGTGGGCCGCAGCCCCTACAGCGAATATTACGGCGACCTGCGCATCACTCTGGACACCGCCACCTATGGCGAAGGCTTCCTGACCAATTCCCTGATCATCTTCATCTCGGGCGTGTTGCGGGCCATGGCGATGGGCATGGTGCTGTACCTGGTCTATCACTGGCTGCTGACCAAGCCGCTGTCACGCATCATCGAACACCTGACCAGCATCAACCCCGACCGCCCCAGCGAACACCAGTTGCCCTTGCTCAAGGGGCATGAAAAGAACGAGCTGGGCATCTGGGTCACCACCGCCAACCAGCTGCTGTCCTCCATCGAACGCAACACCCACCTGCGTCACGAAGCCGAATCCAGCCTGCAGCGCATGGCGCAATACGACTTCCTCACCGGCCTGCCCAATCGCCAGCAACTGCAGCAGCAACTGGACAAGATTCTTATCGATGCCGGCAAGGTGCAGCATCGCGTGGCCGTGCTCTGCGTCGGGCTGGACGACTTCAAGGGCATCAACGAGCAGTTCAGCTATCAGGCAGGTGACCAGTTGCTGCTGGCGCTGGCCGATCGTCTGCGCGGACACAGCGGACGTCTGGGCGCCCTGGCGCGGCTGGGCGGTGACCAGTTCGCCCTGGTACAGGCCGACATCGAGCAACCCTACGAAGCGGCCGAGCTGGCGCAAAGTATTCTCGATGATCTGGAAGCGCCGTTTGCCCTGGACCAGGAAGAGATCCGCCTGCGCGCCACCATCGGCATCACCCTGTTCCCGGAAGACGGCGACAGCACCGAGAAGCTGCTGCAAAAAGCCGAACAGACCATGACCCTGGCCAAGACCCGGTCACGCAACCGCTATCAGTTCTACATCGCCAGCGTCGACAGCGAGATGCGTCGCCGCCGCGAGCTGGACAAAGACCTGCGCGAGGCGCTGGTGCGCGAGCAGTTTCATCTGGTCTATCAGCCGCAGATCAGCTACCGCGACCAGCGTGTGGTCGGTGTCGAGGCGTTGATCCGCTGGATTCACCCGGAACACGGTTTCGTGCCGCCAGACCAGTTCATCCCGCTCGCCGAACAGAACGGCACCATCATCGCCATCGGCGAATGGGTGCTGGACCAGGCCTGCAAACAATTGCGTGAATGGCACGATCAGGGCTTCACCGAACTGCGTATGGCGGTGAACCTGTCCACCGTGCAATTGCACCACTCCGAGCTGCCGCGAGTGGTCAACAACCTGCTGCAGATCTACCGCCTGCCACAGCGCAGCCTGGAGCTGGAAGTCACCGAAACCGGCCTGATGGAAGACATCAGCACCGCCGCCCAGCACCTGCTCAGCCTGCGCCGCTCGGGCGCGCTGATCGCGATCGATGACTTCGGCACCGGCTATTCGTCGCTCAGCTATCTCAAAAGCCTGCCGCTGGACAAGATCAAGATCGACAAGAGCTTCGTGCAGGACCTGATCGACGACGATGACGACGCCACCATCGTGCGCGCCATCATCCAGCTCGGCAAAAGCCTGGGCATGCAGGTCATCGCCGAGGGCGTGGAAACCACCGAGCAGGAGGCGTACATCATTTCCGAGGGCTGCCACGAAGGTCAGGGCTACTTCTACAGCAAACCGCTGCCGGCCCGGGAGCTGCTTTCCTATCTCAAGCATGCCAAGCGCTCGCAGGTGGGTGTGCTCTAAACCTTGTAGAAGCCGACTTGCTGACCCTGAAAAGCGCGAACCCGTGAGCCCCTTACCTGTGGGAGCCGGCTTGCTGGCGAATGCGGTGTGTCATTCAACCTTTTGGTGTCTGACCTGACGCTTTCGCCAGCAAGCCGGCTCCCACGGGCTTCGCCCAGAATCAAAAACATTCAATCCCTGAAATCCCCTGTAACAGCTTGAAATATCTCCCCTCCCGCGTCGCGGCATTTCGCCTTTACACCGAATGCAAATCTTTCGCATTATGTCGCAGCTTTTTTCGGCCTCGCCCCGTCCCCTCACACTCTCGACGCAGGATTCCGTCATGATTCGTACGCCCCTGGCAACCGCCAGTCTGCTGGCCCTCGCTATCGCCCTGGCCGGTTGCGACCAAGGCAAGGACAAGCCCGCCGCCGCCGCGCCAACCCCGGCTCCAGCCGCTGCCCAGGCGCCCGCAACCGCACCGGCCGCCGCGCCTGCCAAGGCCAGCGAGGCTGAAGTCAAGGCCGTGGTCGCCAATTACGCGGGCATGGTCTTTGCCGTGTTCAGCGACGCCGAATCCACTGCCAAGAAGCTCAGCACCGCCGTCGACGCCTTCCTCGCCACGCCGAACGACACGACCCTCAAGGCCGCCCGCGACGCCTGGGTCGCCGCCCGCGTTCCGTACATGCAGAGCGAAGTCTTCCGCTTTGGCAACACCATCATCGACGACTGGGAAGGTCAGGTGAACGCCTGGCCGCTGGACGAAGGCCTGATCGACTACGTCGCCAAGGACTACCAGCACGCGCTGGGCAACCCGGGCGCCACCGCCAACATCATCGCCAACAAGTCGATCCAGGTCGGCGAAGACAAGGTCGATGTCAGCGAAATCACCCCCGAGAAACTGGCCAGCCTCAATGAACTGGGCGGCTCGGAAGCCAACGTCGCCACCGGCTACCACGCCATCGAATTCCTGCTCTGGGGCCAGGACCTGCATGGCACCGGTCCCGGTGCCGGCGAGCGTCCTGCCAGCGACTACATCGACGGCAAGGGTGGCACCGGTGGCCACAACGACCGTCGTCGCGCCTACCTGAAAGCCGTCACCGACCTGCTGGTGAGCGATCTGGAAGAAATGGTCAACAACTGGAAACCGGGCGTTGCCGACAACTACCGCGCCACCCTGGAAGCGGAACCGGCCGACAGCGGCCTGCGCAAGATGCTTTTCGGCATGGGCAGCCTGTCGCTGGGCGAACTGGCAGGCGAGCGCATGAAGGTGGCGCTGGAAGCCAACTCCAGCGAAGACGAGCACGACTGCTTCAGCGACAACACCCACAACTCGCACTTCTACAACGGCCTGGGCATCCGCAACGTCTACCTAGGCGAGTACACCCGCGTCGATGGCAGCAAGGTCACAGGCCCGAGCCTGTCCTCTCTGGTGGCCAAGGCCGATGCTGCAACCGACAGCACCCTGCGTGCCGACCTGGACGCCACCCAGGCCAAGCTGCAGGTGATCGTCGATCACGCCAACAAGGGCGAGCACTTCGACCAGCTGATCGCTGCGGGCAACACCGCTGGTAACCAAGTGGTGCGCGACGCCATCGCCGCACTGGTCAAGCAGACCGGCGCCATCGAAGAAGCCGCCGGCAAACTGGGGATCACCGACCTGAACCCGGACAACGCCGATCACGAGTTCTGATCCCGCGTTTTCGCGCGCTACAAGGCGCGCGAACAGGTCACCGAAACGATGCCGATTCAGCAATGAATCGGCATTTTTCATGGGCCGACAAATATTGAAACCTTTCGTAAAATCAGCGTTTTACAGGACCGATCTGTAAGTTTTGTAGGGCATTTCCTGTTCGTTCGATGTCGGATTGAACCCCTCGTTTTCGCCGCCGATGATGCGCACTTCCCTGACCCATCCCCTCCAGGAGGAGACAGACAGTGCCCAAAGGAAACAAGAAAAGGCGCCGCGTCAGCACACTCAAAGCCAACGATTACGGCATCCACCTGTTGGTCGGCACCAAGGGGCCTCGCGCCTGGAAGGTGACGATCTATCGTGACGGCAAAACCTACAACCGGCTGTTCTCATTCTCTCGCTGGGGCGGTCGCGAATCGGCACGCAGGGCAGCAGACGCGGCTCGCGATTACCTGATGCTGACTCACCTGCCTCGCCTGAGCCGGGATATCCGCCAACGCATCATATCCACCAACACCAGCGGTTATCCCGGGGTGCATTACCGCTGCTACACCGGCACCGCGTACTGGGTAGCGCGTACCACACTGCGCGATGGCAGCAGCGTGACCAAGTCGTTCAGGGTCGAACACTACGGCTATGACCGGGCCAAGGAACTGGCGATCCGCGAGCGGGAACGGCAACTGGACTCGGTGGGCGATTACCGCTCATTCAAGGTCGCTGAAGGCGAACAGCGCCTGATGCAACTGATGATCGAAGACCCGTCACTGGAGATCGTCGGCGTGTGAACGTCGCCCATGCGCTCGGTCAGTTTCCGGGGCGGAGCGCTAATTGGTAACAACCTATTGCGAGAGGCGCTTACAAACGCAAATCCCTCTTATTCCCTACAGACGGGGCTGGTAAGCTTGCTCGCCCCGATTTCATGCCCTTTGCAGGATCTGTATGACTGCGCGGTTCCGTCTTTCGCTTGTTCTGCTGATGGCTGCGGCCCTCGGCGGGTGCGATGACGCCCCGCGTTTCACCGCCGCAGAACCCGGCGAAGCACAGTCGGGCGGCGCAGCAACGGTCAACCGCAGCGACCGCAACGCCTTCGCCCTGCCCTCGGGCAACCTCTCGCCCTCGCGGCGGCTGGACTTCAGCGTCGGCAACAGTTTCTTCCGCAATCCGTGGGTCATCGCCCCTTCGACGACGACCGCGCGCGACGGGCTTGGGCCGCTGTTCAACACCAACGCCTGCCAGAACTGCCACATCCGCGATGGCCGTGGCCACCCGCCCGAACCCGGTGCCGACAACGCGGTGTCGATGCTGGTACGCCTGTCGATTCCCGATGCGCCGGGCGAGCACCCGCCTGCCTATGCCCGGCAGTTGCAACAGATGGGCCTGACGCCGGAGCCGGTGTACGGCACGCAGCTGCAGGACATGGCAGTCCCCGGCGTTGCGCCCGAAGGCAAGGTGCGCGTGGTCTATGACACAATGACCGTGCACTTTCGCGATGGCACGCCGGTCCAGCTGCGCCGCCCGACCCTGCAAATCACCCAGCTCGGCTACGGTCCGATGCATCCGCAAACCCGCGCCTCGGCGCGCATCGCCCCGCCGATGATCGGCCTGGGCCTGCTGGAGGCGATCCCCGAAAGCGCAATCCTGGCCAACGCCGAAAGCAGCAGCGGCAACGGTATCGCCGGCCAACCCAACTGGGTCTGGGATGACATTGAGCAAAAAACCGTGCTCGGCCGCTTCGGCTGGAAAGCCTCGCAGCCCACCGTTGTGCAGCAGAATGCCCACGCGCTGGCGGGCGACATGGGCCTGACCTCCAGCCTGAAAACCACCGACGATTGCACGCCCGCCCAGACCGCCTGCCTGCAAGCCCCCAAAGGCGAAGGGCCGGATGGCGAGCGGGAAGTCAGCGACAACATCCTGCGGCTGATCACCTTCTACGCGCGCAATCTGGGCGTACCGGCGCGTCGTGACGTAGACGATGCCCAGGTGCTGGCCGGCAAGAATCTGTTCTTCAAGGCAGGCTGCCAGCAGTGCCACACGCCGCAGTTCACCACCTCGGCCAATGCCGCAGAGCCTGAGCTGTCCAGCCAGGTGATTCGCCCCTACACCGACCTGTTGCTGCATGACATGGGCGAAGGGCTGGCCGACAACCTCAACGAATTCCAGGCCAACGGCCAGCAGTGGCGAACGGCGCCGCTGTGGGGCATCGGGCTGACCCAGGCGGTCAGCAGCCACACCCAGTTTCTGCACGACGGGCGTGCGCGCAACCTGATGGAAGCGGTGTTGTGGCATGGCGGCGAAGCGCTGCCGGCGCAGCGCCAGGTGTTGGCTTTCGACGCGCAGCAGCGGGCCGCGCTGCTGGCGTTTCTGAACTCTCTATAAACTTTTTTATAAACGTATTTTTATCAAGAGGAGCCGGACATGTTCCGTCCCAAGCTGTTGTTCACCGGCCTTGCCGCTCTCGCGCTGGGCGCCTGCGCGCCATCGGACCCTCAAGCCGTGACGTCTGCCGCCATCGCCAAACAGGTGATCCTGCCGACCTACAGCCGCTGGGTGGACGCCGACCGGCAACTGGCAGCCAGCGCGCTGGCGTTCTGCCAAGGCAAGAGCGACCTGGAAAGCGCCCGCGCCGACTTCCTCAAGGCCCAGAAAGCCTGGGCCGAGTTGCAGCCGCTGCTGATCGGGCCATTGGCTGAAGGCAATCGTGCGTGGCAGGTGCAATTCTGGCCGGACAAGAAAAATCTGGTCGGGCGTCAGGTCGAGCAACTGGTCACCGCCCAGCCACAGATCACCGCCGATGCGTTGGCCAAGTCCAGCGTTGTGGTGCAAGGCCTATCGGCCTATGAGTACATCCTGTTCGACGCCGGCATCGACATGGCCGCCGCCGATCAGAAGGCGCTCTATTGCCCGCTGCTGACCGCCATCGGCGAGCGCCAGAAGAGCCTGGCCGAGGAAATCCTCAACAGCTGGAACAGCACCGACGGCATGCTCGCGCAACTGAGCAAGTTCCCCAACCAGCGCTATGCCGATTCCCACGAAGCCATCGCCGAATTGCTGCGGGTACAGGTGACGGCGCTGGACACCCTGAAGAAGAAACTCGGCACCCCGCTGGGCCGCCAGACCAAGGGCGTGCCGCAGCCGTTCCAGGCCGATGCGTGGCGCAGCAAGTCGTCGCTCAGCAGCCTGCAGGCCAGCCTGGCCAGCGCCCAGACCGTCTGGGCCGGGGTCGACAACAAGGGCCTGCGCGGCCTGTTGCCCGCCGAGCAGAAGCCGCTGGCCGACAAGATCGACGCCGCCTACGCCGAAGCCAACAAGCAACTGGCCGCACTCAAGCCGCCGCTGGTCGAGCTTCTGGCCACCGAACAGGGCCGTCAGCAGTTGAACGCGTTCTACGACAGCCTTAACGTGGTGCACCGCCTGCACGAAGGCGAACTGGCCAAGGCGTTGGGCATTGCACTGGGTTTCAACGCCAACGATGGTGACTGATATGTTGCGACGTCAGGCTCTTGCGCTGGGCAGCCTCGTGCTCAGCGCCTGCACTCTGGGTGGCTGGACGCTGTTCAAGAAGAAGGGCGAAAGCCCGCTGCTGTTGTCCGCCCGCGACGACGGCCAAGGCCGCCACTACGCCGTGGGATACCGCGTGGACGGCACCCAGGTGTTCGCCACCGAAGTGGCCCAGCGTTGCCATGACATCATCAATCACCCGCAATTGCCGATCGCCCTGTTCGTCGCCCGCCGCCCGGGCACCCAGAGCTACCTGATCGACCTGCGCGACGGCCATCTGCTGCAAACCATCACATCAAAACCCGACCGGCATTTCTACGGCCATGCGGTGATTCACAAGAGCGGTGAATGGCTCTACGCCACGGAAAACGACACCCGCGATCCGGGCCGTGGCCTGCTGGGCGTCTATCGCTTCGAGGGTGAGCGCTTGGTACACAGCGGCGAGATCCCCACCCACGGCATCGGCCCGCATCAGGTGTCGTGGATGCCGGACGGCGAAACCTTGGTGGTGGCCAACGGCGGCATTCGCACCGAAGCCGAAAGCCGCGTGGAAATGAACCTCGACGCCATGGAGCCGAGCCTGGTGCTGATGCAGCGCGACGGCACGCTGCTGAGCAAGGAAACCCTCGGCCAGCAGATGAACAGCGTGCGCCACATGGCCATTGCCAGCGACGGCACCATCGTCGCCGGGCAGCAATTCATGGGGCCATCGAGCGAGTCCGCCGAGCTGCTGGCGATCAAGCGCCCGGGCCAGCCGTTCCAGGCCTTTCCGGTTGCAGAACAACAATTGGCGGCGATGGCCCATTACACCGCCAGCGTTGCCATTCACAACGAACTGCGGCTGGTCGCCTTAACAGCGCCGCGCGGCAATCGTTTCTTCATATGGGACCTGGACAGCGGCGCCGTACGCCTGGACGCCCCGCTGCCCGATTGTGCGGGTGTCGGCGCGGTGGCTGATGGTTTCGTGGTGACGTCGGGGCAAGGGCGTTGCCGGTTCTATGATTGCCGACAGGGCACCTTGGCGCCGCAGCCGCTGGAGTTGCCGCCGGGGTTTTGGGATAACCATTTGCATTTGGTTTAGGGGTTTTGGTTTTTTGAGTTGGCTTGAGGGCGCTACATGGATGCCCTTCGGGCCATTCGCGAGCAAGCTCGCTCCCACATTTGTTGAAACGTGCCGCAGTCTGACAGACCCCGTTGTCCGCCTTGTGTGCTCGACGCAATCTCGAGGCGGGCCTAAAAGCAGACAAAGGAGATCCAACAGGCCATGGCACGTTTAAGCAAATGTGGGAGCGAGCTTGCTCGCGAATAGCGCCCGACAGGGCATCAAAGTAAGAGTCCAAAGCCAAACACTGGCAACTCACAGGCAACCCGATTACCGTGCTTGCCTAGATTCATCAGTTCTCCAAGGAAGTGGAATATGTTGCGTCGCCGCATGTTGATCATGTTGGGTGTGGTCCTGATCGTGGTGCTGGCCCTGGGAGGGTACAAGGCCTTTTCGATCTACAAACAGATCCAGCAATTCTCTGCCCCCAAGCCTGCGATCAATGTCGCCGTGGCGGTCGTCGAGGAACGTCCGTGGGAAAACCGCCTGCCGGCGATCGGCAGCCTCAAGGCGTTTCAGGGCGTGGACCTGAGCCTGGAAATCGCCGGCACGGTCAAGGCCGTGCAGTTCGAGTCGGGGCAGAAGGTCAAGCTCGGTCAGCCGCTGCTGCAGCTGGACAGCGATGTGGAAAAGGGCCTGTTGGGCACCGCCGAAGCGGACCTGGGCCTGGCCCAGGTCGACTACGCCCGGGGCAGCAAACTGGTGGGCGACGCGGCCATTTCCCGAGGCGAATTCGACAAACTCGCAGCCACCCAGAAAAAGGCCGCCGCCACCGTCGCGCAACTGAACGCGTCGCTGGCCAAGAAACGCATTCTGGCGCCCTTCAGCGGCACCATCGGCATTCGTCAGGTGGACGTCGGCGATTACCTGGCCAGCGGCACCGTGATCGCCACCTTGCAGGACCTCTCCAGCCTCTACGCCGACTTCTTCGTGCCTGAGCAGATGCTGCCGAAACTGGCGATCGGGCAGAAGGTTCAGGTCAGCGTCGCCGCCTACCCTGACAACACCTTCGAAGCCAGCATCAGCGCCATCAACCCCAAGGTCGAGGACACCACGCGCAACGTGCTGATCCGCGCCACCCTGCCCAATCCGGACGGCAAGCTGCTGCCCGGCATGTTCGCCAACCTGCAGGTCATCCTGGGCCGGGACAGCCGCGAACTGGTGGTGCCCGAGAGCACCATCACCTACACGCTGTACGGCAATTCGGTATTTGTCGTAGGCCCGAAAAAAGGCGCCGACGGCCAGCCGGAAAAGAACGACAAGGGCGAGCTGCAACTGGCCGTGGAGCGCCGGTTCGTCCAGACCGGCGAGCGCCGCGGTGGGTTCGTGGTCATCCGCAAGGGATTGAAAGCGGGCGAGCAAGTGGTCACCGGCGGCCAGCTCAAGCTGGACAACGGCGCCCACGTCGCCATCAGTGCCGATACGGCAGCCCCCGTCGGAACCAGCCAGCCTAAAGCTGACTGATCGACGCTGACTGTCAAAGGAGCTTTCATCGATGGCATTCACCGACCCGTTCATCCGTCGCCCCGTGCTCGCCAGCGTGATCAGCCTGCTGATCGTGCTGCTGGGTTTCCAGGCGTTCAGCAAACTCACCATCCGCCAGTACCCGCAGATGGAAAACGCCCTGATCACCGTGACCACAGCCTACCCCGGCGCCAACGCCGAAACCATCCAGGGCTATATCACACAACCCTTGCAGCAGAGCCTGGCCAGCGCCGAGGGCATCGACTACATGACCTCGGTCAGTCGCCAGAACTTCTCGGTGATTTCGATCTACGCGCGCATCGGCTCCAACAGCGACCGCCTCTACACCGAGCTGTTGGCCAAGGCCAACGAGGTGAAGAACAAACTGCCGCAGGACGCCGAAGACCCGGTGCTGAGCAAGGAAGCCGCCGACGCCTCGGCGCTGATGTACATCAGTTTCTACAGCTCGGAACTGAACAACCCGCAGATCACCGATTACCTGTCGCGGGTCATCCAGCCCAAACTGGCGACGCTGCCGGGCATGGCCGAGGCCGAGATTCTCGGCAATCAGGTATTCGCCATGCGCCTGTGGCTGGACCCGGTGAAGCTCGCAGGCTTCGGCCTGACCGCCAACGACGTCACCGAGGCCGTGCGCAAGTACAACTTCCTCTCTGCCGCAGGCGAGGTGAAGGGCGAGTACATCGTCACCAGCGTCAACGCCACCACCGATCTCAAATCCCCCGAGACCTTCGCCGCCATCCCGCTCAAGACCGAGGGCGACAGCCGCGTGCTGCTGGGTGACGTGGCGCGGGTGGAAATGGGCGCGGAAAACTACGACACGGTCAGCTCGTTCGATGGCACGCCGTCGGTGTACATCGGCATTAAGGGCACGCCCAGTTCCAACCCGCTGGATGTGATCAAGGAAGTGCGGCGCATCATGCCGGAGCTGGAAAGCCAGCTGCCGCCGAGCCTGAAAGTGTCCATCGCCTACGACGCCACGCTGTTCATTCAGGCGTCGATTCACGAGGTGGTGAAAACGCTCATCGAAGCGGTGTTGATCGTGATCGTGGTGGTGTTCCTGTTCCTCGGCGCCCTGCGTTCGGTGCTGATCCCGGTGATCACCATTCCGCTGTCGATGATCGGCGTGCTGTTCTTCATGCAGATGATGGGTTACTCCATCAACCTGCTGACGTTGCTGGCCATGGTGCTGGCCATCGGCCTGGTGGTCGACGACGCCATCGTCGTGGTGGAGAACATTCACCGCCACATCGAAGAAGGCAAGACGCCGCTCGATGCCGCGCTGGAGGGCGCGCGGGAGATCGCCATGCCGGTGGTCTCGATGACCATCACCCTGGCCGCCGTGTATGCGCCGATCGGCTTTCTGGAAGGCCTGACCGGTGCACTGTTCAAGGAGTTCGCCCTGACGTTGGCCGGCGCGGTGGTGATTTCCGGGATCGTCGCGCTGACGCTGTCGCCGATGATGTGCGCGGTGCTGCTGCGCCACGATGAAAATCCCACGGGCCTGGCGCACAAGCTCGACCAGATTTTCGATGGCCTGAAGCGCCGATATCAGCGCCTGCTGCACGGCACCTTGAACACTCGGCCGGTGGTCATCGTGTTCGCGGTGCTGGTGCTGTTGCTGATTCCGGTGTTTCTCAAGTTCAGCCAGTCGCAACTGGCGCCGGACGAGGACCAGGGCATCATCTTCATGATGGCCACCTCGCCGCAGCCGACCAACCTCGACTACATGAACAAGTACACCGACCAGTTCATCAGCATCTTCAAGGCGTTTCCGGAGTACTACTCCTCGTTCCAGATCAACGGCTTCAACGGCGTGCAGACCGGCGTCGGCGGCTTCCTGCTCAAACCCTGGGACGAGCGCAGTCGCACCCAGATGCAGCTGTTGCCCGAGGTCCAGGCAAAGCTGGAAAGCATCACCGGGCTGCAGATCTTCGGCTTCAACCTGCCGTCGCTGCCGGGCACCGGTGAGGGCCTGCCGTTCCAGTTTGTGATCAACACGCCGAACGATTACGCGGCGCTGCTGGAGGTGGTGGACCGGATCAAGAAACGCGCGACCGAGTCCGGCAAGTTCGCCTTCCTGGACGTCGACCTGGCGTTCGACAAACCGGAAGTGGTGGTCGACATCGACCGGGCCAAGGCGGCGCAGATGGGCGTGTCGATGCAGGATCTGGGCGGCAGCCTGGCGACCTTGCTCGGCGAGGCGGAAATCAACCGTTTCACCATCGATGGCCGCAGTTACAAGGTCATCGCACAGGTCGAGCGCGCTTACCGCGACAACCCGCAGTGGCTGTCCAACTATTACGTGAAAAACACCGAGGGCAAGATGCTGCCGCTGTCGACGCTGATCACCGTCAGCGACCGCGCACGACCGCGCCAGCTCAACCAGTTCCAGCAGCTCAACTCGGCGATCATCTCGGGCTTCCCGCTGGTCAGCATGGGTGAGGCGATCGACACCGTGCGCGAGATCGCTCGCGAGGAAGCGCCGGCCGGTTTCGCCTATGACTACGCGGGGGCTTCGCGGCAGTTCGTGCAGGAAGGCAGCGCGCTGTGGGTCACCTTCGGCCTGGCGCTGGCGATCATCTTCCTGGTGCTGGCCGCACAGTTCGAAAGCTTCCGCGACCCGCTGGTGATTCTGGTAACGGTGCCGCTGTCGATCTGCGGCGCGTTGATCCCGCTGTTTCTCGGTGTGTCGACGCTGAATATCTACACCCAGGTGGGGCTGGTGACGCTGATCGGCCTGATCAGCAAACACGGCATCCTGATCGTGGAGTTCGCCAACCAGCTGCGCCATGACAAGGGCCTGAGCGCACGGGAAGCCGTAGAAGAAGCCGCCGCCATTCGCCTGCGCCCAGTGTTGATGACCACGGCGGCGATGGTGTTCGGCATGGTGCCGTTGATTCTGGCGACCGGCGCAGGCGCGGTGAGCCGCTTCGACATCGGTTTGGTAATCGCGACGGGGATGTCGGTGGGGACGTTGTTTACGTTGATTGTGTTGCCTTGTGTTTATACGGTGTTGGCGCGCAAGGGTTGACTCGGGATCGCTAGGGGTTGGCTTGGAATGCTTACTTTGGTGCCCTTCGGGCCTATTCGTGAGCAAGCTCACTCCCACATTTTTTGCAACGTGCCATGGCCTGATAGACCCCATCGTTTGCTTTTGGAGGCCCGCCGCGAAATCGCGTCGGACGCACAAGGCGAACAACGGGATCTTCCAGGATGCGGCACGTTGCAACAAATGTGGGAGTGAGCTTGCTCACGAATAGGCCCAAGGGGCAACAGAGTAAGAATCTGATGCCAGGCCTGGCCCGCAGGGCAACAGAGTAAGAATCCAGAGCCAAAAAAGCCCCGAAATATCGGGGCTTTTCAGTCAGGTGATGATGTCAATGCTGCGGCCCAGTCCCCTGAGCCAGCCCGAACATCAACAACAGCAGATCGTGATCCGGGCGTACTGGCGAATGTACTTTCGCCACCCGCGGCAAGGCGCATTGCCCCTCGCCGTGTACTGCGCTC
The DNA here is from genome assembly GCF_056627435.1 of Pseudomonas sp. 2. NCBI lineage: Bacteria > Pseudomonadati > Pseudomonadota > Gammaproteobacteria > Pseudomonadales > Pseudomonadaceae > Pseudomonas > Pseudomonas sp. 2. Next base: position 419,000 of record NZ_JBWXNG010000002.1, read on the forward strand.
AGAATCTTCGGTCTGGGTTGTTCCCAGGCTGCCATGGCTATGGATGCGATGCCCAACGCCCCGACTACAAACAAACCTCGCGCCAGTTCTAACTTCATCGATCTAAACCTTTGATGGGGCTGCCAAACGCCGTCTCGTAAAAGTAGACGAGCTTCTTCCAGTCCGCTGGCTGAAACGACGAGTGGCGACGCAACTGCTTCATGTCGTGCTGGGCGGCGCCGTACGCGGTCAGGCGCTGGCGGCATTTCTCCAGATCCAGCAACGCCACTTCGGCCTTGGCATTGGCACCCTCGCCGACCACACGGACGAAAACGTGCTTGATATAGATGCAGCTGTGCTGCCAACGGCCCTTGTGCATGCGGGCCAGGTTGTCGGCCAGTTCCTTGAGCATCTGTTCATGAACGGCTTCGCCATACTGCTCGCGACCGCCGGCCTTGAGCCAGTTCTCGTACTCGTCGAAACCATCGAGTGAAGCCGTCACCAGCAAGGCGCGCCACTCGTTGTTCTCGTCGCGCTCGGCACCGCAAAACACCATGCGGGGTACGTTGACGTTCAACTGGCGCAGGCCTTCGAGGGCATCGCGCTCACGCAAAACTGTCGGGCGACCGAACGGGTGCAGCCAACTGCGGTAGATGTGACCGACCTGCCGTTTGACGTACAGCAGGCGGCCATTTTCCGACACGACGCGTTGCACGCCACTTTCCCCACCGCGGCGCACGTTGGGCTCTTCCACCCACTCGCCCTTGGTATTCCAGAAATAGGCAAAACGGTCCTTGCTCGGAACGGTCAACTCTGCTGCGAAATCCACGGCCATCCTGTTACCTCTTACGTAATAGATACACACGCCACATGGCGTACAACGGCAGGAAATCCAGACGCTCCTGAATGCGAAATCCTGCCTGTTCGAACTCGGCCTCTACTGTGGCCACCGGTAACACGAAGCGGTTCTGGTAACCCTCCTGATGGCGGTTACGCTCGGCCCGCTTGCGCTTCCAGGCTTTGAAATTACCGTCGACCCACAACGAAATAATCACACTGTCGCGGGTGACGCGATGAAACTCGTTGAGCAAAACCGCTCTGTCTTGGGCCTTTCCGACATGGTGTAAAAGGCGCATGCAGAAAATGCTATCCACTGCGTTATCGGGCATGTCGATATCGAAGGCCGATGTCTGCAAGGGCTGTACCCGTTTCACCACATCCGCCGGTTGCGACTCGCATGCGGTCTTCACCATGGACACCGAATTGTCCGCGCCGATGATCACCCGATTGGCCTTTTCGGCCAGCAAAGGCCAGAAACGACCGGCGCCGCAGGGCAAATCCAGCACCAGGCCCGGCTCGCCCGCCAGCGCCAATGCGCGCCTGGCCAACTGCTTGTCGCGACGATCAGACAACTGCCGCGCCAATCCGTCCTTGTGCTTGCGCAAATATTTTCTGGCGTGCTCGTCGTCGTATTTACGCGAGAAATCAAGCTCGACCCGCTTGCTCATGGCTGTATCTCCTGAAGTGATACAGCCCAAATTAAGGGGCGCGGCGTGATGTTCAGGTCACGTCAATGTGAAAAAAGCGTCTGTAACAAAATGCAAATGTTACGAGGTTTTACCGGAAGATAGGGCTAGCATATGGCCACAACCTGCACGATCGCAGCAAACTTTACACGCTCTGTACATTCGTCCCAAGTCGCGCAGGACTCATCCCTCGACCTGTTTCCTGAATTCCACACTGAACCGGCAGCCGTTGGGCTGCATGTGATCCAGGCTCACCGTCCAGCCCTGGTTCTCGCAGATTCGCTGCACTAGCGACAAGCCCAGCCCCAGCCCTTCCCCGCGTTTTTCGTTGCCGCGCACGAACGGCTGGAACATCGCCTCGCGCTTTTCTTCAGGAATGCCCACACCGGAGTCCTCGACCTTGAAGCCGTGGGGCTGCAGCGTCAGGCGGATGAAGCCTTGGTCGGTGTAGTGCAGGGCGTTGCGCAACAGGTTGCCCATCACCGCGTAGAGGAAGGTCGCGTTGTAATTGCCTGATGATGCCTGCTCGGGGTGATATTCGAGCAGCAGGCCCTTGGCCTCAATCGGCTCGCGCCACAGGGTCAGCAACTGCCGGGCGGCGCCTTCAAGGGTCAATTGCGGGTTCATGCCAGCGTCGTCGCGCTGGGTGCGGGCCAGCATCAGGAAGGTCTGCACCAGATCGCGCATCTCTTCGCAGGCACGCTCGATGCGCTCCACCTGCACCCTCGCCCGCTTGTCCAGCGCCGGGTTTTCCAGCAGCAATTCGCAGGAGCTGGCCAGCACCATCAACGGCGTGCGCAGCTCGTGGCTGACGTCACTGGTGAACATCCGCTCGCGGGTCAAGGCATCGCGCAGGCGGCCCAGCGTCACGTCGAAGGCCACCGCCAGCTCACCCACTTCATCGGCGGCGTAGTCCGGTGCCAGTGGCGGCGCCAGGCCCAGCAGCTGATCGCGATGGCGCACCTGACGGGCCAGGCGCACCACCGGCGCCATCACCCGGCGGGCGAGCACCCAGCCCAGGAACACCGCCAGCGCCAGCGCCAGCACGAAGCCCACCAGCACCACGGCGAACAGCACGCGCTCACGCTCTTCGAAATCGCTCTGATCCTGCAACAGCACGTAATGGCGGCCGTCGACCACCTCGACCATGGCGTGATAGGACAGCGGGCCACGAAACACTTCGTGAAAACCCGGTTCCAGATGGCGCAGGTCCTTCGGCAGTTCGAAGTCTCCCGGGCCACCGCTGAAGTAGAACAACTGGTCGGGCTCGGGGCGGTGGCTCCAGTCCTCGACGCTGTCCATCAGCAGCAGCCGGTTCAGGTCGCCGCCCAGCCCTGCCGAAATCAGTTTTTCCTCGACCAGATGCACGGTCGCGACGATACCCATCGCGAACGAACCGGCCACCAGCGCACTCATCAAGGCAAAGGCGATGATGATCCGCTGGGCAAGGCTTTGCTTAAACTCCATCGCGGCCTTCGGCCAGACGGTATCCGACGCCGTGCACGGTTTGCAGCAGTGGCTTGGCGAACGGCTTGTCGATCACCTGGCGCAACTGGTGAACGTGGCTGCGCAAGCTGTCGCTGTCCGGGCAATCGTCGCCCCACAGCGCTTCTTCGAGGATTTCCCGGCGCAGGACGTGCGGGCTTTTCTGCATCAATACCGCCAGCAGCTTGAGCCCCACCGGGTTGAGCTTGAGCATGCGGCCTTCGCGGGTGACTTCCAGGGTGTCCAGGTCGTAGATCAGGTCGGCCACCTGCAAGGTGCGACGACCGCCGCCCTGAGCGCGGCGCAGCACCGCTTCGATACGCGCGGCCAGTTCGGACAGCGCGAACGGCTTGAGCAGGTAATCGTCGGCACCGGAGCGGAAACCCTGCAAGCGGTCGTCGAGCTGGTCGCGGGCGGTGAGCATGATCACCGGCGTGTCGCGGCGGGCATCTTCGCGCAGACGTTTGCACAGGGTGTAGCCGTCGATGCCGGGCAACATGATGTCTAGCACGATCAGGTCGTAATGTTCGGTGGCGGCCAGGTGCAGCCCGGACAGGCCATCCTGCGCGCAGTCGACGGTGTACCCCTTCAAACCCAGATAATCGGCCAGGTTCGCCAGGATGTCACGGTTGTCTTCAACCAGCAGAATTCTCATGGGTGCATGTCTCCATATGCGGTTGTCAGCAGCGCCCGGATCAAGCTCATCGACGGGCCAGAGTTGGCGGCAGCTTAAGGCCAAGCGCGCCCAAGGGCCAGCGCCGTGATGCATAACGTTTTTTTCACTCGCGATTCACGGCCCGCCGACAGCGCCCTGCGCAGACTGCCGGACAATCTCGCGCCCCGACTGCGAGCCTTCTTGTCATCACACGGGATTCACCATGTCTGAAGTTTTCGAGCGCCCTGTCTCTCGTCCGGTCAACCTGTGGGTCTACCTCGGCATTCCTGCGCTGACCGCGATTGTCCTGATATTGCTGGAACTGACTTCGCTGGACATGGACATCGCCAAACTGGCCTACGACCCTGCGGCAGGCGAGTTCATTGGCAAGCACAGCTATTTTCTGGAAAACGTGCTTCACGACCGGGCCAAGCAGGCAGTGATCGCCTGGGGCCTGCTGTCATTTGCCGGTTTAGTCGCTTCGTTTTTCGTGGCAAAGCTCAAACCCTGGAAACGCGAACTGGGCTGCATGGTGCTGTCGATGGCGCTGTCCACCAGTTTCGTCACGCCGGTCAAAGTGGTGACATCCGTCCAGTGCCCCTGGAGCTTGACCGAGTTCGGCGGGCAGGAAACCTACAGCGAATTGCTCAGCCCACGCCCACCGACCGACAAACCCGGCCGCTGCTGGCCAGGCGGACATGCAGCCACCGGTTTTACGCTGTTCGCGCTGTTTTTCGTGTTTCGTGATCGCAAGCCGCGTCTGGCCAAAGCCGGCCTGATCTTCGCCTTCGGGCTGGGCACAGTGTTTTCCGTGGGGCGCATGCTGCAAGGTGCGCACTTCTTTTCCCACAATATATGGACGGCGGTGTTCTGCTGGCTGATTTGTCTGGGGGCTTATTACGCGGTGCTGTATAGGCCGGTGGGCAGGAAGGACAAGGTGGTTGAGGGGGCGGCGGTTTCTGGGTGAGCTTGGCTTGGGATTCTTACTTTGATGCCCTGCCGGGCCTATTCGTGAGCAAGCTCACTCCCACATTTGTTGCAACGTGCCGCACTCTCAAGCCCCCGTTGTCCGCTTTGTGCGTCCGACACAATTTCAGCGTTGCCCCCAAAGGCTGGCAATGGGGTCTATCAGGCCACGGCACGTTTAAACAAATGTAGGAGTGAGCTTGCTCACGAATAGGCCCGAAGGGCATCAGAGTAAGAATCTCAAGCCAACCAATAAAAAACCCCAAACCAGACAAGAATCTCAAGCCCATAAAAAAACCCCGCCGAAGCGGGGTTTTTTCATACATCGGGGTAAGGCTGGCTTACATCATGCCGCCCATGCCACCCATGCCGCCCATGTCTGGCATGCCGCCGCCAGCCGCTGGCTTGTCTTCCGGCACGTCAGCGATCATGGCTTCGGTGGTGATCATCAGGCTGGCGATCGAGGAAGCAGCCTGCAGTGCCGAACGGGTCACTTTGGCCGGGTCCAGGATACCCATTTCGATCATATCGCCGTATTCGCCGGTGGCAGCGTTGTAACCGAAGTTACCCGAACCCTGCTTGACCTTGTCGACTACAACGCTTGGCTCGTCACCGGAGTTGGCAACGATCTGGCGCAGAGGTGCTTCAACCGCACGACGCAGCAGAGCGATACCGACGTTCTGATCAGCGTTGTCGCCTTTCAGCTCGGAGATAGCCTGCAGGGAGCGAACCAGTGCCACGCCACCGCCAGGTACCACGCCTTCTTCGACGGCTGCGCGGGTTGCGTGCAGGGCGTCTTCAACGCGGGCTTTCTTCTCTTTCATTTCAACTTCGGAACCGGCGCCGACCTTGATCACTGCAACGCCGCCAGACAGCTTGGCCAGACGCTCTTGCAGCTTCTCTTTGTCGTAGTCGGACGAAGTTTCAGCGATTTGTGCACGGATCTGAGCGATACGACCGTCGATGTCAGTCTTAACGCCAGCACCGTCGATGATGGTGGTGTTTTCTTTGTTCAGCACGACGCGCTTGGCGTTACCCAGGTGCTCCAGGGTGGTGCTTTCCAGGCTCAGGCCGATCTCTTCGGAGATGACGGTACCGCCGGTCAGGACAGCGATGTCCTGCAGCATGGCCTTGCGACGATCGCCGAAGCCTGGCGCCTTGACGGCAGCGACTTTGACGATACCGCGCATGTTGTTCACCACCAGAGTCGCCAGGGCTTCGCCTTCGACGTCTTCAGCGATGATCAGCAGTGGACGGCCGGCTTTGGCAACGGCTTCCAGTACTGGCAGCATTTCGCGGATGTTGGAGATCTTCTTGTCAACCAGCAGCAGCAGCGGGCTGTCCAGCTCGGCCACCATGGTGTCCGGCTTGTTGATGAAGTACGGGGACAGGTAGCCACGGTCGAATTGCATGCCTTCCACGACCGACAGTTCGTTCTCCAGACCCGAACCTTCTTCAACGGTGATGACGCCGTCTTTGGTCACTTTTTCCATGGCTTCAGCAATGATGTCGCCGATGGAGTTGTCGGAGTTGGCCGAGATGGTGCCGACCTGAGCGATGGCTTTGGTGTCGGTGCAAGGCTTGGACAGCGATTTCAGCTGAGCAACGATGGCCAGGGTGGCCTTGTCGATGCCGCGCTTGAGATCCATCGGGTTCATGCCGGCAGCGACGGCTTTCAAGCCTTCGTTGACGATGGCTTGAGCCAGAACGGTAGCGGTGGTGGTACCGTCACCGGCGTCGTCGTTGGCACGGGAGGCAACGTCTTTGACCAGCTGCGCGCCCATGTTTTCGAAACGGTCTTTGAGTTCGATTTCTTTGGCGACCGATACACCGTCTTTGGTGATCAGAGGAGCGCCGAAGCTTTTCTCGATGATGACGTTACGGCCTTTCGGGCCCAGAGTTGCTTTAACGGCGTCGGCCAGGACGTTTACACCAGCCAGCATCTTTTTACGGCCGGCGTCGCCGAACTTAACTTCTTTAGCAGCCATGATCGTTATTCCTTAAATACTGTGTAGTAACGGGAAATGCGGGGTATCGACTCAGCCTTCGACGACGGCGAGGATTTCGTTCTCGCTCATCACCAGCAGGTCCTCACCGTCCACTTTCACGGTGTTGCTGCCGGAGTAAGGGCCAAAGACCACTTTGTCACCCACTTTCACGGCCAGCGCACGTACTTCACCGTTGTCCAGGATGCGGCCAGCACCGACAGCGATCACTTCGCCGCGGTTTGGTTTTTCAGCAGCCGAACCTGGCAGCACGATACCGCCAGCAGTCTTGGTTTCTTCTTCGCTGCGACGGATTACGACGCGGTCATGCAGAGGACGAAGCTTCATTGTCGATCTCCTAATTATGGTTTTTGAACGCAGGGCCTTGGCCTGCGAGTTAAAACATCCGGGCTGGCCGGTTGCGGCTCGCGAGCGAGACGCAGGAAACGGTCTGGCGAAATGCGCCAGAAACCTTGCGGTGACCCATACATAAGGGCGTGCTGAGTGATTACAAGGCTGGCCGAAGAATTTTTTTACAGCGTCCGAAACCCGAAAACGCACACGGCACCCAAGGGTACCGTGTGCTGTTGCAGTTCAAATCACTTCTTGTCGACAGGCTCGTACTCGCCCTCGATGACCTCGCCTTCGATCACTTCAGGCTGGCGTGCGCCGGGACGATAAGCCCCGGGACCGGCCGGCCCCGCCGAACGCAGGTCATCGGCGAACGCACGCTGGCGTTCGGCCTGGGCCTGGGCACGCTGACGCACCTTGTTGCCCAGCAGCCGACGGGTGAACGGCATCAGGCAGATCAGCCCCAGCACGTCGCTGATGAAACCGGGCAGCACCAGCAGGCCGCCGCCGACCGTCATCATCAGGCCGTCCATCATCTGCTGCGCGGGCAACTCGCCCCGCGCCAGGCTTTCACGGGCGCTCATGGCCGTGGCCAGCCCCGCGACACGAATGACGAAAATCCCGAGCATGGAGCCGGCGACCACCAGCAGGAAGGTCGGCAGAAAGCCGATCGACATCCCGACTTTCACCAGCACGAACAGCTCGAGCACCGGAAAAAGCAATAAAAGCAGTAGAAAAGCGCGCATCAAATAGTTTCCTCAACGGAAGAAGGCTTCCAGTAGACACTAGGTGAAGTCGCAAAGTCGTTAATTCAAGCCTCGGTGGACTCAACGGTCGGCCATTTTTCAGCGTGAGCCAGCTGGACCAAGGCCTCGCGGACTTGTGTCGGCGTGTTGCAAGGTTCGGCGAAGGCCAGCCAGTACAGGCTCTGGCCGATGCGCAGGTGCATGCCTTCCATGTCGATGCCCACCAGTTGCGCAGGCTCGGTCTGCGGCAAGCCGGCCAGTTCCACATAGTGGGCGATGGCCTTGGTGTGGTCCTCGTTCATGTGCTCGACCATGCTGGTCTCGGCCTTGCCAGCGAACGGGTTGGCCAGCGCCACGTCGTCGAGCCAGTGGATCGCGCCGAACCCGCCGATGTAGCGATAGCGCACCGGCACCAGCACCCAGAAATCGAAATCGTGGGCGCTGTGGTAGCTCGCCGAATCCGGGAAATAACGGTAGTAGCGCTGGGCAGCGGCTTCGATGGCGGCTTCGTCGGTCAGCTTCTGCGCCTCGGCCATGACCGTCACCCGGCCTACCGCCTGAACGTCTTCGGCTTCACGCTCGCCCACCAGCATCGAGCACTTGGCGTCCTTTTGCAGGTTGTGGGTGTGCTGGGCGATGCGGCTGATCAGGATCAACGGGCGGCCTTGGTCGTCCAGGCAATACGGCACCACGGAGCCGAACGGGTAACCGGGCATCGACTTGGAATGGGTCGACAGCACGCCGCGGTACTCCTTGAGCAACAATGCTCGGGCTTGCCGGTTGGCTTTGGCGCTCATGGGTGTGGCTCCTCGAAGAAAACGTGATCTGCACAGACGAAAAGACCCGCATTCGCGGGCGTCGGGAACAAGATAATCGTTATCGTTGGCGGGTGCCAGATTGAGAGGCGGTGACGATTTTGCGCGGGTTTCGCGTAAATTTTGTTGGCTGAACAGGTCGTAAACCTGTGGGAGCCGGCTTGCTGGCGAATGCGTCAGGTCAGACACTTCATCGGTGAATGACAAACCGCATTCGCCAGCAAGCCGGCTCCCACAAGGTTCGGCCCATAACGTGCAGGAGAAGCGCTTACCAGGCCACCCCAAACCCTGCCGTGTACCGGGTCTTGTTCAGGTCGCCGTCGCTGGAGCCGCTGATGATGTCCTTCTCGGCCTTGACGTTGAGCGAGGCCCATTCGGTGACCTTGTAGCGCAGGCCCACTTCGGTATCCAGGCTGTAGTCGGCCACGCCGCTGATCGGCTTGCCGACTTCACCGTTGGTGAAGAACTCGACCTTCTTGCCGATCAGGTAGCGGTTGTAGTCCCAGGTCCCGGACACCGAGTAGAAATTGTCCTTCTCGCCGTTGGAGTATTCGAAGTCGGTGCGGTTGAGCAGCGTGCCGACCTTGAACGCGCCCAGTTCGTCGTCCCAGAACTGATAGCCCGGACCCGTACCGACGGTGCGCTGGCGGCGCAGGTCTTCGATGCCGTCGTGCTTGTAGGTCAGACGGCCATCCCAGAACCACTTGTCGGTCAGGAAGCGGTCGATGGAATACTCGGCGCTCCAGTTGTTGGTGGTGGTCGTGTCGTCCTGAGTCTCGCGGTTGAACTCGCCCTTGGCGTTATGCCGCCAGCGACCATGGGTGGCCGAGGTCTTGAAGGCGAGGTTGTAATCGTCGGTGTCGGTATCTGCGCGCTGGAAATCCAGCGCAGCATCGATGTTGCCCTTCCACACCAGGTCCGTGACCACGGGCTTGGGCTTCATGATCTGCTGAATGCTGGCCAGATCCACCGTCTTGGGCGCATCGCCGTTGGCCAGGGTGACCTTGCCGTCGTCGGCGGCGTGCAGCGACTTGGAGATCTCGCCGGTGTAGGCATCTTGTTTGACCAGAAGGTGCTGATCACTCTCCAGCGTCTTGACTTCCTTCCAGTCCAGCGGAATATCGCCTGCATACTTGGTATTGAGCAGCAGCTTGCCGCCATCGAAGACCTTGATGGTGCCGGTGAGTTTGTCACCGTTCTTCAACCAGACGGTATCAGCGAGCAGCGGCGTGGAAATACTGGTAATGGCAAGGCAAAGCAAAGTTCTGGAAAACATAAGCAACTACAACGCTCGGGTTGGCGTAAACGGGGCATTATCCTCGCGGACAACATCGAGGCAATCCATGGACCGCCGGCACAGGAATCACAGACCGTTGGAAATTTCTGTAGTTCCTATAGGAAAAATCTATATTGTCCAACAATCAGGAATGAACGCGTGATCGAGCAAACAGCGGGGCAAAATGACCCTACCGGACTATCTCCCGCAGAAGCCCGGCGCACGGCGCTCTACCTGACGTTGCATCAAGTGCCGGAAGGTAAGGTAGTCAGTTACGGCCAGCTGGCAGAGCTGGCCGGTTTAGGACGAGCGGCACGTTTTGTCGGCCGCACCCTGAGTCAGTTGCCCGACGGCAGCAGCCTGCCCTGGCACCGTGTGCTGGGTGCCGGCGGGCGCCTGAGTCTGGCCGCTGGCACCGTTTCAGGTGAGGAACAAAGGGCGCGATTGCGTGCCGAAGGGGTGACCATCCGTAACAATCGTGTGGATATGGCGCGTCATGGCTGGCGTCCGACAGAGGACAACGGTTAGAGTGCGCGCTTTGTTTACGTAAACTGAGGCAGATTCCAGCCCATGCCCCGCAAAACCTGGCGCGCCGCGCTCGCCGCTTATGCCAGCCCCTCTACCTTCGTATTGCTGTTGCTCGGCTTCGCTGCGGGCATGCCTTATATGCTGGTGTTTTCCACACTTTCGGTCTGGCTGCGTGAGGCCGGTGTCGCCCGGGAAACCATCGGCTATGCCAGCCTGATCGGCTTGGCCTATGCATTCAAATGGGTATGGTCGCCTCTTCTCGACCAATGGCGCTTGCCCTTGCTTGGCAAGCTGGGGCGCCGCCGCTCCTGGCTCGTACTCTCGCAGACCCTGGTGACCCTGGGTCTGATCGGCATGGGTTTCTGCGATCCGCAGCAGCACTTGTCCTGGCTGATCGCCATTGCCGTGGTCGTGGCCTTCTCGTCTGCAACCCAGGACATCGCCATCGACGCCTATCGCCTGGAGATCGCCTCCGACAGCCAGCAGGCCACCCTCGCCGCCAGCTACATGGCCGGTTACCGGGTCGCGGCCCTGCTTGCCACCGCCGGTGCGCTGTATTTCGCCGAGGGCTTCGGTTCCACCGGGTTCGCCTACAAACATTCAGCCTGGACTGGCACCTACGTGCTGTTCGGCCTGCTGATGGTGCCCGCGCTGATCACCTCCTTCATCATGCGCGAACCACCCGTTCCCCTGCGCACTCAGCTATCGGCGGCGCGCTATGGCTTCGCCCACCAACTGGCGTCGGTGTTCGTGCTGATTATCCTGCTGGTGTCGGTCCCGGCGATGTTCACCCAGCTGTACAACACCGATTTCGCCAGCGTGCTGTTCAAGGACTCGACCTGGAAAGACCTGCTGATGGAAGACCGCGCGTTTTTGCGCGCCATCCTGTACACGCTGCTGACAGGCCTGTGCCTTTCTTCCTTTGGCCGCCGCGGCCTTGCACCGGTGCTGACGCCGGTCAACGATTTCATCCTGCGGTATCGCTGGCAGGCGCTGTTGCTGCTGGGGCTGATCGCCACCTATCGGATGTCCGACACGGTGATGGGCGTGATGGCCAACGTGTTCTACATCGACCAGGGCTTCACCAAGGACCAGATCGCCAGTGTCAGCAAGCTGTTCGGGCTGGTCATGACCCTGGTCGGCGCGGCGTTCGGCGGCCTGGCCATCGTGCGTTTCGGCATTTTGCCGATCCTGTTCATCGGCGGCGCGTCCTCGGCGGCCACCAACCTGCTGTTCCTGATGCTGGCCGACATGGGCCCGAACCTGAAGATGCTGATCGTCACGATCTCCCTGGACAACTTCAGCTCAGGCCTGGCGACATCCGCGTTCGTGGCGTATCTGTCGAGCCTGACCAACCTCAAGTTCTCCGCCACCCAGTACGCGCTGCTCAGCTCGATCATGCTGTTGCTGCCACGGCTGATCGGTGGATATTCGGGAGTGATGGTGGAGAAGCTGGGTTACCACAACTTCTTCCTGGTCACCGCGCTGATGGGCGTACCGACGCTGTTCATGATCGCCCTGCACTGGGCGCAGGAATTGCGCAAGGAAAAGCCGGAAGAACCGGAAAAGCCTGTGGAAGCGCCCGCCAGCGAACAACCCTGAGCCATGACGATGCGTGACGCCATGACGCATGTTGAATGATGCATGACCTGTAGGAGCGAATTCATTCGCGAAGGTCTGACAGGCGATACATCTCTGTCGCCTGTCATATTTTTCGCGAATGAATTCGCTCCTACAGGGAACCGAGGTGTGTCATTGAGCGTAATCGCGGACAAGTGCTCCTCCATAACAAAAAGCCCCGAACTCTCACGAGCCGGGGCTTTTGTGTTTCAAGGCAGCAGGATCAGCGCTGAGTCGCTGCCTGCTCCTGCACCACACGCACCACGCGCTGCGGGAACGGGATGTCGATGTTCTCGGCGCGCAGGCGATCACGCGCTTCGGCATTGAGCATGAACATCACGTCCCAGTAGTCCGAGGTCTTGGTCCACAGACGCAGGGAAACGGTGATCGAGCTGTCGCCCAGGGTCGACACCACCGCCACAGGTGCAGGATCGGCCAGCACTCGCGGATCCTTGGCCAGTTCCAGCAAAACTTCGCGGGCCTTCTGCAGGTCGGCGTCGTAATCCACACCGACGTCGAACACCACCTTGCGGGTCGGCTGACGGTTGGTGTTGGTGATGATGCCGTTGGACAGATTGCCATTGGGCAGAATCACGGTCTTGTTGTCGCCGGTGCGCAGGATGGTGTGGAAGATCTGGATGCTGTCCACGGTGCCCGCGACACCCTGGGCCTCGATCCAGTCACCGATGCGAAACGGACGGAACAGCAGAATCAGCACCCCGCCGGCGAAATTCGCCAGGCTGCCCTGCAGCGCCAGGCCGATGGCCAGACCCGCAGCACCGATGGCCGCGACGAACGACGTGGTTTCGACACCGATCATCGACGCCACGCTGACGATCAGCAGGATCTTTAGAATGATGTTGGACAGGCTGCCGATAAAGCCCTGCAGCGCCAGGTCGACCTGACGATAGGCCAGCAGTGCGCTGACCCGGCCGGTCAGCTTGTTGATCAGCCACCAGCCTACCAGCAGCACGATGAGCGCCAGCAGCACCTTGCTGCCGTACTGCATGACCAAAGGAATCCAGGCTTGCGAAGCCTTGACCAGGTGATCGACCTGGCCGTTCAAATCCAAATCCATTGATTTCTCCTCGCGGTCGCGAAAACGGAAAGACTCAAACGCCGACGTACCCTGACGCCAGCGTTTGTCGGGACCTGCACTCGGACGCGCACAACCCCTTCAGGTTCCCCACGCAGAGGCAAATCGCCGGGGCATCAGTCGCGGAAGTTGTTGAACTGCAGCGGCATGCCGAACTCTTTGGCGCGCAGGGCCGCGATGGCTTCCTGCAGGTCGTCACGCTTCTTGCCGGTCACCCGCACCTGCTCGCCCTGAATGGCAGCCTGGACCTTGAGCTTGGCGTCCTTGATGTGCGCGACGATCTTCTTGGCCAGCTCCTTGTCGATGCCTTCCTTCAAGGTGGCTTCCTGCTTCATCACCTTGCCGGACGCATAGGCGTCCTTCACTTCCAGGCACTGCACGTCGATCTTGCGCTTGACCAGCGCCATCTTGAGGATCTCGATCATGGCCTCCAGCTGGAACTCGGCTTCGGCGGTCAGGTTGACGGTCAGCTCTTTTTCCTTGAACTCGAAGCTGCCTTTGCCTTTGAGGTCATAGCGGCGGTCCAGCTCCTTGATCGCGTTGTCGACGGCATTCGTGACTTCGTGTTTATCCAGTTCGGACACTACGTCGAACGAGGGCATGTAAATTCTCCAATTGATACGGCGCGGCTCGATGTACAGCGTGAGCGCGCCTGACTTGACGGGATGAAAACCCGGTCATTATAACGAGACTTTTCCGACACTTCTGACCCCATGACGCAATCATCCTTGAAATCGCAGATGTGGCACGTACTCGGTGCGGGCAGCCTGGGCACGCTGTGGGCGACGCGCCTGATGCGTGCCGGGCTACCTGTACGACTGATTCTGCGGGATGAGGCGCGGCTGGCGGCCTACAACAGCAAGGGCGGCCTGACTTTGAACGAACAAGGCCAGCGTCAGCACTTCGCTATCACCGGGCAAACCATAGAGGCTGAAGAGCCCATCGAGCGGCTGCTGGTGGCATGCAAGGCCTATGACGCCGAGCGGGCGATCTTGAGCGTCGCCAAGCGCCTGAAGCCCGGTACGCAGATACTGCTGCTGCAAAACGGTCTGGGCAGTCAGGATGCTGTTGCCGCCGCCGTGCCCCATGCGCGCTGTATTTTCGTGTCCAGCACCGAGGGTGCGTTTCGCGATGAGGATTTCAGCGCGGTGTTCGCCGGACAGGGGTTCAACTGGCTGGGCGACGACCTGCCACGCCCGCCACCCTCTTGGCTCGTGGAACTGGAACTGGCAGGCATTCCCCATGAATGGTCGCTGGAAATCCTTGATCGCCTCTGGCGCAAACTGGCGCTGAACTGCGCCATCAACCCGCTCACCGTGTTGTACGGCTGTCGCAATGGCGAGTTGCAGGCGCATGCCGAGGAAGTAAGAGAACTCTGCGATGAGCTGGTTCAAGTGTTGAACGCATCCGGCCAGCCCGACGCTGCCATCGGCCTGCATGAAGAAGTGTTTCGGGTGATTGATGCCACAGCGGCCAATTATTCGTCGATGTATCAGGACGTCGCCAATGGCCGGCGCACGGAAATCAGCTACCTGCTTGGGTATGCCTGCGATAGAGCCGAGCGCCATCATTGCGACGTGCCCCGCTTGAACAGCCTGCGCAAACGCCTGATCGAGCACCTGATGGGCAAGGGCCTGCCCAGCGATTGAATGGCATGCTGGAGCATCGCGGGTTTGCTCAAACCCGGAACAGCGCTAACCTGCCTGTTCCTCCTCCTTGTGACTCTGCCCATGCATTTGCGCCAGCGCCTCGAAAACCTGCCGGTCGGCCAGAAACTGCTGGCGGCCCTGCTGGTTCTGCTGACCACCGTTCTGCTGGTGGCGAACCTGACGTTCATCAGCGCCGCCTATTACATCTCCCAGGAAGCCATGGCACCCCAGGCGCTGCAGACCATCGGCCGGCTGATCAGCAATCCTGGGCTGTCCGATGAAGCGCTGGCGTCCCAGGCCAATGCCCAGGCGCTGCTCAAGGAGCTGAAAAACTACGGCCCGCTGCGCGCAGCGGCACTCTACGACAGCACCGGCGACCGCCTGGCCCAGGTGCAACAGGGCGACAAACTGCACCTGCCCGAGCACTACCGCAATCTGGAAAGCTGGCGCATCACCGAGTTTCGCAACACCCAAGTCATCCCCGTGCCCAAGGTCGGCCACGCGCCGGGGCATCTGCTGCTGGTGGCCAGCAGCGAACTGCCAACGGCCTTCTACACCGGCACGCTGACCGCGAGTCTGGGCATCCTGATTTTCAGCGTGCTGCTCTGGGCCGGGGTCGCGCGGCAGATCCGCCGCTTCATCACCGAGCCCATCTATCAGCTCGAACAGCTGTCACGCCGGGTCACCCGCGAAGAAAACTACGCCCTGCGCGCAGGCACCGGTAATCGCGACGAAATCGGCTCGCTGGCCGAGGCGTTCAACACCATGCTCTCGCGCATGGAGGCCCGCGAGCAGCAGCTCAAGCGCGCCCGCGACGAGTCCCAGGAGGCCTACGACCAGGCCCAGGGGCTGGCCGAGGAAACCCGCCACACCAACCGCAAGCTGGAGCTGGAAGTCCAGGTGCGCAGCAAGATCGAGAAAAAACTCACCGGCTTCCAGAATTACCTGAACAGCATCATCGACTCGATGCCTTCGGCGCTGATCGCCCTCGATGAACAGCTGTACGTCACCCAGTGGAACCAGGAGGCCGGCGCCCTCTCCGGCACGCCGCTGGACGAAGCGCTGAACCAGCCGATCTTCCTCGCCTTCCCGCCAATGAAGGCTTTCTTGCCGCAGATCAAGCAGACAGTGGAGAAACACACGGTCACAAAAATCGAGCGCGTCACCTGGGTCAAGGACGACATCACCCGGCATTTCGCCCTGACCTTCTACCCGCTGACCGGCGGTGCGGGGCGCGGCGTGGTGATCCGCATCGACGACATCACCCAGCGCCTGTCGCTGGAAGACATGATGGTGCAGTCCGAGAAAATGCTGTCGGTGGGCGGCCTGGCGGCGGGCATGGCCCACGAGATCAACAACCCGCTGGGCGCGATCATGCACAACGTGCAGAACATCCGCCGGCGCCTGTCCCCGGACCTGCCGAAAAACCTTGAGCAAGCTGAACAGGAAGGCATCGAACTCAGCACCGTCAATCAGTACCTCAGCGCACGTGAGGTGCCGCAACTGCTTGATGGCATCCAGCACGCTGGCGCGCGGGCGGCAAAAATCGTCAGCCACATGCTCAGCTTCAGCCGCCGCAGCAACCGGCAGATGGCGCCGTGCGACCTGCCGGGGCTCATCGATCAGGCCGTGGAAATCGCCAGTAACGACTTCGACCTGACCATCGGCTTCGACTTCAAGGGCCAGAACATCATCCGCCAGTTCGACCCAAGGCTCGGCCCGGTGCCCGGCACCGCCAACGAACTGGAACAGGTGCTGCTCAACCTGCTGAAAAACGCAGCGCAAGCCATTCACCAGCGCGAGAACGACAGCGAGCCGGGGCGCATCACCCTGCGCACACGCTTGAATCCGCCATGGGCCGAGATTCAGGTAGAAGACAACGGCATCGGCATGTCCGAGGCCGTGCGCAAGCGCACTTTCGAGCCGTTCTTCACCACCAAGGAAATCGGCCAGGGCACGGGGCTGGGCCTGTCGGTTTCGTATTTCATCATCACCAACAACCACAAGGGTCAGATGGAAGTGCAATCGGCCCTCGGCCAAGGCACCTGTTTCACGTTACGCCTGCCGCTGGCGGGCAATCCGATGAACGTGCCGGCGCCACAGATCATTGGTCAGAACGACCGGGAGTAAGCCATGGGATTTCGCTTGTCGAAAATTTACACACGCACCGGCGACAAGGGCGAAACCGGCCTGGGCGATGGCCGACGCGTGCCGAAGGACCATCCGCGGATCGAAGCCATCGGCGAGGTCGACACGCTGAACAGCCAGCTGGGACTGCTGCTGGCGAACCTTGAGGGCCTGGCTCATGCCATGCCGACCTTTCAGGAAATCATCGACGTGCTGGCGCCGTGTCAGCACCGGCTGTTCGACCTGGGTGGCGAACTGGCGATGCCGGAATATCAGGCGCTGAACGCCGCCGAGGTCGAACGGCTGGAAACGGTCATCGACAAATGGAACGAGGAAGTGGGGCCGCTGGAGAATTTCATCCTGCCCGGCGGTTCGAGCCTGATCGCCCAGGCCCACGTCTGTCGCAGCCTGGCGCGCAGTGCCGAGCGCCGTTGTCAGCATCTGAATGCCGTCGAGCCGCTGGCCGGGGTTGGCCTGGCCTACATCAACCGGTTGTCGGATCTATTGTTCGTGGCGGCGCGGATCATCGCGCGCCGAGAGGGCGTGCCGGAAATCCTCTGGCAGCCTGCGAAAAAACCGGAATAACTCTGTGGGAGCCGGCTTGCTGGCGAATGCGTCCGGTCAGACGATGCAAGGGTGAATGACACACCGCATTCGCCAGCAAGCCGGCTCCCACATTAATCGCATCCACCAGACACATCGGCAATAGCGGCGAAAAAGCGCCAGTTAAACCTGCGGCCAGAACGCCCGGATACCGGCCACGCCCTGCGCGCCGTTTTCCCACGCCTGTTGCCGCTGCGCAGGCCCCACTCCACCCAGCAGATACACCGGCTTGCTGAAGCCTTCGATCAACTCGCGCGCCTGCTCCCAACCCAGCGGTTTGGCATCGGGATGAGTCTGGGTCGGCTGCACCGGCGAGAGGGTGACGAAATCCACGCCCATCTGCTCGGCCAGTGACAGCTCTTCAGCGCTATGGCATGAAGCTGCCAGCCAGCGCTCCTCGGGGAATGGGCGGCCCTTGCTCGCGTACTTGCGCAACTGCTCGCTGGTCAGGTGCCAGCCAGCGGCGGGGAAATCGCCCAGCCACTCCAGCGGGCCCTTGAGCATCAACTGCGCCTTGCCCGCACACAGCCCGACCGCATCCACCGCAATATCGCGGTATTTGGGGTCGTAGCCGTTCGGCGCGCGCAGTTGAATCAACTTGATACCACCGGCGATCGCTTTCTGCATGCCTTGCAACAGCTGTGGCGTATCCAGCGCATCGGGGGTGATCAGGTAGTCGCCCGGCAAGCGGGCAGCGGCGACAATCGGCCGATTCGCCGCCGGAAATTCGTAACCGGGCAGCTCGCGATTGGACACCCAGGCCAGTGGCTGGCCCTCGGCGCCATGGGGCTCACCGGTAAAAGAGCTGACTTCCCAGACATCCAGCAACACTTGCTTGTCGGGGTAGTCGTGTTTGATCTTGATCAGCGGCCGGGCCGCGCCAACGACGATGCCCAGCTCTTCCTTCAGCTCGCGAGCGAGGGCGGCCTGGACGGTTTCGTCCGGTTCGACCTTGCCCCCGGGAAACTCCCACAAGCCGCCCTGGTGCTGTTTGTCAGCGCGCCGGGCAATGAGAATCTTGCCGTCGGTGCCGCGGATTACCGCAGCGGCTACATGGATGCGTTTCACGTTGAGCCTTCCTCTAAAACAACCTGATGCTTATGGCACGACACGTACCTGTAGGAGCGAATTCATTCGCGAAAAATCTTCCCGGCGCCAGAGATGCATCGCCTGAAACACCTTCGCGAATGAATTCGCTCCTACAGGGTGGGCGGCGCCGCACAGAAAATCCGTACGACGCCCTCATACCGATATCAGGTGCGGTATTCCGCGTTGATCTTCACGTACTCGTGGGACAGGTCGGTGGTCCAGATCGTTTCGCTGCAGTCACCGCGACCCAGTTCGATACGAATGGTGATTTCTTCCTCGGCCATCACCGCCGAGCCCTGGGCTTCGGTGTAGGTGGTGGCGCGGGCACCTTTGCTTGCGATGCACACGCCGCTGAGGAATACGTCGATCTTGCTCACGTCCAGATCCGGCACGCCGGCACGGCCTACGGCGGCCAGGATGCGGCCCCAGTTCGGGTCGGAGGCGAACAGCGCGGTCTTGATCAGAGGCGAGTGGGCGACGGTGTAGCCGACGTCCAGGCATTCCTGATGATTGCCGCCGCCGTTGACTTCAACGGTCACGAACTTGGTCGCGCCTTCGCCGTCACGCACGATGGCCTGAGCGACGTCCATGCAGACTTCGAACACGGCTTTTTTCAGGGCATCGAACAGCGGGCCGCGGGCTTCGGTCACTTCCGGCAGGTTGGCCTGGCCGGTGGCGATCAGCATGCAGCAGTCGTTGGTCGAAGTGTCGCCATCGATGGTGATGCGGTTGAACGACTTGTTGGCGCCGTCGCGGATCAGGTCCTGCAACACGCTCTGGGAAACCTTGGCGTCGGTGGCGATGTAGCCGAGCATGGTGGCCATGTTCGGGCGAATCATGCCCGCGCCCTTGCTGATGCCGGTTACGGTGACGGTCACGCCGTCGATCTGGAACTGACGGCTAGCGCCTTTTGGCAGGGTGTCGGTGGTCATGATGCCGGTGGCCGCGGCCGCCCAGTTATCCACAGACAGGTCGTCCAGCGCGGCTTGCAGTGCGCCTTCGATCTTTTCCACAGGCAGCGGCTCACCGATCACCCCGGTGGAGAACGGCAGGATCGCGCTGGCGTCCACGCCGGTCAGCTCGGCCAGTTTGGCAGTGGTGCGCTCGGCAGCCGCCAGGCCCGGCTCGCCGGTGCCCGCGTTGGCGTTGCCGGTGTTGGTCAGCAGGTAACGCACGGTGCCGCCCACGCGCTGCTTGGACAGGATCACCGGTGCCGCGCAGAACGCGTTGAGGGTGAACACGCCGGCCACGCTCGAACCTTCGGCGCAGCGCATGACCACCACATCCTTGCGCCCCGGGCGCTTGATGCCGGCAGAGGCAATGCCCAGTTCAAAACCGGGAACCGGGTGCAGCGTAGGCAAAGGACCAAGACCAACAGCCATGAAATGCGCTCCTTGAAAAAGAACCACGCCGCCCGGCCATGCCGAAGCGGCTGAATGAGAGTAAAACGCCGCGACGGCAGGGCCGGTCGCGGCGTGATGTTACGGTGACGCTAGTGCCGGGCCGTCGATCAGTTGATCTGACCGTGGCAATGCTTGAACTTCTTGCCCGAACCACACCAGCACAGCTCGTTGCGGCCCAGTTTCTGGTCGTTGCGAACCGGCGACAGTGCCGCGGCGGCGACAGCGACATCATCGCCCTCCTCGGCCATGGCCACTGGCTGATCCAGACCTGGCGCTTCGGCGTGCTGGAACTGCATGCGCTGAGCCAGTTCTTCGGCCTCGCGACGCAGGCGCGCCTCTTCTTCGGCCGGATCTTCGCGGCGAACCTGTACGTGAGACAGCACACGGATGGTGTCGCGCTTGATCGAATCCAGCAGTTCCTGGAACAGGGTGAACGACTCGCGCTTGTATTCCTGTTTCGGGTTCTTCTGAGCGTAGCCGCGCAGGTGGATACCATGGCGCAGGTGGTCCATGGTCGACAGGTGGTCTTTCCACAGGTCGTCCAGGACGCGCAGCAGAATCTGCTTCTCGAAGGTGCGCAGGGCGTCGGCGCTGGCCTGGTCTTCTTTCTCGTTGTAAGCCGCAAGGATGGCTTCCAGCAGTTTCGGACGCAGGTTTTCTTCGTGCAGGTGATCGTCTTCGTCCAGCCACTGCTGGATCGGCAGCTTGACGCCGAAATCGCTGTTCAGGGCGGCTTCCAGACCGGCCACGTCCCACTGCTCGGGCAGCGACTGTGGCGGAATGTGCGCGCTGATGGTGGCGTCGAGGACTTCTTCGCGGAACTCGGCAATGGTGTCACCAATGTTCGCCGCAGCCAGCAGGCTGTTACGCATGTGGTAGATCACTTTACGCTGTTCGTTGGAAACGTCGTCGAACTCCAGCAATTGCTTGCGGATATCGAAGTTGCGGCCTTCGACCTTGCGCTGTGCCTTTTCAATGGCGTTGGTCACCATGCGGTGCTCGATCGCCTCGCCGGACTGCATGCCCAGCGCCTTCATGAAGTTCTTCACCCGATCAGAGGCGAAGATGCGCATCAGGCTGTCTTCCAGCGATAGGTAGAAACGGCTCGAACCGGTGTCGCCCTGACGGCCGGCACGACCACGCAGCTGGTTGTCGATACGACGCGATTCGTGACGCTCGGAGGCGATCACGTGCAGGCCACCGGCCTCGATCACCTGCTGATGGCGCTTCTGCCAGGCAGCCTTGATCTGGGCGATCTGCTCTTGGGTTGGGTCTTCCAGGCTCGCAACTTCAACTTCCCAGTTGCCGCCCAGCAGGATGTCGGTACCGCGACCGGCCATGTTGGTGGCGATGGTCAGGGCGCCCGGACGACCGGCCTGGGCGATGATTTCAGCTTCTTTTTCGTGGAACTTGGCGTTCAGGACCTTGTGATCGATGCCTTCCTTCTTGAGCAGGTTGGACATGTGCTCGGAAGTTTCGATGGTCGCCGTACCCACCAGCACCGGACGCTGCTCGGCCAGACACGCCTTGATGTCGGTGATGATCGCCAGGTATTTCTCGTCGGCGGTCAGGTAGACCAGGTCGTTGAAGTCCTTGCGCGCCAACGGCTTGTTCGGCGGAATGACCATCACGGCCAGGGCGTAGATCTGATGGAATTCGAACGCTTCGGTGTCAGCGGTACCGGTCATGCCGGACAGCTTGTTGTACAGGCGGAAGTAGTTCTGGAAGGTGGTCGATGCCAGGGTCTGGCTCTCGGCCTGGATGTTCAGGTGCTCCTTGGCCTCGATCGCCTGGTGCAGGCCTTCGGACAGACGACGACCCGGCATGGTACGGCCGGTGTGTTCGTCGACCAGCATGATGCCGCCGTCCTGAACGATGTATTCGACGTTGCGATGGAACAATTTGTGCGCACGCAGGCCGGCATAAACGTGGGTCAACAGACCCAGGTTGTGTGCCGAGTACAGGCTCTCGCCTTCGGCCAGCAGACCGACCTGGGTCAGCATCTCTTCGATGAACTGGTGGCCGGCTTCGTTCAGCTCCACCTGACGCGATTTCTCGTCGACGGTGTAGTGACCCTGTTTGGTGACCTGGCCTTCCACTTCCTCGATGTGTTGTTCGAGTTTAGGGATCAGCTTGTTGATTTCGGTGTACAGCTTGGAGCTGTCTTCGGCTTGCCCCGAGATAATCAGCGGCGTACGCGCTTCGTCGATGAGGATGGAGTCCACTTCGTCGATCACGGCGAAGTTCAGCTCGCGCTGGAACTTGTCTTCCAGGCTGAACGCCATGTTGTCGCGCAGGTAGTCGAAGCCGAATTCGTTGTTGGTGCCGTAGGTAATGTCCGACGCATAGGCCGCGCGCTTCTCTTCAGGCGGCTGGAATGGCGTGACGACGCCCACGGTCAGGCCGAGGAATTCGTAAAGCGGACGCATCCAGTTGGCGTCACGACGGGCCAGGTAATCGTTCACGGTCACAACGTGCACGCCTTTGCCGGACAGCGCGTTGAGGTAAACGGCCAGTGTCGCCACCAGGGTTTTACCTTCACCGGTACGCATCTCGGCGATCATGCCTTCGTGCAGCGTCATGCCGCCGATCAGCTGAACGTCGAAGTGACGCATCCCCATGATGCGCTTGCCCGCTTCACGGCACACCGCGAAGGCTTCAGGCAAGAGCTTGTCCAGGGTTTCACCTTTGGCGATACGGGCCTTGAACTCTTCGGTCTTGGCGCGCAATTGCTCGTCCGAAAGGGCCACCATTTGCTCTTCGAAGCCGTTGACGATGCTGACCGTCTTGAGCATGCGCTTCACTTCGCGCTCGTTTTTGCTTCCGAAGAGTTTTTTCAACAAAGGTGCAAACATATCGACAGGATCTTCCACACATAGAGATGGAGGGCGGCCCCGTGAGTCGCCCGTGCAGCCCTCATGGCCGCATGCGAACGAGCATTCTACCCGGAAATGGTGGTGAGGAAAGTGGCGTTATTCCACGATGCTGGCACAGCAATGTTACGGGGCAGAAGTACAATAGGGGCATTTCCCGGGACTTCAACCCGTGGAGGGGAGAAGTTTGATTAATTCTTTTTCATCCTGTTGCGTCACCCAAGCCCTTGATTCAGGGTCGGTTTGCGCTTTCTGGTAAGATCGCGGGCTTGCAGGAACAGGCATTTCACATGGCATTTCGTCCTTTACAGGCTCGCGCACCGGCGGTTCTCCTGCGCGAAGCCAGGCCCCTGAGGGCCATTTTCCACCACGCCCAACGGCTGGCGCATTTGCAGCGCCTGCTCGAAACGCAGTTGCAACCGGCTGCGCGCGAGCATTGCCATGTGGCGTCGTGGCGTGAAGGGACTTTGTTGCTGGTGGTGACGGACGGGCACTGGGCGACGCGTTTACGTTATCAACAGAAGCGTTTACAGCGGCAGTTGATGGCCTTCCAGGAATTCGCCAACCTCACGCGGGTGTTGTTCAAGGTTCAGCCGGCGACCATTCATGCAGGGGCTGGCGGGCAGACGCGGGATTTGTCGGTTCGGGCGGCGGAGACGATCAGTGCGACGGCCGAGGGGATTGCTGATCCCGGGTTGCGGGCGGCGCTGGAGCGGTTGGCGGCGCATGGGAAGGATCGGGGTTAGTTTTTTTTCGTTGCCTCGAATGTTTATGTCCCCCTGCCATTTGTAGTGGTACTGCTTTGTTCTGACTTGAAGATCAGGATCAAGGGCGTTCTTCCTAACGTCAGACCTGTTTCGACTTCGTCGAGTTACTTGGAAAAGACACCCAAGTAACCAAGGTGTCTTGCTCCTGGTTTGGGTCTGACTTCGTCAGACTTCCTTCACTCCGGCGATGTTCCGTGGGCCCGGCGCGAAAGGGCCATCCATGGCCCACGCGCCTCTCGCGGCATCCTGCCGCTCGTCCCACTCCACATCGCCTGCGTTCAGCCTGCACCCAAGTCGCGTTTGGCGTTGTCTGGGCTATCGCGCATGAAGATCAAAAGCCAGATCAAAAGCACCCGGCTAACGCCGCCACCCGTAGCAGTCCGGCTTGCCGGCGTTCTGGCACGAAGCGGCAGTAAAATCAGGCGACTTGGCCGTGTCAGGATTACCGTGTGCACAGAATTTGCTGCCGCTGCGCGCCAGAACGCCGGCAAGCCGGACTGCTACGGGTGGCGGCGTTAGCCGGTCGATGGCGTTAGCCGCGCGCTTTTGATTTGGCTTTTGATCTTCATGCGCAACTCTCCCAGACGACGCAAAACGCGACTTGGGTGCAGGCCGAACGGAGGTCTCGTGGAGTGGGTCGAGCGGCATGGATGCCGCGAGAGGCGCGTTGGGCCATGGATGGCCCTTCGCGCCGGGCCCACGGAGCGAGGCCGGAGTGAGGGAACCTCGACGAAGGAGAGGCCCAACCAGGAGCAGGACACCTTGGTTACTTGGGTGTCTTTTCCAAGTAACTCGACGAAGTCGAAACAGGTCTGACGTTAGGAAGAACGCTCTTGATCTTGATCTTGATCTTGATCCAAAAAACCACCACCCATAAAAAAGGCCACCGATAAAGGTGGCCTCAAAAAAACTAAGAAGAAGAGACTGCTTACACCGCCGCTACAGGGCGCATGTACGAGATCGGTGCGGTACTGGCATCTTCGAAGGTCACAACTTCCCACGCGTCTTCCTGGGCGATCAACGCACGCAGCAGACGGTTGTTCAGACCGTGGCCCGACTTGAAGCCCTGGTACTCGCCAATCAGGCTGTTGCCCAACAGATACAGGTCACCGATGGCATCCAGAATCTTGTGTTTGACGAATTCGTCTTCATAACGAAGACCGTCTTCATTCAACACGCCGTCCTTGTCCACGACGATCGCGTTTTCAACGCTGCCGCCCAGAGCAAGGTTGTGCTTGCGCAGGTACTCGATGTCTTTCATGAAACCGAACGTACGCGCACGGCTCACTTCTTTCACGAAAGAAGTGCTGGAGAAGTCGACGCTCGCCGTCTGCGTGCGGTTCTTCAGGTACGGGTGGTCGAAATCTATTTCGAAGCTCACCTTGAAACCTTCGAACGGCACGAACTTGGCGTATTTGCCGTCTTCTTCTACGCAAACCTCTTTCAGAATGCGTATGAATTTCTTCGGTGCGTCCTGCTCTTCCAGGCCCGCCGATTGAATCAGGAATACGAAGGGACCTGCGCTGCCGTCCATGATCGGAACTTCGGAGGCAGAGAGTTCAACGTAGGCGTTATCGATGCCAAGGCCGGCCATGGCCGACAGCAAGTGTTCAACCGTATCGACCTTCACGTCACCGTTGAACAGTGTCGTGGAGAGCGTGGTGTCGCCAACGTTCAACGCGTGGGCGTTGATCTGGACGACCGGCTCCAGGTCGGTACGGAAAAACACAATGCCAGCGTTCACAGGTGCAGGCTTGAGGGTCAGGTAGACCTTTTCCCCAGAGTGCAGACCGATGCCTGTGGCACGAATAATATTCTTCAGGGTGCGTTGTTTAATCATGGCATTGGCCGCTTCAGCGCATATCGCGAATTAGTATCAACAAAGGCTGGCGATGATAGCAGACCTCGCCTTTGCTGAACACCAATCACCCTTATACCCCTGATAGAACTCATCAATCAGCCTGACGACGCAGGAAAGCTGGAATGTCCAGGTAATCCAGATCGTCTTGCGGATTCATCTTCGCCGCCGCTGTCGCGCCTGCGTGTGCCTGGTTGCGCATCACGGTAGGACGGTCCAGATCGCGGTAGTTCACCGATGGCTGCTCCTGACGAACCTGCTGTTGCTGCACAGGGGCGGCTTGAGCGGTTTGCATGGTGTTGTCGATGACCTTCACAGGCTTCTCGATCTTCGCACCCAGGCCGGTGGCAACCACGGTCACGTGCAGCTCGTCGCGCATGTCCGGATCGATAACGGTACCGACCTTGACCATGGCGTGCTCGGAGGCGAACGCTTCGATGATGCTACCCACGTCCGAGTACTCACCCAGGGACAGGTCGGGACCTGCAGTGATGTTGACCAGGATGCCGCGAGCGCCCTGCAGGTTGACGTCTTCGAGCAGCGGGTTGCGGATCGCAGCTTCGGTGGCTTCACGCGCACGGTTTGGACCGCTGGCAGCGCCGGTACCCATCATCGCCATGCCCATTTCAGACATCACGGTGCGTACGTCGGCGAAGTCGACGTTGATCATGCCCGGACGCTTGATGATGTCGGAGATACCGCGAACGGCACCGGCCAGTACATCGTCAGCCTTGGCGAAGGCGGACAGCAGGCTCGCGTCCTTGCCCAGGATGGTCAGCAGCTTCTCGTTGGGGATGGTGATCAACGAGTCGACGCTTTCGGACAGCGCGCGGATGCCTTCATCGGCGATCTGCATGCGCTTGCGGCCTTCGAACGGGAACGGACGGGTGACCACTGCAACGGTCAGGATGCCCATTTCCTTCGCCACTTCGGCGATGATCGGCGCAGCACCGGTACCGGTACCGCCACCCATGCCGGTGGTGATGAAAACCATGTTGGTGCCCTGCAGAACTTCCGCAATGCGCTCACGATCTTCCAGTGCGGCCTGACGACCTACTTCAGGGTTGGCACCTGCACCCAGGCCCTTGGTCACACCGGTACCCAGTTGCAGAATGGTCCGTGCGCCAATGTTTTTCAGTGCTTGAGCATCAGTGTTGGCGCAGATGAACTCGACGCCCTCAATGTTGCTCTTGACCATGTGATTGACCGCGTTGCCGCCGCCGCCACCGACGCCGATAACCTTGATTACCGGGCTTTGTGGGATGTTGTCTACGAGCTCGAACATGTTCCCTCTCCTTCACTTCTCTAGTTTTTTATCGCCTACTGCCGCCTACCACTTTTTGAAACTTAGAAATTCCCCTGGACCCACCGCTTGAGGCGCTCAAGCACGGGTGCCTTCGGTTCATCGCTATAACTGCTACCGGGGCCGGACAAGCCCGACAGCGTGATGCCGTCGGACTGCTTTTGCAGTCCGTACAGCAGCAGGCCAACACCGGTGGAGTAGATCGGGTTGCGAACGACGTCCGCCAGACCCTTGATGCTGTGCGGAACGCCCAGGCGAACCGGCATGTGGAAGATTTCTTCCGCCAGTTCGACCGCGCCTTCCATTTTCGAGGTGCCGCCGGTCAGCACGATGCCGGCCGGGATCAGGTCTTCGTAGCCGCTGCGACGCAGCTCGGCCTGGATCAGGGTGAACAGCTCGTCATAGCGTGGCTCGACCACTTCGGCGAGTGCCTGACGGGACAGTTCGCGCGGTGGACGGTCGCCCACGCTCGGAACCTTGATGGTTTCGCCCGCGCCAGCCAGCTTGGCCAGTGCACAGGCGTAACGGATCTTGATCTCCTCGGCGTACTGGGTTGGAGTACGCAGGGCCATCGCGATGTCGTTGGTCACTTGATCGCCGGCGATCGGGATCACCGCGGTGTGACGGATCGCGCCTTCGGTGAAGATCGCGATGTCGGTGGTGCCGCCGCCGATGTCCACCAGGCACACGCCCAGTTCTTTCTCGTCGTCGGTCAGCACCGAATAGGCCGAAGCCAGCTGCTCCAGAATGATGTCGTCGACTTCCAGGCCACAGCGGCGCACGCATTTCTCGATGTTCTGCGCAGCGTTGACCGCGCAAGTCACCACATGGACCTTGGCTTCCAGGCGCACGCCCGACATGCCCAGAGGTTCGCGAACGCCTTCCTGGTTATCGATCACGTAATCCTGCGGCAGGGTGTGCAGGACGCGCTGGTCAGCCGGAATCGCCACCGCTTGTGCAGCGTCAAGGACGCGCTCAAGGTCGGCCGAGCTCACTTCGCGGTCACGAATCGCCACGATGCCGTGGGAGTTCAGGCTGCGGATGTGATTGCCGGCGACACCGACGAATGCCGAGTGAATGCGGCAGCCCGCCATCAGCTGCGCTTCTTCGACGGCGCGCTGAATCGACTGCACGGTCGACTCGATATTCACCACCACCCCCTTCTTCAGGCCGCGGGACGGATGAGTGCCGATACCGACGATTTCCAGCGTGCCATCAGCCGCGACTTCGCCCACCAGCGCCACCACCTTGGAGGTGCCGATATCCAATCCGACGATCATTTTGCCGCTTTGCACGTTTGCCATGGGTCCTGCCTCTTATCAATTCTTCGCGACGACGGGTTTGTCCGTCGTTGGCGCTGGTGCCTGCTCACGCCACCCAACGGCCAGGCCGTTGTTGTAGCGCAGGTCTACTCGCGCAATGTTCGTGATCTGTTCTTTAAGCGTTTTTTCGTAGATGGCGATAAAGCGGCGCATCTTCTCCACCAGGTGGTCGCGACCCAGCAGCAACTCCAGGCCCGGGCCTGCGTTGTTGGCGCCAGTGGTCAGGAACCAGCTGCCCCGCTCGCGCAGCTCCAGGCGAGCGATGGAGAAGCCCAGCGGGCGCAACATCTGACTCAGGACCTGGTACTGCTGCATCACCTGCTGTTGAGCCCGCACGGGCCCGAACAACTGCGGAAGGTGTTCGTAGTTGGCCAGCTCGCGCGGGGTGAACGCCTGACCCTGGTTGTTGAGCAGGGCCTCATCGCCCCAGCGCGCAACCGGCAACTGTTCTTCCAGGCGGATCACCACCTGATCCGGCCACACGCGGCGGACCTCGGCGTGGGCGATCCACGGCATCTGCTCGAGCTCGGTACGCATCCCGGCCAAGTCGATCTGGAAGAAACTGGTGGCCACGTACGGCGCGATCCGCTGCTGCACGGCCTGCTGGCTGATGTAACTCAGGTCGCCCTGAACGTTGATCCGCGAGATCGGCCGGTCGGCATACGGCAGCAGGCGCTGGGCCGCTTCGTAGGTGCCGAAGCCCAGCACCACCAGCAGCACCGGCCACATCAGCGCGCGCAGGAAGCCAAAATTCGGCCGCGGCATGCGCGCCGACAGCGGCTCCTTGGCCACCATCCGGCTGGCACCGCGAGGCACCGGCTTGCGGCTCGGTGATGATTGCTGATGACGAAGCGTCGCGCCGTGCATGATTTACCCTCGCACCTGGACACTGTCGGCCAGAATCGCCAACACCAACTGGTTGAAATCGAGCCCCGCCGCTTTCGCGGCCATGGGCACCAGGCTGTGGTCGGTCATCCCCGGAACGGTGTTGACTTCCAGCAGCCAGAACTTGCCATCGGCGTCCTGCATGACATCGGTACGCGCCCACCCGGCAATGCCCACGGCTTCGCAGGCACGAGCGGTCAGCGTTTTCAGTTCCTGTTCCTTGTCGGCATCGAGGCCGCAGGGAATCCGGTACTGGGTATCGCTGGCCAGGTACTTGGCGTCGTAGTCGTAGAAGCTGTGGGGAGTGCCCAGGCCGATGGGCGGCAATACCTGCCCGCGCAGAGAGGCGACGGTGAACTCCGGACCTTGAATCCATTGTTCGACCAACACTTGCGAATCGTAGGTACTGGCAGCGGTCCATGCGGCGATCAATTCGTCGACGCCGGTCACCTTGGCCATACCGATACTGGAGCCTTCATGGGCGGGTTTGACGATCAAAGGAAAGCCCAGTTCCGTCGCTGCCGAAATACAATCCGCCTCACTGGCCAATACCGCATGCAGCGGCGTCGGCAGGCCCAGGCTCTGCCAGACCTGCTTGGTGCGCAGCTTGTCCATCGCCAGTGCCGAAGCCAGTACGCCGCTGCCGGTGTACGGAATGTTCAGGCATTCGAGCAGGCCTTGCATGGTACCGTCTTCGCCACCCCGGCCGTGCAGCACGATGAAGGCGCGGTCGATCTTCTCGCTGGCGAGACGCTGCAGGAAATCGTCGCCCACGTCGATGCCGAAGGCATCCACGCCCCCGCCGAGCAGTGCATCGAGCACGGCCTTGCCGGATTTCAGGGAAACCTCCCGCTCTGCGCTCTTGCCACCGAAGAGCACAGCGACCCGACCGAAGCTTTCAGGCTTCAGGGTCGAGAACAGGGAGACTTGCGCGGCGGCTGTCATTTCAGCTTACCTTCGGTCGAGGCCACGATGGCGCCCGTGAACAACGGGCTCTTGAGCAGTTGCGGCGCCAGGCCGCCGATGTCGCCGGCACCCTGACACAGCAGGATGTCGCCAGCACGCAGCAGTGGCTTGACCAGCGGGGCGAGCTCGACGCCACGCTCGATGTAGATCGGGTCCAGTTGGCCGCGCTGGCGGATGCTGTGGGCCAGCTGGCGGCTGTCCGCACCGGGAATCGGCTCTTCGCCGGCCGGATAGACTTCCATCAGCAGCAGAACGTTGGCGTCGCCCAGCACCTGCACGAAGTCGTCGTAGAGATCGCGGGTACGGCTGTAGCGGTGCGGCTGGTAAACCATGACTAGGCGACGATCCGGCCAGCCGCCGCGCACGGCATTGATCACTGCGGCCACTTCACGCGGGTGATGGCCGTAGTCGTCGACCAGCATGACGTTGCCGCCTTCGACCGGCAGCTCGCCGTAGACCTGGAAGCGCCGACCCACGCCCTGGAAGCCCGACAGGCCCTGGACGATGGCTTCGTCGGTGATGCCTTCGTCAGTCGCGATCGCGATGGTCGCCAGCGAGTTCAGTACGTTGTGGTTGCCCGGCATGTTCACCGAGACATCCAGCGGCTCGCGGTCGCGGCGCAGCACGGTGAAGTGAGTGCGCATGCCTTCCTGGCGCACGTTGATCGCGCGCACGTCGGCTTCTTCATTGAAGCCATAGGTGACCACCGGACGCTTGACCGACGGCAGGATGTCGCGCACTACCGGATCGTCGGTGCAGACCACGGCCAGCCCATAGAACGGCAGGTTGTGCAGGAACTCGACGAAGGTTTTCTTCAGTTTGTTGAAGTCGCCTTCGTAGGTCGCCATGTGGTCGGCGTCGATGTTGGTGACCACGGCCACCAGCGGCTGCAGGTGCAGGAAGCTGGCGTCGCTTTCGTCCGCTTCAGCGATCAGGTAACGGCTGGTGCCGAGCTGCGCGTTGGTACCGGCAGCGTTCAGGCGGCCACCGATCACGAAGGTCGGGTCCAGGCCACCGGCGGCGAACACCGAGGCCAGCAAGCTGGTGGTGGTGGTCTTGCCGTGGGTGCCGGCGACTGCGATGCCATGGCGATAGCGCATCAACTCGGCCAGCATCTCGGCACGAGGCACCACCGGAATGCGACGCTCGAGCGCGGTTGCCACTTCCGGGTTGGACGTGTTCACGGCGCTGGACACCACCAGCACGTCAGCGGCGGCAGCGTTCTCGGCGCGGTGGCCAATGAAGATTTCAGCGCCGAAGGTCTTCAGGCGCTCGGTCACCGGGGAAGCCTTGAGGTCCGAACCCGAGACGGCGTAACCCAGGTTCAGCAACACCTCGGCGATCCCGCACATGCCCACACCGCCAATACCGACGAAGTGGATGCGACGGATACGACGCATTTCCGGCTG
Source organism: Pseudomonas sp. 2 (assembly GCF_056627435.1). Lineage (NCBI taxonomy): Bacteria > Pseudomonadati > Pseudomonadota > Gammaproteobacteria > Pseudomonadales > Pseudomonadaceae > Pseudomonas > Pseudomonas sp. 2. The sequence continues at coordinate 450,282 of NZ_JBWXNG010000002.1, forward strand.
TGGCATCGCGCGTTGATTCTCAACCATGGGCCACCTCCAGGCAGACATCGACGACGGTGTTGGTGGCGTCCGGCTTGGCCAGTTGGCGGGCCGTGGCAGCCATGCGTTTGAGTTGTTCGGGTTGCATCAAAACCTCTTTCAGGCGAGCGGCCATATCGGCGGCGCCAGTTGTCCTCTGTGGCATAACGAAGGCAGCGCCTTCACGAGCCAGATATTCGGCATTGCGCGACTGGTGATCGTCGATCGCGTGGGGCAGCGGCACCAGCAACGACGGCAGGCCAGCGGCTGCCAGTTCACTGATGGTCAGCGCGCCTGCGCGGCACACCACCAGATCCGCCCAGCCATAGGCCTGGGCCATGTCTTTGATGAAGGGCGCGACCTGCGCCTCGACACCCGCCGCGCGATAACGCTCGGTGGTGACTTCATCGTGATTCTTGCCGGCCTGATGAAACACTTCAGGACGCAGCTCTGCGGGCACCTGAGACAGCGCCTCGGGCAGCAGTTTGTTCAAAGGCTCGGCGCCCAGGCTTCCGCCCAGCACCAGCAGACGCGGCCGGCGCCCCTCCAGCGCCTGACGCGGCGTTTCGAAGAACAGTTCGGCGCGCACCGGGTTGCCGGTGGTGCGACGCTTGGCCGAGGCCGCGAAGGTCTGCGGGAACGCCTCGCACACGCGCGCAGCGAACGACGCCAGGCTGCGGTTGGCGGTTCCGGCCACGGCGTTCTGCTCGTGGATGATCAGCGGCACGCCGGACAGCTTCGCCGCCAGGCCGCCGGGGCCTGTCACGTAACCGCCAAAACCGACCACGCAGACCGGCTTGAGCTGACGCACGACCTTGCGCGCCTGCAGCAACGCCTTGAGCAACATGAAAGGCGCCTTGAGCAGGGACAGCCGCCCCTTGCCGCGCAGGCCGGTGACATTGATCAGGTGCAGTTGCAGCCCGGCCGCCGGCACCAGTTCGTTCTCGATACCCCGTGGCGTACCCAGCCAGTGCACGGTATAGCCGCGCGCCTGGAACTCGCGGGCGCAGGCCAGCGCCGGGAACACGTGTCCGCCGGTGCCACCGGCCATGATCAGCACATTACCGGCGGCCATGGGCAGGCTCCTCGGCAAAGTCGCTTTCACTGAATTCGGCTTCTTCACTGCCCATGTTGTTGCGCGATTCCCACTCGATGCGCAGCAACAGCCCAAGGCTGGCGCAGCAGATGATCAAGGAGCTGCCGCCATAACTGAGGAACGGCAGAGTCAGACCCTTGGTCGGCAACAGGCCGACGTTCACACCGATGTTGATCAGGAACTGGCCGATCCACAGAAACGCCAGGCCATAGGCGGTGTACGCCGCGAAGAACTGCTTGGCGCGCTCGGCCCACATGCCGATGTACATCGCGCGGATACTGACGAACATGAACAGGGCCACGGTGATCAGCGAACCGACCACGCCCAGTTCTTCGGCCAGCACCGAGAACACGAAGTCGGTGTGCGCTTCAGGCAGGTAGAACTGCTTCTGCACGCTGTTGCCCAGGCCGACACCGAACCACTCGCCGCGACCGAAGGCAATCAGCGCCTGGGTCAGCTGGTAACCGGAACCGAACTGATCGGACCATGGGTCGGTAAAGGTGATCAGACGCGCCATCCGGTAAGGCTGCGCCTGTACCAGAATGAACACGGCCGCAACCGCCAGCGCCACCATCAGGGTGAAGCGGAACAGGCCCACGCCACCGAGGAACAGCATTGCCGCGGCGGCGCCCATCATCACGACGGTGGCACCGAAGTCAGGCTCCATCAGCAACAGGCCAGCCATGGGCAGCAATACGATGAACGGCTTGAAGAAGCCCATCCAGCTTTCGCGCACTTCGGTCTGACGACGAATCAGGTAACCGGCGAGGAAAATCACCACGAACACCTTGGCGATTTCCGACGGCTGCACGTTGAACATGCCGAAGCCGATCCAGCGCATCGAACCGTTCACCTCGCGCCCGATCCCGGGCACGATCACCAGAATCAGCAGGCCGAAGGCGCCCAACAGCATCAGCCAGCCCAGACGTTGCCAGGTGGCGACCGGAATCATCATGGTGGCGACACAGGCCGCCAGCCCCAGCACCAGATAGATCAGGTGCCGGGTCATCATGTACAGCGCGTTGCCGGACTGCACGGCAGCTACTTCCGAGGATGCAGAAGTGATCATCACCAGGCCCAGGCCCAGCAGCGCCAGGCAGCCGGCGAGCATCGGGAAGTCGACGTCGACGCCACGGCCGCTGATGATCGGCGACGGGAAAGGCTTGATCACGCCAAAAATCATGACAAGTCCCCCACGGCCTGAGCGAACAGGCGTCCGCGTTCTTCGAAATTCTTGAACATGTCCAGGCTTGCGCAGGCTGGAGACAGCAACACGGCGTCCCCCTGCACAGCCAGTTCGGCAGCACGTTGCACAGCTTCTTCCAATGTCTTGACGCGGATCAGGGGCACCGAATCGCCAAAGGTCGCGGCGAGTAACTCGGCATCGCGGCCCAGCAGCACGACGGCGCGGCAATGTCTGGCGACCGGCGCTTTCAACGCAGAGAAGTCCGCGCCCTTGCCGTCGCCACCGGCGATCAGTACCAATTGGCCGTTGATGTCCGCGCCCAGGCCTTCGATGGCAGCCAGTGCGGCGCCAACGTTGGTGGCCTTGGAGTCGTCGTAGTAGCTCACGCCATTGCGCTCGCGTACCCACTGGCAACGGTGCACCAGCCCGGCAAAGCTGCGAAGTGCCTGGAGCATCGGCTCGAACGGCAAGCCCGCCGCGTGGCCCAGCGCCAACGCCGCAAGCGCATTGGCCTGATTGTGCGCACCACGGATTTTCAGCTCGCTCACCGGCATCAGGTTGTCGAACTGGAACGCCAGGTATTTTTCGCCGTTCTCTTCTCGCAGACCGAAGCCGTTGATGTCAGGTCGGTTCAGACCAAAGGTCCAGCACGGCACCCCTTCGCCGATCAATGGTCGCGACAGCGCGTCCTGACGATTGACCACGACCTGACGCGCACCACGGAAAATCCGGTGCTTGGCCAGGTGGTAAGCAGGCAGGCCGCTGTAGCGGTCCATGTGGTCTTCGCTGACGTTGAGCACGGTGGCCACTTCAGCGCCCAGCTGATCGGTGGTTTCCAGCTGGAAGCTCGACAGCTCCATCACGTACAACTCGATATCGTCGCTGAGCAGGTCCAGCGCCGGCGTGCCCAGGTTGCCGCCAACGGCCACGCGCTTGCCCGCCGCGGCGGCCATTTCGCCGACCAGCGTGGTCACGGTGCTTTTCGCGTTGGAACCGCTGATGGCGATGATCGGCGCCTTCGCGTTACGCGCGAACAGCTCGATGTCACCGGACAGCTTCACGCCACGGGCGGCCGCAGCCTGCAGCGCCGGGGTGGCCAGGGCCAGACCCGGGCTCACGTACAGCTCGTCGGCGCGGCAGAGAAATTCCACATCCAGCTCGCCACAGCGCACTTCCACGTTCGGGTAGTCACGGCGCAGCGTCGCAAGCTCCGGCGGATTCTCCCGCGTATCGGCCACGGCAAACGCCACGCCCCGGTTCGCCAGGAAGCGAACCAGGGACATGCCGCTCTTGCCGAGGCCGACAACGATGCGGAAGTGGTCAGACGCGATCAACGACACTCTGCGTTACCTCAGTTTCAACGTGGCAAGGCCGATCAGCACGAGAATCACGGTGATGATCCAGAAACGGACGATCACGCGCGGCTCGGGCCAGCCCTTGAGTTCAAAGTGGTGGTGGATCGGCGCCATGCGGAAAACGCGGCGGCCGGTCAACTTAAACGATGCAACCTGAATGACGACTGACAGGGTTTCCATCACGAACACACCGCCCATGATGAACAGCACGATTTCCTGGCGCACGATCACGGCGATGGTGCCCAGTGCAGCACCCAGCGCCAGCGCGCCGACGTCGCCCATGAAGACCTGGGCCGGATAGGTGTTGAACCACAGGAAGCCCAGACCGGCACCGATCAGCGCGCCGCAGAACACGATCAGCTCGCCCGCGCCCGGCACGTAAGGGATCAATAGGTATTCGGCAAATTTCACGTTACCGGACAGGTAGCAGAAAATGCCCAGCGCGCCGCCGACCATGACCGTTGGCATGATGGCCAGGCCATCCAGACCGTCGGTCAGGTTGACCGCGTTGCTGGAGCCGACGATCACGAAGTAGGTCAGGATCACGAAGCCCACGCCCAGCGGAATGCTGAAGTCTTTGAGCATCGGGATCAGCAGAGTGGTTTCTACCGGCGTCTGCGCAGTCATATAAAGGAAGATCGCCGCGCCCAGGCCGAACACCGACTGCCAGAAGTATTTCCAGCGGCTTGGCAGGCCCCGCGAGTTCTTCTCGATGACCTTGCGATAGTCGTCGACCCAGCCGATGCCGCCGAACAGCAGCGTGACGATCAGCACGACCCACACGTAACGGTTGGTCAGGTCGGCCCACAGCAGGGTGCTGATGCCGATGGCGGACAGAATCAAGGCGCCACCCATGGTCGGGGTGCCGGATTTGGACAAGTGAGATTGCGGACCGTCATTGCGGACCGATTGGCCGATCTGCTTGTTCTGCAGGGCGCGGATCATCCAGGGGCCCAGGCACAGCGAGAGCGACAGTGCGGTGAGCACGCCGAGAATCCCGCGCAGGGTCAGGTACTGAAAGACCGCGAAGCCTTTGTAGAACTGTTGCAGATACTCGGCCAGCAGCAGCAGCATTAATGTTTCTCCGCCTTCAAGGGGTAAGTCTGGGTACCGCAGAGGGCTGCCACGACGTTTTCCATCGCGGCACTGCGAGAACCTTTGATCAAAATGGTGGTGTTTTTATCTTGCTCGGCGCCCAGCGCCGCAATCAGGTCGGCCTGATTGGCAAAATGGTGCGCATGCTGCCCGAAAGCCTTGACCGCATGGGCCATCAGTGGACCAACGGCATACAGGGCATCGACCTTGCCCGCAGCGTAAGCACCGACATCGCGATGGCCCTGCTCGGCCCAGTCGCCCAGCTCGCCGATATCACCCAGCACCAGCACCTTGCGGCCCGGGAAGCTGGTGAGAATGTCGGTCGCCGCCGCCACGGAAGTCGGGTTGGCGTTGTAGGTGTCGTCGATCACGCGGATACCGTTGGTCGCCAGTTGCGCCACGGTGCGGCCCTTGACCGGCTGCACGTTGTTCAGCCCGGTGACGATGCCCGGCAGCGACACGCCCAGCGCATGAGCAGCGGCGGCAGCAGCCAGGGCGTTGGCAACGTTGTGCGCGCCCAGCAGATTCAGTTGCACCTGCGCCGAGCCACTTGGGCTGTGCAGCGTGAAGGTCGGGCAACCACGGGCGTCGATACCCAGGTCACTGGCGTAAAGGTCCGCCTCACTGTTCTTGGTCGAGAAACTCAGCACCTTGCGCGCGCCGGCACGGGCGACCCAGATCGGGAACGCCTTGTCGTCACGGTTAAGCACCGCAGTGCCACGGGCGTCGAGCCCTTCGATGATCTCGCCCTTGGCCTCGACGATTTTCTCGGGGCCACCGAATTCGCCCACGTGAGCGGTGCCGGCGTTGGTCAGCACCGAGACATGCGGCTTGGTCAGGCTGACGGTCAGCGCGATTTCGCCCACATGGTTGGCACCCAGTTCGATCACAGCCGCATCGAACTCCGGCGACAGTGTCAGCAAGGTCAGCGGTACGCCCAGCTCGTTGTTCAGGTTGCCTTTGGTCGCCAGCACGGTGCCACGGGTGCGCAGGATGCTCGCGAGCATCTCCTTGACCGTGGTCTTGCCACTGGAACCGGTGATAGCCGCGACTGGTTTATCAACGAACGCGTTGCGGTTCATCGCGCCCAGTTGCGCCAGCGCCTTGCGGGTATCGCCGACAATCAGCTGCGGCAGCGCACTGCCTGGCACTTCACGCTCGACCAGCGCACCGACTGCGCCCTTGGCCGCGACCTGATCCAGGTAATCGTGGCCGTCGAAACGCGGGCCGGTCAGGGCAACGAACAGCTGCCCCGACTCGATGGCCCGGCTGTCGATGCTGACGCCGTTGAAATGTACGTCTTCGCCGACCCGACGGGCGTCGAGCGGCAGCAGCAGTTCGCTGAACGAAAGCGGCTTATTCATGTGCAGCCTCCCATGCGTCCAGTGCCTTGGCGGCTTGTTCAAGATCGGAGAACGGATGGCGTTCGCCGTCGATCTCCTGATAATCCTCATGGCCCTTGCCGGCCAGCACGATCACGTCGGCGGCCTGCGCCTGAGCGATAATCTGCGCGATGGCCTGACCGCGACCGGCGACGAAATCGATGCCGTCCAGCGTGCTGAAGCCTGCGCGAATGTCGTCGAAAATCCGCGCCGGGTCTTCGGTGCGCGGGTTGTCGTCGGTGACCAGTACCTTGTCAGCCAGGCGCTCGACCACTTCGGCCATCAGCGGGCGCTTGCCGCGATCGCGATCGCCGCCGCAGCCGAACAGACAGGCCAGCTGGCCTTTGGCGTGTGGCCGCAGCGCGACCAAGACTTTTTCCAGCGCATCAGGGGTGTGGGCGTAATCGACCACCACCAATGGGCGCTTACCGCCACCCAGGCGCTGAATGCGGCCGACCGGGCCTTCGAGGCTCGGCAGCACATTGAGAATGTCGTCCAGCGGGTAGTCCAGGCCCAGCAGCGCACCGACGGCTGCCAGCACATTGCTCAGGTTGAACCGGCCCAGCAGGCTGCTGCGCAACAGGCGATCACCCTGCGGGGTCACCAGCGTCGCACGCACGCCATCGTCGTCAAACACTGCATCGCGGCAGTACAGATAGGCGCTGCTGTCTTCCTGGCTGTAGCTGATCAGCCGCGAAGGATGCTGCTGGCCAGCCAGTTGGCGACCGAATTCATCGTCCAGATTGACGACGCGGCAACGCAGGTCATTCCAGGCGAACAGCTTGGCCTTGGCCGCCGCGTAGGCCTCCATGGTGCCGTGGTAATCCAGATGATCGCGGGACAGGTTGGTCATCACCGCCACGTCGAACGCCAGCGCAGTGACGCGGCCCTGATCCAGACCGTGGGACGAGACTTCCATGGCGATGGCCTTGGCCCCCGCCTTTTTCAGGTCGTAGATCGTCGACTGCACGGAAATTGGATCGGGCGTGGTGTGAATCCCGCTCTTGAGCTCGCTATAGAAGCCGGTGCCCAGTGTGCCGATCAGGCCGCAATGCTGGCCCAGCTTGTCCAGCGCCTGGGCGATCAGCTGAGTGACGCTGGTCTTGCCGTTGGTGCCGGTGACGCCGACCAGGTTCATGCTGCGGCTTGGGTCGCCGTAGAAACGCCCGGCGATGTCGGAAAGCTGCGCGCCCAGGCCCCTGACCGGAATCATCGGGATGTCGGTGATCGGCAGCACCTTGGCGCCTTCGGCTTCATAGGCCACCGCGGCAGCGCCGTGGGCGATGGCATCGGTAATGTGATCGCGGCCGTCGACCTTGAGGCCCGGAATCGCCAGGAACAGATCACCCGGACGCACCTTGCGGCTGTCGAGGGTCAGTTCGCGAATCAGCAGGTCGCGGTCGCTCTGGGCGAAAATCTTGCTCAGGTTAAAGGACATCAGCCGCGCCCTCCCTTGACTGGAACGGCGGCCGGAGCCGGAGTGGCGTTGGCCTGCTGCTCAGGCGGAATCGGCGCGAGGTTGTCCGGGCGCACGTTCATCAGGCGTAGCGTGCCCGACATCACCTTGCTGAACACCGGTGCCGATACCAGACCACCGAAGTAGCCGCCTTTGCTCGGCTCGTCGATGACCACAACGATGGCGTAGCGCGGGTTGCTCATCGGGCCGAAGCCTGCGAACAGCGAGCGGTAGGAGTTCTCGGCGTAGCCCTTGGTGCCCACGGAAGTCTTACGCGCAGTACCCGACTTGCCCGCCACGTGATACGACGGCACACGGGCACGGTAGACGCCACGCGGGTCCTCGATAACGGCCTGAAGCATGGTCTGCAGGGTTTTCGCGGTGGCTTCCGGGATCGCCTGGGTCGACTCTGCCGGCTTGTCGGTCTTCAGAATCGTCAGCGGGACGATCTTGCCGTTGTTGGCCAGCGCCGAGTAGGCGTGTACCAGTTGCAGCGCGGTCACCGACAGGCCGTAGCCGTAAGACAATGTCGCAGTCTCGGCCTTGCGCCACTCGCGGTAGTTCGGCAGGTTGCCCACGCGCTCGCCCGGGAAGCCCAGGCCGGTGTACTGGCCCAGCCCCACGCGCTGCATGGCACGGAAGATCGCCTCGCCACCGACGTCGAAGGCCACCTTGCTCATGCCGACGTTGCTGGAGTTGATCAGAATGCCGGTGAGGTCGAGGATCGGACCCTCGGTCTTGGTCACGTCGCGAATGGTGTATTTGCCGATCTGCAGAGTGCCCGGATACACCTCGACCTTGTCGCTGGGCTTCCAGCGGCCACTGTCCAGGGCTGCGGTCATGGAAATCGGCTTCATGGTCGAGCCCGGCTCGAACACGTCGATGATCGCGCGGTTACGCATCGCCGCCGGCACCATGGTGCGGCGGTTGTTCGGGTTGTAGGTCGGCTGGTTGACCATCGCCAGCACTTCGCCGGTCTTCACGTCCATGATCACCAGGCTGCCGGCCTTGGCGTCGTTTTCCTGAATGGCGTTGCGCAGCTCGCGGGTCGCCAGGTATTGCAGGCGCAGATCAATAGACAAAGCCAAGGTCTTCCCGGCCTTGGCGTTTTTCTTCACTTGCAGGTCCTTGATCAGCCTGCCGCGCCGATCCTTGATGACCTGCCGCTTGCCGGGCACGCCCGCCAACCAGTCGTCGTAGGCGAGTTCGACACCTTCGCGACCGTGATCGTCCAGGTCGGTAAAACCGACCATGTGCGCGGTCACGTCACCGGCCGGGTAGAAGCGGCGGAACTCTTCCTTGCCATAGACGCCCGGCACTTTCAGGTCGAGCACCGACTGGCCCTGCTCCGGGGTCAGGCCGCGGACCAGATAGATGAATTCCTTGCTGGCCTGCTCGTTCAGACGATCGGCCAATGCTTTGGGATCCTGCCCCAGCGCCTGGGCCAACAGGCCCCACTTGCTCTTGTCGGCCTGCATCTCGGACGGGTTGGCCCAGATGGTGGTCACCGGCGTACTCACGGCCAGCGGCTCGCCGTTGCGGTCGGTAATCAGACCACGGTGCGCAGGAATGGAAACGGTACGCAGGCTGCGTGCATCGCCCTGTTCGATCAGGAAGCGACGGTCGATGACCTGCAGGTCGACGATGCGATAGGAAATGGCAAGCACCATCACCGACAACAAGCCGACGACAAGACGGAAACGCCACGGATACAGTGCGCCTTCAAGCTTCATCATGGCGACACCATCCGGATATCGGCGGCATTGGGAATGCGCATTTTCAGTTGATCGGTGGCCAGAGCCTCGATGCGGCTGTGTGCGGTCCAGGTGCTCTGTTCAAGAATCAGACGACCCCACTCGGCCTGCGCCTTGTCGCGCACGCTCAGTTCCGAGTACAGGGTGTTGAGCAACTGACGGTTCCAGTGCGCGCTGTAGGAAACGGCGATTGCCGAAACCAGCACGGCCACGAACAACAGCATCATGAAGAAGCTGCCCGTCGGCAGGGGTTTGAAGAATCCGCGGCTCACCGGAGTTTCTCCGCGACACGCATCACGGCACTGCGCGAACGTGGGTTGGCCCGGGTTTCTTCATCGGAGGCGAACTGCGCCTTGCCGATCAGCTTGATGCGAGGCTCGAAGGCCTGATGGCGAACCGGCAGGTTGCGCGGCAGGTTGTCCGCCTCGCCCTTGACCAGCTTGCGCATGAACAGCTTGACGATACGGTCTTCCAGCGAGTGGAAACTGATGACGGCCAGACGCCCGCCCACTTCCAGCGCTTCCAGCGCAGCCTCAAGACCCGCTTCCAGATCGCCCAGTTCATTGTTGACGTGAATGCGCAGGCCCTGGAACGCGCGGGTTGCAGGGTTCTTGCCCTTTTCCCACGCAGGGTTGGCGACTTTCAGCACCTCGGCAAGGTCGGCGGTGCGTTCGAACGGCTGAGTTTCGCGACGCGCGACCACGGCGCCCGCCATGCGCTTGGCGAAACGCTCCTCGCCGTATTCCTTGAATACGCGGGCGATTTCTTCGGCAGAAGCGGTGTTGACGAACTCGGCGGCGCTGATCCCGCGCGACGGGTCCATTCGCATGTCCAGCGGGCCATCATTCATGAAACTGAAGCCGCGCTCGGGGTCATCCAACTGCGGAGAGGAAACGCCAAGGTCCAGCAGAATACCGCTGACCTTGCCGGCAATGCCGCGTTCCAGAGCCTCCGAGCCCAGCTCGGCAAAGCTGCGCTGCACAATGACAAAGCGGCCGTCTTCGGCCGCCAGCGCTTGCCCGGTGGCAATCGCTTGAGGATCTTTGTCGAATCCGAGGAGCCGACCGTCCGGCCCCAGGTTCTGCAATATGAGGCGGCTGTGCCCGCCGCGTCCGAATGTGCCATCCAGATAGCAGCCATCGGCGCGCACCGCGAGAGCCTCGACGGCTTCTTCGAGCAGTACGGTGATGTGGGTAAAGCCGCTATTCGTAGTCACAGGATCAAATCACGCAGTTCATCAGGCATCGCGCCCGGTTTTTGAATGGCCGCAAGGTCCGCATCAGCAAGTGCGTTCCAGGCGTCCTCATCCCACAGTTGAAACTTGTTCAGCTGGCCAACCAGCATGACCCGCTTGTCGAGCTTGGCGTATTCACGCAAACGTGGCGGCACCAGAAAACGCCCACTGCCATCGAGTTCCAGGTCAACTGCGTTACCAATCAACAGTCGCTGCAGGCGACGGTTTTCTTCACGAAATGTTGCAAGCTCGCGCAATTTGGCTTCGATCACTTCCCATTCAGGGAGCGGATAGATGCACAAGCACGGGTCGACGGTATCAATGGTCACGATCAATTGGCCGGAGCTACGCGAATCGAGCTCGTCACGGTACCGGCTCGGCATAGCGAGACGGCCCTTTGCGTCGAGATTGATTGCGTTTGCACCACGAAACACAGGCGCGTTCTCCGAATATTATCTTTTTGAGCTCAAAAAACCCACTTCACGCCACTTTCCGCCACTTGCGCACACTATAGGAATCCGCCCACCACACCGTCAAGGCAACTTCTTAAGGAAAACCCTTACAGGACGGAGATTTAGGAGGGGTTCTGGGGGAGATTCGGAGAATTTCGGATCTTGCGCGCAGACAAACGCGAGAACACTCAGAGAGATGGCGTTCGAAGTTAAAGTGCTTTATGAGGTTTAAGATTTTTTCGGCATTACGACGGAGGGAGTCTGCGACAAAAAAACGGTGCAGAAACAGCAGAGGTGGGGAAAAGTGGAGAGTCGATCTGTAAGCCGGGTTCTGTCGAGGACAGTCATTCCTCTACGATGGCCATCACTGGACATCTTTAGCAACCTACCCGGTTCCAGCGCGGGCCACGCCTTGGAACCCTATTTGGTCTTGCTCCGAGTGGGGTTTACCTAGCCACGAACTGTTACCAGCCGTGCGGTGCGCTCTTACCGCACCTTTTCACCCTTACCGGCACCGAAGTGCTTAGGCGGTTGTTTTCTGTGGCACTTTCCGTAGGCTCGCGCCCCCCAGGCGTTACCTGGCACTCCGCCCTATGGAGCCCGGACTTTCCTCCCCCCTTCATTGCGGAACAATGAAAGGCAGCGACTGTCCAATCGACTCTCCGCCGCCAAGGTTAATGGCTGGCCGGCCCAAGAACAAGCTTTAATAAGCCTTTGCCACGATTGAGTGACAGGCTGACGGACGGTGATCACTCGCCTTTTTGTTTATCCAGCGCCACCTGATACAGCAGATTCTTGCGCACGCCGGTGATTTCAGCGGCCAGCGCCGCCGCCCGCTTGAGCGGCATTTCCTGCAACAGCAGATCCAGAATCCGCCGCGCTTCGGCGCCAATCACGTCCTCGCTTTCAGGCTCGCTCCAGCCCGCCACCAACACCACGCACTCGCCGCGCTGCTGATTGCTGTCGCCCTCGACGAACGCGCGCAGCTCGCCCAGCGGCAAGCCTTTGAGGGTTTCGAAGGTTTTGGTCAGCTCACGGCCCAGCACCGCAGGCCGCTCGGCGCCGAAGACAGCTTCCATATCCTGCAGGCACTCGAGAATCCGGTGCGGCGCCTCGTAGAAGATCAGCGTACGCGGCTCTTCCTTCAACAACTCCAGACGCGCCTTGCGCCCCACCGCCTTGGCCGGCAGAAAGCCTTCGAAGATGAAACGGTCGGAAGGCAGGCCGGCCGCCGACAGCGCCGCGATCAGCGCGCAGGCGCCCGGCACCGGGACCACCTGGATCCCTGCTGCGCGCGCCTGGCGCACCAGGTGATAGCCTGGGTCGGAAATCAGCGGCGTGCCCGCATCGGAGATCAGCGCTACGTCATCGCCCGCCAAGAGCTTGGTAATGAAACGACTGCCTTCTTCGCGCTCGTTATGCTCATGGCACGCCGCGAGCGGCGTCGCTATGCCGAAATGTTGCATGAGCCGGATCGAATGCCGGGTATCTTCGGCGGCAATCAATGAAACTTCGCGCAATACTTTCAAGGCACGCACGCTCATGTCATCCAGGTTGCCAATCGGCGTGGCCACCACATAAAGCGAGCCTGTAGTGGAATTCAAAGCACCTGGAGCAGTCAAAGCGCGCACCTCATGTCGGGTTAAAGCCTGCATTGTACAGATTCGGGCGATGCAAACAGGGAGATTGAAAAATGGACCTACACATCCACTCATATATTGATGCCGGCCGCCGCGCTCACCCAATTGCAATGGCCACAGCGCACAATCGTGCATCTGCATGGTCAATATCGCTGCTTTGATACCTCCAACGTCGCGCCCCGGCCAGTGCTTGGGTACAATTCCACGCTTATTTGCTCAAGTATCAGGAACATAGACATGATCGCTTGCCTGCGGCTGCTCTCCGCCCTCTGCCTGGCTGCCTTGTTGGCCGCCTGTGCCGGTTCGCCCTCCTCCAGCCTTGGCGAGTTGCCACGCACGCCGGATGCCAGCATCGAGCAACTGCTCGAACAGGCGTCGAGCGCCAAGACACCCGATCAGGCGGCACTGCTGCGTCTGACTGCCGCGGACCTGGCAGCGCGCCAGAACAACCCGAGTCGCGCCGCGAGCATTCTCGAGCAGGTCCAGATGGACCAGCTCAAGACCGACAAGCAGATCTACGCCAACACCCTGTCCGCCGAACTGGCCCTGGGCCGCAGCCAGCCGAAGGCCGCGCTGACCGCACTCAATCACCCGAGCATGCAGCACCTTGGTGAAATGCCGGTGGATCTGCAGACCCGCACCCACACCGCCCGCGCCCGCGCACTAGAAGCCGATGGCCAGACCCTGGCCGCCGCCAGCGAACGCGTGTTCATGGGCCCGCTGCTGCAAGGCGATGCGCTGAGCGCCAACAACGACGCGATCTGGACCCTGGTGGCCGCCCTGCCGCCCGAGCAGCTGCAAAGCAATGCCAACGACGACATGGGCGGCTGGCTGAGCCTGGCCCGCGCGGTCAAGGGCGCTGGCACCCTGGAGCAACAGCAGGCCGCCATCGACAACTGGAAAGCGCAGAACCCTCAACACCCTGCCGCACGCCAGCTGCCGACGTCCCTGGCGCAACTGCGCGAACTGAAAAGCCAGCCGCTGACCAAGATCGCCCTGCTGCTGCCTCAGGACGGCCCGCTGGCCTCGGTTGCCCGCGCACTGCGTGACGGCTTCATGGCCGCGCACTATCAGGCGCAACAGGCCGGCCAGAAACCGCCGGCGATCGAAGTCTTCGACAGCTCCCGTGTGACCTCGATGGACGCGTTCTACGCCCAAGCCAAGGCGGCTGGCGTGCAGATGGTCGTCGGCCCGCTGGAGAAACCACTGGTCAAACAGCTGAGCGCACATCAACAACTGCCAATCACCACACTGGCGCTGAACTACAGCGACTCCGCGGCACAAGGCCCGGCCGAGCTGTTCCAGTTCGGTCTGGCAGCCGAAGACGAAGCCCGTGAAGTTGCCCGCCGTGCCTGGGCCGATGGCAAGCGCAGCGCCGTGGCCATGGTGCCGAAAGGCGAATGGGGCGACCGCGTGCTCGACGCCTTCCGTCAGAGCTGGCAAGCCAAGGGCGGCACCCTGCTGGGTGTCGAGCGTATCGATCAACCGGTTGCCCTGGCCCAGCAAGTCGCTGACCTGTTCCAGCTGCGCAACAGCGAAGGCCGCGCCCAGCGCCTGCAAAGCACCACCGGTGCGCAGATGGCCGCACAGCCGAGCCGCCGCCAAGACGTCGACTTCATGTTCCTGGCCGCCACCCCGCAACAGGCGCAGCAGATCAAGCCGACCATGGTGTTCCAGTACGCCGGTGACGTGCCGGTCTATGCCACTTCGCACCTGTTCACCAACAGCGGCGATCAGGCGATGTACAACGACCTGGCTGGCGTACGCTTCTGCGAAACCCCATGGCTGCTCAACGCCACTGACCCGCTGCGCCAGCAAGTCACCACCCAGTGGCCACAAGCCGCCGGCAGCCTGGGCCGCCTGTACGCCATGGGCATCGACGCCTATCGCCTGGCGCCGCGCCTGACCCAGCTCAAGACCCTGCCGGAAAGCCGCATCGATGGCTTGTCCGGCAGCCTGGCCATCGGCCAGGGCCAGCGCATCGAGCGTCAACTGCCATGGGCGCAATTCGTCGACGGCCGCGTGCAGCGCCTGCCGGACACCGCGCCTTGATTCAAGACCAGGCGCGCAAGACTGCGGGGCGCGAGGCCGAGGCCCACGCCCTGCAACACTTGCTGCAACAGGGTTTGCAACTGATCACGCAGAACTGGTCATGCAAACGCGGCGAGCTTGATCTGGTCATGCTCGACGGCGATACAGTAGTATTCGTCGAAGTTCGCTATCGGCGCCACGCAGGCTTCGGTGGCGCGATGGAAAGCGTCGACGTTCGCAAACAGGAAAAACTCGCCCTGGCCGCACAATCGTTCTTGCAGGCCGAGTCGAAGTGGGCGGATTCTCCCTGCCGTTTCGATGTCGTCGCCATCAACGGCGATCCGGGAACCGGACCTGTCATGAACTGGGTGCAGAATGCGTTCGACAGTTGATAGCGCTGTCGAGCCCAAGCCTGTCGCCCCGTCCGTCGAACCCACTTTTCACACTGTTTTTGCTCTTTGCTTTGCGGGCTGCACAGTTTTGTGCCGGGAAGCCGATGACCTCTCTCAGACGTCGCCCGACCAGCCGCCCCTATTAAGGTTTTCATAGATGGACATGCAATCCCGAATTCGCCAGCTTTTTCAGGCCAGCATCGATACCAAGCAGCAGGCGATGGACGTTCTTGCACCGCACATCGAGCAAGCCAGCGAAGTGATGGTCGGCGCCCTCCTGAGCGACAGCAAGATTCTTGCGTGCGGCAACGGCGGCTCGGCCGGCGATGCCCAGCATTTTTCGTCCGAGCTGCTCAACCGCTTCGAACGTGAACGCCCGAGCCTGCCGGCCATCGCGCTGACCACCGACACCTCGACCATCACCTCGATCGCTAACGACTACAGCTACAACGAGATCTTTTCCAAACAGATCCGCGCGCTGGGCCAACCGGGCGATGTATTGCTGGCGATTTCCACCAGCGGCAACTCGGCCAACATCATTCAGGCGATCCAGGCAGCACATGATCGGGAAATGATTGTCGTAGCCTTGACCGGCCGCGACGGCGGCGACGTTGCCTCGCTGCTGCTGCCCGAGGACGTGGAGATTCGCGTCCCGGCCAAGGTCACTGCACGTATCCAGGAAGTCCACCTGCTGGTAATCCATTGCCTTTGCTATTTGATCGACAGCCAAATTTTCGGGAGTGAAGAATGATATCCAAACGTCTCAGCCTGCTGGCCCTGACACTGTGCCTGGGCGTCAGCGGATGCAGCTCGGTGATCAACGCCAGCCGTGAAGCGCCGATCGACGATGATCGCGGCACGCGCACTTTCGGCAGCAAGATCGACGACTCGCTGATCGAAACCAAGGCGGCGGTAAACATCGCCAAGGCCAGCCCTGATCTGGACAACAATTCGCACATCGTGGTGACCAGCTTCAACGGCATCGTCCTGCTGGCCGGCCAGACCCCACGCGCCGACCTCAAGCAACTGGCCGAACAGACCGCCGCGCAGGTGCAGAAGGTCAAGAAGGTCAACAACGAGCTGCAGGTGATCCAGCCCTCCTCGATGCTAGCGCGCAGCAACGACGCGTGGCTGACCAGCAAGATCAAGACCGAGATGCTGACTGACAGCGCAATTCCTGGCTCGCGCATCAAGGTGGTGACCGAGAACGGTATCGTGTATCTGCTGGGCCTGCTGACCCAGGCCGAAGCCAACCGCGCAACCAATCTGGTGCAGGGGGTTTCCGGGGTGCAGAAGATTGTGAAGTTGTTTGAGTATATTGATTGATGTGAAAACAGGGCGATCGTGGTGATCGCCCTTTTTTTGTTCTGGCTAACGCCAGACCTGTTTCGGCTTCGCCGAGTTACTTCGAAAAGACACCCAAGTAACCAAGGTGTCTTGCTCCTGGTTTGGCCCCTCCTTCGTCGGGGTACCTTCATTTCGGCCTCGCTCCGTGGGCCCGGCGTGAGGGAACCTCGACGAAGTCGAGGCCAAACCAGGAGCAGGACCCCTTGGTTACTTGGGGGTGGTGCGGCATTCCGACTTTTCCAAGTAACCCGGCGAAGCCGGAACGCTTCTGCCGTTAGGCAGAACTCTCGAAAGCGATGACAACCTGAGAGTCCGCCACAATCCCTTCAAAACAACAATCGCCTGTCACTTAACCACTTTCAAACTCGGCCGACCGCTAGGACGTGGCGGCTCATCATCCGGTGGCGGCATGTCGTCCTCGAC
Organism: Pseudomonas sp. 2; assembly: GCF_056627435.1. Taxonomy (NCBI): domain Bacteria; kingdom Pseudomonadati; phylum Pseudomonadota; class Gammaproteobacteria; order Pseudomonadales; family Pseudomonadaceae; genus Pseudomonas; species Pseudomonas sp. 2. The sequence continues at coordinate 467,143 of NZ_JBWXNG010000002.1, forward strand.
ATCCAGATCATCATCGTCATCCACGGCAGGCTCCAGATCGAACACCATGCCCTGGCCGTTCTCACGGGCATAAATACCCATCACCGCAGCAACCGGCACATACAGACTGTGCGGCACACCACCAAAACGACCTTCGAAACTCACCGCGTCGTTATCCATGTGCAAATGACGCACGGCGCTTGGCGAAATATTGAGCACGATCTGCCCGTCATTGGCAAAACCTTGCGGGACCTGCACCGCCGGATACTCGGCGTTGACCAGAATGTGCGGCGTGCAATCGTTGTCCACGATCCACTCGTACAGAGCACGGATCAAATAGGGGCGACTGGAGTTCATCAGATGTTTCCTTAAGCCTTAGCGCATGTCACGTTCGGCAGCAGACAGACTTGCCTGGAATGCCTCACGCGCAAACTGGCGCTCCATATAATCAAGCAGCGGCTTGGCCGGCCGCGGCAACTCGATACCCAGAATCGGCAGGCGCCAGAGTATGGGCAATAGACAGCAGTCGACCAGACTTTGCTCGTCACTGAGGAAAAAAGGCTTCTCCGAAAACAGTGGCGAAACGCCGGTCAGACTTTCGCGCAACTCCTTGCGCGCCTGGGCGCGAACAGCGTCTTTGCTGCGCGGGTCCAGGATGACATCCACCAGGCCACACCAGTCACGCTGGATCCGATGGATCAGCAGGCGGCTGTTGGCCCGGGCAACGGGGTAAACCGGCAGTAAAGGCGGATGCGGATAACGCTCATCCAGGTATTCCATGACCACCGTCGACTCGTACAACGCCAGGTCGCGGTCCACCAGCGTGGGGGTGCTGCCGTATGGGTTGACCTCGACCAGTTGGGCCGGAAGACGACCCTCCACGACATCAATGATCTCGGCGCTGACACCTTTCTCGGCGAGCACAATGCGCACGCGGTGGGAATAGTGGTCGGCGGGGTCGGAGTAACAGGCCAACCGATTGGTCACGCCCATGGCGATCCTCCTCGCTTGTTTAATATTCAAAAGCAGAAAAAACGAACGCGCCCTGAAGGCGCCTCCGGCAACATCCACAGTGAGCGGGTGTTCGTCGCGGGCGACAAGATAGCGCATTTACTCAAGGTAAATTCGGCAATCTTTCACCCGCCACTATACCCGCTCTGCGTCCATTACCCGAACGAGGCTCTCCAGAGCGCGTTCCGTCTGCATAAGGCTTGCGCCTTCAGTGCACGTCCTTCCAGTATTCGCGCTTGAGCAGGTACGCGAAGATGAACAGGATCGCCAGGTACAACAGCACATAGGTGCCGATGCGCTGGTGCTGCAACTTGACCGGGTTCGCCGAATAGGCGAGGAAGGTCACGAGGTTTTTCACCTTCTCATCGAACTGCTCTTCGGTGAGGGTACCGGTCTTGGGCACGATGGTCAGTTGATCGCAGGCCTCATGAGTCAAGGGCGAGCCGGTCAGCGGATCAAACTGCTTCTTGCCCCCCTCGACCACCTGCACCTGCTTGCAGCCGATGACCTGACGCCCCTGCAAACCCACCAGCACGTTGGGCATGCCGACGTTGGGGAAGACCTTGTTGTTCACGCCCCAGGGCCGCGCCGGGTCCTCGTAGAACGAGCGCAGATAACCATAGAGCCAGTCGGTGCCGCGCACCCTGGCCACCAGCGTCAGGTCCGGCGGCGCTGCGCCGAACCAGGTCTTGGCATCCGCTGGCTGCATGCCGATGGTCATGTGGTCGCCGATCTTGGCTCCGGTGAATACCAGTTTTTCCAGCATCAGCTCGTGGGGAATTCCCAAGTCATCGGCGACGCGCTCGTAGCGCTGGAACTTGGCGCTGTGACAGCCCATGCAGTAGTTGGCGAAGGTGCGCGCACCGTCCTGCATGGCGACCTTGTCGGAGACGTCGATGTCGACGCTTTCCAGTTCCGGCCCGCCATGCTCGGCAGCGAAGGACAGCACAGGCAAGGCAGAAAGAATGAAAACAGCCAATATTTTTTTCATTAGCCAGTCACCCTTTCCGGTACCGGTTTTGTCTTCTCCATGCGCGTGTAGAACGGCATCAGGATGAAGTAGGCGAAGTACAGGAACGTACACACCTGCGACAGCAGCGCGCGCTCGGGGCTGGGCGGCAGTACGCCGAGAATGCCCAGGATCACGAAGGACACGCAGAACACCACGAGCCAGATCCGGCTGAGCCAGCCCTTGTAGCGCATCGACTTGACCGGACTTCGATCCAGCCACGGCAGCACGAACAGCACCGCGATCGCCGCGCCCATGGCCATGACGCCCATGAGTTTGTCGGGGATGGCCCGCAAGATCGCGTAGAACGGCGTGAAGTACCAGACCGGCGCGATGTGCTCTGGGGTCTTGAAGGCGTTGGCCTGTTCGAAGTTCGGTTTCTCGAGGAAATACCCGCCCATTTCCGGGAAGAAGAACACGATCGAACAGAAGATGAACAGGAACACCACGACCCCGACGATATCCTTCACCGTGTAGTACGGGTGGAAGGCGATGCCGTCCAGCGGCTTGCCGTTCTCGTCCTTGAGCTTCTTGATGTCGACGCCATCCGGGTTGTTCGAGCCGACCTCGTGCAGCGCCAGCACATGCAGCACCACCAGGCCCAGGATCACGATGGGCAACGCCACCACATGCAAGGCGAAGAAGCGGTTCAAGGTGATGCCGGAGATCAGGTAGTCGCCGCGAATCCACTGGGTCAGGTCGTTACCGATGACCGGGATCGCGCCGAACAGCGAGATGATCACCTGGGCGCCCCAGTAAGACATCTGCCCCCATGGCAGCAGATACCCCATGAACGCCTCGGCCATCAGCGCCAGGTAGATCAGCATGCCGAAGATCCACACCAGCTCGCGAGGTTTCTGATAGGAGCCATACAGCAAGCCGCGGAACATGTGCAGATAGACCACGATGAAGAACGCCGAGGCGCCGGTGGAGTGCAGCAGGCGCAGGATCGAGCCGTACTCGACGTCGCGCATGATGTACTCCACCGACGCAAAGGCCTCTTCGGCCGAGGGTGTGTAGCTCATCGTCAGCCACACGCCGGTGACGATCTGGTTGACCAGCACCAGCAGCGCCAGGGAGCCGAAGAAATAGAAGAAGTTGAAGTTCTTCGGCGCGTAGTACTTGCTCAGATGGTCTTCCCACATGGAGGTGGCGGGGAAGCGCGCATCGATCCAGTCCATGAATTTGCTCATTACGCTTTCTCCTGATCGACGCCGATGACGATGATGGTGTCAGACTCGTAGGAATGCGGCGGCACTGGCAGATTCAGGGGTGCAGGTTGCGCCTTGTAGACGCGCCCGGCCAGGTCGTAATGGGAGCCGTGACAAGGACAGAAGTAGCCGCCGACCCAGTCTTTACCCAGGTCTGCGGGGGCCACTTCAGGGCGAAACGTGGGCGAGCAGCCCAGGTGGGTGCAGATGCCGATCAGCAACAGCATCTCGGGCTTGATCGAGCGCACCTTGTGGTCGACGTAAGCCGGCTGAACGGAGTTCTTGGATTCGGGATCGGAGAGCTGGCCTTCGATCTTGGTCAGGTTGCTGAGGATTTCCGGCGTTCGGTGAACGATGAAGACCGGCTGGCCGCGCCACTCGGCAATCATCTGCTGGCCTGGCTCGACCTTGCTGATATTGACCTTTACGGGTGCGCCCGCAGCCTTCGCCTTGGCACTGGGAAACCACGACCCCACGAACGGGACCGCAGCCCCCACCGCTCCTGCAGCGCCTACCACAGACGTGGCGGCAACGAGGAAGCGACGCCGGCCTGCATTCACGCCGTCATTGCTCATTCCGTCCTCTCCCATCAGCTTTGAGAAGCCTGCTTGGTCAGGCTTCCCTTTCAAATTATTTTTCTAGCTGCCAAAAAATCCTGCCGAATGGTAAGTAAAGACCCTTCAAGCTGCAAGGGTATAGCCATTTGGCGAATACGGGGAGGCCTTATGGAACGGGGCATCCACGGATGAGACATGTCGTCACACCCAATAATAGACGCCCATAAAAAAACGCCCAGTTCCGTGAGGAAACTGAGCGTTCTTTTTGAACGAAAAGCGAATTAACGCTTCGAGTACTGCGGACGCTTACGCGCTTTACGCAGACCGACTTTCTTACGTTCAACTTCGCGAGCATCGCGAGTGACGTAGCCTGCTTTGCGCAGAGCGCTGCGCAGGGTTTCGTCGTAGGACATCAGAGCGCGGGTGATACCGTGGCGGATTGCGCCAGCTTGACCACTCACACCACCGCCGATGACGGTGACGTAGATGTCGAATTTCTCAACGGTTTCGGTCAGTTCCAGCGGCTGACGAACTACCATGCGGGCAGTTTCGCGGCCGAAGAACACGTCCAGAGAACGGTTGTTGATGGAGATGTTACCGGTACCTGGACGCAGGAAAACGCGAGCGGTTGCGGTCTTGCGACGGCCAGTGCCGTAATTTTGAGTCGCCGACATAGTGAACTATTCCGTTAAAACTTCAGTTCTTGGGGCTGCTGAGCAGTATGAGGGTGAGCAGCGCCCGCATAGACTTTCAGCTTACGATACATGTCGCGACCCAGCGGGTTCTTAGGCAGCATGCCTTTGACCGCGGTCTCGATCACGCGCTCAGGAGCTTTGACGATCAGCTTTTCAAAGTTGATCGACTTGATCCCGCCCGGGAAACCGGAGTGAGAGTAGTAGATCTTGTCGGAGGTTTTGGCACCAGTGACACGGATTTGCTCAGCGTTGATCACGACGATGTAGTCGCCAGTGTCGACGTGCGGAGTGTATTCCGGTTTGTGCTTGCCACGCAGACGGCTCGCGATTTCAGTGGCCAGACGACCCAGGGTCTGACCAGCAGCGTCGACGACGTACCAGTCGCGCTTTACTGTTTCCGGTTTAGCGGTAAAAGTTTTCATTCTTTATAGCCTCAAAGGCCGCCTGAAAAAATAGACGGCGGAGCATACTCGTTAGTACGGTCTTTGACAAGTCAAAGGCCGCCGGGCACGAACGCTATAGGGGGCTCGGGTCAGCGCGTTCGATCGCAGCGGTGTCTTGTGTCGCGGGGCATCACTCCCATGACAAAGAGCTGCGAAATTATGCAGATTGCGAAAAAAATTTCAACCTGCTTTTATGGCTCTTTTGATCAGGAGAGCCGCATGGACTATCGCCAACTGGGCAGAACCGACCTCAATGTCAGCGCCATTTGCCTTGGCACCATGACCTGGGGCGAGCAAAACAGCGAGTCCCAGGCCTTTGCACAGATCGAACGCGCCAAGGCGGCAGGGATCAACTTCATGGACACCGCCGAGATGTATCCGGTGCCGCCGAAGAAAGAAACCTACGCCGCCACCGAGACCATCATCGGCAACTGGTTCAAGAAGCACGGCGATCGCGCCGACTGGATCCTGGCCAGCAAGATCGCCGGCCCCGGCAACGGCATCGACTACATTCGCGACGGCCAGCTGAAATTCAACCGTGATCACATCGTCGCCGCCGTGGACGCCAGCCTCAAGCGCCTGCAGACCGACTATCTGGACCTGTACCAACTGCACTGGCCGGAGCGCAGCACCAACTTCTTCGGCAAGCTGGGCTACAACCATTCCGAGGAATACTTCACGCCGCTGCTCGAAGTGCTGCAGGCGCTGGACGAGCAGGTCAAGGCCGGCAAGATCCGTCACGTGGGGCTGTCCAACGAAACGCCGTGGGGCACCATGAAGTTTCTGGCCGAATCCGACAGCCACGGCCTGACCCGCCCGGTGTCGATCCAGAACCCGTACAACCTGCTCAACCGCAGCTTCGAAGTGGGCCTGGCCGAAGTCGCCATTCGCGAGCAGTGCGGCCTTTTGGCCTACTCGCCGCTGGCCTTCGGCATGCTCTCGGGCAAATACGCCGACGGCGCCCGCCCGGCCAATGCGCGCCTGAGCCTGTACAGCCGCTTCACCCGCTACTTCAACCCGCAATCGGAATCCGCCTGCGCCCGCTATGTCGCGCTGGCCCGCGAACACGGCCTGGACCCGGCGCAGATGGCCCTGGCGTTCGTCACCAGCCGCCCGTTCGTGACCAGCAACATCATTGGCGCGACCACGCTGGAACAGCTCGACAGCAACATCGCCAGCGCTGAGCTGGTGTTGTCTGCAGAAGTGCTGGCGGGGATCGAGGCGATTCACAAGGATCAGCCCAACCCTGCGCCGTAAATCGATATTCCTGCGTCTTCCGATTTAACGGGTTACACAGCATCTGTGGGAGTGAGCTTGCTCACGAAAGCTTAGTGTCAGCCACTATCGATGTGACAGACCCAACGCACTCGTGAGCAAGCTCACTCCCACTGTGCCTGGCGATACATGCCCGTCGATGTCACCCCACCCTCAAAGCGCCCGGGCGATGATCTCTTTCATGATCTCGTTGGTCCCGGCATAAATCCGCTGCACCCGCGCATCGGCCCAGGCCCGGGCGATCGGGTATTCCCACATGAAGCCGTAGCCGCCGTGCAGTTGCACGCATTCATCGAGCACCTTGCATTGCAGGTCGGTGGTCCAGTACTTGGCCATCGCCGCCGTCGGCACATCCAGCTTGCCTTCTAGATGCAACTCAAGGCAGCGATCGACGAAGGTGCGGCCGACCTGAATCTCGGTCGCCATTTCCGCCAGCTTGAAACGGGTGTTCTGAAAGTCCGCCACCGCCTGGCCAAAAGCCTTGCGCTCACGGGTGTACTCCAGCGTCCATTGCAGCGCAGCTTCGGCCGAAGCGATGGCGCCGATGGCCACGGTCAGACGCTCCTGGGGCAGTTCCTGCATCAGGTAGGCAAAGCCCATCCCGGCCTGGCCCAACAGGTTCTCCTTGGGCACCCTTACGTCCTGAAAGAACAATTCCGAGGTGTCCTGGGCCTTCATGCCGACCTTCTCCAGGCGCTTGCCCTTCTCGAAGCCCGGCGTGCCCGCTTCCACCAGAAACAGGCTGGTGCCCTTGGCGCCGGCCTTGGGGTCGGTCTTGGCGACCACGATCACCAGATCGGCCAGAAAACCATTGGTGATGAAGGTCTTCGAGCCATTGATCACGTACTCGTCGCCATCCAGCACGGCGGTGGTCTTCACGCCTTGCAGGTCAGAGCCCGCGCCGGGCTCGGTCATGGCGATGGCGGTGACCAGCTCGCCCGAGACCATTTTCGGCAGGTACTTGAGCTTCTGGGCCTCGCTGCCGTAATGCAGGATGTACGGCGCGACGATGTCCGAATGCAGGGAGAAGCCGATGCCGGTCAGGCCCAGCCGGTAGATCTCTTCGATCACCACGGTGGTGTAGAGAAAGTCCGCCGCCATGCCGCCGTAGGCTTCCGGCAGATGCGAGCACAACATGCCCTGCTCGCCCGCGCGATTCCACAGGCTGCGGTCCACATGCCCCTGCTTCTCCCATTGCGCGTGAAACGGCGCGGCTTCCTGTTCGAGAAACTTGCGCACACTGTCGCGGAAAAGCTCGTGTTCGGAGCTGAAAAGTGTTCTTGGAAGCATGGGACACCTTGGGCTTGAGGGGTTGTCGGACACTGCAAGCCCAAGAGCCTATGCCGTGCCGTTTGACTTCAACACTGGACACATCCGACAAAAAATAAGACGATCACGCCGTTGCATGACCACTTTCCCTTATAAGAACAACAGATTATGTCTATCCAGCAAACCGCGCCGTTGCGGCGCGTCAGCATCCTCGCCATCGACGGGATCTTCGCTTCCACCCTCACCCAGGCCAAGGATTTCTTTCATCTGGCCAGCCTGCGCTACGGCAAGCAACTGGGCCAGGGCCTGCGCCCCGCCTTCGAAACCCGCCTGGTCAGCCCGGACGGCAAACAGGTTCGCAGCTTCAGCGAAGTCGTGCTGCCGGTCGACGGCGTGCTCGATGACTGCGACATCATCATCCTGCCCGCCTTCGTCGACAACTTCGACACCCTGCGCCAACGTTATCCACAGATCCTGCCCTGGCTGCGCGAGCAGCACGCCAAGGGTGCGGTGCTCTGTGGCGAAGCCAGCGGCGTGTTCTGGCTGGCCGAAGCGGGCCTGCTCGACGGCAAGGAAGCGACCACCTACTGGCGTTTCTTCAACGAATTCGCCGAGCGCTTCCCCAAGGTGCTGCTCAATCAGGAAAAGCACCTGACCGACGCCGACAACCTGTATTGCGCAGGCGGCACGATCTCGGCGTGCGACCTGTACATCTACCTGATCGAGCGTTTCTGCGGCCCCAACGTCGCGCAGACCGTGGCCCGCGACATTCTTTATGAAGTGCAGCGCAGCTACGCGCCGGGGCGGATCGGCTTTGGCGGCCAGAAGCTGCATCAGGACGTGATCATCCTGCAGATCCAGCACTGGCTCGAAGAGCACTTCGCCGACAAGTTCCGCTTCGAAGACGTGGCCCGCGAACACGGCATGAGCATTCGCAACTTCATGCGCCGCTTCCAGACCGCCACCGGCGACAAGCCGCTGCACTACCTGCAGCGCCTGCGCATCGAAACCGCCAAGGGTTTGCTGTCGGGCTCGCGCAAGAGCATCAAGACCATCAGCTACGAAGTGGGCTACGACGACGCCAGCTTCTTCGCACGGCTGTTCCGGCAACATACGGACCTGTCGCCGAACGAGTATCGGCAGCAGTTCCAGCAGGCCGCGTAAAACAAAAAACCTGCCACATGGCAGGTTTTTTTATGAACATACATTTGTGGGAGCCGGCTTGCTGGCGAATTCGGTGTGCCAGTCAACCTTGAAGCGTCAGACCCTACGCATTCGCCAGCAAGCCGGCTCCCACAATGACCGCATCAAGGCTTGTGCGCCCGCGACAGGAACTCGTGGGACTGCATTTCCAGCAAGCGGCTGAGGGTGCGCTGGAACTCGAAGTTCAGGCGGCCGCCGGAGTACAGGTCCTTCAACTCCACTTCCGCCGAGATGATCAGCTTCACGTTGCGGTCGTAGAACTCATCGACCATGTTGATGAAGCGACGGGCGATGTCGTCGGTGGTCACGCTCATCTGCTCCACGCCACTGAGCAACACGGCGTGGAAGATCTTGCCCAGCTCGATGTAGTCGTTCTGGCTGCGCGGGCCGTCGCACAGCTCGCGGAATTCGAACCAGGCCACGTCGTCGCAGGTGCGCAGCGCCTTGATCGGGCGGTTCTCGATCATCAGCACATCGTTTTCGGTGGCCTTGGTGCACTCCGGCGTCAGCGCGCGGAAGCTCTTGCGCAGGCTTTCGTGGGCGGCTTCGTTGAGCGGGAAGTGGAACAGCTCGGCCTGCTCAAGGTGACGCAGGCGATAATCCACGCCGCTGTCGACGTTGACGATGTCGGTGTTCTGCTTGATCAGCGCGATGGCCGGCAGGAAACGCGCGCGTTGCAGGCCGTCCTTGTACAGGCCGTCCGGCACGATGTTGGACGTCGCGACCAGGGTCACGCCGTTCTTGAACAGCTCTTCCATCAACGTGCCGAGGATCATGGCGTCGGTGATGTCAGAGACAAAGAATTCATCGAAGCAGATCACCCGCGCTTCGCCCGCGAACTTCTTGGCGATGACGGTCAGCGGGTTTTTCTCGCCCTTGAGGTTTTTCATTTCCTCATGGACGCGCTTCATGAAGCGGTGGAAGTGCGTGCGCATCTTGTCTTCGAACGGCAGTGCTTCGAAGAAGGTGTCGACCAGATAGGTCTTGCCACGGCCGACGCCGCCCCAGAAATACAGGCCCTTGATCACCGTCGCTTCTTTCTTGCCGAACAGTTTGCCGAACAGGCCGGGCTTGCTCTCGTGAGCCGCGATCAGATCGTCGTACAGACGCTGCAGATGACGCACAGCGTTTTCCTGGGCGGCGTCGTGGAAGAATTCGGGCTTCTTGAGGTCGTTCTGATAGCTTTCTAGGGGCGTCATAATTTCGTTAGCTAGGTAACAAAAACGGGCCGACACTGTAGCGATGGCCCGTTGTAATGGCAATTAATCCTGTTGTGGCGCCAGCGCCAGTTTCAGGGCCTCGATGGCGGTATCGCGGCCTGCGGCATCGGCGAAGGCTGGGCTGTCGGCCACGCACTCGCCTTGCAGCCAGACCGTGAACGCGTTGCCTTCTGTCCGAATGTCCAGCTCGCCGCCCTGCTGCAGCTGTTTGCTGGCAGCGCCTGCGGCCTTGCCGTCGGCAAAATTGCGCGACAGCAGCAGTTGCTCGCCATCGGCGGCGAGCAGGCGGAAACGGAAGCTGCCGTCGTCTTCACGGAAGCTCACGAAGCGCACGCCCTTGCTGGCTTTCTTCTTGGTCGCAACGGCCGATTGCGCGGCCTCGCGGAAAGAACGCAAGCCGACCGCCTCGCGCAGCTCACCGAGAAACGGCGTGGCAATGCGACGCGCCTTCTGCGCACCGGCCAACAGAATGTCCTCCAGATCGGCCGGACGTTCAATCAGACGATGGTAGTTCTCGCGCGCCTCGCCCAGCTCGCCGTCGAGCAGCTGGAACAGGCGCTGCTTGGCATCGCCCCAGCCCAGGCCTTGCAGCAGGTCGGCGCGGAACTCTTCGCCCTGCTCCTTGCTGGCGAACGCCTGATACAGCGTGAACAGGTGCGAGTTGTCCGGATCCTTGGCTTCGCCCGGCAGGCGCGAGTCGGTGACGATGCGCGAGATCGCGTCCTTCATCTCCTTGGCGCTGCTGAACAGCGGGATGGTGTTGTCGTAGCTCTTGGACATCTTGCGCCCGTCCAGCCCCGGCAGAGTCGCCACGCTTTCCTCGATCAGCGCTTCAGGCATGACGAAGAATTCCTTGCCCTGGCCGAACAGGTGGTTGAAGCGCTGGCCGATGTCGCGGGCCATTTCCACGTGCTGGATCTGGTCGCGACCCACCGGCACCTGGTGGGCGTTGAACATCAGGATGTCGGCGGCCATCAGCACCGGGTAGCTGAACAGGCCCATGCTGATACCGGCGTCCGGGTCTTCGCCAGCTTCGACGTTCTTGTCCACCGACGCCTTGTAGGCGTGGGCGCGATTGAGCAGGCCCTTGGCGGCGACGCAGGTCAGCAGCCAGGTCAGCTCCGGGATTTCCGGGATGTCGGACTGGCGATAGAAGGTCACGCGGTCGACATCCAGACCGGCCGCCAGCCAGGTCGCGGCGATTTCCAGACGCGAACGCTGAATGCGCAGCGGGTCGTCGCACTTGATCAGCGCGTGGTAGTCGGCCAGGAAGTAGAACGAATCGGCGTCGCTCTGGCGGCTGGCGACGATGGCCGGGCGAATGGCACCGGCGTAGTTGCCCAGGTGGGGCGTGCCGGTGGTGGTGATACCGGTCAGGATACGAGTGGTCATGGCGGGTCGCTTATTCTGGGTACGGCAATCGATTCAAAGGCGCGGCACGACCAGATCCTTCAGATCGGTCAGCTTGCCGTGGAAAAAGTGTCCGCATTCTGCCACTTTCAGCAGCTCATGGGGGCGCGAGAGTGCGTCGGACCAGGCATATACCAGCGCGGGATCGACGACTTCGTCGGTTTCCGGCTGAATCAGGGTCAGCGGGCCCTTCTGTGCCAGCGCACTCGGGTCGGCAATGCGCATGACCGCAGGCGCGACCATGAACACATGGGCGAGGGTTTCGCCCCGGGCTTCCAGCCGCCCGCCCAGCGTGGCCGCGACGAAACCGCCGAAGGAGAAACCAAACAGGGTCATGGGCAGATCCGGGTGTTTTTCCCGCAGCCAGTTGGCCGCCGCCTCGGCGTCATCGACTTCACCCTGGCCCATGTCAGAGGCACCGGCACTTTCGCCCACGCCGCGATAATTGAAACGCAAAGTCACGTATCCTGCATCGCGTGCGGTGCGCTGCAGGGTGGAAATCACTTTATTGAGCATCGTGCCGCCCTGAACCGGGTTAGGATGGCAGATCAGCGCCACGCCCTTGGCCCCTTCCAGGTCAAGGTACAGGGCTTCGAGTTGGCCCACGGGGCCGTCGATGAATACAGGGGTTTCACGCATGAGCAAGAATGAACTCCGTGACCTTCAATTGGGTCGACTCGTCTAGCTGATTGTCTGTGGCTGGCATGTCGGCGACGCGTCGCCGCTATACAGCGCAGGTTCGAGCCGTTAACGTAAAGCAAAGCCGTTTATAGAGGAAGGACTCGTGGATTACTCGCTCTTAGTTTGGTTGCTGCCGACCATTGCCCTGGTCGTCGGTGTCGCCATCGGTTTCTTCGTGGCGCGTGCGCTGCCCAATGCCGCACCTAACAGCACTCAGCGCCAGCTGGATGACGTTCAGGAGCGTTTCGACAGGTATCAGAACGAGGTAGTCACTCACTTCAACAGCACGGCCAACCTGGTACAGAAGCTGACCCAGAGCTATCAGGAAGTCCAGGAGCACCTGGCCGAAAGCGCCAACCGCCTGGCCACCGACGAACTCACCCGCCAACGCCTGCTGGCCGCCCTGCACCCGGACTCGATCCAGGCCTCCCGCGACCGCCTGACCCCACCACGCACCGCTGCCGAACCGCCACGGGACTACGCCCCGAAAGCGCCGAACACGCCGGGCATGCTGGATGAGCATTACGGCTTGAAGAAGTAACACCCGATACAAGCAAAAGCCCGCGCCTGAGGTGATCAGGGGCGGGCTTTTTTGTGGCTGGATGTTTTGACTTCGAGAAAGATCCTACAGACCTATCAGACCCAGCCATCTACGCAGGCGAACCGGCGACTCCTAGACTCCCCAAAAAACCTGGAGAACCCATGAAAAAGATCACCGCCCTGCTTTGCTGCCTGTCCCTGACAGGCTGCGTTTCTGCTGACTGCGTGAAAGACTGCTATATCGTCGAACTCAGGAAGTACGACCTTGATCTGGACTACAAGTGCTCGACCGGGTCAGTCGATCCGCGTTGTGAGGGGCGCGAAGGCACCTCGAAGATCGGGTACTAAACCGAATCCCGCTTCTGGCCGAAGGCCGTAGGAGCCGAGCTTGCCCGCGATCTGCCGGGAACCGGCAGCAAACCTTGTGCACGCGGCGTATCTGCCACGACCGGTTTGAATGGTTTTGCTGCCGCTACGCGCCAGATCGCGAGCAAGCTGCGCTCCTACGGCCTTCGGCCAGAAGCAGATCGTGAAAAACGACAACCATGCGTCCGTCATGCCACCAACGGCCTTGGTCGGAAGCGAATCGACCGCCCAACGCAATCCCGTAGCAGTCCGGCTTGCCGGCGTCAGCGATCTTGAGGGCGTCCCCGCCGGCAAGCCGTGCTGCTACGGATCCAAGCACAGGCACATATCCGCGATCAACCCCGAGCCCCGTAGCAGCCGGGCTTGCCCGCGGGACGATCGCCAGAACGCCATCGCCATCAAGGGGATCGGTGTAAAAACGCGACAAACAAAAAACCCACCAGCTCGGCGGGTTTTTCGTGAAGCGCTCAACGCTTAGATCGCGCCGCGAGCCCGCAGCAGATCCAGCACCTGCTTGACGCTCTCTTCGACCGTCAGGCTCTGGGTGTCGATCACCAGATCCGCATCCAGCGGTACGTCGTACGGGAAGGACTCACCCGGGATGTTGTCCTTGTCGGCGGCGTACAGGCCCTGTGGGTCGCGTTCGCGGCAGACCTGCGGCGAGGCCTGGACGTAAACGGTGATCAGGCGGTCATCGCCGATCAGCGCCTTGGCGGCGGAACGCCCTGCGGCATCCGGCGCCACGAACGCGGCCAGGGTCAGCAGGCCGGCTTCGTTGAACTGACGCGCCACATGGGCGGCACGGCGCCAATTTTCGGCGCGACCGGCACGATCCTGCGGCAGGCCCTTGTTCAGGTCATGACGCAGGTTCTGGCCATCGAGCACGAACACCGCGCGGCCCAAGTCGAACAGCTTGCGCTCGACGGCATAGGCCAGGGTGCTCTTGCCAGCGCCCGACAGGCCGCTGAACAGCACGGTGGCTGGCTGCTGGCCGAATCGCTGGGCGCGCTCTTCGCTGGAAACGTGAGCCAGCGCGCCATGATGATTGCCTGGGCCGGCCGAAACCGGTTTGGCGATGATCATGCCGGCCGCCACGGTGCCGTTGGTCAAGCGGTCGATGACGATGAACGCACCGGTGGTGCGGTTGCTGTCGTAGCCGTCCAGTGCGATCGGCGCGTCGAGGGAGACTTTCACCCGGCCGATTTCGTTGAGTTGCAGCGCGCTGGCAGGACCTTCTTCCAGCGTGTTGACGTCAACCCGGTGGGTGATGCTGGCAATCGAGCCCGGCACGTAGGACGTGGCGCGCTTGATGTCGTATTTCTTGCCCGGCAGCATGGGTTCTTCGGCCATCCACACCAGCATGGCGTCGAAGGCGTCGGCCACTTGCGGCACGTTGTCGGCATGCACCAACAGATCGCCACGGGAGATGTCGATCTCGTCTTCCATGGTCAGGGTCACGGCCTGGCCAGGGCCTGCGTGCTCCAGCTCACCTTCGAAGGTGACGATGGATTTCACGCGGCTGCTCTTGCCCGACGGCAGCACGACCACTTCGTCGCCCTTGTGCACCACGCCGCTGGCCAGGGTACCGGCAAAGCCACGGAAGTTCAGGTTCGGACGGTTGACGTACTGGACCGGGAAACGCAGGTCGGTCAGGTTGCGGTCGCCCGCGATCTCGACGGTTTCGAGGATTTCCATCAGCGACTTGCCGGTGTACCACGGCGAACGCTCGCTCTTGTTCACCACGTTGTCGCCCTTGAGGGCAGACATCGGCACGAATTCCATGGTGGTCGGCTTGAGCGAAATGCGCTCGGCGAAGCTCAGGTAGTCAGCCTTGATCTGCTCGAATACCTGCTCGTCGAAGCCATTGAGGTCCATCTTGTTGATGGCGACCACGATGTGCTTGATGCCCAACAAGGAAGCGATGTAGCTGTGGCGGCGGGTCTGGGTCTGCACGCCGTAGCGGGCGTCGACCAGGATGATCGCCAGGTCACAGGTGGATGCACCGGTGGCCATGTTGCGGGTGTACTGCTCGTGGCCCGGGGTGTCGGCGATGATGAACTTGCGCTTGGAAGTCGAGAAATAGCGGTAGGCCACATCGATGGTGATGCCCTGCTCGCGCTCGGCCTGCAGGCCGTCGACCAGCAGCGCCAGGTCGACGTCGTCGCCGGTGGTGCCGGACTTCTTCGAATCACGGGTGATGGCTTCCAGGTGATCCTCATAGATCATCTTGGAATCGTGCAGCAGACGGCCGATCAACGTGCTCTTGCCGTCGTCGACGTTGCCGCAGGTCAGAAAGCGCAGCATCTCTTTGCGTTCGTGCTGGCCCAGGTAGGCGAGGATGTCCTCGCTGATCAAATCAGATTGATGCGACATGACAACCCCTTAGAAATAACCTTGACGTTTTTTATCTTCCATCGAGCCTGCGCCATCGTGGTCGATGACTCGGCCCTGACGCTCGGAAGTACGCGTCAACAGCATTTCCTGAATGATGTCAGTCAGGGTTTCGGCTTCGGACTCGACAGCGCCCGTCAACGGGTAGCAGCCCAGGGTACGGAAACGTACCTTCTTCTTGACGATGCGCGCCTTTTCCTCGTCGGTGAGATGCTCGAGGATGCGATCGTCGTCGATCATGATCAGGGTGCCGTTCTTCTCGATGACTTCACGCTCGGCGGCGAAGTACAGCGGCACGATCGGGATACCTTCCAGGTAGATGTACTGCCAGATGTCCAGCTCGGTCCAGTTGGACAGCGGGAACACGCGGATCGACTCGCCTTTGTTGACGTTGCCGTTGTACACGTTCCACAGCTCGGGGCGCTGGTTTTTCGGGTCCCAGCGGTGCTTGCTGTCGCGGAAGGAATACACGCGCTCCTTGGCGCGGGATTTCTCTTCGTCGCGGCGCGCGCCACCGAAGGCAGCGTCGAAACCATGCTTGTCCAGCGCCTGTTTCAGGCCCTGGGTTTTCATGATGTCGGTGTGCTTGGAGCTGCCGTGAGTGAACGGGTTGATGTCCTGCGCCACGCCATCGGGGTTGATGTGGGTGATGAGCTCGAGGCCCATTTCCTCGACCATCTTGTCGCGGAAGCGGTACATCTCCTGGAATTTCCAGCGGGTGTCGACGTGCATCACCGGGAACGGCAGCTTGCCCGGGAAGAACGCCTTGCGCGCCAGGTGCAGCATGACGGCGGAGTCCTTGCCGATCGAGTAGAGCATCACCGGGTTATCGAACTCGGCGGCGACCTCGCGGATGATGTGGATGCTTTCCGCCTCCAACTGTTTCAGATGCGTCAGTTTGTCGACCATGGTTACTCACGGGATAACGTACTTTTATGGAGAGCCTGCGGGCTCTATCGAACGCCGCACTCTATCATGAGTGCTTGATTCTAATCAGCGGGGTGGATAGATCGAAACGGTATAACCATATAGCCCGCTGATTGGATGTTTTTTGTCGTCCCCCGATCCGTAGCAGCACGGCTTGCCGGCGGGAGCGATCTTGAGGGCCTCCCCGCCGGCAAGCCGTGCCTACGAGCAGAACACCTCAAATGGGATTGGGGCAATCGATGAACAGATGCTCCAGCGCAAAGCGCCGCGCCAGGTAATCGCCCAGTGCCTGAACGCCATAACGCTCGGTGGCGTGATGACCGGCGGCAATGAAGCTGATGTCGTTCTCCCGGGCGCTGTGAAAGGTCTGCTCCGACGCCTCGCCACTGAGGAACAGGTCGACGCCGGCGAGAATGGCCTGGTCGATGTAACCCTGCCCGCCTCCAGTGCACCAGCCGACGCGACGAATCATCTCGCTGCCTT
Source organism: Pseudomonas sp. 2 (assembly GCF_056627435.1). Classification (NCBI taxonomy): domain Bacteria; kingdom Pseudomonadati; phylum Pseudomonadota; class Gammaproteobacteria; order Pseudomonadales; family Pseudomonadaceae; genus Pseudomonas; species Pseudomonas sp. 2. The sequence continues at coordinate 483,813 of NZ_JBWXNG010000002.1, forward strand.
CGATCAGCAGCGGCTCGCGGCCCAGGGCACTTTGCACGCGATGGGCGAAATCGCGAGGGGTCACAGGCTCCGCCAGCGACCCCACCAGGCCGACGATGCGCGGATTGTCCGGGTCCAGCGGGCCTTCGACCGTGATGTCCAGTTGCCGCGCCAGCTGCACGTTATTGCCGACTTCCGGGTGCAGGTCCAGCGGCAGGTGGTAGGCCAGCAGGCTGATGTCGTGCTTGAGCAGGGTCTTGAGGCGACGCTGCTTCATGCCGGTGATGCAGGGGTTCTCGCCTTTCCAGAAGTAGCCGTGATGCACCAGGATCAGGTCGGCATTGGCCTCTACCGCCGCGTCCAGCAACGCCTGGCTCGCGGTGACCCCGGAAATGATCCGGCTGACCTGCAGCCGGCCCTCGACCTGCAGGCCGTTGGGGCAGTAATCCTGAACCCGGGCGCTGCCCAGATAGCGGTCTGCTTCCTCGACCAGAGTGCTCAGTGAAACAGCCATAAAAGTCTCCCAAATAGGCATTTCAGACCGTGCCGGTCCTCGTATAATGCCCGCCATTATGACGCAGGCAAGCTGCGTATTGACCTTCAGGACCTTGCTCAATGTTCAAAGCGCTGCGTTTTCTCGGCTGGCCGTTGCTCGCTGGTGTGCTTATCGCTTTACTGATTATCCAGCGCTATCCGCAGTGGGTCGGCCTGCCCAGCCAGGACGTCAACCTGCAGCAGGCGCCGCAAACCGCCCTGATCCAGCAGGGCCCGGTGTCCTACGCCGATGCGGTGAGCAGCGCAGCGCCTGCCGTGGCGAATCTGTACACGACCAAGATGGTCAACAACAAACCCAACCATCCGCTGTTCGAAGACCCGCAGTTCCGCCGCTTCTTCGGCGACAACCTGCCCAAGCAGCGGCGCATGGAGTCGAGCCTGGGTTCGGCGGTGATCATGAGCCCGGAAGGCTACCTGCTGACCAACAACCACGTGACCTCCGGCGCCGACCAGATCGTGGTGGCGCTCAAGGACGGTCGCGAGACCATCGCGCGCATCATCGGCAGCGATCCGGAAACCGACCTCGCGGTACTGAAGATCGACCTGAAGAACCTGCCGTCGATCACCCTCGGCAGCTCCGACAACATCCGCATCGGCGATGTGGCGCTGGCCATCGGCAACCCGTTCGGCGTCGGCCAGACCGTGACCATGGGCATCATCAGCGCCACCGGTCGTAACCAGCTGGGCCTGAACACCTATGAGGACTTCATCCAGACCGACGCCGCGATCAACCCGGGCAACTCCGGCGGCGCGCTGGTGGACGCCAACGGCAACCTGACCGGGATCAACACGGCGATCTTCTCCAAGTCCGGCGGCTCGCAGGGCATCGGCTTCGCCATCCCGACCAAGCTGGCCCTGGAAGTGATGAAGTCGATCATCGAGCACGGCCAGGTGATTCGCGGCTGGCTGGGCATCGAAGTGCAGCCTCTGACCCAGGAGCTGGCCGAGTCCTTTGGCCTGAAGGATCGCCCAGGCATCGTGGTCGCCGGTATTTTCCGCGACGGCCCGGCGCAGAAGGCCGGTTTGCAACTGGGCGACGTGATCCTGAGCATCAACGGCGAGCCTGCGGGCGACGGCCGCAAATCGATGAACCAGGTGGCGCGGACCAAGCCTTCGGAGAAGATTGCGATTCAGGTCATGCGCAATGGCAAGGAATTGAAGCTGATGGCAGAGGTTGGGTTGCGTCCGCCGCAGACGCCACAGCCAGCGGCCGAGGATTAAATCCCGACCGCCCCACACAATCCCGTAGCAGTCCGGCTTACCGGCGGCAGCGATCTTAAGGACGCCCCGCCGGCAAGCCGTGCTGCTACGGGGCGGTGAACTCCGAATACAAAAAAACCGCCGAAATTGGCGGTTTTTTTGTATCTGCGATAAGGCTTACAACTCGCCCAACGCCTCCACCAGCGCCTGATTCTGCTCAGGCGTGCCGATGGTGATGCGCAGGAATTGCGCGATGCGCTCCTGCTTGAAGTGGCGCACGATCACGCCCTGCTCACGCACCTTGGCTGCAAGGCCGGCTGCATCATGCTGCGGGTGACGCGCGAAGATGAAGTTCGCCGCCGATGGCAGCACTTCAAAGCCTTTACCCTCGAGCTGCGCAACCAGTGCTTCGCGGCTGTCGATCACCTGCTTGCAGGTCTTCTCGAAATACTCGCGGTCATCGAATGCAGCCGCAGCACCGACGATGGCCATGCGGTCCAGCGGGTAGGAGTTGAAGCTGTTCTTGACCCGCTCCAGCGCCTCGATCAGGTCCGGATGCCCGACGGCCAGGCCGACACGCAGGCCCGCCAGGGAACGAGACTTGGACAGGGTCTGGGTCACCAGCAGGTTCGGGTAACGCCCCACCAGACTGATGGCCGTCTCGCCGCCGAAATCGATGTAGGCCTCATCCACGATCACCACCGAATCCGGGTTGGCCGCGACGATCTGCTCAACGGCCTCCAGCGCCATCAGGCAGCCAGTCGGCGCATTCGGGTTCGGGAAGATGATGCCGCCGTTGGGGCGCTTGTAGTCCTCGACGCGAATCTGGAACTGCTCGTCCAGCGGCACCATTTCGAAATCGACGCCGTACAGCCCGCAGTACACCGGGTAGAAACTGTAGCTGATGTCCGGGAACAGCAGCGGCTTGTCCTTCAGGAAAAACGCGTGATAAGCGTGGGCCAGCACCTCATCGGAGCCGTTGCCGAGAAACACGTGGCTGGCGTCGACGCCGTAATAACGCGCAACGGCCTGCTTGAGCAGGTCGCTGTTCGGGTCCGGATACAGGCGCAGGTCGTCATTGACCTCGGCGCGCATCGCTTCGATGGCCTTGGGCGACGGGCCGTACGGGTTTTCGTTGGTGTTGAGCTTGACCAGTTTGGTCAGCTTGGGTTGCTCGCCCGGCACGTAAGGCACGAGGTCACGGACAAAAGGACTCCAGAATTTGCTCATGCTCACTTGCCTTCCTGTTGGTTATCTTTGATCCGGTATTCGGCGCTGCGGGCGTGGGCGGTCAGCGACTCGCCACGGGCCAGTACCGACGCGGTCTTGCCCAGTTCCGAGGCGCCCTGCTCGGAGCAGAAGATGATCGAAGAACGTTTCTGGAAGTCATAAACCCCCAGCGGCGAGGAGAAACGCGCAGTGCCGGACGTCGGCAATACGTGGTTGGGGCCTGCGCAGTAGTCGCCCAAGGCTTCGGAGGTGTGACGGCCCATAAAGATGGCACCGGCGTGACGAATCTGTGACAGCCACGCGTTCGGGTCTTCCACCGACAACTCAAGGTGCTCTGGGGCGATGCGGTTGGCGACTTCGATCGCCTGCGCCATGTCGGCCACCTGAATCAGCGCACCACGACCATTGATCGAGGTGTTGATGATTTCGACGCGCTCCATGGTCGGCATCAGCTTCGCGATGCTTGCAGCGACCTTGTCGAGAAATGCCGCGTCAGGGCTGACCAGAATCGCCTGGGCGTCTTCGTCGTGCTCGGCCTGGGAGAACAGGTCCATGGCGATCCAGTCCGGATCGGTCTTGCCGTCGCACACCACGAGGATTTCCGAGGGGCCGGCGATCATGTCGATGCCGACCTGACCGAACACGTGACGCTTGGCAGTGGCCACATAAATGTTGCCCGGGCCGACGACCTTGTCGACCTGCGGCACGCTCTCGGTGCCATAGGCCAGCGCCGCGACGGCCTGGGCGCCACCGATGGTGAACACGCGATCCACGCCGGCGATGCAGGCCGCAGCCAACACCAGTTCGTTGACCTCGCCACGCGGGGTCGGCACGACCATGACCACTTCACCGACGCCTGCCACCTTGGCCGGAATCGCGTTCATCAGTACCGAAGACGGGTACGACGCCTTGCCGCCCGGCACGTACAGGCCGGCGCGATCCAGTGGGGTGACCTTCTGGCCCAGCACGGTGCCGTCGGCCTCGGTGTAGCTCCAGGAATCCTGTTTCTGCCGTTCGTGGTAGCTGCGTACGCGGTCGGCGGCTTTTTCCAGCGCCTGGCGCTGCGCCGGGGTGATGCGGGTCAGGGCCAGTTCCAGACGCTCGCGCGGCAGGATCAGGTCGGCCATGGACTCGGCTTGCACGCCGTCGAAGCGCTGAGTGTATTCCACCACCGCCGCGTCGCCGCGCTCGCGCACGTTCTTGATGATGTCCAGCACACGCTGATTGACCGAGTCGTCAGACACACTTTCCCAGCTCAGCAGATGAGCCAGATGTCGGGCGAAATCCGGGTCAGCAGCGTTGAGTCGGCGAAGGGTGTTTGAAGTGGTCATAGCATGAGCCTCGATGATTGGCGTTTTCTCAGATGCCTTGAATAGCGGCAGCCTAAGCTACCAAGCCATCCGCGCAGGCACCTGAGAAATTTGGCTATGACACGGATAGCTGTGCGCAACTTTATTTAAAGAGATAAAGCTGCGCGAAACAGTTAACCGCGGTGTCGCGACTCCACGGCAGTGCGCAGAGTATCGATCAGCGACTGAATGCGGGCGTGCTGCATTTTCATCGACGCCTTGTTCACCACCAGGCGCGAACTGATGTGAGCGATCAGCTCCTGGGGCTCCAGGCCGTTGGCACGCAGCGTGTTGCCGGTGTCGACCACGTCGATGATCTTGTCCGCCAGACCCACCAGCGGGGCCAGCTCCATGGAGCCGTACAGCTTGATGATGTCGACCTGACGGCCTTGTTCGGCGTAGTAACGCTTGGCAACGTTGACGAACTTGGTCGCCACGCGCAGGCGGCCACGGGGTTCGGCAGCGCCGACGGCACCGGCGGTCATCAGCTTGCAACGGGCGATCTGCAGGTCCAGTGGCTCGTAGAGGCCCTGGCCGCCGTATTCCATCAGCACGTCCTTGCCCGCCACGCCCAGATCCGCCGCGCCATGCTCGACGTAGGTCGGCACGTCGGTCGCCCGCACGATCAGAAGACGCACGTCTTCCTGCGTCGTGGGGATGATCAACTTGCGGCTCTTGTCCGGATTCTCGGTCGGCACGATGCCCGCCGCAGCGAGGAGCGGCAGGGTGTCGTCAAGGATTCGGCCCTTGGACAGTGCGATGGTCAACATGGGAAACGTCAGTCCTTATCAGCAAGCGCGAGCCGGGAAGCAATGGGCGCCCGACAGTCTTCAAGCCAAACCGCAGGGCTTGAAGTTAAACGATTCAAATGGTCAAACCTGAAATCTGCAACCTGGCGCCCGCTGACTGTACCGAACCGGCACAGGCAGCGGGCTGCCCGAGGCTGCTATCAGCCCGGCACGCGACGGATTTTCGCGCCCAGCATCTGCAGCTTCTCTTCGATGCACTCGTAACCACGGTCGATGTGGTAGATGCGGTCGATCAGCGTGTCGCCCTGAGCCACCAGTGCCGACAGCACCAGGCTGGCCGAAGCACGCAGGTCGGTCGCCATCACTGGCGCGCCCTTGAGCTTGTCGCAGCCGGTGACGATGGCGGTGTTGCCCTCGACCTGGATCTGCGCGCCCATGCGGTGCATTTCGTAGACGTGCATGAAACGGTTTTCGAAGATCGTCTCGATGATCGCGCCGGTGCCTTCGGCAATGGCGTTCAGCGAGATGAACTGCGCCTGCATGTCGGTCGGGAACGCCGGATACGGTGCGGTACGCAGGTTCACGGCCTTCGGACGCTTGCCATGCATGTCCAGCTCGATCCAGTTGTCACCGGTGGTGATCTGGGCGCCGGCTTCACGCAGTTTTTCGAGAACGGCTTCGAGAATGGTCGGATCGGTGTCCTTGACCTTGACCCGGCCACCGGTCACGGCAGCGGCGACCAGATAGGTGCCGGTCTCGATGCGGTCAGGCATGACGCGGTAGGTCGCGCTGCCCAGGCGCTCGACGCCGTCGATGGTGATGGTGTCGGTGCCCGCGCCGGAAACCTTGCCGCCCATCGCGTTGATGAAGTTGGCGAGGTCCACGACCTCAGGCTCGCGAGCGGCGTTCTGCAGCACGCTGCGGCCCTTGGCCAGGGCCGCGGCCATCATGATGTTCTCGGTACCGGTCACGCTGACGGTATCGAAGAAGAAGTGCGCACCGCGCAGGCCGCCTTCTGGCGCCTTGGCCTTGATGTAGCCGCCTTCGACTTCGATGATCGCGCCCATGGCTTCCAGGCCACGGATGTGCAGGTCGACCGGACGCGAACCGATGGCGCAACCGCCAGGCAGCGCGACTTCGGCCTCACCGAAACGGGCAACCATCGGGCCCAGCACCAGGATCGACGCACGCATGGTTTTCACCAGTTCGTACGGCGCGACGAGGGTCTTGATGGTGCGTGGATCGATTTCGACGCTCAGTTTCTCGTCGATGATCGGCTGGATGCCCATGCGGCCGAACAGCTCGATCATGGTGGTGATGTCGTGCAGGTGCGGCAGGTTGGCGACGGTCACGGGAGCGTCGGCCAGCAACGTGGCTGCGAGAATCGGCAGGGCAGAATTCTTTGCCCCGGAGATGCGGATTTCGCCATCAAGACGAGTGCCGCCAGTAATAATCAGTTTGTCCATTGGGATCTCGACGCCAAATTGTGGCTCAGTTGCGCTCGGCCCAGGCAGCGCGGCTGAAGAATTTCATGGTGACCGCGTGGATGCTGCCATCGGCGATCCATGGGTTCAAATGCGTGTAGATCTGCTGCTGGCGCTTGACCGGACTTAGTGTAGCCAGTTCATCGCTGATCACGTTCAGCTGGAAGTTGCAGCCTTCGCCTTCAACTTCGACCTGGATTTCTGGCAGCTTACCTTCAAGGAAGCTTTTAACTTCTACGGCCTGCATGCTTAACCTCAATCGGCGCCCTGTGCGCGCGGGTCGGCCATGATACAAAAAAGCCCTCTCGTTGCGAACCCTGCTTTGACAGGTGCCGGACGAGGGGCTTGATCGATGATGGCAATCAATGTTGTTCGAACAGTTCGGTCAGGCCCGACACCTGTGCGATTTCTTTCATGTCTTCAGGCAGGTCGCGAACGCTGACCGACTTGCCGGCGGCCTGGCCGTCACGCATGAAGGCCAGCAGCAGGGCCAGGCCCACGCTGCTGGATTTCTGCACGGCCGAACAGTCGAGCACCAGAGTCGGCGAATCGCTGGCCTTGATCAGCTCGGCGCCCTGCTTGCGCAGCTCGGGGCCGGTGCGGTAGTCGAGCACGCCGAACAGCTTCAGCTCGCTGCCACCGACCGCCGTTACACAGGCATCACTCATTTGACGACCTTGTCAGGCGAGTTTTCGGTCGCGTCCTTGGCCTTGGCGACTTCGCCGGCCCAGCCGTCGATGGTCTTGTCCAGGTTGTTGCCGTTGCGCTGCATGGCGTCGGCGAACTGATCGCGAAACAGCTTGCCGATGTTGATGCCGTTGATGATCACGTTGCGCACTTTCCACTCACCATTGACGAGGGTGAGGGTGTAGGAAACCGGATAGACCGCACCGTTGTTGCCCTTGACCGACATATCGACGGAAGCGCGATCGGAGCCATCATCTCTGGCCGAACCGACAGTGATGCCCTGGTTGTTGTATTCCAGCAGCGCGTTGCCGTAGAACTGGATCAGGCTGCGTTTGAAGTTTTCCTGGAAGCGCTGCATCTGCGCGGGCGTTGCGTTGCGCGAATACTTGACCGTCATGATGCTCTTGGAAATGCCGTCGGCATCGATGACCGGGCCAACAATGCCATTGAGCGCATCGTAGAAGGCCTGTGGATTGGTCTTGTATGTTTCCTTGTTGGCCGCCAGGTCCGCCAGCAACTGCTTGGTGGTGTTGTCCACCAGGTCATGAGCGGAGGACAGGCTCGCTGCCGCATTGGCGAACAAAGGCAGAGCAGCCAGCAGCACCAGAAGGCCACGGCGCAGAATCGAGATCATGAAAAAACTCCTCATTTGGCGTCTTTACCTACGGAATTGAGCAGGAATTTACCGATCAGGTCCTCAAGCACCAGGGACGATTGCGTGTCATGGATGGTGCTGCCGTCCTTCAACAGCTGGTCATCGCCACCGACGCTGATGCCGACGTATTTCTCGCCCAGCAAGCCTGCAGTGAGAATAGAAGCCGTGGAGTCCGAAGGCAGATTATTCACTCGCTTGTCCACTTCCATGGTCACGCGACCGGTGAAGGTGTCGTGGTCCAGATCGATTGCCGTGACCTTGCCGATGGTCACACCGGCCATGGTCACCTTGGCTCTGACAGTCAAACCGGCGATATTGTCGAAATTGGCATAAAGTTTATAGCTGTCGGTGGTCGTGCTGGCACTCAGACCGCTGACGCGCAGAGCGAGCAGAAGCAAGGCCAGGATGCCGGCCAGCAGGAACAGGCCGACACCGGTTTCGAGGGCGCGGTTTTGCATCAGAAGTCTCCAAACATCAAGGCGGTCAAAATAAAGTCCAGGCCCAGTACGGCCAATGAGGCGTAGACCACGGTCTTGGTCGTGGCGCGACTGATCCCCTCTGAAGTGGGCTCGCAGTCATAGCCTTGAAACACGGCAATCCAGGTGACCACGAAAGCGAAGACAACGCTCTTGATCACTCCGTTGATCACATCATTGGGGAAGGAAACGCTGTTCTGCATGTTGGCCCAGAACGAACCTTCGTAGACGCCCAGCCAGTCGACCGCGACCCACGAACCACCCCAGATGCCCACCACGCTGAAGATGATGGCGAGCACCGGCAGCGAGATGAAGCCGGCCCACAGGCGAGGCGCGACGATGTACTTGAGCGGGTCGACGCCGATCATTTCCAGGCTCGACAACTGCTCGGTGGATTTCATGTTGCCGATTTCAGCGGTCAGCGCAGAGCCTGCACGGCCGGCGAACAGCAGCGCCGTCACCACCGGGCCCAGCTCACGCAGCAGGGTCAGGGCAACCATCTGCCCCACCGCCTGCTCGGAGCCGTATTTGGCCAGGATGCTGAAACCCTGCAGCGCCAGCACCATGCCGATGAAAATGCCCGACACGACGATGATCGCCAGCGACATAACGCCTACCGAGTACAGCTGGCGCACCAGCAACTGGAAACCGCCGCCGATTCCGCCCCGCCCCAGCAAGGCATGAACCAGAAAAATCCCCGAACGCCCCAGCACAGCAACAATATCGATCGCCGAACGCCCCATCAGGCGTACACGATCCATCAATGACTTTCTGCGCATCAGCGCTTCCCCAACAGATCTTCGCGATAATCCGGTGCCGGATAGTGAAAGGGCACAGGGCCGTCCGGATCCCCTGTCATGAACTGACGAATGCGCGGGTTATCCGACTGCATCAATTCCTGCGGCGTGCCCTGCCCCAGCACCTGGCCGTCGCCAACAACGTAGAGGTAGTCGGCGATGCTGGCGGTTTCGGCCAGGTCGTGGGAGACCACCACACTGGTGATGCCCAGCGCGTCGTTGAGCAGGCGGATCAGGCGCACCAGCACGCCCATGGCGATCGGGTCCTGGCCCACGAAAGGCTCGTCGTACATGAGGATCTGCGGATCCAGCGCAATGGCCCTGGCCAGCGCCACGCGGCGCTTCATGCCACCCGACAGCTCGTCGGGCATCAGCTCCACGGCACCGCGCAACCCCACGGCCTGCAACTTGAGCAGGACGATGTCGCGGATCATGTCTTCGGGAAGCTCGGTGTGGACCCGCAGCGGAAAGGCCACGTTCTCGAACACATCGAGATCGGTGAACAACGCACCGCTCTGGAACAGGACACCCATCTGCTTGCGGGCATCGAACAGATCGCTGCGCGACAGCTGCGGAAGATTCTGGCCATTGACCCAGACTTCGCCGCTGCTGGGGCGCAACTGCGCGCCCATCAGGCGCAGCAGCGTGGTCTTGCCACTGCCCGACGGCCCCATGATGCCGGTGACCTTGCCCCGCGGAATGCGGATGTCGACATTGTTGAAAATGCTGCGCGTACCGCGTTTGAAGGACACACCCTTCAGTTCGACCGCGTAAGCGTTATCGGCACTCATCTAAACTCCTTGCGATGCAGCCTGTCTCTCAGATGCTGCGTCCTTTAAGAACGACACACTGTCTGGAGGGGCCGAACAAGCGGCGAACTATACCACCGCTCCCTGACGTCGCCAAAGCTCAAGCACTTCAAGTCACGACCAGACACAAAAAGTTGCAACGACAGTGAAATTTCCTACGACGCCACTGCTTGCTTCGGACAGAAAAACCGCAATTGCCACCTTCTATAAACAAGAAGCAACGATGAAGCGTGAGGGTTTTCAACATTGCCGGTATAATCCCCGCCTTTTCAGCAGACTGATCCTCTTTAGACATGACCGACGCCCGCGACCTGATCCAATCGGCACAATGCACCATCCGCCTTGAAATAGAGGCCGTGGAGGGTTTGCTCGCGCACATCGACGCCGATTTCGTCAGCGCCTGCCAGATGGTCCTGGCCAGCAAGGGCCGCGTGGTAGTGGTCGGCATGGGCAAATCCGGGCATATCGGCAAGAAGATCGCCGCCACCCTGGCCAGCACCGGCACGCCGGCGTTCTTCGTCCATCCGGCCGAAGCCAGCCATGGTGACATGGGCATGATCACCGGCGACGACATCATCCTGGCCCTGTCGAACTCGGGCACCACCAATGAAATCGTGACCCTGCTGCCGCTGATCAAGCGCCTGGGCATCAAGCTGATCAGCCTGACCGGCAATCCCGAGTCGACCCTGGCCAAAGCGGCGGACGTCAACCTCAATGCGCAGGTCGAGAAAGAAGCCTGCCCGCTGAACCTGGCGCCGACCTCCTCGACCACCGCTGCCCTGGTGATGGGCGACGCCCTGGCAGTGGCCCTGCTCGATGCGCGCGGTTTTACCGCCGAAGACTTCGCCTTCTCCCATCCGGGCGGGGCGCTGGGCCGTCGCCTGCTGCTGAAAGTCGAACACGTGATGCACACCGGCAGCGAGCTGCCGCAAGTGGCCCGCGGCACCTTGCTGCGTGACTCGCTGATGGAAATGACCCGCAAGGGCCTGGGCATGACCGCCATTGTCGAAACCGACGGGCGCCTGGCCGGGATCTTCACCGACGGCGACTTGCGCCGCACGCTGGATCGCCCGATCGACATCCGCCAGGCCACCATCGATGAAGTCATGACCGTGCACGGCAAGACCGTCCGCGCCGACATGCTCGCGGCCGAAGCCCTTAAAATCATGGAAGACAACAAGATCGGCGCACTGATCGTGGTCGATGACAATGACCATCCTGTCGGCGCGTTCAACCTCGGCGATCTGCTGCGTGCGGGAGTCATGTAATGAGTGGTGATATGAACGACCTGATGCAACGCGGCAAGAAGATCAAGCTGGCAGTGTTCGACGTCGATGGCGTGCTCACTGATGGTCGCCTTTACTTTCTGGAAGACGGCAGCGAGTTCAAGACCTTCAACACCCTGGACGGTCAAGGCATCAAGATGCTGATCAACTCGGGCGTGACCACGGCCATCATCAGCGGCCGCAAGACCCCGGTGGTGGAGCGTCGCGCGAAAAACCTGGGCATCGCCCACCTGTACCAGGGCCGCGAAGACAAGCTGGTGGTGCTCGACGGGCTGCTGGCACAACTGAACCTGAGCTACGAACAGGTTGCCTACCTGGGTGACGACCTGCCTGACCTGCCGGTGATTCGCCGGGTAGGCCTGGGCATGGCCGTGGCCAACGCCGCCGGTTTCGTGCGCGAGCACGCACACGGCGTAACCAAGGCACGCGGCGGCGAAGGTGCCGCCAGAGAATTCTGCGAGCTGATCCTGGACGCCCAGGGCAACCTCGAAGCGGCCCACGCCGCCTATCTATAGAAGCGCACTTATGCTGAGCAAAAGAATTCGCACCTTTCTGATCTTCGGCGTCCTGGCCGTGCTGCTTGCAGCGGCCGGGTACTGGAACATCAGCCCGGAAAGCTTCATGGACCAGCCCAAGGTCACCGTGGATGAAAGCGCCATCGACTACTATGCGTTGAACGCCCACAGCATCCAGTACCTTGAGGACGGCACCCAGCAGTACGACCTGACCGCCGACAAGGTCGAGCACCTGAAGGCCACCGACGTGACCCTCATGACCACGCCGGTGCTGCAGATGTACCGCGGCACGGAATACCCGTGGCACGTACAGAGCGTGCGCGCCGAGGTGTCTCCCGGCGGCGATCATGTCGAGCTGATCGACAAGGTGCGCATCAACCGCACCGACGAAAAGAACCGCACCACGATCATCACCAGCACCCGCATGACCGTCTTCCCTCAGAAGCAATATGCGGAAACCGCTCAACCCGTTAGAATCGACGGCTTCAACGGCGTGAGCACCGGTACGGGTATGAAGGCCTATCTAAAAGAAAGCAGGATTCACCTGCTATCGAATGCAAGAGGACAGTATGAGGCTCCTTAAAACCCTCCCTATTTTGCTCGGCCTGGGCACAGCACTGGGAAGCGTGAGCGCCTGGGCTCTGCCAAACGATCAGGACCAGCCTATCCGCGTTCAAGCCGACGATGCTCAGCTGGACGACAAACAGGGCATCGCCACCTACACCGGTAACGTGATCATCACCCAGGGCTCGATGAAGGTGACCGGCAACAAGGTGACCATGACCCGTACCCCGGCTGGCGACATCGACGTGGTGACCTCGGTGGGCAACCTGGCCTACTTCGAGCAGTTGCAGACCGCTGGCGACCCCAAGCCGGTGCAAGGCTGGGGCGTGACCATCCAGTACCACGCGCCGCAGAACCGTATCGTGCTGATCGACAAGGCCAAGGTCGTCGACAAGGACAACAACACCACTCAGGGCGAGAAAATCGTCTATGACACGGTGCGCAAGCTGGCCAGCGCCGGCCGTGCGACCGGCAGCAAGGTCACCGAGGCGCGTCCACGCGTCGACATGGTGATCCAGCCGAAAAAGAAAACCGACCAGCAGAAGGCGCAGTAATGGCGACGCTGAAAGCCCAACACCTGGCCAAGGCCTATAAAAGCCGCCAGGTCGTCCGTGACGTCAGCCTGTCCATCGAAAGTGGTCAGATCGTCGGCCTCCTGGGCCCCAACGGTGCAGGCAAGACCACCTGTTTCTACATGATCGTGGGCCTGGTGCAGGCCGACCAGGGCCGCGTGCTGATCGACGAGCAGGATGTCAGCCATCAGCCGATGCACGGCCGCGCTCGCGCCGGTATTGGCTACCTGCCGCAGGAGGCCTCGATCTTCCGCAAGCTGTCGGTGTCGGACAACATCATGGCGATCCTGGAGACCCGCAAGGAACTCGATCGCGCCGCACGCCGCAAGGAGCTGGAAAGCCTGCTGCAGGAATTCCACATCACTCACATCCGCGACAACCTGGGCATGAGCCTGTCCGGTGGCGAACGTCGCCGTGTCGAGATCGCCCGCGCACTGGCCACCGCGCCGAAGTTCATCCTGCTCGACGAACCGTTCGCCGGTGTCGACCCGATCTCCGTGGGCGATATCAAGCAGATCATCTACCATCTCAAGGCGAAGGGCATCGGCGTTCTGATCACCGACCACAACGTGCGCGAGACCCTCGATATCTGCGAAACCGCCTACATCGTCAACGACGGGCAGCTGATCGCAGAAGGTGACGCTGAAACCATCCTGGCCAACCAGTTGGTCAAGGAAGTGTACCTCGGCCACGAGTTCCGCCTGTAATTGCGGCGATGACAAGGGGTTGGCCGGCGCTTGCTGCATACGCCTCATCGCCAACCTCGCATTAATTGTCACAACACCCTAGGCAAACACTTCGGTTTCAGGCATATAATTTGCTTAATTTGGCGCTCCGGCGCCCAGTAGTGGATGGCGCACATGCGCCGGCGAACAAGGTGTTAAGTCCCTGCCATGAAACCTTCGCTAGTCTTGAGAATGGGCCAGCAGCTGACGATGACACCGCAGCTGCAACAGGCCATCCGCTTGCTCCAACTGTCTACGCTGGATCTCCAACAGGAAATCCAGGAGGCACTGGAGTCCAATCCCATGCTGGAACGCCAGGAAGAAGGCGACGACTTCGATAACGCCGACCCGATGGCCGACAACATCGAAGCAAAACCCGCCGCTGACGTTCAGGAACCGACGTACCAGGAATCGACCACCTCCACCGTCGACAATCTCGAAGACGGCGAATGGGGCGACAGCGAGCGCATTCCCAACGAATTGCCGGTCGACACCGCCTGGGAAGACATCTACCAGACCAGCGCCAGCAGCTTGCCCAGCAACGACGATGACGAGTGGGACTTCACCACCCGCACCTCGGCCGGCGAAAGCCTGCAGAGTCACCTGCTGTGGCAACTGAACCTGGCGCCGATGTCCGACACCGATCGCCTGATCGCCGTGACCCTGATCGACTGCATCAACAACCAGGGCTATCTGGACGAATCGCTGGAAGAACTGCTCGATGCGTTCGACCCGGAGCTGGACATCGAGCTGGACGAAATCGAAGCCGTCCTGCACCGCATTCAACAGTTCGAGCCGGCTGGCATCGGCGCTCGTACCCTGAGCGAATGCCTGCTACTGCAATTGCGCCAGCTGCCCGCCAAGACGCCATGGCTGACCGAAGCCCAGCGCTTGGTCAGTGACTACATCGACCTCTTGGGCAGCCGCGACTACTCGCAACTGATGCGCCGCATGAAGCTCAAGGAAGATGACCTGCGCCAGGTCATCGAGCTGGTGCAGAGCCTCAACCCGCGCCCCGGTTCGCAGATCGAATCCACCGAAGCCGAGTACGTGGTGCCTGACGTGATCGTGCGCAAGGACAACGAGCGCTGGCTGGTGGAGCTGAACCAGGAAGCCGTGCCGCGCCTGCGCGTCAACCCGCAGTACGCAGGCTTCGTGCGCCGCGCCGACACCAGCGCCGACAACACCTTCATGCGTAACCAGCTGCAGGAAGCGCGCTGGTTCATCAAGAGCCTGCAAAGCCGCAACGAAACTCTGATGAAGGTCGCGACGCAAATCGTCGAGCATCAGCGCGGTTTCCTGGAGTACGGCGACGAGGCGATGAAGCCGCTGGTCCTGCACGACATCGCCGAAGCGGTGGGCATGCACGAGTCGACGATCTCGCGCGTCACGACGCAAAAGTTCATGCACACGCCGCGCGGCATCTACGAACTGAAATACTTCTTTTCCAGCCACGTCAGCACCTCCGAAGGCGGCGAATGCTCGTCCACGGCCATTCGCGCGATCATCAAGAAACTGGTTGCCGCGGAAAATCAGAAAAAGCCGTTGAGTGACAGCAAGATCGCTGGTTTACTGGAGGCACAAGGCATTCAAGTGGCCCGTCGCACAGTCGCCAAGTACCGCGAATCTCTAGGGATAGCGCCTTCGAGCGAACGCAAGCGGCTGATGTAGAGGTCACGAGCCACAGCGTTCCAGTGGCAGGCACCCAAGCCTGCCTCTTAATGCACTGGCAACGAAGGAGAAGCTGTATGCAAGTCAACATCAGTGGACACCAACTGGAAGTGACCAAGCCCCTGCGCGAGTACGTCGAGCTGAAGCTGAAAAAGCTCGAAGGGCACTTTGACAAGATTACCAACGTGCAGGTGACGATGGCCGTCGAGAAACTCAAACAGAAGATCGAGGCCACCCTGCATATCCACGGTGGAGAGGTGGTTGCCAACGCGGAGCATGACGACATGTACGCGGCAATCGACCTGCTCACTGACAAGCTGGACAGACAACTGCTCAAACATAAGGAAAAGCAGCAAAGCATCCTCAAAGGTGCGGCCGCTCGCTGACACTCCCCCTCCATGATCCGACTTGAAAATATCCTGACCCCTGGCCGTTCCTTCGTGAACGTGCCAGGCGGCAGTAAAAAAGCAGTACTCGAAGAGATTGCCCGACTGATCGCGCGCCAGGTGCCCGACTTCGACTGGCAAGACGTCTACGAGAGCCTTCTGGCCCGTGAAAAACTGGGCTCTACCGGTTTTGGCAATGGGATCGCCATTCCCCACTGCCGCTTCAAGGGCTGCCAGGCCCCGGTGAGCGCGGTGCTGCACCTGGAAAAACCGGTCGACTTCGACGCCATCGACGGCGCGCCGGTCGACCTGCTGTTCGTGCTGCTGGTCCCCGAGGCCGCAACCGACGCACACCTCGAATTGCTTCGCCAGATCGCCAGCATGCTCGACCGTGCCGATGTGCGCGCCAGCCTGCGCGGCGCCAAGAGCAGCGACGAGCTGTACAACGTCGTCCTGCGCGTGCAGAACGGTCACTGATCATGCGCATGATCATCGTCAGCGGCCGCTCTGGCTCCGGCAAGAGCACGGCCCTCGATGTTCTCGAAGACAGCGGTTTCTACTGCGTCGACAACCTGCCGGCCGGCCTGCTCCCCGAGCTTGCCGAACGGGCGCTGATCAACACCGAACTGGCCGAGCCGTTGCTGGCCGTCTCCATTGACGCGCGCAACCTGCCCAGCCACCTCACTCGCTTTCCGCGGATGCTCGAAGAAGTCCGGGGCCGGCACATCCAGTGTGACGTGCTGTTTCTGGATGCCGAAGAATCGACCCTGCTCAAGCGCTTTTCCGAAACCCGCCGCCGCCACCCGCTGAGCAACGCCACGCGCTCGCTGGCCGAGGCCATTCGTGACGAAAAGACGCTGCTGGGCCCGATCATCGACCTGGCCGACCTGACCATCGACACCACGCACCTGAACCTTTATCAGTTGCGCGACACCCTGAAGCTGCGGCTGCTGAACAAGCCCGAGCCCGGCACGGCGTTTCTGATCGAATCCTTCGGTTTCAAGCGCGGCATGCCCGTGGACGCCGACCTGGTGTTCGACGTCCGCTGCCTGCCCAACCCGTACTGGAAGCCGGAGTTGCGCGAACAATCGGGCCTCGATCAACCGGTCGCCGAATACCTGGCCGCACAGCCGGATGTCGAAGAAATGTTCCAGGACATTTCCTCATACCTCAACAAGTGGCTGCCGCGCTTCGCCGCCAGCAACCGCGCCTACGTCACCATTGCCATTGGCTGCACCGGCGGGCATCACCGCTCCGTCTACCTGACCGAACGCCTGGGTCAGGCCCTGCAACAATCGCTCAAGAATGTTCAGGTCCGCCACCGCGACCTAAGCTGAAAGGATCCCCAACGCGATGCCCGCTCATCAGATCACCATCATCAACAAGCTGGGCCTGCACGCCCGCGCCGCCGCCAAATTCGTCGGTGTCGCCGGCAAATACCCTTGCCAGATCCGCGTCGGCCGCACTCCGGAAAGCATGGTCGATGGTAAGAGCATCATGGCCGTGATGATGCTCGCCGCCGGCAAAGGCACCGAAATCCACCTGCTGACCGAAGGCGATGACGAACACGCAGCGCTCGAGGGCCTGATCGAGCTGATCAACAACAGGTTTGATGAGGGGGAGTGATTCCCCTCTCTCCTCCTCCCCGCCTGCCAGCCCTCGACACCGAGGGCTTCAAGTGACTCCTCTCCCCCGCTCAAGCGTCTTTTTGCGCTGCTTGAGTCACATCTCAGATGTTCCAGCCGAATCCTTACACAGTTAGCGGAATTTTCTGACTTGATCGACGCAGCTGACGTCTCCTTAATGCTCGACTCCGACGTCCCGAACGTCATTCACTCCCTGACGCATTGACTAACGTGCACGCCGCGACAATGCTTTCGGCCAGCAGGACCTCAGGGGCCCACTTTCGACAGAGCTGCTCGATGACCTTTTCCGTCGCCATACCGCCGCCCAGTGACTGGTCCCGGTCGGAAAGAATGCTGATGTCCGGCAGCCTGCTCGCAGTGCTGGCGATCCTGGCCATCGTCGCGTCGCTGTTGTATCGCGAGTATGGCAATGCCACCGAAACGGCAGTGCGCTCGGCCAATAATGTGGTGCAGTTGATCGATGCGGATGTGCAGCGCAACGCCGATCTCTATGATATTTCGCTCAGGGGCATGATCGACGCATGGCAGATGCCCGAGGTCATGGCGATATCGCCTGCCCTGCGCCGGCAGGTGCTGTTCGATCGCTCCACCGCTGCGCCTTACAAGGGCGATCTGGTGATGCTCGACGAGAACGGCGCGATCGTTGCCGACTCCACCTCGGTAAAGCCCAGGCCCGACAACTTTGCCGACCGGCCTGGCTTTGAGTTTCATCGGGACAACCCGTCCCTGGCGCTGAAGGTGGATGGGCCGTTCAAGTCGCGCTGGGGTTTCAAGGACTGGTGCATCAGCTTCAGCCGCCGCATCCCCTCCCCTGACGGATCTTTCGTCGGCGTGGCTAGCGCGTCGATGCGTCTTTCCTACTTCAACCAATTGTTCCGCGGCCTGGATGTCGGGCGCAGCGGCACGATCAACCTGATCAACGCCCAAGGCATCCTGCTCGCCCGACAACCGGAAGGCGCGAATGCGAAGTTCATTGGCCAGGATTTCAGCCAGCAGCCCAACTTCCAGCGGATCATGAAAGAGATCAATGGCAGCTTTACCGCCCTCTCGGATTTCGACGATGAAAAGCGGCTGTACACCTTCTCCCGCGTAGGCGACCTGCCGCTGATCGTTGTGGTGGTTCAGTCCCGGGGCGAGGTCTATGCCGTGTGGAAGCGCAACGCGCTGCTGGTCGCAGGCGCCACCGGGCTGCTGTGCCTGGGCATTCTCTGGCTGTCTTCGCTGTTGGGCCGACAGTTGCGCCTGCGCCGTCGCGCCGAGCGCGGCCTGGCGAAACTGGCGTCCACCGACAGCCTGACCGGCCTTGCCAATCGCCGCCGGCTGGACGAAGCACTGAAACAGGAATGGGCTCGCAGCCTGCGCACCGGCCAGCCGCTGTCGCTGCTGATGATCGACGTCGACCACTTCAAGGCGTTCAACGATCGCCATGGGCATCACGGCGGCGATGACGCGCTGCGTAACGTCGCCCTGACCCTGGCGGCCAGCACGCGGCGACCGGGTGACCTCGCAGCGCGTTATGGCGGTGAAGAGTTCATGGTCGTGCTGCCGGAAACCGATCTGGACGGCGCCAGGGCCATGGCAGAGAAGATCCGCAGCGCCATCGAGTCACTGCCGCCCTTCGGCACGGACACCGCGCCCACGACCGTGAGCATCGGCGTGGCGACCCGCACCTCGGACATGGCCGGCACCCTGAACAGGTTACTCGCCGCCGCGGACAAGGCGCTCTACGAGGCCAAGCGCCTGGGACGCAATCGTGTCGAGCGGCCGCCCTCTCTGTCAGCTGAAACCGCATGAAAAAAGCGCCAGATCAACTGGCGCTTTTTTTATCGACCGTACAGCTAACGCAGGAAATCAGCTCGCCCGGCGAACCGAGTCACGCAGCGCCTTGACCTTGTCATGGTTGGCCTGCACGCCGGCCAGCTGACGCTGGATCAGGCTGACGACGTTGGTCGGCAGAGCTTTTTCCAAGGCCTTTTGCTGTGCGTCACGATAGGCTTTCAGCGCATGGTCTTCACCGCGTTCCACTTCATTGAGAATGGCCTCGTCGCTCTTGCCGGTCACGGCCGCTTTCAACTCGACCCACAGGCGATGCACCGTACCCGCGGCGCTGGAAGAGGTTTCTGGATCGCCGCCCAGTGCGCGGACTTCGGCCTGCAGCTCGCGTACGGCGGTGGCGCATTCGGAGGAGCGAGAAAGGAAGTAAGCCTTGATTTCAGGGTTCTTGATGTCTTCGGCGCTGGTGTGAAAACCTTTTTCGCCGTCCTTGCTGGTCTCGATCAGATCATTGAGTACCGAGATCGCTTCTTTGTTGATATCCGTCATTTTGAGTTTCCTTTCTGGCAGGTTGATCGAAGAGACAAATCACTCGATGACCACAGCGTTGCAGCGCCCGTGCCAGACTTTCAACAAAGATAAATACCATAAAAATCAGATAGTTAAAACGCACATGAAATTACGCAGCCGCGTGTTCTGCATGATCGGCAGGTTGGCCTGCATGCAGAATGCACGTATCTTGCCAGTTCATTCGAAAAGACCAACGGCGATGCCATGAACCCGGAAAAACTCAAACTGCTGGTCACCCGCGAGATGCCCTACGGCAAGTACAAGGGGCGCCTGCTGGCTGACCTGCCGGGCGATTACCTGAACTGGTTTGCCCGCAAGGGCTTTCCGGCTGGAGAACTGGGCGGCCTGCTGGCGCTGATGCACGAAATCGATCACAACGGCCTGTCGGCGCTGCTCGACCCGTTACGCACGCGCCCGCGCGAGCCGCTGAAGCAGAATGCGATCAAGACCCCGATTCGCTTCACGTAAAAAAAAGCGGCGTCCCCCTTGGAAGAAGACGCCGCTAAAGAGCTCGATGGAAAGCGAACTACAAAGGAGCGCTAACGATACGTGCCCGCACCGATCCCGGTGCGGTACATATGTATATCTGCCCTTGAAACTCAAAAAACAGGCAAAAAAAACGGTGCTCCCTGACCGGAGAACACCGTTAAAAAGCCATGCAACAACGACTTCTGTAGCAACACCCCAATGCATTGAACTCCATCGCTGAAGTCTGATTAAAACAGCCCCCGCTTGAACGGGAGCTGTCGCAGAATCGATGCAGGAGGTGTCAGCGATTCAATCAGTCGAACAGCGCCACTGCCTCGGCGGTGGCGTCGGTGATGCGACTCCACTCGCCGTTCTTGACCCAGGCGCTGTCGATCATCCAGGTACCGCCTACGCACATCACGTTGGGCAGTGCCATGTAGTTTTTCAGGTTGGCTGCGCTGACGCCGCCGGTCGGGCAGAAACGCACTTCCGGGAATGGACCGCCCAGCGCCTTGATCGCGCCTACACCGCCGCTGATTTCAGCCGGGAACAGCTTGAAGCGGCGATAGCCCAGGGCATAACCGATCATGATTTCCGACGCGCTGCTGATGCCCGGCAGCAGAGGCAGTTCGCTCTGCGCGCCGGCTTCCAGCAGATCCTGGGTGCTGCCCGGGGTCACGATGAATTGCGAGCCGGCTTCTTCCGAGGCCTTAAGCATGTGGCGATCCAGCACAGTGCCTGCGCCAACGCAGAGCTCCGGGCGCGCATCGCGCAGCATGCGAATGGCCTTGAGGCCGAACTCGGAGCGCAGGGTGATTTCCAGCGCGGTCAGGCCGCCTGCCGCCAGCGCGTCGGCCAGTGGCAGCACGTCCTGCTCGCGAGCAATGGTGATGACCGGAAGAATCTTCGCTTTCGCGCAGAGTTCGTCGATCTGGGCAACTTTGCTCGCCATGCTATTCAACGGTTGTGTCACTTGGGTTTTCTCCATGGCGGCTGATCCTTTGCTTATGGGCACCAGTAGATCTCTAAAGCCGGGTTGAGGAACGCACGGATCGGCATTTGGGCCAGGTCATCGCCCGCCAGTGCCGTGCGCAGTGTTTCCAGTTTCGCCTGCCCGGAAACGGACAGGATGGGCGTGCTGGCCGTCGCCAACAGCGCGCGGGTCATGGTCAGGCGCTGATGCGGCGTGCTCGGTGCCTGCATCGGCAGACAACGACGCGTGCTGTTGAGGTCCAGCGCCTCGGCCAGGTTCGGGCTGTCGGGAAACAGCGAAGCGGTATGGCCGTCGTCCCCCATGCCCAGCACCAGCACGTCGATCTTCGGCAAGTCCTTGAGCGCTTCGTCGGTGGCCGCAGCAGCTTCGTCCAGGGTCTGAGTCGGGCGATACAGGCTAAAGAAGCCCGCCTCGGCCGCCGGGCCCTGCAGCAAGTGGCGCTTGAGCAGGCCGGCATTGCTGTCGGCGTGCTCGGTCGGCACCCAGCGCTCGTCCGCCAGGCTGATCACCACCCGCGACCATTTGATCGGCTTCTGCGCCAACGCCTGAAAGAACGCCACCGGGCTCTTGCCGCCGGACACCACCAGCGTGGCAGTACCGTAAGGGTTGTTTTCAATGGCCGATGCCAGACGCAAGGCCACGTGATCGGCCAGCGCAGTGGCCAGCAGTTCTGGGTTATCGAACTCCAGGGCCTTCAGACCCGCTGGAAATTCAAGTTCACATATCGCCATACCAGGACCTCCCGTCACGAGTAATGAGCGCAATGGAGCTCATCGGCCCCCAGGAGCCTGCCGCATAAGGCTTGGGCGCGTCGCCCGCCTTTTTCCAGCCAGCGATCAGTTGGTCGCACCATTGCCACGCGTACTCGATTTCATCTTTGCGGACAAACAGGTTCTGATTGCCGCGCATGACCTCCAACAACAACCGCTCGTAGGCGTCCGGGACGCGCGAGCTGTGGTAGGCGTCGGAGAAGCTCAGTTGCAGGGGCGTGCTGCGCAACTGCATGCCCTTGTCCAGCCCCTGATCCTTGGTCATCACCTGCAACGAAATGCCTTCATCAGGCTGCAGACGGATGATCAGGCGGTTGCTGATCTGCATCCGCTGTTCCGGGGCGAAGATGTAGTGCGGCGGTTCCTTGAAGTGGATCACGATCTGCGACAGCTTCTGCGGCATGCGCTTGCCGGTGCGCAGATAGAACGGAACCCCCGCCCAACGCCAGTTGCGGATGTCGGCGCGAATGGCGACGAAGGTTTCGGTGTCGCTCTGGGTGTTGGAGTTTTCCTCCTCCAGATAACCGGGAACCGGCTTGCCTTCGCTGTAACCGGCGATGTACTGGCCGCGCACTACTTGAGTGGCCAGACGCTCCGGCGTGAACGGCACCAGCGCCTTGAGCACCTTGACCTTCTCGTCGCGAATGCTGTCGGCAGACAGGTCACTCGGCGGGTCCATCGCAATCAGGCACAGCAGCTGCAGCAGGTGGTTCTGCACCATGTCGCGCAACTGCCCGGCCTGGTCGAAGTAACCCCAGCGGCCCTCAATGCCCACTTTCTCCGCCACGGTAATCTCGACGTGAGAAATGTAGTTCTGGTTCCACTGGGTTTCGAACAGGCTGTTGGCAAAACGCAGTGCGATGAGGTTCTGCACCGTGTCCTTGCCCAGATAATGGTCGATCCGGTAGACGCGGTTTTCCGGCAGGAATTTGGCCACGGCATCGTTGACCCGGCGCGAAGACGCCAGATCGTGGCCGATCGGTTTTTCCAGCACCGCACGGGTGCGCTCGGTCAGGCCGACCAGGGCGAGGTTTTCGCAGATCGCGCCATAAACCGAAGCCGGCGTGGCGAAGTAGGCGATCATGGTCTGGGCATCGCCCACCACCTCGGCCAGGCCGACGTAATCTTCGCCCTTGAGGAAGTCCACGTGCAGGTAGCTCAGGCGCGCCTGAAAACGCTCCACGTGCTCGGCTTCAAGCTGGCTTTCGGGGACGAAGCGGCGCAGGTTCTTGTCGATGTAGGCCAGATGCTCTTCTGGCGTGCCCGCTTCACGGGCCAGGGCAAGAATTCGGGTCTCGGCATGCAGCAGTCCAGCACGATCGAGCTGGTACAACGCAGGGAACAGCTTGCGCACTGCCAGATCGCCCAGGGCGCCGAACAAGGCGAAAGTGCACGGTTCAACCGTAATCGAGAGCATAATGTTTGTTCTTTTATCAAGTTAGACTACAAATACCTTTTTTAAAGGCGTTACTCAAGGCCAAATGTAGTAATAACCACAACATTTCTTCGAAAAGCACATTACAGTGGTGATCACTCAAGGCCCTCAGTACGATAGGCCACCTTTGCTACAGGCTAAAGGCCCATGTCGTTACCTTTACACTTACGGCCTTGTGATTCGCCTGTTTGCCGCTTCTGAGAAGGATTTTGAATGGAACGCGTACGCAATCTTCTGGAGCAGATCCAGAGTCGTCTTGAGGAGTTGAACAAGGCCGAGCGCAAAGTTGCCGAGGTGATTCTGAGCAATCCCCAGCAGGCGACCCGCTTCAGCATTGCCGCCCTCGCCCAGGCCGCCAAGGTCAGCGAGCCGACCGTCAATCGCTTCTGCCGCTCGTTCGATGTCAGCGGCTACCCCGAACTCAAGCTGCAACTGGCGCAGAGCCTGGCCAGCGGCGCGGCCTACGTCAGCCGTGCAGTGGAGGCCGACGACAATCCCGAGGCCTACACCCGCAAAATCTTCGCCAGCGCCATCGCCTCGCTGGACAGCGTCTGCCAGGTGCTCGATCCGGTGCTGGTCAGCAAGGCCGTGGACCTGCTGATCCAGGCGCGGCAGATCCACTTCTTCGGCCTTGGCGCTTCTGCGCCTGTCGCCATCGACGCGCAGCACAAGTTCTTCCGTTTCAACCTCGCGGTGACGGCCCACGCCGACGTGCTGATGCAGCGCATGCTGGCGTCGGTGGCTCACACCGGCGAGCTGTTCGTGATCATTTCCTACACCGGCCGCACCCGCGAGCTGGTGGAAGTCGCGCGCCTGGCCCGGGAAAACGGCGCATCGGTGCTGGGCCTCACCGCTGCCAATTCGCCACTGGCCAAGGCCAGCACCCTGAGCCTGAACATCCCGTTGCCCGAAGACACCGACATCTATATGCCGATGACCTCGCGCATCGTCCAGCTGACCGTGCTCGACGTCCTGGCCACCGGCATGACCCTGCGCCGCGGCGTGGATTTCCAGCCGCACCTGCGCAAGATCAAGGAAAGCCTGAACGCGAGCCGGTATCCGGTGGATGATGAGTTGAGTTGAGTTGAGTTGAGTTGGGCCTGGCTTGAAATTGCTACTGGATGCCCTGTCGGGCCATTCGCGAGCAAGCTCGCTCCCACATTTTTTGCAACGTGCCATGGCCTGATGGATTCCCTATTTAGACTGGTGCTTAGCCTGGAGGCTCGAGTCGGTCACCAAAGGCGGTCAAGGTGATCTGTCAGAATGTGGCACGTTGCAACAAATGTGGGAGCGAGCTTGCTCGCGAATGGCCCGACAGGGCATCCATGTAGCAATCCCCAGCCCCCCTCCCCAATCACCCTCAAAAAAACAAACCAACCCCATAAAAAAACGGGCAGCCAGGCTGCCCGCAAAGCACACACGACCCTTGATCGTTTGTGAAGCACATCAGAGAGAGTGCGGCGCGCAGGAGCGGTACGCGCCGCAGGTGACACCTTAGAACTTGGTCTGCAGCTTGATGCCGGCAACCAAGGCGTTGTCCACGTGGTCGGTACCACCTGGATGCACCACGTATTGCAGGTTAGGACGCACGGTCAGCCAGTCGGTGACGTGTACGCCGTAGTAGATCTCCGAGTTGTACTCGGTGGTCTGGATCGGCAGGTAGTTCGGGTTGTCGAAGTCGTCGATGCCGTTCAGCTGGTTGATCAGGCGAGCGCGGTCACGCACGTTGTCGTTGACGTGGATACGCGACACACCCACACCGATGTCGTCTTTCGGACGTGCATCGAACGGGCCCTTGAAGACCAGACCGACGTTCTGGAAGTTGTCGACGAAGTTGGTGGCCTTGTCATGCACGGTGGCGTTGAAGAACACGCTCATGCCGCGCGAGGCATCGCCGCCGACGGTGGTCAGTTGCTGCTGAGCCACGAACCACCAGCCATGCTTGCTGCCATGGGACTTGAAGTCGTTGCCGGTGATCGCCTGAGGCTGACCGTTGACGTCGTCTTTCAGGTCATCGGCGCTCGGGCTGCTGTAGTACCAGCCCAGGCGGTATTCGCCTGGCAGCGAGTTGACGGTTGGCGACCACACCACTTCCACCGGAACCAGCGTGCCCTTGGCACCGCTGCCGCTGAGCTTGAAGCCGTTGCCGGTTTCCAGGTAGGACGGGTTCTGCTCGTACACACCGACCTGCGCGAAGAACTCTGGGGTGATGTTGTATTTCACGCGAACGGCCCACTGGCTCACTGGCCAGTTGTACCAGGTGTTCACGTAGTTCGCCGCCTGGGTGCCGCAGAAGGTCAGGTTCTGGAAGTCGCAAGGGAAGCTGCCGAAGTCTTCGCCCTCGCCCATACGGCCGAGTTTGACGTCCAGCGCGCCGTCGAAGTACTTCTGCTTGTACCACATCTGGGTCAGGCGCCAGGTCTGGCCACGGCCCCAGACTTCCTGCGAGGAGCTCAAGGTGCCGATGCGCGGGTCGCCCAGACGATCGTTGGAGATGTTGTTACCGCTACGCTCGGTGATGGTCAGCTTGAACTCGGCGTCCTTGATCCCGAAGGCCTTGTCCAGGTCGATCTGGGTGCCGATGGCGAACTGGTCACTGTAACGCGCCGTCTTGTCGTGGTTATAGCCGCCCTTGACGTTGGCACCCATCTCGCCAACGTACTCCAGGTTGAAGTCATAACCCTTGTCGTGCAGCTCTTTGCGCAGACCGCCCCAGTCGCCGGTCATGTGCTCGTTGGCATTGAACGGCTCGAGCGCGAACGCCGAACCCGACATCGTCAAGGCCCCCAAGACAGAGAGTCCACCGACCAGGCGGAACTGGCCAAGCGATTTGCCTTTTACCTTCTTCATCCCTTAATCCTCGTTTTATTGTTATTAGCTCTAGAACAGCGTTGTAACCACTTGCCTCGTGTGCCTGAAGGGCCGTTCTTACGGCAGAAAACCGCCCTTCACAGGTGCTCTTTCACGCAGTGCTCCTGCGCGCCGGGTTGCGCTCAGTTGCGATTGATACGAGTGACATTGCTCATGCCCTGTCCGGGCTCAGACTTTCCCAGCCTGCCCAGACGCTCCCCGGTCTTGGCATCGAACAGCAACACCTTGGCCGGATCGAATTGCAGGGTCAGGGTTTCGCCCACCGCCGGCGCCACATCCGGGGCCAGGCGGCAGCAGACCTTGCTGTCGTTGAGCGTGACGAAAACCAGCGTGTCAGGCCCCGTCGGCTCGGTGACCTGGACTTCAGCGCGGATGGTCGGCATCCCGGAAGACTCACCGGACGCTAACACGATCTGTTCGGGGCGAAGGCCCAGAATCACCTCACGGTCTTCCAGCCCCGCATCGCTCATGTTCATCGGTAGTTCGCAACGCGCCTGGCCGCTGTCGAGCAGCGCCACCAGCCGCCCGTCCTTGCGTTGCAGGCGCAGCGGAATGAAGTTCATGGGCGGCGAGCCGATGAAGCTGGCGACGAACAGATTGGCCGGATCGTTGTAGATGTCCTTGGGCGTACCGAACTGCTGAATGATGCCGTCCTTCATGACCGCCACCTTGTCGCCCAGGGTCATCGCTTCGATCTGGTCGTGGGTCACGTAGACCGTGGTGGTCTTCAGGCGCTGGTGCATCAGTTTCATTTCGGTGCGCATCTCGACCCGCAGCTTGGCGTCGAGGTTGGACAGCGGTTCGTCGAACAGGTAGATCTTCGGCCGGCGGGCCAGCGCCCGGCCCATGGCCACCCGCTGTTGCTGGCCACCGGAGAGCTGGCCCGGCTTGCGATTGAGCAGGTGTTCGATCTGCAGCAGCTTGGCCACGCGCGCCACTTCAGCGTCGATGTCGGCCTGGCTCATCTTGCGGATCTTCAGGCCGAACTCGATGTTCTCGCGCACGCTCATGGTCGGGTACAGCGCGTAGGACTGGAACACCATGGCGATGTCGCGATCCTTGGGGCTCATGCCGCTGACGTCCTGGTCGCCGATCATGATCGCGCCGCCGGTGATGTTCTCCAGGCCCGCGATGCAGTTCATCAGGGTCGACTTACCGCAGCCTGAAGGCCCGACCAGAATCAGGAATTCGCCATCCTTGATCGACAGTTCGATGTTCTTCAGGGTGTCCGGCAGGCCGGTCCCGTAAGTCTTGTTTACATTGCGAAGTTCGAGCGTTGCCATGATTACCCCTTGACTGCGCCGGCCGTCAGCCCGCGCACGAAATACTTGCCTGCGACCACGTAGACCAGCAGGGTCGGCAGACCCGCGATCATCGCGGCCGCCATATCAACGTTGTATTCCTTGACCCCGGTACTGGTGTTGACCAGGTTGTTCAGCGCCACCGTGATGGGCTGCGAATCACCGCTGGAGAACACCACACCGAACAGGAAGTCGTTCCAGATCTGAGTGAACTGCCAGATCAGGCAGACCATGATGATCGGGGTCGACATCGGCAGAATGATCCGCCGGAAAATGGTGAAGAAACCGGCACCGTCCAGGCGCGCAGCCTTGACCAGCGCATCGGGAATGCTCACGTAGTAGTTGCGAAAGAACAGCGTGGTGAAGGCCAGGCCGTAGACCACGTGGACAAACACCAGGCCTGTGGTGGTGCTGGCCAGGCCCATCTTGCCGAGGGTGAACGAGGCTGGCAGCAGGACGGTCTGGAACGGCAGGAAGCAGCCGAACAGCAACAGGCCGAAGAACAGCTGCGAGCCACGGAAACGCCACATCGACAACACGTAGCCGTTCAACGCGCCGATAGCGGTGGAGATCAGCACTGCCGGAACGGTGATCAGGATCGAGTTCAGGAAGTAGCCCTTGACCGTCGCCCAGGCCTTGATCCAGCCGATGGCGGTGATTTCGGTGGGCCAGCTCAGCAGGTTGCCGGTGCCGATGTCTTCAGGCGACTTGAAGCTGGTGAGCAGCATCACCACCAGCGGCACCAGGTAGATCAGCACGGCGCCGATCAGCACCGCGTAGATCGCGATACGGCTCAGGCTCAGTGAAGGTTTGTCGGCGAGACTAGTCATGACGCTTGGTCCTCAGCTCGGAATACAGGTAAGGCACGAGGATCGCGAGAATCGCACCGAGCATCAGGATCGCACTGGCCGAGCCCATACCCATCTGGCCGCGGCTGAAGGTGAACGAGTACATGAACATCGCTGGCAGGTCAGAGGAGTAACCCGGACCACCGGCGGTCATCGCCGCCACCAGGTCGAAGCTCTTGATCGCGATGTGCGCCAGAATCATCACCGCACTGAAGAACACCGGACGCAGGCTGGGCAGCACCACTTTCCAGTAGATCTTGGGCATGCTCGCGCCATCGATCTGCGCGGCACGGATGATCGACTGATCGACGCCGCGCAGGCCCGCCAGGAACATCGCCATGATAAAGCCCGAGGCTTGCCACACAGCCGCGATGACCAGGCAATAGACCACGCGATCCGGATCGATCAGCCAGTCCAGGCGGAAGCCTTCCCAGCCCCAGTCACGCAGCAGTTTGTCCAGGCCCATACCCGGGTTGAGTAGCCATTTCCAGGCGGTACCGGTGACGATCATCGACAGCGCCATCGGGTACAGGTAAATGGTGCGGATAAAACCTTCTCGGCGGATACGCTGGTCGAGAAACACCGCCAGCAACACGCCGACCACCAGGCTGATGGCGATGAACATGCCACCGAAGACCGCCAGGTTCTTGCTCGCCACCCACCAGCGATCGTTGTCGAACAGACGGGCATATTGCGCCAGCCCCACGAACTTGTAGGACGGCAGGAAAGTCGAGTTGGTGAACGACAGCACGAACGTCCACAGGATATAGCCGTAGAAGCCCACCAGAACGATGAACATGCTCGGGGCCAGCACCAGTTTGGGTAGCCAGCGCTGCAAGGCATCGAACGGCGAGGCTTTGCTGAAGACAGCAACAGAACTCATGGTGAAATCCAGTACAGAAAGTGACGATTACGAGCGTGCATCCTGTGGGAGTGAGCTTGCTCACTAAGGCGGTTTGCCTGATGGAACATCAGGGGCTGACATTCCGCTTTCGTGAGCAAGCTCCCTCCCACAGGGAATTGCGGTGCTATAACTTACTTGGCAGCCTTGATCGCAGCGCCCAGCTTCTTCGCCGCGTCGGCCGGATCGGCTTTCGGGTCGTTGATGTAGTTGGTCACGACGTCAAAGAACGCGCCCTGCACGGCCAGGGTGGTGGCCATGTTGTGAGCCATGCTCGGTTGCAGGCCGCCGGTCTTGGCGTCTGCCAGGAAGTCCTTGGCGGCGGTCTGGGCGCAGGAGTCGAAACCGTACTTGCCCATGTCAGCCAGCATG
This sequence comes from Pseudomonas sp. 2, assembly GCF_056627435.1. NCBI lineage: Bacteria > Pseudomonadati > Pseudomonadota > Gammaproteobacteria > Pseudomonadales > Pseudomonadaceae > Pseudomonas > Pseudomonas sp. 2. The sequence goes on from NZ_JBWXNG010000002.1 coordinate 513,451, forward strand.
TCGTTGCGCACCGGGATCGAACCCTTGTTGATGCTGAAGACTTTCTGGAAGTTCTCGCCCAGCACGACCTTGGCGATGTCCTGCTGACCAGCCGCGGTGCCTTTGTCTTTCTGCTTGAACACGGCCAGGGAGTCGATGTTGTAGGTGAAGGCCTTGTCGGTGCCCGGGAAGGCCACGCACTCGTAGTCCTTGCCGGCGACTTTCTTGGCCGCGGTCCATTCGGACTTGGCCCAGTCACCCATGATCTGCATGCCGGCCTTGCCGTTGATGACCTTGGCCGCTTCCAGGTTCCAGTCTTGGCCCTTGCCGTCCGGGTCCATGTAGGTGGCGACTTTCTTCAGTTCAGTCAGCGTCTTGACCATGTCAGGACCGGTCAGCGCGCCGTTGTCCAGGTCAACCAGCGCTTTCTTGTAGCCGTCGGCGCCCATCACAGAGAGCACCACCGCTTCGAAAACGGTGCTGTCCTGCCAAGGCTGACCGCCGTGGGCCAGCGGGATGAAACCGGCTTTCTTCAGCTTGTCGCCAGCGGCGTAGAATTCTTCGAGGGTAGTCGGGGCTTTTTCGATACCGGCTTTCTTGAAGACTTCCGGGTTGATCCACAGCCAGTTCACGCGGTGGATGTTCACCGGTACGGCTACGTAATTACCGTCGTACTTCACGGTATCGGAGACTTTCTTGTCCAGGACGCTGTCCCACTTCTCTTCCTTGGCAGTGCCCTCGAGCACCTCGGTGTCGAGCAGGCCAGTGGATGCCCACTCCTGAATGTCCGGGCCCTTGATCTGGGCGACGCCAGGCGGGTTGCCGGCCACGGCGCGGGATTTCAGCACGGTCATGGCGGTCGAACCGCCGCCACCGGCTACGGCGCCGTCCTTCCAGGTGAAACCGTCTTTTTCGACCTGGGCCTTGAGCACATCGACAGCAGCCTTTTCGCCACCGGACGTCCACCAGTGGACCACTTCGACAGTGCCTTTGGAATCAGCGGCAATAGCGCTCAGAGGGAACAACGAGGCGAGAGAAACGAGTGCGGCGAGACGAGTAATCGAATTCATCAATTTGACCTTTATTGTTGTTATGCATGAGCAAGTCTTGGTGCTTGCGCTGCATGGATGATAAACAACGGGATAGAGCCGTCGGTAACGAAGGGATGCGCGAGTGTCACAGGTTTGTGACATTCGAATTCCAACTTTCACGCACCTGTTACGGCCTTTAATCGCTGTGGGAGTGAGCTTGCTCACGAATCCGGACTGCCGGCCGCTGATGATGCAGGAATGCAGCGGTCTCTTCGTGAGCAAGCTCACTCCCACAGAGGTTTAGGCCAGTCAGTGATTTGATTTCAATCCGCTACGCGGGGCAGGAACAGCGTTACGCGCAACCCGCCCTCGCGCAGGTTCTGCAACGTCACTTCGCCGCCATGGCTGTGGGCGATGTTGCGCGCGATGCCCAGCCCCAGGCCGTAGCCCTGTTGCTGCTTGCCCGCCAGACGAAAATGCGGCTCGAAGACCTGCTCCAGACGCTGCTCCGGAACCCCCGGCCCCTCGTCGTCGACATGCAGGATGAAGGCCTCGGCATCGTCCTCGACGAACAGGTGCGCCTTGTCGCCGTACTTGATGGCGTTGTCGATCAGGTTGCCCATGCAGCGCCGCAACGCCAGCGGCTTGCCGTAGAACATCGACATCGCCTTGCCCTGCAACGTGACCCGGCCACCGCCGGCTGGCGCCAGGTACGGTTCGATCAGGCAGTCCAGCGCGTGGTTCAGATCCACCGGCTCGATGTTCTCGTGAATGTCGGTGTCCTTCACGCATTGCAGCGCGCCCTTGACCAGCAGTTCGAGCTCATCCAGATCGCGGGTGAACTTGGTCTGCATCGCCTCGTCTTCGAGCAGTTCGACGCGCAATCTCAGGCGCGTGATCGGCGTGCGCAAATCGTGGGAAATGGCGCTGAACAGCTGCCCGCGTTCGGTGAGGTAACGACTGATGCGCTCGCGCATGGTGTTGAACGCGCGGGTCACTTCGACCACCTCGCTGCCGCCGCCCTCCACCACCGGTTCCACGTCAGCGCCCAGAGAAAGGTCCCGCGCGGCGTGGGCCAGGCGCTTGAGCGGGCCGCTCTGCCAGTGCACCAACAGGCCGATGAACACCAGCAGAAAGATACTCGTCAGGGCGATGAACCAGACCTGCTGCGATGGCAGGCCTTCTTCTTCGAGCATGGTGTAGGGCTCGGGCAACAGCGAGGCGATGTACAGCCATTCGCCCGGCGACAGCTCGATCTGAGTGACCAGCACCGGCGGGTTCACCGGCTCCAGCGTCAGCGCGTAGTGCGCCCAGGAGCGCGGCAGCTCATCGAGCTTCAGGCCGCTGTTGAAGATGCGCAGATCTTCCGGGCGCACGAAGCGCACGAGGATGTCGGGGTCGGCCCCCAGGTTCTGCCGCAGCACCTGGCCCACTACGTTGATCACCGCCGACTTGCGCACCGTGGGCTCAAGCACCTGCATGTCCAATGGGCGATCATTGAGCGAGACGAAGAACCGCGTCCCGCCCATGCTGCGCAACTGGTCGAGAACCATCGGGCGAAACGCCACCGGCAGCGAGCGGAAGTAACTGACGCTGGCCGCCATGGAAAAACCCAGGCTGCGGGCGCTGGTAATCAGCCCTTCCATCTGCGTGGCGCGCAACTGCGACAGCCAGATCAGGCTGGACAGCGTCTGGGCCAGCAATACCGCCAACAGCGTCAGCAACAGCATGCGCCCCAGCAGCGAGCGCGGCACCGGCAGGCGGCGTTTTTTCTCGGGCGCCATCAACGATCAGTAACCATTGCCCGCTTGCGGCAGCACGTTGGCCGCCAGCAGATAGCCGCTGCCGCGCACCGTGCGAATCAGCCGTGGCGCCTTGCCGGTGTCACGCAGACGCTGGCGCAGGCGGCTCACCGCCATGTCGACGATGCGCTCCAGCGGCATCAGCTCGCGGCCGCGGGTGGCGTTGCCGATGGTGTCGCGGTCGAGGATCTGCTGCGGGTTGTCGAGAAACAGTTTGAGCAGGGCGAAGTCGGCGCCAGAGAGAATCACCTCTTCGCCATCGTTGTGGAACAGCCTGTGGCTGACCATGTCCAGCCGCCACTCGTCGAACACCAGCACCTCGCCCGCCGCGCGCTCCTGGCCGAATTGCGCCCGGCGCAGCAGCGCCTTGATCCGCGCCTGCAACTCACGCGGGCTGAAGGGCTTGGCCATGTAGTCGTCGGCCCCCAGCTCCAGGCCAATGACGCGGTCGGCCTCGTCGGAACTGGCGGTGAGCATGATGATCGGCACATGGGGCTGGCGCGGATGCTGGCGGACCCAACGGCACAGGCTGAAGCCGTCTTCGTCGGGCAGCATGACATCGAGAATCAGCAGGTCACTGGGCTCGTCATTGAACGCCTGACGAAACTCGGCCCCGTCACCCACCGTGCGCACCTGGAAGCCCGAGCGGCTCAGGTAGGCTTGCAGCAACTCGCGAATCTCCTGGTCGTCATCGACCACCAGAATCGATTTACTGACAGCGTTCACTTTGGTCGTCCTTGTAAGCACTGAGATTATTGTTGTTAGGTTACCGCCCCGTGGCAGCACGGCTTGCCGGCGGGATCGTCCTCAAGATCGCCCCGCCGGCAAGCCGTGCTGCTACGACAAGCGCATCTGCGCTATTACGCCTGCGCGGCCAGCGCCTGATCCAGCGCCACACCCGCGCCCATCAGGCCCGGGTACTCAGCCGTCACCACCCACACCGGCACATCCTTGAAGTAATCCTTCATCAGGCCTTTCTGGGCGAGGGCGGCATTGAAACCGCTTTGCATGAAGAAGTCGACGAAGCGCGGAATCACGCCACCGGCGATGTACACCCCGCCACGCCCGCCAACGGTCAGTACGTTGTTGCCGGCCACGCGGCCGAGGAACACACAGAACTGCTCCAGCACCGCGCAGGCTACAGGATCGCCCTTCAGGGCGGCTGCAGTAATGGCCGCAGGCGATTTCAGTTCCGGCTCGATGCCGTCCAGCGCGCAGCTGACCTGATACAGCAGCAACAGGCCCGCGCCGCTGAGCACGGTTTCGGCGCTGACATGTTCGTGCTCGGCCATCAGCCGTGTCCACAGCAGCGCCTCGCGCGCCGTGCCAATGGGCAGATCGACATGTCCGCCCTCACCCGGCACGGCGGTCCAGTGGCTTTCACCGGTGCGGATCAGGGTGCCGACGCCAAGGCCGGTGCCCGGCCCGATGACCACGCGTGCGGCCTTCGGGTCGCCCTTGCCGTGCCGCACGGTCAGGTATTCATCGTCGCGCAGGCGGGTCATGCCCAGCGCCATGGCAGTGAAGTCGTTGACCATGATCAGGTTGTCGATCTTCATCGCCGCGCAGAACGCCTGGCGGTTGATCGTCCAGTGGCTGTTGGTGAAGTGAAAGTCATCGCCGGTGACCGGCCCCGCCACGGCCAGGCAGATCGAACCGACATCGCCCAGGTGCAGTTCCAGATCCTGCAGATAAACCTGCAGGGCTTTTTCGGGACTGGCGTAATCGATCGTCGGGAACACCCGGATCGAATGCAGCTGATCGTCTTCCCAGATGGCAAAACGAGCATTGGTGCCGCCGATATCACCCACCATCGCCAATGTCACTTGAGCGTCTCCAGATTCGTCGTGAAGGCGCTGGCGCCCTTCTCTGCCGAGCTGAAGGCCATGCGCATGAAACCGAACAGTTCACGGCCGGTGCCCACGTTGTGGGACAAACGTCCGATTGCCGGTTCTCTGGCCGCCAATTCTGCCGGTTCGATCAGAACTTGCAACGTTCCTTTTACACCGTCGACCCGAATGAGGTCCCCATCCCGCACAAGTGCCAAAGGGCCACCATCGGAGGCTTCGGGGCAGACGTGGATGGCGGCGGGGATCTTTCCAGAGGCCCCGGACATGCGTCCATCGGTGATCAGAGCGACCTTGAAACCGCGGTCCTGAAGCACGCCAAGAAACGGTGTCATTTTGTGTAGCTCGGGCATGCCATTGGAGCGCGGCCCCTGAAAACGCATGACCGCGACGAAATCGCGTTCCAGTTCACCGGCCTTGAAGGCGTCGGCCAGATCCTGCTGATCTTCGAACACCCGCGCAGGCGCTTCGACGATCTGATGTTCCAGCGCCACTGCCGAAACCTTCATTACGCCACGGCCCAGATTGCCTTCCATGACCCGCAGGCCGCCTTCCGGCGAGAACGGACGCGCCACCGGACGCAGGATGTTTTCGTCCAGGCTTTCGATCGGGCCGTCGCGCCAGACCAGCTTGCCGTTGTCGAGGAACGGCTCCTGGGTGTAGCGACGCAGGCCACGGCCAGCCACGGTGTTGACGTCCTCGTGCAGCAAGCCCGCATCGAGCAGCTCGCGAATCAGGAACGACATGCCGCCAGCGGCCTGGAAGTGGTTGATATCGGCCTTGCCGTTTGGATAGACGTGGGTCAGCGTCGGCACGACTTCGGAGAGATCGGCCATGTCCTGCCAGGTCAGCTGGATCCCGGCGCACTGGGCGATGGCCGGCATGTGCAGGGTGTGGTTGGTCGAACCACCCGTCGCATGGAGCGCAACAATCGAGTTGACCAGCGAACGTTCGTCCACAATCTCTCCCAGAGGGATGAAATCGCCGTTCTGTTTGGTCAGACGCGTTACCTGGATCGCGGCTTCGTGAGTCAGGGCATCGCGCAGCGGCGTGTAGGGATTGACGAAGGAGGCGCCTGGCAAGTGCAGCCCCATGACTTCCATCAGCAGTTGGTTGGTGTTCGCCGTGCCGTAGAAGGTGCAGGTGCCCGGCCCGTGATAGGACTTCATCTCCGAGTCCAGCAGCTCTTCGCGGGTGGCCTTGCCTTCGGCGTAGCGCTGGCGCACGTCGGCTTTTTCCTTATTGGAAATGCCCGACACCATCGGCCCGCCCGGGACGAAAATCATCGGCAGATGGCCAAAGCGCAGCGCGCCCATCATCAGGCCCGGCACGATCTTGTCGCAGATGCCGAGCATCAGCGCGGCATCGAACATGTTGTGCGACAGCGCCACAGCGGTGGCCATCGCGATCACTTCGCGGCTGGCAATGCTCAGCTCCATGCCCGGCTCGCCCTGGGTCACGCCATCGCACATGGCGGGCACGCCGCCCGCGAACTGGCCGACCGAACCCACTTCACGCAGGGCCTTCTTGATCTGTTCGGGGTAATGCTCGTACGGCTGATGCGCCGAGAGCATGTCGTTGTAGGCCGAAACGATGGCGACGTTGGCCGCGTTCATCATCCGCAGGCTGTGCTTGTCTTCGCTGCCGCAGGCCGCGACGCCATGGGCGAAGTTGGCGCATTGCAGCTTGCCGCGCATCGGCCCGTCGCTTGCCGCGCCCCGGATCAGTTGCAGGTAGCGCTGACGGGTTTCACGGCTGCGAGCGATCAGCCGCTCGGTTACCTCAAGGACGCGGGGATGCATGTGATGAACTCCAGGCTAACGGATGTGGTCACCCTCTCAAACGCTTACAAAACCTGACAACTTTTCAGACCGCTGGAGAAACGCTTCAGCAAAGGCCTGATTTTTCAGCGAGTTGTGACCGTTTTACGGGTTTCTATTTGTAGATAAACCAAAATACTGCCACTAACAGGGCTTGTTTTCTATTTTTTTGAGAATAATCTTGTAATTCCAACAACAAATTCACTGAGGACGGGTGTATGACTCTCCGCATCGCAATCAATGGCTTTGGCCGCATCGGCCGCAACGTCCTACGAGCACTCTATACCCAAGGCTATCGTCAGGACCTGCAAGTCGTCGCCATCAACGATCTGGGTGACAGCGAGATCAACGCCCACCTCCTCAAATACGACACCGTTCACGGCCCGTTCGACGCCACCGTCGAGCACGACAAGGAAAGCCTGACGGTCAATGGTGACCGTATTTCGGTCAGCGCCATCCGCAACCCGGCCGAGCTGCCGTGGAAGTCCGAGAAGATCGACGTGGTGTTCGAGTGCACCGGCCTGTTCACCGACCGCGCCAAGGCGGCCGCGCACATCACTGCCGGTGCGAAGAAAGTCATCATTTCCGCCCCTGCCAAAGGCGCGGACGCGACCGTGGTGTATGGCGTCAACCATGACGTGCTGCGCCAGTCGCACCAGATCATTTCCAACGCATCGTGCACCACCAACTGCCTGGCGCCGGTGGCCCAGGTGCTGAACCGCGAACTGGGCATCGAAAGCGGCCTGATGACCACCGTTCACGCCTACACCAACGACCAGAACCTGATCGACGTCTACCACACCGACCCGTACCGAGCCCGTTCGGCCACGCAATCGATGATCCCGAGCAAGACCGGCGCGGCTGAAGCCGTGGGCCTGGTGCTGCCGGAACTGGCCGGCAAACTGACCGGCATGGCCGTGCGGGTGCCGGTGATCAACGTCTCGCTGGTGGACCTGACCGTGCAGCTAAAACGCGACGCGACCGCCGAAGATGTCAACGCGATCATGAAAGAAGCGGCCAAACATTCGAAGATTCTCGGCTACAACAACCTGCCGCTGGTGTCCCACGACTTCAACCACAATCCGCTGTCGTCGATCTTCGACGCCAACCACACCAAGGTCAGCGGCCGCCTGCTGAAAGTGCTGGCCTGGTACGACAACGAATGGGGTTTCTCTAACCGCATGCTGGATAACTGCCTGGCGTTGATGAACGCGCGGTAAGCCGCCCCTCAAAACTGTGGGAGCCGGCTTGCTGGCGAATGCGATTATTCAGACACACAAGTGTTGAATGTCACACCGCATTCGCCAGCAAGCCGGCTCCCACAAGGATTTCACCCATCGCCATAGATGCGCACCGTGGCAGTTTTCCGTCCCGCGTTTACACATTCTTTGCAATTTTGACCCTTGACCCGAACAGTAGATGACAATCATTATCATCCGCGTTTTTTTCTGGTCGGGTATCTTTCGTGAGTCAGTCACACTTCAATGACGTTTTCCTCGCCCGGCGAACGATCCTGCTGCGCACCCTGCAACGCATGGTTCGCAACCCCAGCACCGCCGAGGACCTGCTGCAGGAAACCTACCTGCGGGTGACCCGCGCCCTGGGCGAACGACCCATCGATCACCTCGAACCCTTCGTGTTCCAGACCGCGCGCAACCTGGCGCTGGATCATCTGCGTGCCCGGCGCATTCATGCGCGGACCATCGTCGAAGACGCGCCGATTGCCGATGTCTACAACGTCGTCGCCCCGGACGCCGCGCTGGAGGACGCCGCCCACGCCAATCGTCTGCTGCAGAGCCTGAACGCGAGCCTGGAAAAGCTCACGCCACGCCAGCAGAAAATCTTTACCCTGAGCCGTCTCAACGGCTGCAGTTACCTGGAGATCGCCGAACAACTGGGCGTTTCGGCCAGCACCGTACAAAAGGAACTCAAGCTGATCATGGCGATTTGCGTCGGGGTTGCCGCCCGGCTCGAACGCTGATGAGAGCAGCCTGATCCATACTCCATAAGAAATCCGGCGGACCGCCTGCGCTTCTGGCGCTAGAATCCCGCCCCGAACCGTGTAACCCGAGGACGCCCCTTGACGGACTCTCACTCACCTGGCCCCGTGAACGATCACGTGATGGATCAGGCCCTGATGTGGCTGATCGAACTGGAAGACGCCGACGCCGGGCAGCAGGCGCGCTTTCACGAATGGCTGGCCGCCGACCCGGCCCATGGCGAAGCCTTCGCCAGGGCCGAGGCTGTCTGGAATTCGCAGCCGGTGCTCGATGCGGCCGTGACCCTGGCCATGCCGAAGAAGCCGTCGGTGCTCAAACGCCTGCGCCCGCACTGGATGCCGTTGGCCACCGCCGCCTTGCTGATTCTGGGCCTGTTCAACTTCAGCGACCTGCCGCTGCGGCTCAAGGCCGACCACCTCACCGTGGCCGGAGAGCGCCAGCGCCTTGAGCTTGCGGACGGTTCGAAGGTGCTACTCAATACCAGATCCGCGTTCTCCAGCGACCTGGATGAACACCAGCGCGTGGCCCGCCTGTATCAGGGCGAAGCCTTCTTCGAAGTGCCCGGCGCCAAGGGCCTGCCCCTTGAGATCGAGGCAGGTCCCGTGCGCATGAGCGCCAGCAGCACGGCGTTTGCCGTGCGGTATCTGGATGGCGTGGCGCAGATTCAGGTCGAACGCGGTGCGGTGAACGTCCAGGCGACCAAGGGCAATTCCCAGGTCAGCCTCAATGCCGGCGACAGCCTGCGCGTTGGCCCAGATGGTTTCGGCCATCGGGAAAAGATCGATCGCAACAAGGATCTGGCGTGGATTCAGGGCCGCCTGATTTTCGACAACTGCCCGTTGAGCGAGGTGCTGGCTGAGCTGCGGCGGTATTACCCGGGCTGGATCGTCAACGCCAACGACCGTCTGGACAAGGTCGCCGTCACCGGCAACTACCGCCTGGACAACCCGGTGGACGTGGTCCGCTCGCTGGCGCAAATCACCTCCGCGCGGCTGCATGAGCTGCCTGCGCTGGTCATTCTCAATTGAGAATAATTATTTTTACGCGATAGCCGTTCGTCGTACGTCTCGTTATAGCCAATGCAAGTGATTCCTATTAAACAACTTGCCAACACTGTAACGACCCGTACGACAGGGAGCGCTATCGATGCCGTCCACGTTCACCCCCGCTTCATCCGATTCGCCACGCAACAGCACCAGCAATTTCACCCTCTCCCTGCTCACCGTCGCAGTGTTCGCCGCGGGAATGCACAGCGCGCAGGTCTGTGCCGCCGAACAACCGGCACGGGTCGCGGGCAGCTATCAGTTCTCGATCAAGCAACAACCGCTGGTATCGGCGTTGAACGAGTTCAGCAAGGTGACGGGCTGGCAAGTGGGCATGTCTTCGGATCTGGCGCAGAACGTCACCTCCCCCGGCGTCAACGGCACGATGTCCGCCGAAAAGGCCCTGGATCGCCTGCTGGCGGGCAGCAACCTGAGCTACCGCAGCCTGGGCAACAACAACGTGGTACTGGAGAAGCGCAGCAACGCCGGCACCCTGGCACTGGACCAGGTCACGGTCAGTGCCACTCGCCAGGCGCAGTCGGTGGACTCGGTACCCAGCACCGTCACTGTGCAGGACCGTCAGGAACTGGATCGCAAGAACGTCAACAACATTCGAGATCTGGTGCGCTATGAGCCCGGTGTCTCGGTAGGCGGCGCCGGCCAGCGTGCCGGCACCAGCGGCTACAACATTCGCGGGATCGACGGCGACCGCATTCTGACTCAGGTCGACGGCGTCGAAGTGCCGGACAACTATTTCTCCGGCCCCTACGCCAACACCCACCGCAACTACGTCGACCCGGAAATCATCAAGCGCGTCGAAATCCTGCGCGGCCCGGCCTCGGCGCTGTACGGCAGCAGCGCCATCGGCGGCGCGGTGAGCTACTACACCCTCGACCCCGAAGACATCATCAAGCCGGGCAAGGACGTCGGCGCGCGCCTGAAGACCGGCTACAGCTCGGCGGACAACAGCTGGCTGAACTCGGCCACCGTCGCCGGCCGCGAAGGTGATTTCGACGGCTTGCTGCATGTCAGCCAGCGCAACGGCCAAGAAACCGAATCCTACGGCAACCATGGCGGCACAGGGCTTTCGCGTACCGCCGCCAACCCTGAAGACGTGCGCGCCACCAACATTCTGGCCAAGCTGGGCTGGAACTACGGCGACAACGACCGCCTGGCCTTCACCTACGAGAAGTACAAGGACGACACCCACACCAACCAAAAAAGCGCCGTGGGCGGCCCGTTCACCGGCGGCCGGGGCTTTGGTTTCTACCGTGGCCGCGAAGGCAACGACGTGATCACCCGCGAGCGCTTCGGCCTGGAGAACAACTTCGCGCTGGACAGCCTGCTGGTAGACAACGTCAAGTGGAGCCTGAACTACCAGATCGCCAAGACCGACCAGAACACCATCGAGCGTTATGTGCCCGGCAGCCGCGACGTGTGGCGTACCCGCGATACCACCTACAAAGAGCGTCAGTGGATCTTCGACGCGCAGCTGGACAAGGCCTTCAGCATTGCCGACACCGAGCACCTGCTGACCTACGGCACCACGCTCAAGCAGCAGAAAGTCACCGGTGAGCGCAGCGGCACCGCGACCTGCGCCTCGGTCCTGGGCACCTGCCGCACCGTCGGCGCCACTAGCCCGACCGCGTCCGACAGCCTGGCGCCGAACAGCGACTTCCCGGATCCGACCATCAACACCTACGCCCTGTTCGCCCAGGATCAGATCAAGTGGGGCGACTGGACCTTCATGCCGGGCGCACGTTACGATTACACCACGCTCAACCCGCACGTCACGCCTGAGTTCCTGCGCGCGATCAGCCTGACCAGCGCCGACCAGTTCAACGACAAAGAGAAGAAATGGCATCGCCTGTCACCCAAACTGGGCGTGACTTATGCCATCGACGACGCCTACACCTGGTACGGCCAGTACGCCGAAGGTTTCCGCACGCCGAGCGCCAAGGCGCTGTACGGCCGCTTCGAAAACCTCAACACCGGCTACATCGTCGAGCCCAACCCGGACCTGAAACCGGAAACCAGCAAAAGTTACGAGACCGGTCTGCGCGGTCGCTTCGACGAAGGCTCGTTCGACGTGGCGGTGTTCTACAACAAATACCGCGACTTCATTAACGAGGACGCCATTCAGCCGGCCACCTCGACCGAAGCGGTGTTCCAGTCCAACAACATCAAGCACGCCACCATCAAGGGCGTGGAGCTCAAGGGCCGCCTGAACCTGGACAGCTTCGGCGCGCCGCAAGGCCTCTACACCCAGGGCTCGGTTGCCTGGTCCCAGGGTCGCAACGATGACACCGGCCAGCCGATCAACAGCATCAACCCGCTGACCGGCGTGTTCGGCCTGGGTTACGACCAGGACAACTATGGCGGCCTGCTGAGCTGGACCCTGGTCAAGCGCAAGACCCGCGTGGACGACTCCAACTTCCACGCGCCGGATGGCTCTTCGACCCAGTTCAAGACCCCGGGCTTCGGGCTGGTGGACCTGACCGGTTTCTACAAGGTCACCGACGATGTGACCGTCAGCGGCGGCATCTACAACCTGGCCGACAAGAAATACTGGCTGTGGGATGACGTGCGCGGCTACGACGGCGTCGGCGAAGCAGGCGTGACCGCGCCGGCCAGCCTGGACCGCCTGACCCAGCCGGGCCGCAACTTCGCCATCAACCTGGTGTGGGATATCTAAGCCAGCCACCGCCCCGTAGCAGCGCGGCTTGCCGGCGGGCGGTGTGTCAGTCGACATCTTTGTCACAGACACACCGCACCCGCCGGCAAGCCGTGCTGCTACGGGATCTGTCATTTTTTACGCTCTGCAGGCGCTCACACGTCTCGTCTACAAGCGCCCCCATTTACAAGGAAGACTCCATGTCTCAAGAGCAGACGCGTCGCTCCCAGCGACTGAACCAGATCACTCACGCTCCCCACGAGCAACTGGACAAGGCGGTCAAGGCCAATGCGCCGTTCGAGACCCTGGCCAGTTACTCGCGTTTTCTGAGCGCGCAGTACCTGTTCCAGCAGGAACTCAAAGCCCTGTACACCGACCCGCAACTGGTCGAACTGATCGCAGATCTGCCCGAGCGCTGCCGCGCCGAACAGGCCAAGGCTGACCTGAACGACCTCGACACGCCGATCCCGAGCCCGGTCGCAGGCGCCGTCAACGCGCCGAGCCAGGCCGAAGCGCTGGGCTGGCTGTTCGTCTCCGAAGGCTCGAAACTGGGCGCGGCATTCCTGATCAAGCGCGCCGTAGCCCTGAACCTCAGCGAAACCTTCGGCGCCCGCCATCTGGGCGAACCGGCCGGCGGTCGCGCCGAAGGCTGGAAGCGTTTCATCCGCATTCTCGACGAGCTGCCGTTCAGCGAAGAGCAGGAACGCCAGATCGACAAGGGCGCGGTCGCCGCCTTCGAGCGCTTCAATGTGCTGCTGCAACACGCCTACTCGTCGGCCCCGCAGGCCGAACCTGCCTGAATCGAAGCGTTCGGCGCCCGGCACTGTTAAGCTAGGCGCCATCTCGCTCCTTGCGCCAACCGTTCACCCGCCGTACCCGAGACTCATGACCAGCACTCCCCCAGGCAGCAAACTGTCCCGCATCCTGTTCGGCATCCTGGCCTACGTCAGCCTTGCCATCGGCATCATCGCGATCTTCATTCCGGGGCTGCCCACCACCGAATTCATCCTGCTGGCCGCCTGGGCCGCGACCAAAAGCTCACCGCGCCTGAGCGCCTGGCTGGAAAACCATCGCCTGTTCGGTCCGATGCTGAGCAACTGGCGCAACGGCAAACTGATCGCGCGCAGCGCCAAGATCAGCGCCACGGTCACCATGCTCATCTGCGCGGTGCTGATGCTGGTGGTGCTCAAGCACAACTGGTGGATCTACTTCGCCGTGGCCGGCATGCTGCTGGTCAACCTGTGGATCTGGTCGCGTCCCGAGCCTGCCAGGCCCGGGCAGGAGTGCGCGGAGTCTTCCAGCCAGCGCTGAACCCCAGGCTCTGCGAACGGTCTGCTCCTTACGATCATTGTTTCTTGAGGGAGCAGTCACATGTTCGAACCTGGCCATTTGCATATCACCCGCACCAAGCTGCAGGACAAGGATTTCGGTTACGACTTCCACGTTCGCTACGAGGTCAACCAGGACCCTGCCGAGGGCGCCTGCATGCACTTCTCCATGGAAGGCGAAATCAACGGCAAGGCGTTCAAGGAAGAATTCGTGCTGACCAAGGACAAGGCCTACAACTTTGCCAGCGAAGCCTTTCACCTGGCGGTCAAGCACGGCATGCCCAAGGGCGTCGACATCCGCACCCTGCACGATGAATACGACCTGATGTTCGAGGACATCCGCCACACACTCGACATGAAGTCGGGCGATCCGGTGAAGCCCGAGCATCTCGAATGAGACGGATGACCTGTAGGAGCGAATTCATTCGCGAAGGTATTCCGGACGCTGGAGATGCATCGGCCATACGAACCGATCGCGAATGAATTCGCTCCTACAGGTCGTTAATCTGCGATTGCTGGCATAATCGCCACCCATCTCTCGTCTGAACCGTCTGGCCCATGCGCATCCACGTCACCTTCATCGACCGCGTCGGCATCACTCAGGAGGTGCTCGCCATCCTGGGTGCGCGCAACCTGAACCTCGATGCTGTCGAGATGGTGCCGCCCAACGTCTATATCGACGCGCCGACCCTGAGCCACGAGCTGCTCGAAGAGCTCAAGGATCGCCTGTTCCGCGTGCGCGGCGTCGAGGCGATCAAGGTTGTGGACATCCTTCCCGGCCAGCGCCGTCATCTGCAACTGGACGCCCTGCTCGCCGCCATGACCGACCCGGTGCTGGCGCTGGACAGCGCGGGCCATGTGCTGCTGGCCAACCCGGCGCTGGTGGCGCTTTACGGCCAGGAACCGGCTGGCCAGTCGCTAGGGGAAATCTTCTCCGACCCGAGTCTGCAGACCGCGCTGCTGGAAAACGGCTTTCGCCTGCCCATGCGCGAGGTGACGCTCAACGGCGAGGCGCTGCTGCTGGACGCCACGCCGATCACCGACGCCGGTGCGCTGCTGACGCTGTACCTGCCCAGCCGCATCGGTGAGCGTCTGTCGGCCCTGCACCATGACCACGCCGAAGGCTTCGACGCATTGCTCGGCGATTCATCGCCGATCCGCACCCTCAAGGCTCGCGCCCAGCGGGTCGCGGCGCTCGATGCACCGCTGCTGATTCAAGGCGAGACCGGCACCGGCAAAGAGCTGGTGGCGCGGGCCTGCCACGCGGTCAGCGCCCGGCACAGCGCGCCGTTTCTGGCGCTCAACTGCGCGGCATTGCCGGAGAACCTCGCCGAAAGCGAGCTGTTCGGCTACGCCCCCGGCGCCTTTACCGGCGCGCAGCGCGGCGGTAAACCGGGGCTGATGGAACTGGCCAACCAGGGCACGGTGTTTCTCGATGAAATTGGTGAGATGTCGCCCTATCTGCAAGCCAAGCTGCTGCGTTTTCTCAACGACGGCAGCTTCCGCCGCGTTGGCGGCGACAAGGAGGTGCAGGTCAACGTGCGTATCCTCAGCGCCACCCACCGCGATCTGGAAAAGATGGTGGCCGAAGGCACCTTCCGTGAGGACCTTTTCTACCGCCTCAACGTGCTGAACCTGGACGTCCCGCCCCTGCGCGAACGCGGCCAGGACATTCTGTTGCTGGCGCGTTTCTTCATGGAGCAGGCCTGCACCCAGATCCAGCGCCCGGTGTGCCGCCTGGCACCGACCACCTATCCTGCGTTGCTGGGCAACCGCTGGCCGGGCAATGTGCGCCAGTTGCAGAACGTGATCTTCCGCGCGGCAGCGGTCTGCGAGGGCTCGCTGGTGGACATCGGCGATCTGGACATCGCCGGCACCGCCGTTGCGCCGGGTGCCGATTGTGAGGTCGAAAGCCTGGAAGGCGCGGTCGAAGCGTTCGAGAAGTCGTTGCTGGCCAAGCTTTACGACGACTACCCGTCGACCCGTCAACTGGCCGCGCGCCTGCAAACGTCGCACACCGCCATCGCCCACCGGCTGCGCAAGTACGGGATTTCTGGAAAAGCTTGAAACATCACAGACGGTTTCTGCCAAAGGCGTAGCGGACTTGCTGGCGATTCCGAGCAGTCATTCGACGACGATGTTGAATGACCCACCGCATTCGCCAGCAAGCCGGCTCCTGCAGGTATGGCGTTCAGCCTGATGAAAGCCGCTTGTCCACGACATGACCGCCTTTCATATGCCATATAAAACCCGATGGGGTAGAATGCCCCCCTTTTCTACTGCACGATCCCCGAGGACCGCCATGTTCAGCCGTAATTTGACTATCGCCAAGTACGACTCCGACCTGTTTGCCGCTATGGAACAAGAAGCCAAGCGCCAGGAAGAGCACATCGAGCTGATCGCCTCGGAGAACTACACCAGCCCTGCGGTCATGGAAGCCCAGGGCTCGGTACTGACCAACAAGTACGCTGAAGGCTACCCGGGCAAGCGCTACTACGGCGGTTGCGAATACGTCGACATCGTCGAGCAACTGGCGATCGACCGCGCCAAGCAACTGTTCGGCGCCGACTACGCCAACGTCCAGCCACACGCAGGTTCCCAAGCCAACAGCGCCGTCTACCTGGCCCTGCTGAACGCTGGCGACACCATCCTGGGCATGAGCCTGGCTCACGGTGGTCACCTGACCCACGGTGCCAGCGTTTCCTCCTCCGGCAAGCTGTACAACGCTGTTCAGTACGGCATCGACGGCAACGGCCTGATCGACTACGACGAAGTCGAGCGTCTGGCAGTCGAGCACAAGCCGAAAATGATCGTGGCCGGTTTCTCTGCCTACTCGCAGGTGCTGGACTTCGCCCGCTTCCGCGCTATCGCAGACAAAGTGGGCGCTTACCTGTTCGTCGACATGGCTCACGTGGCCGGTCTGGTCGCCGCTGGCGCCTACCCGAACCCGGTTCCATTCGCTGACGTCGTGACCACCACCACTCACAAGACCCTGCGCGGTCCACGTGGCGGCCTGATCCTGGCGCGCGCCAACGCCGACATCGAGAAGAAGCTGAACTCCGCCGTATTCCCGGGCGGCCAGGGCGGCCCGCTGGAGCACGTCATCGCGGCCAAGGCGATCTGCTTCAAGGAAGCACTGCAGCCTGAGTTCAAGGCTTACCAGCAACAAGTGGTGAAGAACGCAAAGGCCATGGCTGCGGTGTTCATCGAGCGCGGCTTCGACGTGGTCTCCGGCGGTACCGAGAACCACCTGTTCCTGCTGTCGCTGATCAAGCAGGACATCTCCGGTAAAGACGCCGACGCCGCACTGGGCAAGGCGTTCATCACCGTGAACAAGAACTCGGTGCCAAACGACCCACGCTCCCCGTTCGTCACCTCCGGCCTGCGCTTCGGCACTCCGGCCGTGACCACTCGCGGCTTCAAGGAAGCAGAATGCAAGGAACTGGCGGGCTGGATCTGCGACATCCTGGCGGATCTGAACAACGAAGCGGTAATCGACGCCGTTCGCGAGAAGGTCAAGGCCATCTGCGCCAAGCTGCCGGTCTACGGCGCTTGATAGCGGTTTGCTGATGTGAAGGAGCCCGCAGCGATGCGGGCTTTTTTGTGCCTTTGACGTCCGCACAAAGCTTGTCAGTTTTTTGTAATCCTTGCGTCACCCTCTTGAGGGAGGGGAATTTCTAGAGTGACTGCACCTCAACTTGCTGGAGTGGTCACCATGAAGATTCGCACCTCCCTCGCCCTTGCCCTGTCTGTCGCTGCGCTGTCCCTGGCTGGCGTATCGGCCGCTCAGGCTCAGGATGCCGGTGGCATCAAAAACGTCGTGCTGGTCCACGGCCTGTACGCCGATGGCTCGAGTTGGGCCAAGGTCATCCCGATGCTGCAAGCCAAAGGCCTGCACGTCACCGCCGTGCAAAACCCCACCACCTCGCTGGAGGCTGACGTCGACGCGGTCAAACGCACGCTGGCGATGCAGGACGGCCCGACCTTGCTGGTCGGCCACTCCTACGCAGGCATGGTGATCAGCCAGGCCGGCGACGATCCGAAGGTCAAAGGCCTGGTGTACATCGCAGCCCGCGCACCGGATGCCGGTGAAGACTACCCGGCGTTGACCAAGAAGTTCGCCCCTGCTCCTGCTTCAGCAGGTTTGCAATGGTCGGCAGACGGTTACGGCCTGCTTTCCGAGCAAGCCTTCGTACATGACTTCGCCGGAGACTTGCCGCAGAAAGAAGCCGAAACCTACTACGCTGTGCAGCAACCGGTCGCCAAGGCCGTGACTCAGGGCAAGACCACCGTCGCCGCCTGGCATGACAAGCCGACCTGGTATGCCGTGTCCACTGAAGACCGCACCATCAACCCGGACCTGCAACGCTTCATGGCCCAGCGCATGAAAGCCCACACGGTCGAGATCGATGCCAGCCACGTTTCGCTGATCTCGCAGCCGCAAAAGGTCGCGGACCTGATCATTCAGGCAACCCATGGGGCGGACGCTCATTAATCGTTACACTTGAGCCCTCTGCCACGGTAGGCCCATCACCGTCATGAACATCCTGATCATTGAAGACGAGCTGAAGACCGCGTCCTACCTGCAGGCCGGTCTGACCGAAGCGGGCTATGTGGTCGATCACGCCAGCAATGGCATCGACGGTCTGCACATGGCGCGCGAGTCGCACTACGATCTGATTCTGCTGGATGTGATGCTGCCGGAAATGGACGGCTGGACGGTGATGGAAAAGCTCGGTAGCCGCCAGCAGACGCCGGTCCTGTTTCTCAGTGCTCGCGGCACGCTGGAAGATCGCCTCAAAGGATTGGGGCTGGGTGCCGACGAGTATCTGGTCAAACCGTTTTCCTTCGCGGAGCTGCTGGCCCGAATTCGCATCATCCTGCGCCGGGGCCAGGCCGAACGTCCTGTGGAAACCCTGGAAGTCGGTGATCTGCAGGTCGATGTCGCCAAGCGCAAAGTGGTACGGGGCGGGCAACGCCTGACCCTGACCAACAAGGAATTCAGCTTGCTGCTGTGTTTCATCCAGCGCCGTGATGAGGTGCTGCCCCGCAGCCTGCTCGCCTCGCTGGTGTGGGACATGAATTTCGACAGTGACACCAATGTGGTCGATGTTGCCGTGCGACGTTTGCGCCAGAAGCTCGATGATCCCTTCCCGAACAAGCTGATCCACACTGTGCATGGCGTGGGCTATCGCTTCGAGTACGAAGCATGAGCCGCTTGTCGCTGACGCTGCGTCTGGCCCTTCTCCTGGCCTGCTTCGCCTTCGGTGCCATGGGCGTACTCGGCTCGGCGCTGTATGTCGGACTCAAGGCGCAGTTGTCCTTCAGCGACGACGCGGCGCTGGTCACGCGGGTCGACCAGATTCGCACCTTGCTGCAGGACAGCGATGCGCAGGAAATGGTGCGCGACAAACCCCGCCTGTTCGGCAACATGCTGGGCAACTCCGAGTCGTTGCTGATCGTGCAGACCGAAAGCGGTACGTCGCTGATCACGGTCAATCCCGGCCAGCGCCAGGTGCCGCAGGTCGACCCGATCGATGCCGACACCGCACTGTCGCTCAAGCAGGTCCAGCATGGGCAAGCTGCGGACGGCACACCGTTCATCTACATGGCCGCGCTGGTGCGGCGCGCTGACAACCAGCCGCCGTTGAAAGTGATTTCCGGGCGTCTGCTGACCGAACGTGCACGCATTCTGGCGGGATATCGCAGCGACATTCTGACCCTGGCCAGCCTCACCGCCATTGTTGTCGCGCTGCTGGCCTATCTGCTGGCCCGCCGCAGCATGGCACCGCTGCACCGGCTTGCCGAGCAGACGGCGCGCATCGGCATGGGCACCCTGGGCAGCCGCATCGATCAGCCCGACGCGCCTCGTGAACTCGACACGCTGATCCTTCAGTTCAACGCGATGCTGGACCGGCTTGAGCGCGGCTTCACGGATCTGCGGCAGGTCAGCGCCGACATGGCCCACGACTTGCGCACGCCCATCGGCAATATGCTGGGGCAGATTGAAGTGGGCCTGGGCAAAGCCAGAGCAATGGACTATTACCAGCGCCTGCTGGGCTCCAACTACGAAGAGCTGCAACGCCTTTCGAAAATGATCGACAACATGCTGTTTCTGGCTCGTACCGAACACGCCGAAGAGGCCATCGAACGTACAGATGTGCAGATCGCTGAGGAATTGAGCCGAGTCTGCAGTTACTTCGAAGACCTGACCGAGGACCGCGGGATCGTCCTGAGCTGGGAAGGCAGCGGCACGCTGAGCGCCGACGTCACGCTGTTTCGCCGGGCGCTGGCCAATCTGGTTTCCAATGCGGTGAGGCATGCCCGCCCTGACAGCGAAATTCAGATACAGGCCAGCCAGGATGCCACCCATGACATCGTGCAAGTGCGCAATCTGGGAGACACCTTGCCGGCGTGGCAGATGGAACGGCTGTTCGACCGCTTTTATCGGGCCGACGCCTCGCGACAGCAGTCATCGGACCGCAGTGGGCTGGGGCTGTCGATCGTGGCATCGATCATGAAACTGCACGGCGGCGACTGCCAGGTGGACAGCCGCGACGGTGTGACGATCTTCAGCCTGCGCTTCCCGAAGCGACCTTCGCAAACCCCGCGCGAATCTTCTCTTCCGGCAGTTCATCGGCGATAAACACGATCACGCTTTCACGTGTTTCGTCTGCGCCCCACTCCACGTCGAAGTCGAAGCCGTAGAGTTTCAACACGCCCTGAAACACCAGCTTGCGCTCTTCGCCGGCGATGTTCAGCACACCCTTGTAGCGCAGCAGTTGTTTGCCGTGATCTTCCAGCAGTTCGTTCATGAACTCGCTGAGTTTGTCGATATCCAGCGCCTTGTCGCTGCGCAGGACCAGGCTGCTGATCCGGTCGATCGAACGCCCGGCAGGCGCCGCCGGGCGCAGGGTCATGCCGCCGATATCAGCGTTTAGGTTGAAGCCGCGCACGTCCAGCAGTTCGGCGAGATCGATCTTGCCGTGTTCGACCACGCGAATTGGCGCGCGGCGGTTGATCCGGGTCAGTCGCTCGCTCAGTGCTTTGAACGTCGCCTCGTCCACCAGATCGGTCTTACTCACCAGCAGGCGGTCGGCAAAGCCGATCTGGGCCTGGGCGATGGTCTGCTCCAGATGCGTTTCGGCGTGGGCCGCGTCGACCAGGGTGATGATGCCGTCAAGGATGTAGCGCTCGCGCAGTTCTTCATCGATGAAAAAGGTCTGGGCGACCGGCGCCGGATCGGCGAGCCCGGTGCATTCGATCACCAGGCGGTCGAAGGCGATCTCGCCGCTGTCCAGCCGCTCCAGCAGCAGGACCAAAGCCTTGGTCAGGTCGGTGTGGATGGTGCAGCACACGCAACCGTTGGACAGGGTCATGACCTGCACGGGCTCATCGCCCAGCAATTGGGTATCGACCCCGGCGTCGCTGAATTCGTTTTCGATCACGGCGATCTTCAGGCCGTGCTCGGCCTTGAGCAGATGGCGCAGCAAGGTGGTCTTGCCGGCGCCGAGAAAACCGCTCAGGACAGTGACGGGAATGGGTGTGAACAAAACAGAATCTCCAGAACGTCAAAGGTCCGTAGCAGCACGGCTTGCCAGCGGTGGCGATATGTCTGTGACGAATATGTCGCCTGACACACCGCCCCGCCGGCAAGCCGTGCTGCTACGGACCGTGTTAATCCAAAGGTCAGCCAATCAACAACACTTCGGCCCACCCTTGCCACCGTAGCGGGCGTCCTGGCGTTCCCGAAAGAACGCCTCGTACGACATCACTGGTTTGTCAGGGTGCTTGGTCTGCATATGTTCGACGTAGGTGTCGTAGTCCGGCATGCCCACCATCAGGCGTGCCGCCTGGCCCAGGTACTTACCCAAGCGACTCAGGTCATTGAACATATGCAGCTCCTCGCCTTATCGCGTACTCAGTTGGTTTTCGGGAAGGCCTGGAAAGGCGCTTCCTTGTCGCTGCGTTCTTTCTTGATCCAGGCAGCACGGCCGACCTTGATCGCGTAGAACAGAATACTCAGCACCACGAACAGGAACAGACCGGTCAACACCGCGTTGGTGTAGGCGTTGAAGATCACGTGCTGCATCTGCTCGGCGGTTTTGGCCGGGGCCAGGATCTGACCGGCTTCAGCGGCGGTGCTGTATTTCTTGGCCAAGGCCAGGAAGCCCACCGCAGGGCTTGGGTCGAACAGCTTGATGAAGCCTGCGGTCACGGTGCAGATCAACAGCCACGACGCTGGCAGGATGGTCACCCACGCGTACTGCTGGCGTTTCATCTTGATCAGCACCACCGTCGCCAGCATCAGCGCGATACCCGCCAGCATCTGGTTGGAGATGCCGAACAGCGGCCACAAGGTATTGATGCCGCCCAATGGGTCGATCACGCCCTGGTACAGCAGATAACCCCAAAGTGCCACGCAACCGCCGGTGCCGATGGCGTTGGCCGTCCAGGATTCAGTGCGTTTGAGCGAAGGCACGAAGCTGCCCAGAAGGTCCTGCAGCATGAAACGACCGGCACGGGTACCGGCGTCGACAGCGGTGAGGATGAACAGCGCTTCGAACAGAATCGCGAAGTGGTACCAGAACGCCATGGTGTCCTGGCCGGGGAACGCCTGATGCAGGATTTGCGCGATACCCACTGCCAGGGTCGGCGCACCACCGGCGCGGGCCAGAACGGTGTTCTCGCCGATTTCCTTGGCGGTCGCGACCAGTTGATCCGGCGTGATCACGAAGCCCCAGCTGCTGACCATTTGCGCAACTGCGTTGACGTCACCGCCGACGATCGCCGCCGGGCTGTTCATCGCGAAGTAGATGCCAGGCTCGATGACCGAAGCGGCCACCATGGCCATGATCGCCACGAAAGACTCCATCAGCATGCCGCCGTAGCCGATATAACGGGCGTTGACTTCGTTATCCAGCAGTTTTGGCGTAGTACCCGACGAGATCAGCGCGTGGAAGCCCGACACCGCACCACAAGCGATGGTGATGAACAGGAACGGGAACAGGGTGCCTTTCCAGACCGGGCCGGAGCCGTCGGTGAACTGGGTCAGGGCCGGCATTTTCAGCTCAGGCGCCAGAATCAGGATACCGATGGCCAGCGCGACGATGGTGCCGATTTTCAGGAAGGTCGACAGGTAGTCACGCGGTGCCAGTACCAGCCAGACCGGCAGCATGGCAGCGACAAAACCGTACCCCACCAGCAGCCAGGTGATCTGTACGCCGGTGAAGGTGAACACCGGGGCCCACTCAGGGCTGGCCGCGACATGGCCGCCGATCCAGATCGACAGCAGCAACAGCACCACGCCAATCACCGAAATCTCGCCGATGCGGCCCGGGCGGATGAAGCGCATGTAGATGCCCATGAACATCGCGATCGGAATGGTCGCCATCACGGTAAACATGCCCCACGGGCTTTCGGCCAAGGCCTTGACCACGATCAGCGCCAGCACCGCGAGGATGATGATCATGATCAAAAAGCAGCCGAACAAGGCGATGGTACCGGGAACGCGGCCCATTTCCTCGCGGACCATGTCGCCCAGCGAGCGGCCGTTACGGCGCGTGGAGAGGAACAGGATCATGAAGTCCTGCACCGCGCCCGCCAGTACCACGCCGGCGATCAGCCACAGCGTGCCGGGGAGGTAGCCCATTTGCGCGGCAAGCACCGGGCCGACCAGCGGACCTGCGCCAGCGATGGCGGCGAAGTGATGGCCGAAAAGAATGTGTTTGTTGGTCGGAACGTAATCCAGGCCATCGTTGTTGAGCACAGCAGGCGTGGCCCGGGTCGGGTCCAGCTGCATGACGCGTGACGCGATGAACAGGCTGTAGTAACGATAAGCGACCAGATAGATAGCAACCGCGGCGACGACGATCCAGAGTGCGTTGATTGCCTCTCCCCGACGCAATGCAACCACTCCCAGAGCAAAGGCCCCAAGAATCGCAACAATCAGCCAGGGCACGTGGCGCAGCAGACTATTATTGTTTTTCATTTTATTGTTTCCAGCAGAGTGGACTTATTTGAACCCGCTCACGGAGTTTAGCGCTGCTGGAGTGAAAGACCACCCCCCACAATGGTCTAGCGCCCGCTTTGGCCTATAGTCATCGAATCGGAATTCAACAGGCCAGGGCCAATAAAACCTCGGTGATCGAGGCCAGGAGAAGTCGACTCATGACCGATTCCCACAAAGAGCGTCGCCAATTCAAACGTATTTCATTCGATGCCAAGACCGAGCTGACTCAAGGCAGCCTGAGTTGGCCGGTGCACCTGCTGGATCTTTCGCTCAAAGGCCTGCTGATTGAAAAGCCCTCGCCGTGGCTGGGCAAGCCTGACGAGCCGTTCATGGTCGACATCCATTTGAACGTCGACATCGACGTGCAGATGCAGGTGCGCCTGACCCACGACGATCACAATCATCTGGGGTTCGTGTGCGAACACATCGGGCTGGAGTCGGTCACCCACTTGCGCAGGCTGGTGGAGTGGAATCTGGGCGATCCCGAGGAGCTGGAGCGCGAACTGGCGGCGTTGATCAAGGTGTGAGGCACGGGCAATGGCCCGTGCCTGCGGTCGATCCGGTCAGATGATCTTCTGCTTGACCGCCTCTTCCAGCGAGCTCTGGGTGAGGTGCGCGATGATGCCATCGGCGGACTGATTGAACGGCAGCGCAAACACCAGCAGCAGTTGCATCCAGGTGGTGACGGTTTCGCTCTTTTCGATGCGGCCCAGGGTCTTGCCTTCACGGTCCTTGTAGACGGTTTCCAGCACCAGCTTGTTGTCGAATGTCGTCGGGATCACATACAGCGTGGCACCGGTCAGGATCGCGCTGGCATAGCTGCCGGTTTCCTGATTGCGCAGCGTTGCGTACACGTACACATCCGACTCGCTCTTGTCAGTGGTTACGCTCTGAAAGCGTTCCGACTGCTTGATGTTATCGACAACGACCTTTTCCCATGCTTCAGGCCGGGTGCCGCCCGGAGTCTGCTGACCGTTCATGGTGTGCATCGTGGTGAAGCGCACATACGCGGAAGGTTTGGCGGTCGCCTCCTTGTTCGCCAACGGCCAGTTCTGCACCGCCGGCAAATCATGTTGCGAGTACGAGACACAGCCGGTCAGGGAAACGCCGGCGATCAACAGCAGTGTTTTCAGAATGCGTTTCATGGTCTGCCGAGTCCTTTCAGTGGGCATTCAATTGGCTGACAGCGTCGTCTGTCAGCTTGCTGATCAGCGCGCGCAGTTGTGGGCTGCCCAAGCCTGGCGCGGCGTAGTCCGGATCGAACAGCCCGACGTTGCGGGGTTCATCCACTCGGGCCATCGCCTTGGCCAACGCTTTGCCGGAGCGGTCCTCGATGGTCAGCTCACCCGCCAGATCGTAGGTGTCGACGTAGATCGGGCCGTTCACCCAGATGTAAATGGTCAGCGTCAGCAGGGCTCCCGGGAAGTAGGCGGGATGCGGAGTGCGCTTGCCATGCAGCGAGGTCAGGTTGAATTTCAACATGACGTCCTGGTCGCCCAGCTTGGCGGGAAACACCGACAGGTCTTTGAAGTAGCCGGCGCTTTCCAGGTAATGGTTGATCTGCTCGGTCAACTGACGGCTCGCGTTCTTGCGCATGTCGTCCTTGACCCCTGGAGCGGAAATGGCCACATCCGCGACCTGGGCAACGCGAGCGCTGCTGACGGAGGCAGCCTTTTCCGGTTCGCCCAGCGGTCCATAGGTATTGAAGGAAAAGCAACCCGTCAGCGAGAGGATCGCGCTCAACAGCAGTAGGTAAGAAACCCGTTTCACAGCCAACATCCTTATTTCGGGCGAACAGACGCGCGTCGATCCCATGGCATCGAGGCGGGAACATTCAATATCGGGAGGGGAAATGCATTGCCATGGCGACACGACAGGGTCGTGAGCGCGGCATCGCGGGGCGCGATGTTAATATGACATCATAATGGCGTCAATTTTTCAGCCATATTTCAGTAAAGGCCAGCGAGACGCTGGCCCCGGGCTGAGTCATTCCTCGAACAACGCATCCAGCGCCTGGTCGAGCCGGGTCACGGCGATCACCCGCAGCCCCGTCGGTGCTTCTTTCGGCGCATTGCCCTTGGGCACGATGGCGCGTTTGAAGCCATGCTTGGCCGCTTCTTTCAGGCGTTCCTGCCCGCTGGGCACCGGGCGCACTTCGCCTGACAGGCCGACTTCGCCGAACACCAGCAGGTCACCCGGCAATGCCCGGTTGCGCAGGCTGGACATGACAGCGGCCATCAGCGCCAGGTCCGATGCGGTTTCCAGCACCTTCACGCCGCCCACCACGTTGAGGAACACATCCTGATCGTGGGTCGGAATGCCGCCATGGCGATGCAATACCGCCAGCAGCATGGACAGACGGTTCTGATCCAGCCCCAGGGTCACGCGGCGCGGGTTGGACAGGTGGCTGTCATCCACCAGCGCCTGCACTTCCACCAGCATCGGCCGGGTGCCTTCCCAGGTGGCCATAACCACGCTGCCGGCGACTGCTTCCTGCGCGCGGGTCAGAAAGATCGCCGACGGGTTGGAGACCTCTTTCAGGCCCTTGTCGGTCATGCCGAACACGCCCAGTTCGTTGACCGCACCGAAGCGGTTCTTCACTGCGCGCAGCAGGCGCAGACGGCCATCGGACTCGCCTTCGAAATACAGCACGGTGTCGACCATGTGCTCCAGCACACGCGGCCCCGCCAGCGCGCCCTCCTTGGTGACGTGGCCGACCAGGAAGATCGCCGTGCCGCTCTGCTTGGCATAACGCACCAGCAGCGCGGCGCTCTCGCGCACCTGCGAGACACCGCCGGGCGCCGATTGCAGCTGCTCGGTGAAAATGGTCTGGATCGAGTCGATGACCATGACTTTCGGCTTCTCGATCCGCGCCGTGGCGATGATGCTTTCGATGCTGGTCTCGGTCATCACCTGCAGCTTGTCCTGGGGCAGGCCCAGACGCCGGGCACGCATGGCGACCTGCTGCTGCGATTCTTCGCCGGTCACGTACAGCGCAGGCATGCGCTCGGCGATGGCGCAGAGGGTCTGTAGCAGGATGGTCGACTTGCCGATCCCCGGATCGCCGCCAATCAGCACCACCGAGCCGTCCACCAAGCCACCGCCCAGCACGCGATCCAGTTCGGCTGAAGCGGTAGAAAAGCGCGGGATTTCTTCGACACTGACTTCAGCCAGGGTCTTGATCTGCGCCTGCTGGCCACTCCAGCCGGCACGCCCGCTGGGGGCAGCCGCCCCGCCGCTTTCGATCATGGTTTCGGTCAGCGTGTTCCAAGCGCCGCATTCGCCGCACTGCCCGGCCCACTTGGGAAAGGTCGCGCCGCACTCGGTGCAGCCATACATGCGTTTGGCCTTGGCCATGGGCACTCCGATCATGAAAAAGTGGGGAATCATAACCCAGTTTGGCGAGCCTTCGAACGCAATGGACAGGGCTGCGCGCAACACCGGTAACGACCTGTTCAGCCCGGCACGGCGTTGCGCCCCCTCTCAATCCGAAAGACGTGCTGCCAGACGCTTCACCTGCACCAAGTCACCCCTGACCACTTTGGCAACACCTGCACCGTACTCAGCGTCGGCCTTGTAGAGGAATGAAAGGATGATGTGCTTGCTCACCTCGTCGGCCGATGCGAGCGAAGCCCCGAAGCTCTGGATCAGATCCATGCGCTCGGTCTTGCTGAACGATCGGTAAAGATCACCGGCCTGCCTGAAATTCTGTTCGCGCTGGATCCTGGCCTGTTGGGTTGTGCCTTGCAGGGGCAACTGGCTATACCGGGCCTGTGGATTTTCGTCACGGGGCAGCAGGCGACTTGGCTGATAATTGATGCTCGAAAGCGTGCGGCCGCTATTCAAGGCGCCATCCTGATTGCCGTTATTGACCCGAGCCCGTGGGGCGTTGATGGGAAGCTGATTGGCGTTGGTGCCCACCCGATGAAGCTGGGTGTCCGCGTAAGAAAATATGCGCCCTTGCAGCAACCGGTCTTCGGAGGGCTCGATGCCGGTCACCAGATTGGAGGGTGCCAGCGCAACCTGTTCGGTTTCCTGGAACACGTTATCCGTATTCCGGTTCAAGACCATCTGCCCCACCTTGCGCGAGGGAACGCCGGGCCAGATTTTAGTGGGATCCAGCGGGTCGAAGTCGAACCGGGGCAGATCCTCAGGCTTGAGCACTTGAACGTAGAGGTCCCACTTGGGGAAATTACCCTGCCGGATCTGGCTGACAAGATCCCGCGTCATGTGGCTGAAATCACGTCCCTGCACCTGAGCGACCTGCGCAGGCCTCAGGTTCTTGATGCCCTGCAGGCTTTTCCACTGAAACTTCACGTAATGCACCTGGCCCTTGGCGTTGACCAGTTTGTAGGCATGCACGCTGTTGCCGTCCATCTCTCTGTAGCTGGCAGGCGTGCCGTTATTGGAGTAAAGCTCGGTCAGGGTACGGGTCGCCTCAGGAACATGAGACAGGAAATCGAAGCGTCGTGCGTCGTTATCCAGGTTGTTCCTGGGGTCGGGCTTCAAGGCGTGCACCATGTCGGGAAACTTGATCGCATCACGGATGAAAAAGGTCGGGATGTTATTGCCGACCAGATCCCAGTTGCCGTCGCTGGTGTAGAAACGCGTTGCGAAACCTCGTGGGTCTCGCAGTGTTTCGGGCGAGTGAGTGCCGTGTATGACCGAGGAGAATCGCACGAACACAGGCGTGACTTCTCCTGAGCGAAACACCTGCGCCTTGCTCAGGTCACTCAGGCTGTCAGTGACCGTGAACTGGCCATGGGCGCCGGTGCCACGCGCGTGTACAACGCGCTCGGGAATCCGTTCCCGGTCAAAGCGTTGAAGCTTCTGGATCAGCTGGACATCCTGCAGCAAGACAGGACCATCGGGGCCTGCGGTCTGGGAGTTCTGATTGTCACCGACCGCCGCGCCGTTATCGCGGGTCAGTGCCTGGGACTGGGTCTGCATCTGAGCAGAGGCAGATACCGAAAGCAGGCTAGTGGCCAGAAGAGTCAGGCACCCGCTTTTGGAGACTAAAGTTGAGACTAGCGTGGTTCGCATATCGTCAATTCCATTTGTTTATTAGGGGCACTCGAATGTGCAGGCCCAGCCTAAAACAAACTTTGGCGGTCATTGACGTTCAGGAACTTTCCGAAACAGATATCGATAACACAAATAAAATCAGAAACTTACGTGCGTTTCCCATCTCACGGCAATTTCCGGCAAAACTAACGCGCCCTGATCAGGTCGATTGCAGGGATTACGCGAGATGCGTGTAGCTGACATACACTGCATCCACCACCCTCATCTGTAACAAAGGAATACACCATGAGCGTACTAAGCGAGTTCAAAGCCTTTGCCGTCAAAGGAAACGTGGTCGACATGGCCGTCGGGATCATCATTGGCGCGGCATTCGGCAAGATCGTTTCGTCGTTCGTCGGCGATGTAATCATGCCGCCCCTGGGGCTGCTGATTGGCGGCGTGGACTTCAGTGATCTGGCAATTACCCTGCGCGCAGCGGATGGCGCGGCGCCTGCGGTGGTGCTGGCCTACGGCAAATTCATCCAGACGGTTATCGACTTTCTGATCGTGGCGTTTGCCATCTTCATGGGTGTGAAAGCGATCAACCGCCTCAAACGCGAAGAAGCCAAGGCGCCGACGGTGCCACCAGTACCCACCCCGCAGGAAACCCTGCTGACCGAGATTCGTGATCTGCTCAAAGAGCAGAACGGCAAACCGGCGGCGCCGATTCAGGTGAATCCTGATAGGTTGGTTTGAAGCAAAGGGCCAACAGGCTCAGGCTTTCACCCAAAGAATCACGCATACGCCGATCCCAATGTAGGAGCGAATTCATTCGCGAATGATCGTTCAGACGACAGAAATGTGTTGCCTGTTCGGTCTTCGCGAATAAATTCGCTCCTACAGGTTTGGGGAAACCATTACCAATAATTTTCGACAGCGATCTGCCCCGGCTTGCGGGTCAGGGCCAGGCGCATGTCGCGGGTCTTGAGCAGGGCGCGGGTGTCTTCGATCATTTGCGGATTGCCGCAGATCATCACCCGTGAGTGCTCAGGCGTCAGTTCTACCCCCGCCACACGCTCCAGTTCGCCGTTCTCGATCAGCGCGGTGATCCGCCCGTGCAAGGCGCCCGGGTGTTCCTCGCGGGTCACCGTGGCGATGAACTGGAACTTGTGCGCGTATTCGGCCAGGTAATCGCGCTCGGTCAGCTCGGCGATCAGCTCCTGATACGCCAGCTCCGCCGCCTCGCGCACGCTGTACACCAGAATGATGCGCTCGAACTTTTCCCACACCTCGAAGTTCTGCAGGATCGACAGAAACGGCGCCACGCCCGTGCCTGTGGACAACATCCACAGATCGCGACCATCGGTAAAGCGATCCAGGGTCAGGTAGCCGGTGGCCTGCTTTTCCACCATCAGCGTATCGCCCGCGCGCAGGCGGCTCAGCTCGCTGGTGAACTCACCGCCCGGCACCACGATCGAGAAGAAATCCAGGTATTCATCGAACGGCGAAGACACCACCGAGTACGCCCGCCACACCGTGCTGCCGTCGGCCTTGGTCACACCCAGCCGCGCGAACTGGCCCGCCGTGAAGCGAAAGCCCGCATCGCGGGTGGTGCGCAAGGTGAACAGGCTGGGCGTCAGCGGGGTGACCTCCAGCAATGTTTGCCGGGTGAATTTTTCTGCACTGGCAGTCATGGGCGCGCAAGGCTCCTGCAATCCGATTGATGCGCCCAGTGTCCCGCAAACCGGCGGTTATAAACACCGCAGGTTTGTAGTGGTATCCGGTCAGAGGCTGCGCCGAGCCTTAGAGCATTTCGCGATAGCGCTTATCGCGAAGCCGCTCGTCATCCGCCCTCGCAGCGTTTTAAACCCTTGATCCTGCGAAATATTTACGCATCGCCAGGCAACTGATCAGTCGATCCGCTCATCCGTGGGGCTTGCAGACCGCCCTCCGCCACAGGCGTTTTTTCCTAGACTTCAATCAAAACGGCATTTGATACAGCAAGCATGGAGGCAGGCAATGGAACAGCTGAATCTGGACAACTCTGCTCAATCGCTCTCGTACAAAGGCCTGACCCTGCGAGAGGTGGAGGTGCTGAAATGGTCGGCCGAAGGCAAGACCGCTGTGGAAGTTGGATTGATTCTGGATCTCACGAGTCGCACGGTTAACTTCCATGTCGCCAGCGCAGTTCGCAAAATCGGCGTCAACAACAAGATCTCCGCCGTGGTACATGCGGCGCTACATGGAATGTTCTGCGTCGAGCCGATTGATTAGAGCGACAACGGATGAAAAAACCCCAGATGCATGGAGCTGAAACGACGTAAAATCGCCGATTTAGCGAGACTGCCAGCGCAGCTTCATGTATAGCCGCGCAGTGCTGATCACGTCGTCAACAAATGGAACGTTCCTGCACATGCCCCTGCTTACCACGCCTTTCGCCCAGCTCGACCTGATTCGCCAGCCCGAGCAGTCGGATGAACCGCTGCAGGCGTTCGACGCCGCCGACGAATACCTGCTCAATCACGTGGCCGAACACGGCCTGACGCTGCAGACGCGGGTACTGATCCTCAACGACAACTTTGGCGCGCTGGCCGCAAGCCTCGCTCCGCACGCCACTGTGTTCAGCAGCACCGATTCGTTCCTGGGCGTGCAGGCGCTGCAAAAGAACCTGACCCGCAACGGCCAGGCCTTCGATGCGGTGCCGGTGATTCCCGCCAGCGAGCCCTTGGTGGGGCCGTTCGACTGGGTGCTGATCCGCGTGCCGAAAACCTTGGCGCTGCTGGAAGAACAACTGATTCGCCTGCAAGACCAGTTGGCGCCGAACGCCCGCGTGGTTGCAGCGGGGATGATCAAACACCTGCCGCGCTCGGCAGGTGAGCTGATGGAGGATTACATCGGCCCGGTTCAGGCCTCGTTGGCGGTCAAGAAGGCCCGCTTGCTGTTCTGCACGCCTGAACCCAAGGCGTTCCAGCCCTCGCCCTTCCCGACCCGCTACACCCTGGACGAGCCGAAGATCGAGCTGGTCAACCACGCCAATGTGTTCTGCCGCGACGGCCTGGACATCGGCACCCGCGCCTTTCTGCCCCACCTGCCGAAGAACCTGGGCAACGCTCGCGTCGCCGATCTGGGCTGCGGCAATGGCGTACTGGCGATTGCCAGCGCCCTGGCCAACCCTGACGCGCAGTACACCCTGGTGGACGAGTCCTTCATGGCGGTGCAATCGGCCCAGGAAAACTGGTGCCTGGCGCTGGGCGATCGCGAAGCGGTGATTCGCGCAGGCGACGGCCTGGCCGGGCAGGAAGAGGATTCGCTGGACGTGGTGCTGTGCAATCCGCCCTTCCACCAACAGCAGGTGGTGGGTGATTTTCTCGCGTGGCGCATGTTCCAGCAGGCGCGCGCGGCGCTGGTGACGGGCGGGTCGCTGTACATCGTCGGCAACCGGCACCTGGGTTATCACGCCAAACTGGCGCGGCTGTTTCGCGGGGTCGAGCAAGTGGCAGCAACGCCGAAGTTCGTCATTCTCAAGGCCCGTAAGTAAAACGCTGATCGCCACTGTAGGAGCGAATTTATTGGCGAAGCGTTGGTTCATCCGACACACATGCGTCGGATGTTCTACCTATTCGCGAATAAATTCGCTCCTACAGGAGACAAGCGGTGTCAGAAACACCATCAATGCGTCTTCATCCCCGCCGCCGTCATGAACATCCTCAGCAGGCTAGCAACGATGAACAGCGCGAACACACTCCCCGCCCAGATGATCAGCAGCCAGCCGAGGCGTTGCCACAACGGCTTCTTCGCGGCTGAGTCTTCTTCGCGGTACAGGTCTTTTCCGGCCATCATCGCGCCCTCTTAGTGGTAGCCGTGCTCGTGGGTGACTTTCCCGCGGAACACGTAGTAGCTCCAGAAGGTGTAACCCAGGATGAACGGGATGATGAACAGCGTCCCCACCAGAATGAAGCCCTGGCTCTGCGGTGGCGAAGCGGCGTCCCAGATCGAGATCGACGGCGGGATGATGTTCGGCCACAGGCTGATGCCCAGCCCGCTGTAGCCCAGGAACACCAGCACCAGGGTCAGCAGGAACGGCGTGTAGTTGGCGTTGCGCTCGATCGCCTTGAAGAAGAAGTACAGCGTCACCAGCACCAGCCCCGGCACCGGCATGAACCAGAACAGGTTGGGGATGCTGAACCAGCGATCGGCGATGTCCGCGTGGGCCAGCGGTGTCCACAGGCTGACCGCCGCCATGACCGCAAGGGTGGCCAAGGCCAGCGGCCGGGCCAGGTCATGCATGGCCTTTTGCAGGTCGCCTTCGGTTTTCATGATCAGCCAGGTGCAGCCCAGCAGCGCGTAGGCCGCGATCAGCGCCACGCCGCAGAACAGCGAGAACGGCGTCAGCCAGTCCAGCCCGCCACCGGCGTACGCCCGGTTGACCACCGGGATGCCATCGATGAACGCCCCCAGCGCCACGCCCTGGAAGAAGGTCGCCACCAGCGAGCCGCCGATGAACGCCTTGTCCCACAGATGCCGTTTGGCGTCGGTGGCCTTGAAGCGGAACTCGAACGCCACGCCGCGGAAAATCAGGCCGATCAGCATGAAGATCAGCGGCAGGTACAGCGCTTCGAGGATCACCGAATAGGCCAGCGGAAAGGCGCCGAACAACGCCGCGCCGCCCAGTACCAGCCAGGTTTCGTTGCCGTCCCACACGGGGGCGACGGTGTTCATCATCACGTCACGGTCGGTCTTGCCCTTGATGAAGGGAAAGAGAATGCCGATCCCCAGGTCAAAACCGTCCATGACGACGTACATCATGAGCCCAAAGATGATGATCACGGCCCAGATCAGCGGAAGATCGATACCCATGGCTCAGTTCCCCTCGGTCTGGCTGGCGGTGTGGGCTTCTTCGCTGCCTTCGTCGGCAGCGGAAAGAGGCCGTGCAGGTGTGCGTTTCTGGCCCGGACCGCCGTGCGGCGTGTCGTCGCCTTCGTGGGTTTTCGGCCCCTTGCGCACCAGGCGCATCATGTAGCCGAAGCCTGCGCCGAACAGCGAGAAATAAACGACAACGAACAGCACCAGGGTCAGGGTCATCTGCGAGACGCTGTGGTTGGAGGAAGCGTCGGCAGTGCGCAACAGGCCATAGACGACCCACGGCTGGCGGCCGATTTCGGTGGTGAACCAGCCGGCGAGCAAGGCGATCAGCCCCGACGGCCCCATGCACATCACCAGGGTGAGGAATGCGCGGTTCTGATAGAGCCCGCCGCGCCAGCGCAGCCAGGCGCTCCACAGGCCGACGAAAATCATCAGCATGCCCAGCCCCGCCATGATGCGGAACGACCAGAACACGATGGTGGAATTCGGGCGGTCTTCAGGCGGGAACGACTTGAGCGCCGGGATCTGTTTGTCCAGGCTGTGGGTCAGGATCAGGCTGCCCAGATACGGCACTTCCAGCGCGTACTTGGTCTTTTCTTCTTTCATGTCCGGCCAGCCGAACAGGATCAGCGGGGTCGGCTCGTCACCGACGTTTTCCCAGTGGCCCTCGATGGCGGCGATCTTCGCCGGTTGGTGCTCCAGGGTGTTCAAACCGTGGGCATCGCCGACCATGGCCTGGATCGGCGCGACGATCAGCGCCATCCACATGGCCATCGACAGCATCCGGCGAATGGCCGGGTTGTCGCGGCCGCGCAGCAGGTGCCAGGCCGCCGAGGCGCCGACGAAGAAGGCCGTGGCGACGAACGCGGCGATGGCCATGTGCGCCAGGCGATAGGGGAACGAGGGGTTGAAAATCACCGCCAGCCAGTCCACCGGGATCACCCGGCCGTCGACGATTTCAAAGCCCTGGGGCGTCTGCATCCAGCTGTTGGACGCGAGAATCCAGAAGGTCGAAATCAGCGTGCCCACGGCCACCATGACCGTGGAAAAGAAGTGCAGGCCGCGGCCCACGCGGTTCCAGCCGAACAGCATCACGCCCAGAAAGCCCGCTTCGAGGAAGAAGGCGGTGAGCACTTCGTAGGTCAGCAGGGGACCGGTGATCGCACCGGCAAAATCGGAGAACCGGCTCCAGTTGGTGCCGAACTCGTAGGCCATGACCAGCCCCGAAACCACACCCATGCCGAAGTTAACGGCGAAGATCTTCGACCAGAAGTGGTAGAGGTCGCGATAGGTGTTGTCGTGGGTCTTGAGCCACAGTCCCTCGAGCACGGCAAGGAAGCTCGCGAGCCCAATGGTGATGGCGGGGAACAGAATGTGGAACGATACGGTGAACGCAAACTGGATTCGGGCGAGATCGAGCGCCTCTAAGCCGAACATAGGTCTTCCTCTAATCAGGTGGTACCGGCATCAGACCCGGGGCCCTTTGCGACTGCCCCCACGAACTATTGAGTACGACGGTGTGCAATTGTTCTTTTTGATTTCGCGCTCAGGTTCAGTACGCGGGAGCTGCGTCAAGCCGACCGGTCAATCAAGGCGCATCGCGCTGTTGATCCAGGTCAACCGACGTTGAAAGAGTAGTCCCATTTCGGCACATGACCTGCGTGGTCTTTTGCCGCGTGGCGAGTTGTCTCACCTTTCGATGCATATCAGATGAAAGAAAACCGTAGCAGTCAGAGGGAGCGACGCAGAAACCCGAGCAACGCCGCCACAAGCCGTCGATACAGCGCATCGACCTCCGGCACCCGGCCCTTGCCGCGCAGGCTGCCGTGGACCAGCCCCACGCCGGGGTCGAATTCGGTGGGCACATCGGCTTCGCGCAGGGCGCGTTCGTAGCACACACCGTCGTCACGCAGCGGGTCGAACTGGGCGACGGCGATGAAGGCTGGCGCCAAGCGCCGGAAATCCTTGGCATTGAGCGGCATCGCGTAGTGCGAAGCCTCGTCTCGGGCCAGGTACAGTTTGCGGTAGAAGCCAAGATCGACCGTACTGAGCAGCGGCGCATCGAAACATTCGCTGCGCGAAGGCAGATCGTCAGCGCCGCCGAGCCCGGGATAGATCAGCGCCTGCCCCGCCGGTTGCGGCTCACCGGCATCGCGCAGGGCCAGGCACACCGCGGCGGCCAGGTTGCCACCGGCGCTGTCCCCGGCAATGGCGATCCGCCGCGGGTCGATGTCCAAGCGTTGCGCCTGAACCTGCAACGCGTGCCAGACCACCAGGCAATCGCCGAAACCCGCCGGGAACGGGTGCTCGGGGGCCAATCGATAGTCCACGGCAATGACCACGGCATTCAGATCCGTGGCCAACGCTGCGGTGAGAAAATCATGGGAATCCAGATCCCCCACCACCCAGCCGCCGCCGTGCAGGTACAGCACGCAGGGTGATGGATGTTCGAGAGAAAGTTGATGAGGCCGGTAACTGCGCACGGCAACGCCGCCGAGGGTGAAATCCTTGACCGAGAGATCGGCGGGACGGGTCGGGGTGAAGGCCTCGCACATGCGCGAATAGGCACGGCGCTGATCGCCGATGTCCAGTGAGTCGACGCTGAAACTCAGGGTCTTTTCGACGAAGTTCGCCATTTCCGGCGAGAGGGGATAGGGCATTTGCGGCTCTCGGGTACGGTGACAGACCTGTGGGAGTGAGCTTGCTCGCGAATGCGTCGGGTCAGGCATCCCGGCGGGACCTGCCACACCGCTTTCGTGAGCAAGCTCACTCCCACAGCAAGCTCACTCCTACAGGGAGGGTGTGTCAGTCCGGCACACCGGTCATTCGGTTATTTGTTGACCGCCACCTGCACGGCCGCCGTCGCGTCCTTGCCGTCGAAGGTGGTCACGCCGTCGAGCCAGCGCTTGACGTCTTCAGGATGATCCTTGATCCACGCCTTGGCCACGTCGTTGGGCGCCTTGCGGTCCATGATCGGCACCATCATCTGGCTTTCCTGAGCGGCCGTGAACTTGAGGTTGCTCATTAGTTTGTTGACGTTCGGGCAACGGGTCGCGTAGTCCGGCGCGGTCACCACCGACACGGTGGCGGCGCCTTCACCCGGGCCGAACACGTCTTCGCTGCCGGTCAGGTAGGCGATTTTCATGTTGATGTTCATCGGGTGCGGGGTCCAGCCCACGAACACCACCCACTCGTTGCGCTTGGTCGCGCGCTGCACGGCGGCCAGCATGCCCGCCTCACCCGACTCCACCAGCTGGAAGCCACCGAGGCCGAACTGGTTCTTCTCGATCATGCCCTTGATGTTGGCATTGGCGCCGGTGCCGGGCTCGATGCCGTAGATCTTGCCGCCCAGCTTGTCCTTGAACTTGGCGATGTCGGCGAAGGTTTTCAGGCCGCCGTCGGCCACGTATTGCGGTACGGCCAGGGTCGCCTGGGCGTCATTCATGCTCGGGGTGTCGAAGACCTTGACCTGATTGGCGGCCACGAACGGTGCGATGTTCTTGTCCATCGCCGGTTTCCAGTAACCCAGGAACACGTCCAGACGATCGTCGCGCAGGCCACCGAAAACGATCTGCTGGGCGGCGCTGGTCTGTTTGACGTCGTAACCCATGTTCTGCAGCAGCACTTCGGCGATGGCGCTGGTGGCAATCACGTCGGTCCAGTTGACCACACCCATGCGCACGCTCTGGCATTTGGCGGGCTCGGCGGCCATCAGGGCCGTGCTGCTCAGCATCAACACACCGCAACTGATCTGACGAATAAACTTCTTCATGCGTGCTCCTCGGGTCGGCTCGTTATTTTTAATCAGCTCTTTTCGGCAGTTTCTTTCTAAAGGCTTCAAGACCCACGGCAATCCGAATGCTGCCGCGTTGGAGCAAATTACGCAGGCGCCCTTCCCTTGAAACGCACCAGCGCGACCTGTGCTTGCACTGGGGCGACATTGGCCCTGCCCTCAAGATCGCTCCCGCGGGCAAGCCCGGCTGCTACGGGATAGGCGATGGCCGTATTCCCGACAAATTTCAGCCGCCGACCGGCACCCGCCCCCATCACCCGAACCTGCTGGTATGATGCGCGGCTTTTTCCGACTGGCAGAATTTGTGCAAGCTGTTTCGACAGCTTGTGCTTTTCTCTATTAGTCGATTCAACTCACGGCGCCGTGCGCCAAAGGAAGCCATAAATGCTGGAGCGGCTGTTTCAACTCAGGGCACATAACACCAATGTGCGCACCGAAATCCTGGCGGGTGTGACAACTTTCCTCGCCATGGCCTACATCCTGTTCGTCAACCCGAGCATCCTCGGCGAGACCGGCATGGACAAGGGCGCCGTATTCGTCGCAACGTGCCTGGCCGCCGCCATTGGCTCCACGGTCATGGGCCTGATCGCCAACTACCCGATCGCGCTAGCGCCGGGCATGGGCCTGAACGCGTTCTTCACCTACACCGTCGTGCTGCACATGGGCCACACCTGGCAAGTGGCGCTGGGTGCGGTGTTCATCTCGGCGGTGATGTTTTTCCTGCTGTCGATCTTTCGCATCCGCGAATGGATCATCAACAGCATCCCGCTGCCGCTGCGCTCGGCCATCGCCGCCGGTATCGGCCTGTTCCTGGCGCTGATCGCCCTGCACAACGCCGGTATCGTGGTCAGCAACCCGGCGACCATGGTCGGCCTGGGCGACCTGAAAGCACCGGCACCGATCCTCGCCACCCTGGGCTTCGTGCTGATCGTGGCGCTGGAAGCGATGAAAGTGCGCGGCGCAGTGCTGATCGGCATTCTGGCGGTGACCATCGTCTCGATCCTGTTCGGCTTCTCGGCGTTCGGTGGCGTGGTCTCGATGCCGCCGTCGCTGGCACCGACCTTCCTGCAACTGGACATCCCGGGCGCCTTGAACATCGGTCTGGTGAGCGTGATCTTCGCGTTTCTCTTTGTTGATCTATTTGATAACTCGGGGACCCTGATCGGCGTCGCCAAGCGCGCAGGCCTGATGGGCAAGGACGGCCACATGCCGAAAATGGGCCGTGCGCTGGTGGCTGACAGTACCGCTGCGATGGCCGGTTCCCTGCTGGGCACCTCGACCACCACCAGTTACATCGAATCGGCCGCGGGCGTCAGCGCCGGTGGCCGCACGGGCCTGACCGCCATCGTGGTCGCCGTGCTGTTCCTGCTGGCGCTGTTCTTCGCCCCGCTGGCGGGCAGCGTTCCGGCCTATGCCACCGCCCCTGCCCTGCTGTTCGTGGCGGTGCTGATGACCTCGGGCCTGGCGGAAATCAACTGGGACGACATCACTGAAGCAGCACCGGTGGTCATCACCGCGCTGGCGATGCCGTTCACCTACTCCATCGCCAACGGCATCGCCTTTGGCTTCATTTCCTGGACAGCGATCAAACTGCTCAGTGGCCGTGGCCGCGAGCTGAATCCGGCACTGGTGATTCTGTCGATCCTGTTCGTGATCAAGTTGGGCTGGTTCAACGCATGAGTTCTGTTTTCGACCCCGCGAGCTACAGCCGTCAGCTCGATGAAAAAGCCGAGCGGCTGCGCGAATTGCTCAAGCCGTTCGACGCGCCCGAGCCACAGGTTTTCGATTCGCCGCGCGAGCATTACCGCCTGCGCGCCGAGTTTCGCCTGTGGCGCGACGAGGGCCAGCGCCATTACGCGATGTTCGCCCCGGGCGACAAGCACACGCCGATCCTGATCAACGAGTTCCCCATCGCAAGCCAGCAGATCAACGCGCTGATGCCGGTGCTGCGCGATCGTTGGGAAGCCAGCAAGGCGCTCAATCACAAGCTGTTCCAGGTGGATTTCCTGACCACCCTGGCCGGCGACGGCATGGTCACCCTGTGCTATCACCGCCCACTGGACGAGGCCTGGCAACAGGAGGCCGAGCAACTGGCGGCGGACCTGAATGTCAGCGTGATCGGCCGCTCCAAGGGCCAGCGTCTGGTCATCGGCCGCGATTACGTGACCGAGCAGCTGGACGTCGCCGGTC
Source organism: Pseudomonas sp. 2 (assembly GCF_056627435.1). Classification (NCBI taxonomy): domain Bacteria; kingdom Pseudomonadati; phylum Pseudomonadota; class Gammaproteobacteria; order Pseudomonadales; family Pseudomonadaceae; genus Pseudomonas; species Pseudomonas sp. 2. Next base: position 552,837 of record NZ_JBWXNG010000002.1, read on the forward strand.
GCACCTACAGCTACCGCCAGCCCGAAGGCGCGTTCACCCAGCCCAACGGCACGGTGAACCAGAAGATGCTCAGCTGGGCCTTCGAAGCCCTGGGCGAGCGCGAGGATGACCTGCTGGAGCTGTATTGCGGCAACGGCAACTTCACCCTGCCGCTGGCGACTCGCGTGCGCAAGGTGCTGGCGACCGAGATCAGCAAGACCTCGGTCAATGCGGCGCTGAGCAACCTGGCGGACAACGCCGTGGACAACGTCACGCTGGTGCGTCTGTCGGCCGAAGAGCTGACCGAAGCGCTCAACGACGTGCGCCCGTTCCGTCGCCTGGCCGGTGTCGATCTGAAAAGCTACGACTTCGGCAGCGTGTTCGTCGACCCGCCTCGCGCGGGCATGGACCCGGACACCTGCGAGCTGACCCGCCGTTTCGAGCGCATTCTGTACATCTCCTGCAACCCGGAAACCCTGGCCGCCAACATCGCCCAGTTGCACGACACCCACCGGGTCGAGCGCTGCGCGTTGTTCGACCAGTTCCCGTACACCCACCATATGGAATCGGGTGTGTTGCTGGTGCGTCGCTGACACCTCCTTTCAAGGGAAGAATGCAAGGGAATGGACACCCTCACCGCCATGCAGGCGTTTCGCCGGGTCGTTGATTGCGGTGGCTTCAGCGCCGCCGCTCAACTGACCGGGCAATCACATACCGTGTTGTCACGTCAGGTGAAGAATCTGGAGCAGCAATTGGGCAGCCAGTTGCTTCATCGCACGACTCGACGCGTGCAACTGACTGAAGCAGGTCAGGTTTTCTATCGTCATTGCACGCAGGTGCTTGAACAGATGGACGCCATGGCGCTGGAGCTTTCAGAACATCAGGGCCAGCCCAGCGGCATTCTTCGCTTGAGCGTGGGTTCGGCCTTTGGCGAAATGGAACTGGGCCACTGGCTGGCCGATTTCGTCGAGCGTCACCCCAGGCTACGCATTGAGCTCAGCTGTACCGATCGCTTCGTTGATCTGCTCGAAGAAGACGTTGATCTGTGCCTGCGCATTACCGATCACCTTCCGGATTCCAGCCTCATTGCTCGCCCACTGGCGACCAGCGAAGTCATTCTGGTTGCAGCGCCCGGCTATCTGCGTCGGCAAGCCACTCCCATCACACCCGAGACGCTCGGTACTCATGCGTTGCTGCGCTACAACCGTCTGGCGCAACCGACGCTGCTGCAACTCACGGGTCCGAGTGGACAACAATTTGCTGTGAACATGCCTGCCCGTCTGAGTGCCAACTCGCCCATGGCCTTGCGCACTGCCGCCATTGCCGGGTTGGGCATTGCCAGTTTCGACCATTTCATCGTGCAGGATGCGTTACGCGACGGACGCCTGGTCCGAGTACTGGAAGACTGGCGACAGCCTTCGCGCACCCTGTACGCCACTTGGCCGCAGAGCTGCTATCTGGCGCCGAAGGTCAGAGCGCTGGTCGAGTTTGCTCAGGCGTACTACGCCAGCCCGAGGTGGCTGGACTGACTCAACTTGTGCAAGTAATGCACAAGTTCTGACCACCTTATGCCGTATCTGCGGTGTTCGGGTTTCCATAGGCTGACGCTTCCTTTCTATAAGAGCGAACTGCACCATGAAAAACCCGTTGAAACTGACAGCATGCGCGTTGGCCCTTGTCCTGGGTGCAAGCGCTGTCTTCGCTGCCAATCCATTGATCTCGCTCCCCATCCGGGACTTGAAGTGGCAGGACGTCCCCGGCAGCGCTGGCAAGGTCAGCTACGCCAACACCGAAGGCGACCTCCTGAGCAATGGCGCAGGCTTCTACTCCGCATTCGTCAAGTTCAAGGCGGGTACTGACAATGGCCGGCATACCCACAGTCACGCGCTGCCGACAGTGGTGATGGCCGGTACGTTCTACGCAGTCATCGATGGCAAACGCACAGAATATCCAGCCGGCTCTTACTACAACCTGCCAGCGAAGCAGGTTCACGAGAGTGGTTGCAACGCGGGGGAGGATTGCCTGTTGTTCCAATACCAGGAAAACAATTTCGATCTGGTGCCGGTGAAGAAATAATCCTGACCGTCTTGCCTGCTAGCGCGACTTCAAAATCGCCCCGCCGGCAAGCCGCGCTGCTACGAGGCCGAGGTAACACTCGCTTGCGTAGCAGCCGAGCTTGCTCGCGGGACGGGCTCAAGATCGCTGGCAGGCTCAAGCCATGTCGCGCGAATACCATGCAAACGCTGCACATTTATCGCCATCGATCATTAAATTTCTGACAGTAAGCGGCATATGCCTGCTTACCGGTGTATAACAGTCGGCCGTCTTTCGCTTCGATGGATGTCCTGCCTTGAGTTCCGAATCGCCTGCCTCCGCGTCTTCTTCTGAAAGCGCGCTCAAACTGCCCGGCTTCTTTGCCTTTCTGACCGCTCGCCTTGCTGCCGTTTTCGCCATGCAAATCCAGGCTGTGGTGGTGGCGTGGCAGGTCTATGACATGACGCGCGAGCCCATCGCGCTGGCGTATGTGGGCCTGGCGCAGTTCATCCCGATGCTGCTGTTGCTGATGCCCGCAGGCGATCTGATCGATCGCTACGACCGCAAGCTGATCCTGACCATCAGCTGGATGGTTCAAGGCTTTTGCAGCCTGCTGCTGATGCTGTTCTCGGTGACCCATCACCAGGACACCCGCCTGATCTACGCCACCCTGGCCCTGTTCGGTTGCGCCCGCGCCTTCACCGGCCCGGCACTGCAAAGCCTGCTGCCGCAAGTGGTGCCGCGGGAAAAACTGGCCTCGGCCATTGCCACCAACAGCATGATCATGCGCATCGCGACCATCGCTGGCCCCCTGGCCGGCGGCGGGCTGTACGCGCTGGGCGGCGGTGGCCTGACCTATACCGTGTGCATGTGCAGCTTCATCGCCGGCGTGCTGTTGCTGACCCGCGTGCCGGTGCTGTTCGCTGGAAAAAAACAGGTGCTGGAGTCCACGGCCTGGAAACGCTTCACCGCCGGTATCGCGTTCATCCGCTCGCGGCCGATCATCCTTGGCACCATCTCGCTGGACCTGTTCGCAGTGCTGCTGGGCGGCGTGGTGGCGCTGCTACCCATTTACGCCCACGAAGTGCTGCATCTGGGCCCGCAAGGCCTGGGCGCGCTGCGCAGTGCGATGAGCCTGGGGGAGGTCAGCACCGGCCTGTACCTGGCGGCGCGGCCGTTCGACCGCCATGTGGGGCTAGTAATGTTTATTGCGGTGGCGGTGTTTGGCCTGGCGAATCTGGTGTTCGCCCTGTCGACGCTGTTCTGGCTGTCGTTGCTGGCGCTGATGATCGCCGGTGCGGCGGACATGGTCAGCGTCTACATTCGCTCGACCCTGGTGCAGTTCTCGACGCCTGATGAGATGCGCGGCCGGGTCAACGCCGTGAACATGCTGTTCATCGGCTCGTCCAACGAGCTGGGCGAATTCCGCGCCGGCAGCAGTGCAGCGCTGTTCGGCGCAGTGCCCGCCGCGGTGATCGGCGGGCTGTGCACCCTCGGCGTGGTGGGTGCCTGGATGGTCGCGTTCAAGCCGCTGCGCCAGGTCAACCACTTCGCCGAAGCCTCACCTAAAGAGCAGTGATCTGACCGATCCCCAGCGGGCGTGGCCCCTCGCCGATGCCGTTTTCCAGCAGCGCCCCGAATTCATCGAGGCTGATCTGGAAACGGTCGCCGGGCAGGGTTTTCACGCCATCGGCGAACGATAGGGTCGCGGTGCCGAAGTAGTGGATGTGGACATCGCCGGGGCGCAGGAACTGCGCGTACTTGAAGTGGTGGTATTCGAGGTTGGCCAAGCTGTGGCACATGTTGTCCTCGCCACTCAGGAACTCCTTCTCCCAGATCACCTCGCCGTTGCGCACGATGCGGCTCATACCGGACAGATGTCGCGGTAACTCACCCACTCGCAGCTCCGGGCCATAGGCGCAATAACGCAGCTTGGAATGGGCCAGGTACAGGTAGTTGCGGCGCTCCATGACGTGGTCGGAAAACTCGTTGCCCAGCGCGTAACCGAGGCGATACGGTTGGCCATCGTCGCCGATCACGTACAGCCCGGTCAGCTCAGGCTCTTCACCCGCATCTTCGGCGAATGCAGGCACCGGAAAGTCGCCGCCCGGCCGCACGACGATGCTGCCATCGCCCTTGTAGAACCACTCCGGCTGCGCGCCGACCTGACCCTGCGCCGGTTTGCCGCCTTCGATGCCCCATTTGAAGATCTTCATGGTGTCGGTCATGCCGGCTTCGACCTGACCATCGTGCTGGTGCATCTTGTCCCGGGCCGAAGCGCTGCCCAGGTGAGTCAGGCCAGTGCCGCTGATCAGGCAGTGGGCCGGGTCTTCGTGGTCCAGCGGCGGCAGGACCTGGCCGTTTTGCAGCAAGGCTGCGTATTCCGGGCCAGGCTCGGTGCCGCGCCTGCGCACCTCGTCCTGCAGGCTGCTCTTGTTGCGAATCGCCGCCAGTGCCAGCTCGCGGGTGCTGCGGGTGGTGCGTACAACGTTGACCTGCGCACCGTCGACAACGCCGACATGGCGTTGTCCGGGGCGGGTTTCGAATTGAATCAGACGCATGACTGAATCTCCGGAAAGGTGGAATGCGATCTCGTTTCTGCCCGAAGGGCGTAGGAGCTGGCTTGCCTGCGATCTGACGCGCAGCGGCAGCAAAACCTGACAACTTGGCCGTGTCAGACACACCGCGTACGCATGGTTTACTGCCGCTTCGCGCCAGATCGCGAGCAAGCTGCGCTCCTACGGCCTCCGGCCAGAATCAAAAGCAGTGCGCGCGCCGCATCGAGTACAGCGCGCGTCGTCATCACTCGATGATGTTGAACTCGCTCAGGTACTCTTCCGAGATCTCCAGCCCCAGGCCCGGCTTGTTGTCGTCCAGCTGGATGTAGCCGTTGACCGGCGCAGGCTCGCCCTTGAACACGTAGTAGAACAGCTCGTTGCCGACCTCGACGTCGAACACCGGGAAGAACTCGGACATCGGCGAGGCGGTGGTGGACATGGTCAGGTGGTAGTTGTGCATCTGCCCGGCGTGGGGGATGACCGGCACCGACCAGGCTTCGGCCATGGCGTTGATCTTGCGCGCGGCGGTGATGCCGCCCACGCGGTTGGTGTCGTACTGGATCACGTCGACGGCGCGGCGTTCGAGCATGTCCTTGAAGCCGTAGGAGGTGAATTCGTGCTCGCCGCCGGAGATCGGCATGATGCCCATCTTCTTCAGCTCGATGTAGCCTTCCAGGTCATCGGCGATCACCGGCTCTTCCAGCCAGCGCGGCTCGAACTCGGCCAGTTTCGGCAGCATGCGGCGGGCGTACTCCAGGGTCCAGCCCATGTAGCACTCGAGCATGATGTCCACGTCCGGGCCTGCCAGTTCACGCAGCGCACGCACTTGCTCGATGTTGCGACGCATGCCTGCCGGGCCATCTTTCGGGCCGTAGCCGAAGCGCATTTTCATCGCAGTGAAGCCCTGGCTCAGATAGCCCTGGGCTTCTTCGAGGAACAGGTCCAGGTTGTCGTTGGCGTAGAGCTTGGAGGCGTAGGTCCAGATCTTCTCCTTGGTGCGCCCGCCCAGCAGCTTGAACACTGGCTTGTTCACGGCCTTGCCCATGATGTCCCAGATGGCGATGTCGATGGCCGAGATCGCCGCCATGCCGATGCCCTTGCGGCCCCAAGCGTGGCTCTGACGGTACATTTTCTGCCAGATGTATTCGTTGTCGAACGGGTCTTCACCGATGGCGATCGGCGCCAGGTAGGTGTCGATGATTTCCTTGGCCACACGCGGCGCCAGCGCGCAGTTGCCGATGCCGACGATGCCGTTGTCGGTCTCGACCTCCACCACCAGCCAGCCGTGGAAACGGAAAGAGCCCATGGCATCGCCGCGCTCGAAGAGGATGTCGCTGGCGTTGGTGCAGAAGTGCGCCTGAGGTGGCACGACCTTGCCTTTCCATTCGAATACGCGGGTACGGATTGCCTTGATTTTCATGAGTACGGTTCCTTGATCACTGCTGCGGGATTTGGGTTCAGCCGACCTGTGCAGGGGTCAGCGGGGTGGAGGAAGTCGGGGTGTCTTGCTGTTTGAGGCGCGAGATCAGAATGGCGCCGAGAATGCCCACGGCTGCCAGGGCGAACATGCCGGCGCGCGGGTCGCCATAAGTGGCTTCCATCACGGTTTTCAGGTTCGGCGCGACAAAGCCGCCCAGGTTGCCGATGGAGTTGATCAGCGCGATGCCGCCTGCGGCTGCCGCGCCACTGAGGTAATTGGTGGGGATGGTCCAGAACAGCGGCTGTACCGAGACGAAGCCCGCCGCCGCGAAACAGAACGCCAGCACCACCGGCACCATGCTCGTGCCCAGAGCCGAGGCGGCGATGCCCAGTGCCGCCATGGTCAACATGCACACCGCCAGGCGCTGGTGCTGGCCGGTACGGTCGGCGTACCGGGTGATCAGGCGGGTGACGACCAGCGCGCAGATCCACGGGATGGCGGTGATCAGACCGACGTTCAGGCCAACATGACCGTCGAGCAGCCCGGCGATGCGGGTCGGCAGGTAGAACACCACCCCGTACACACTCATCTGAATGGTGAAATACGCCACGCAGAACTTGAGCACGCGGCCGTTGCGCAGGGCACTCAGAAAACCGTGCGGGCTGGCCTGTTTTTTCGAGTCTTCCTGCTCAAGGGCGGTGGTCAGGGCGTGCTTTTCTTCATCGCTGAGAAACCCCGCCTGGGCCGGACGATTGACCAGGTAGAAGTACGCCACGATCCCCACCGCCGACGCCATCAGCCCTTCGACCACGAACAGCCATTGCCAGTTGGTCAGGCCGAACACGCCGTGGAAGTCCAGCAACCAGCCCGACAGCGGGCTGCCCAGCACCAGCGCCAGCGGCAGGCCGAAGTAGAACAGGCCCAGCGCCTGGCCGCGGCTTTTCGACGGGAACCAGTAGGTGAGGTAGAGAATGATGCCGGGGAAGAAACCGGCCTCGGCCACGCCCAGCAAGAAGCGCAGCACGTAGAAGGTCTGGGCGTTGTGGGCGAACATCATCGCCGCCGACACCAGCCCCCAGGTGACCATGATCCGGCACAGCCAGACCTTGGCGCCGAGCTTGTGCAGCATGTAGTTGCTTGGTACTTCGAAGAAGGCATAACCGATGAAGAAGATGCTCGCACCGAAGGCGAACGCAGCATCGCCCAGGCCCGTGTCGGCCGCCAGCGCCGCCTTGGCGAAGCCCACGTTGGAGCGATCGATGAAGGCCAGGATGTACATGAGAATCAGGAAAGGCAGCAGGCGAAGCCGGCTTTTGGAAATGGCCCGATCGAGAGCCTGAGCAGAAACAGGAGCTGTCATCTGAGGGATCCTCGTGCCAGTGACCACCGGTGGCGGGCTGGCTGTTTTTTTGTAGTTGTTATTCGCAACGTCAACGTTCGAGCCGGGGCTCTGGGGCGCGTTTCGATGGGGAGAATGTAGCCAGCGCGGATGGGGGTCGGCTAATCACTTATGCGTATCCAGTGATAGCTACAGGTGATCGCTTGGAATGCAGATTTGCGCGTGGAGTTATAGGAGACGAATCAGGATTGCTTTTGATTCTGGGCGAAGCCCGTAGGAGCCCAGCTTGCTGGCGATCTGGCGCGAAGCGTCAGTAAATCCTGTACACGCGGTGTGCCTGACACGGCCAAAATGGATGGTTTTACTGCCGCTGCGCGCCAGATCGCCAGCAAGCTGCGCTCCTACGCCCTTCGGGCAGAATCAAAAACGTGCAGGCACAAAAAAGCCGCAAGGCGCTCGAAAGCGGCTTGCGGCAAACGTGGCTTGTTTCAATGAGCGGGTTAATACCTCAGACGTTGCTCTGCCCCATACGGCAGGCAATCTCGAACGCCTGGCGGATCGCGCCGACGTTGGCCTTGCCCTGCCCTGCGATGTCGAACGCGGTGCCGTGGGCCGGTGTGGTGATCGGGATCGGCAGGCCGCCCTGCACCGTCACGCCACGGGAGAAGCCCATCAGCTTGATCGCGATCTGGCCCTGGTCGTGGTACATCGTCACCACCGCGTCGAACGCGCTGGCATCGCCCTGCACTTTCAGGAAAATGGTGTCGCCGGGATACGGCCCGTCGGCGTTGATGCCCTGAGCCTGCGCGGCCTTGACCGCAGGGCCGATGATGTCCAGCTCCTCGCGGCCGAACGAGCCGTTGTCGCCGTTGTGCGGGTTCAATCCGCACACACCGATGCGCGGCGATTTCAGGCCGTTGCGCTTGAGCGCGGTGTCGATCAGGCGGATCGCCTCGATCACCCGTTCCTGGCTCAGCATGCCGGGCACCTGCGACAGCGCCACATGGGAAGTCACGCGCGAGGTCCACAACTGATCCAGCACGTTGAATTCACAGAACGGCCCATCGAACCCCAGCAGCTCGGCAAACCAGTGCAGCTCGTCGTTGTGGGCCATGCCGGCCATGTGCAGCGAAGTCTTGTTGAGCGGCCCGAATAGCACGGCGTTGGTGGTTTTCGCGGCGGTCAGTTCCAGGGCGACTTTCAGCGTGTCCAGGCTGTAGCGCCCGCCAATGGCACTGGCTTCGCTGCGTGGGAACTCGCCCACGGCATCGCCGCGGAAGTTGTAGAACAGCGGCGTGTCATCGCTGAAATCCAGAGCGTCCAGCGAATCGATCTGCCGATACGGGAACGCCCTCCCGGCGATGTCCATGCCGCGGCGCATTTCGCTTTCGTCGGCGATCAGCAGCACCTGGGCCTGGCTGCGCACTTTCTCGTCACTGAGCAACCGCGCGATCAGTTCCGGGCCGATGCCGGCGGGGTCACCGAGCACCATCGCGATTCGGGTTTTGTTCATGCCTGACTCCTCAACTGTTCCTGACGCGGGCGCGCCGCGGCAGGCGGCGTGCAACGGTAGATGCGCTGCGCATTGCTGTAGAAAAGACGCTCCTGCTCTGCCGACGGCAGATCACGAACGATGTGTTTGAAACCGTTGTAGATGTCGTCGAACGAGCCGCACAGGCTGTCGACCGGGAAGTTGCTGGCGAACATCGCGCGCTCACTGCCGAACATGGCGATGATCTCGCGCACGATCCAGGCGTTGTCCTCGGCATTCCAGCGTTTGCCGCGCAGGCCAAGGCCGGAGATCTTCACCATCACATTGGGCTGCTCGGCGAGCCTTCCCATGGCGCGATGCCAAGCGCTCAGGCCTTCGACGCTACGATCCGAGGGCAGGCCTGCATGGTTGAGAATCAGCGTGGTCTGCGGAAAGTCCCGCGCCAGCAGTTCGGCCTCAGGCAGGTTCCACCAGGGCGTCTGCAGGTCGAAGCGCAGCCCAAGATCGCGCAACGCCGCATAGCTGCGTCGCCAGTTTTCATCGCTCATCAAGGTGCGCTGCTCGCCCACCTGCGCGGGCGATTCAGGGCCACCGGGCTTGTGCCGCACACTGCGCACGCTGGGAAACCTCGCCTGCTCGGCCAGCAACGCCACTGCGTCAGGATGATCCAGCCAGGCCTGGGCCACTACGGCATTGGGTACGCCATAGCGCGCGGCGATCTGCTCGATGAAGCGGGTTTCGCCGATCGGATCGCGCGGGTCCCATTCGGTCTCGACGTAAACGGTCTGCACCACGTTGTGCCTGCCGGCATCGGCGAAGTACTCCGGTGGCAGGTAGCGACGCTTGATTGCCGAGTAATCGCCGTAGCGAAACGGGATGTTCGCGCCCTCGGCGAGCCAAGGATGGTAATTGGCCTGTGGGTCCCAGAAGTGATGATGGGCATCGACAATCGGGCCGTCGTACAGGGCCTCAGCCATGATTCACCTCACGCTTGCCGTCCAGGCTGATCAGCAACGTGGCAAGCACGAACAGCGCGGCGCAGATGGCGAAGAACCCCAGCACGGCACCGAAACCACCGAAGAACTGCAGGATCACCCCCACCAGAATCGGCACGAAGATGCCGCCGATGCTGCCCGCCAGGTTCATCACGCCACCAATCAGGCCCACCCGCGCAGGTGCCGCCAGCAATGCCGGGAAGCTCCAGTACAGGCTGCCCCACATCAGGAAGAACGCGGTCATGGCCAGCAGCGCGACGGCGGCGATCGGATCGTTCATGGTCGGCAGCAGCAACAGCGCGCCCAGTGCGATGACGCCGGAGAAGGTCAGCAACCCCTTGACCGCCAGGCCACGACGCACACCCTTGCGAATCAGGCCGTCGCACAGGAAGCCGCCAGTCAGCGACCCCAGCGAACCGCAGATAAAGATGACGAACGTGGCAAAGCCGATGCCCTTGATGTCGAAGCCCCGGGCCTGGGCCAGATAGCTCGGGCCCCAGGTCAGCAGGCCGAAATACACCATCGCCCAAGTCGAACGCCCCACCAGCAAGCCGACCAGCGAACGGGCAGCGATGCCCAGGCCCTTGACCTTGGCCCGCGCCGCTTCTGCGGCCGGCGTTTCGCGGCCGGCGTTGATCTTCTCAAGCTCGGCCTCGTTGACCTGCGGGTGCACCGAAGGATCGTCCCGCAGATAGCGCCACGACACCCAGCCCAGCAGCAGGGTCGCGACACCGGCGATCACGAACGCCATGCGCCAGGAGTCCAGCGACACGATCAGATAAGCGATGATCAACCCGCCCAGCGCCACACCCAGTGGGCTGCCGCTGTCCATCATCACCGCGCCACGGCTGCGCTCGCTCGGCGCCAGCCACAGGGAAATCAGCTTGCCGCCCGAAGGAAACAACGGCGCTTCGGCGGCGCCCAGGAACATCCGCGCGAACAGCAACGAAGCACCGCCCGTGGCAAACCCGGCCAGCACCTGAAACGTGCCCCACAAGCCCGTGGACCAGGTGATCACCCGCCGCGGCCCGAAACGATCGATCATCCAGCCGCCCGGAATCTGCAACAGCGCATAGGCCCAGAAAAAGCTGCTGAGGATCAGGCCCTGCATGGCTGGCGAGAGGGTGAATTCCTTGGCGATGGTCGGCATGGCGATGGACAGCGAAACACGGTCGATCAGGTTGACCATGGTCAGCACGAAGATGATGGCGAAGATGCGCCAGCGCACGGTACTGGCCCGGGCCATGCTGGCGACGCTGGAAACAGGGGGAGCAAAGGATTCGCCCGTTGCGGACAAGGGCACATCGGCGCTGCTGCGAGCCATGGGTGCGTACCTCGATTTGTTGTTCTTATTGTCGACGCGCATCGCTGAGCGCGCCGGTCTTGGCAGCCACTATCGAGGCGAGAGCGATAACCGTCTAATCAAAACTGGAAATACGGTGATAGCTGGAGGATATAGGCAGGTCGGGATTTTGTGATGCCGGTTTGTATAGAGGTCTCGTCGATCAAATCTCGGTACTGCACTGTCTATTTGAGCATTCGCTCCGAGCTGGTGGCTTCACGCACCATTTTCAGGTCTTCACCTTGGAGCCACTGGCCGTAGTAGTCCTTCAGTTCCTCCTCCCAGCTTGCGACCTCTTCAAGCAGGTGCTCGGCGTGCCCACGCTCAAGCGCAAAATGCCTGTGATGGCTGAGCAAATTGGAGCGACTGATCTGCAAACCTTCACTTCCAACCGCCATGGCCAGAGTCTTGGCTGGGCCTTCTTCCAGAATCGGCAGCACGTCATACATGGGTGAAAGGCGCCAGCGGCCCTGGATAAAGATGACGGCGTGGTTACGCGGGTGATCATCGCGGTTTCCCGCCAGCGCGTTGTAGCACATGCGGCGGAACAGCTCATGCAAGTCCTCCTCAGGCACTGCGCGTCGGCGCATTTCATCGGCCATGCCCGCGTACAGCCAGTCACGATGATACGGCTCATTCCAGTCAGCATTGAGTAAGGTCAACGCGCTGAGCATCGGGATACGTCTGGCGCCCTCGGCAATCGGCGTGCGGTCAAAACGCTCGATCAGCAAGGTGGAGGGAGACTCGGCATGAAGAGCCGTCTTCGCCACGCGCAACCCCTTCGATGCGGCGAACGTCATGCACGCGTACTCGATCGACGGAAAATCGTACTGGTCGAACCGGTCTCGTGGCTTGGCCAGAATCAGCATGCCGTTATCCTGCAGGGTCCGTTTCGGGCGCGCACCGCCGAGTGCCGATCGCTGCTGGCGAAGTTTGAGCGTGACCATCGCATCGTCCGCAAGCTGCCCGTCGTAAACGGCTTCACAGGCCTCGACGAACTTTGCCAACCCCCGCAACGTTGGAATCGCGCCCCCACCCAGGCCCGGTTCCGGTGCCGCCGTGGTCCCGGCCATCAAGTTACCGACCCGGTCGCTGTTCGGCGATCTGAGCAGGAAGTCGATCGGCCCCAAATCTCTTCCATACGCGCGATGCAGCAATCGCTCGCCCCAACCGTCGGGCATGGCGTCGTTGATGAAACCGGGAATGCCACGGTTCTTGGTGATGGCAGTGTAAGGCTCGGCGCGTAGTGGATAGTTGATGGGGTCTGGCACCCAACTCCCGCGCTTTACCAGGTCAGGCGCGTAGAGGAACTCGCCGGTGGTCCCTTTCAGAACCAGCCTGCCGAGGGTCAGCAGCTCGCCGGTCTCGGGATGCTCCATGTAAATGTAGGCACGTGACATCAGAAATCCTCGGGCCTGGATTTAGGCAATCTCACACGCTTGTTGGCGATGGCGTGATGCGATTCGCCCTGGTCGATAAAGCGGGTGATTTCTGACGTGTTTTCGATGCCGTCCAGAGAGGCGAAAACCGTTTCGGTGATGCCCAGCTTCCAAAGCACCAACATGAATGAGCGAAGATCCACGAGTTCAGATCCGCTCTCGATCTTGCGCAGGGTGTGCTCCGACACGCCGATGGCGGCCTTGAGATCCGACTGGCGCATGCCTGATGCAAGGCGCCTGGCTTTGACCAGAACCCCGATTTTGCTGAGCTTGTCAGCACAGATGACAGGAAAAAAGGCGTCCATAAGACTCGGTGTCGTGAATATTAAGTGAGTTAAGGTTAACCATAGCACGTCTTATACGGCATACGTTCCGAGTTAATGTTAACCAAAAACAACTTTATAAATCATAAAGTAAACCTAGGTGAATATTATCCACGAACTTCAGCGCAAGTATCGGATGGGACCACGTAAACACACCATCCTGCTGCCCTCCACAGCGCCAGATATCGAAGCGCTCCACCGATAACCCCAGGCTATCGGTGTATCTGATGTTTTGAGTAGACGCGACATAGCAACGTCCACACACTCGGCCCATGGTCGATCCCGATGTCGGCCGCTCATAACAACTACAAGAAAGAGGATCATCATGCGAACCGCATCCTTTCGACGCGCGTCCCGTTTGCTGCAGGGCTGCACCTTGATGTGCGCCACGGCGCTTTCTGTTTCGGCTTTCTCCACACCCGCTCTGGCCGCATGGCAACCTGACAAGAACGTTGAGATCGTCGTGGCCGGAGGCCCTGGCGGTGGCACCGACCAGTTGGGGCGGCTGATTCAGTCGATCATCAGCACGCACAAGCTGCTGGAGGTGAACACGGTGGTGCTGAACAAGGGCGGCGGCAACGGCGCCGAAGCCTTCCTCGACATGAAGGTGTCCAAAGGCGATGCCGACAAGCTGGTGATCGCCACCAACAACATCTACCTGTTGCCGTTGGTCTCCAAGCTCGGCTACGAATGGCAGGAACTCACCCCGGTCGCGGCGGTGGCCGAAGACGACTTCATCCTCTGGACCTACAAGGATGCGCCCTGGAAAGACGCCAAAGGCTTCGTCGAGGCGGTCAAGGCCGATCCGTCGAAGATGCGCATGGGCGGCAGCCAGTCCAAGGACGTCGACCAGACCCTGACCCTGCTGCTGAACCAGACCAACCAGACCAAACTCACCTACATCCCGTTCAAGAGTGGCAGCGAGGCCGCCACGCAACTGGCCGGCAAACACATCGCCGCCAACGTCAACAACCCCGCCGAAAGCATCAGCCAGTGGCGCGGCGATCAGGTCCAGCCGCTGTGCGTGTTCAGCCAGGAACGCATGGGCTACACCGACAAGGTCGCGGGCGACAAGTCCTGGGCGGACGTGCCGACCTGCCATGAGGCGGGCCTGGGTATCGATCAATATCGCTTCCCGCGCACCATCTTCATGCCGGGCAATGTCAGCGCCGAACAGCGTGCGTTCTATACCGAGCTGATGCGCAAGGTCTCGGAAACGCCCGAGTTCAAGGCCTATGTGAAGCAGAACGCGCTGGTGCCGACCTTCCTCGAAGGCGACCAGTTGACGGCCTACATCGAGAAAGACACCGCACGCGTCACCCCGGTATTCAAGGACGCCGGCTGGCTGCGCAACTGACCTGCCCCGCTGCCACACGCCTTTTTAACAAAGGCGTGCGGCGGTCATTCGCTGGAGGTGTTTGATGTCCAATTCTTCTCACTCAAGTTCCCTGGTCGGCACCCGCTGGGTGGAACTGGGGCTTGCGCTGTTCACCCTGGCCATCGGCGCGGTGGTGATGTTCGGCAGTGTCGAACAAGGCATCGGCTGGGGTGATGCCGGTCCCGAGCCGGGCTACTTCCCGTTCTATATCGGCCTGTTGCTCGCCGCAGCCAGCGCTGCCAATGGCGTGCTGACGCTGATCCGCTGGAAGCCGCTGAGCGCCAGTTTCGTCAGCCGTGGCGAGTTTCGTCAGGTGCTGTCGGTGTTCATTCCGATTGCGCTGTTCGTCTGTGCCATGCCGTTTACCGGGATTTACCTGGCCTCGGCGGTGTTCATCGCCTGGTTCATGTGGCGCGACAAGGTGCGCGCCAAGCCGTACGGCCTCTGGATGATCGGTGCGGTATCGCTGGGCGCAGTGCTCGCCAGTTACTTGATCTTCGATCTGTGGTTCAAGGTGCCGCTGGACGCGGGGCCTTTGGGTGACCTGATCGGCGCTGTGTGGAGGTCGCTGAAATGAGCGAGTTCGATTCTCTGCTGCAAGGCATGAACCTGATCCTCACCCCGGGCCATATCGGCCTGATGGTGGTCGGCGTGCTGCTGGGGATTCTGGTCGGCGTGTTGCCGGGGCTGGGCGCACCCAACGGCGTGGCGCTGCTGTTGCCGATCACTTTCACCATGTCGCCAGTCTCGGCGATCATCCTGCTGTCGTGCATGTACTGGGGCGCGCTGTTTGGCGGCTCGATCACCTCGATCCTGTTCAACATCCCCGGTGAGCCGTCATCGGTGGCGACCACCTTCGACGGCTACCCCATGGCGCGCGAAGGCCGCGCCGCCGAGGCCCTGACGGCTGCCTTCAGCTCGGCGCTGATCGGCGCGCTGGCCGGGGTGATGCTGCTGACATTCCTGTCGACGCGCATCGCCGAATTCGCCATGACCTTCAGCTCGCCGGAGTTCTTCGCGGTGTATCTGTTGGCCTTCTGCACCTTCATCGGCATGAGCAAGAACCCGCCGCTGAAAACCGTGGTGGCGATGATGATCGGCTTCGCCATGGCCGCCGTGGGCATGGACACCGTTTCCGGCAACCTGCGCCTGACCTTCGACCAGCCGGTATTGATGACCGGCATCAGCTTCGAGGTGGCGGTGATCGGCCTGTTCGGCATCGGTGAAATTCTCTGCACGGTCGAGGAAGGCCTGGTGTTTCGTGGTGAACACGCGCGCATCACGCCGATGGTGATTCTGCGCACCTGGGCGAAACTGCCGCGCTACTGGTTCACGATTCTGCGCAGCACTATTGTCGGCTGCTGGATGGGCGTGACGCCGGGCGGGCCGACCGCTGCCTCGTTCATGAGCTACAGCATCGCCCGCAAGTTCTCGAAAAACCGCGAGCGCTTCGGCAAGGGCGAAGTGGAAGGCGTGATCGCCCCGGAAACCGCCGACCACGCCGCCGGCACCAGCGCCCTGCTGCCCATGCTGACCCTCGGCATTCCCGGCTCGGCGACGGCTGCGGTGATGCTCGGCGGGCTGATGATCTGGGGCCTGCACCCGGGGCCGACGCTGTTCGCCGAACAGCACGACTTCGTCTGGGGCCTGATCGCCAGCATGTACCTGGGCAACGTGGTCAGCCTGTTGGTGGTGCTGGCGACGGTACCGCTGTTCGCCTCGATCCTGCGCATTCCGTTCTCGATCATCGCGCCGATCATCATCATGGTCTGCGCCATCGGCGCGTATTCGGTGCACAACTCGATGTTCGACGTGCTGCTGATGCTGGGCTTCGGTGCGCTGGGTTATCTGTTCAAAAAGCTGGGTTACCCGATTGCGCCGTTGATTCTGGCGGCGGTGCTGGGCGACAAAGCCGAAGATGCGTTTCGCCAGTCGATGCTGTTCTCCGACGGGCAACTGGGCATCTTCTGGTCCAACCCGCTGGTGGGCAGCCTGACCACCGCCGCGCTGGCGATGCTGTTCTGGCCGATGATCACAGCTGGCATCAAAGCCGTCTTCGGCTGGCGCAATCGCCATGCAATCAAGGCAAAGACCCTGTGACGGCACACAACGCTGGCAATGCCCTCAAGTTCTTGGCAGGCTCGCCGCAGACTTTTGCGCGAGCCACTGCCATGACCCGAATTCCGGAAGCCAGCGTTATCCACAGCCGCCTGCGTCTGCGCCAGTTGCGGCTGATGCTGGCGCTGCAGGAGTTCGGCTCGTTGCGCCGGGCCGCCGACAACATCGGCATGACCCAACCGGCGGCCACCAAAATGCTCCACGAGGCCGAGGACCTGCTCGGGGTCGAGCTGTTCGAGCGCCTGCCACGGGGCATGCGCCCGACCGCCTTCGGCGACACGGTGATCTACTACGCGCGCATGGTCTTCGCCGAACTGAGCGGCATGCGCGAGGAACTGGTCGCGCTGGAATCCGGCAACCTGGGCCGCGTGGCGGTCGGCGCCATCCCGGCCCTGGCCTCGGGACTTTTGACCCGCACCATCGCCAACCTCAAGAAAAGTCACCCGCGCCTGTCCATGAGCATTCAGGTTGATACCAGCGATGTGCTGGTTCAAGCCCTGCTCCAGGATCAGCTCGACGTCGTGCTGGGGCGCATTCCCGGCGGCGCCCGGGCCGAAGAACTGCTGTTCGACAGCCTCGGCGAAGAAGCCCTGTGCGTGATCGCCGGCGCACAAAACCCGCTGGTCCACGCCAAGGACCTGAGCTGGGCCGCGCTGCAGAACGAAACCTGGGTGCTGCAACAACAACCCAGCCCCATGCGTGCGATCATCAACCAGGTGTTCCACAACGCCCGCGTCGACATCCCCAACAGCATCGTCGAAACCACCTCGATCATGACCCTGCTCTCGCTGGTGCAATCGACCGACATGCTCGGCGTCACCCCGGTTTCCGTGGTCGAAGACTACGCCGGGCGGGATTTGCTGGCCGTGCTGCCGATCCACTTCGAGGCGCGATTGCCGCCTTATGGGTTGATTACCCGGCGGCACCGGATTCAGTCATCGGCGATGCAGGCGTTTATCAGTTCGGTGAAGGCTGAGCAGGATAACTGAGCGCTTCACAGTGCCCCACATACACATGAGGACTTGTGGGAGTGAGCTTGCTCACGAAAACGGAGTTTCAGCCACTATGATGCCGAAGGCCAAAACGCGTTCGTGAGCAAGCTCACTCCCACAATGATTTGCGTCGTGCGACAAGCTTGCGCGATGCGATCCATCCCCTGAACCATCCGAGCAATCTTTCCTCTTAGTCCCAGCACCCACGGACGACCGGTCTCCTCCGCCGTCTACACTTCCTACACGACAAAAAGAGGGTTCCTACCATGCTCTGGAAAAAAGGACGTCGCAGTGACAACGTCGTCGACGCGCGCGACGACACCGGTGGCGGCGGTGGGCTGCGCATCGGTGGCAAGGGGCTGGGGCTTGGCGGGATTGTGATCATCGTCGCCATCGGCTTGCTGACCGGGCAGGATCCGATGCAGATCCTGGGGCAGATCGCAGGGCAAATGGGGCAGCAGCAGACCTCGGCGGTCAACCCGCAGACCCGGCAGGCGCCGCCGGCCAACGATGAGCAGGCGGATTTCGTTCGGGCGATTCTGGGCGATACCGAAGACACCTGGCGGCAGTTGTTTCAGGCCGGCGGGCGCCAGTACAAGGACCCGACGCTGATTCTGTTCCGCGGCCAGGTGCAGTCAGCCTGCGGCTACGCGACTTCGGCCAGCGGGCCGTTCTATTGCCCCGCCGATCAGCGTGTGTACCTGGACATGGCGTTCTTCCAGGAGATGAGCCAGCGCTTCAAGGCGGCCGGGGATTTCGCCCAGGCGTACGTGATCGCGCATGAAGTTGGCCATCATGTGCAGACCTTGCTCGGTGTTTCGGCTAAAGTTGACGCCGCCCGTCAGCGCGGCATGCGCATGGAGGGTGACAATGGCCTGCTGGTGCGCCAGGAGCTTCAGGCCGATTGCCTGGCCGGTGTCTGGGCCTATCACGCGCAAAAGCGTTTGAACTGGCTGGAACCCGGTGATATTGAGGAGGCGCTGAACGCGGCCAACGCCATCGGCGATGACCGTTTGCAGCAGCAAAGCCAGGGACGTGTAGTACCGGACTCGTTTACCCACGGGACGTCTGCCCAGCGCGTGCGCTGGTTCAAGGCAGGTTTTGCCCAGGGACAAATCAACCAATGCGATACATTCGCCGCCAAGAGCCTCTGATCACATGATGAAACCGCTTTCGATCCTGTTGTTGGGCACCCTGATGAGCGTTACCGCTCATGCTGCGGATCAGGCGGTCAAATCCATCAGCCCCGACCGGCTGCTGATCAACGGAACGTCCCAGGCCACCCTGGGACTGAGCCAGAGCTGGGTGCGCCCCAGCCCGCAGATTCAGCGTGTGGTGATTGTCTTTCACGGCCGTCTGCGCAATGCCCAGACCTACCTGCGCAGCGTCGAGCGCGCGGCCAACCAGTCCAAGCAGCGGTCCAAGACCCTGCTGATCGCGCCGCAGTTTCTCGATGAGAAAGACATCACCGCGCATCACCTGCCGGAAAACATCCTGCGCTGGCATCGCAACGACTGGATGGCCGGCGACAAGTCGCTGGGCGCCAAGCCGATCAGCTCGTTCGTGGTCATCGACCATATCCTCAAGCGCCTGAGCGACAGCAAGCTGTTCCCGAACCTCAAGGAAATCGTGATTGCCGGCCACTCCGGCGGCGCGCAGGTGGTGCAGCGCTACGCGATGATCGGCGGCAAGGAAGACGCGCTGCTGAAGAAGGAAGGCATCAAGCTGCGTTACGTGATCGCCAACCCGTCGTCGTACGCGTATTTCGATGCGACCCGACCATTGCCGGTGACCACGGCAAGCTGCCCGGGCTTCGACACCTGGAAATACGGCATGAACAAGCTGCCGCCGTATGCGGGCAAGGAGACGGCGGCCGAGCTTGAGGCGGCCTACGTCAAACGCGATGTCACTTACCTGCTGGGCGAACAGGACACCGACCCGAACCATCCGGCGCTGGACAAGGACTGCGGTGCCGAAGCGCAAGGGCCGAACCGTCTGGTGCGCGGGCACAACTACTTCGACTACCTGACCAAGCGCCATCCGGAAGGCTTGAACCAGCGTCTGATCGAGGTCAAGGGTGTGGGCCACAACGGCAACGCGATGTTCACCGCGCCTGAGGGGCAGGCGGCGTTGTTCAAGGGGAATTGAGCTTAGAATTTCGAACCATTGTGGGAGTGAGCTTGCTCACGAAAGGGAGGTCGGCAAATGACTGGCAGACCCCATTCGTGAGCAAGCTCACTCCCACGATTTTTATGCCGTTCAGGCATCTGAACTGTCTTGCATCAACATCACCTGCAACGCCGCGCAATCGTCGGCATGCCAGTCGGTCAATTCAGGCCAGGGGTTCTCGGGAAGATTGACCAACACGGTATGGGTCCCCGCCGCTTTGCCGCAGGCAAGATCGAACTGGTAGTCACCGACCATCACCATCTGCGAAGGCTCGACCTCCCACGCCTGCGCGAGTTTGAGCAGGCCACCCGGATCCGGCTTGGGCGGCGCCTCGTCGCGGCCCAGCACGTCGTCGACATCGAAGCAGTCAGCGATACCGATCGCTTCCAGCGTCACATGGGCCAGCTCCCGGGCGTTGCGCGTCAGAATCCCCAGCCGATAGCCCTTCGCTGCCAGCGCCTTCACCAACTCGACCGCGCCCGGCGCCGGTCTGGACGCCACCGCCAGTTCACGCTCGTGCTCCAGCAGCCAGGCATGCTTGGCCGCGGCTTCTGCGGCAGGCAATGCGGCCAGATGGCTGAGGATGTCGTGATCCTGCGGAATGCCCAGCGCCCGTTTGATGGCGGGGAAATCGTGCACGGCGATGGTCAGCGTGCCGTCCATGTCGAACACCCAGTGGCGCAGCTGCGAAAGGCTCATGCCCAGTCCTTGCGATGTCGGATCAGGCCTTCCTGGCTGACCGACGCCACCAGTTTGCCCGCACGGTTGTATACGTTGCCCCGGGAAAATCCGCGGGAGTTGCCGGCCCAGGGGCTGTCCATCGCGTAGAGCAGCCAGTCATCGGCGCGCAGCTCGCCATGGAACCACAGTGAATGGTCGAGGCTGGCGATCTGCATGTCCTTCTGCCAGACCGTCTTGCCGTGGGGCAGCAACGAGGTGGTCAGCAGATTGAAATCCGAGGCATAGGCGAGCATGTATTTGTGCAGCGCGGGGATGTCCGGCAGCGTGCCATCGGCGCGGAACCACACGTATTTCACCGGCTCCGTGGGCTTGGGGTTGTACGGATCGGACTCGGTGACCGGGCGGAATTCGATCGGTTTGGGGCACAGCAGCTTGTCTTTCATGTGCGCCGGAATCAGGTGCTCGCGCTGGCGCATCAGCTCCAGTTCCGACGGCAGGTTTTCCGGGCCGACCACTTGCGGCATCTGGCTCTGGTGCTCGAAACCTTCCTCGTCGTACTGAAACGACGCGCTGCAGGTGAAAATCGGATGGCCTTTCTGGATCGCCGTCACGCGGCGGGTGCTGAAACTGCCGCCATCGCGCACCCGGTCGACCGAATAGACCACCGGCAGATGGGCGTCACCGGGGCGCAGAAAATAACCGTGCAGGGAATGAACGTGGCGCGCATCTTCGACGGTCTTGCTCGCCGCCGACAGCGACTGCCCCAGCACCTGCCCGCCAAACAGCTGGCGAAAGCCCAGGTCCTGGCTACGGCCACGGAAGAGGTTTTCCTCGATAGGTTCCAGGCTCAACAGCGCTACCAGATCATCCAGCACATGGCTCATTCGCGGCTCCTCACACACAGTCTTCTCGCACGGGGTCTTCACAATTGTGCGAAATGATACAGATGTTTGTAGCCCGATTCCCGCCAATCACAAGGTGGCGAGCCACTGCTGGCGGTTGATGCGGTACAGCACGTGGGGCCGCAGTGGATGACCTGCGCTCAGGCTCGGGTGCTCGAAATCATCGCCTGGCTCATGCTGCATGCCGATGGCCTGCATGACTTTCTGCGACGGCAGGTTGCTGACCGCCGTGAACGACACGATTTCATCCAGCTCGACATGCTCGAAACCGCAGCCGAGCACCGTCCAGGCCGCCTCGCTGGCATAGCCCAGGCCCCAATGCTCGCGCGCCAGACGCCAGCCGATCTCCACCGCCGGCGTGAAGTGCGCGTCGAACCCCACCACATTAAGACCGGTAAAACCGATGAACTCGCCGGTACCCTTGCGCTCCAGCGCCCACAGGCCGAAGCCGTATTCAGCGAAATGGCCGCGAATGCGCCCGATCATCTTGGCGCTTTCCAGACGGCTCATCGGTGCCGGAAAGTAGCGCATCACCTGCGGATCGGCGCACATG
The DNA here is from genome assembly GCF_056627435.1 of Pseudomonas sp. 2. Lineage (NCBI taxonomy): Bacteria > Pseudomonadati > Pseudomonadota > Gammaproteobacteria > Pseudomonadales > Pseudomonadaceae > Pseudomonas > Pseudomonas sp. 2. The sequence goes on from NZ_JBWXNG010000002.1 coordinate 574,551, forward strand.
GCCGCGAAAGCCTGCAAATCGTCATCGCGCCACTGGCGCATCAGCAAGCGTGCGCTGTTGAGCTCGAGTATCGGCTCCATCGAAACATCTCCCCTGCCCCGCCTGTCGATCGAACGAGCGCTGTTTCGCGGCAATTCCCTGTGCGCTCGCGGCCATAACTGGCAAGATTGCCGCTTTGATCCTGCACGTGCGCATCATGTCTCTGCCGCTTATCTACCACGAAGACTACAGCCCCGAGTTCCCGCCCGACCATCGTTTCCCGATGGACAAGTTCCGGCTGCTGCACGATCACCTTATCGACAGCGGCCTGACCACCGATGCTCAGCTGTTTCGTCCACAGATCTGCCCGGACGACATTCTCGCGCTGGCACATGACCCTTCCTACATCCGTCGGTACATGGACGGCGATCTTTCCCGCGAGGATCAGCGCCGTCTGGGCCTGCCCTGGAGCGAAGATCTGGCCCGACGCACGGTCCGCGCCGTGGGCGGCTCATTGCTGACCGCCGAAAAAGCCCTGCAACACGGGCTGGCCTGCCACCTGGCGGGCGGCACCCATCACGCCCACTACGACTACCCGGCCGGGTTCTGCATCTTCAACGACCTGGCGATCATCAGCCATTTCCTCCTGCAAAGCGGCCGGGTGCATCGGGTGCTGATCTTCGACTGCGACGTACATCAGGGCGACGGCACGGCGCGGATTCTGGAGCACACCGAAGACGCGATCACCGTTTCGCTGCATTGCGAGAAAAACTTCCCGGCGCGCAAGGCCCAGAGCGACTGGGACATCCCGCTGCCGATGGGCATGGGCGACGCCGATTACCTGAAGGTAGTCGACGACACGCTCAATTACCTGCTGCCGCTGTATCAGCCTGACCTGGTGCTGTACGACGCGGGCGTCGACGTGCACAAGGACGACGCGCTGGGGTATCTGCAGCTGACCGACCTTGGGGTCGCGCAGCGGGATGAAGCGGTGATGCGCCATTGCCTGGGCCGGGATATTCCGGTGATGGGCGTGATCGGCGGCGGGTACAGCAAGGATCGCGAGGCGCTGGCGCGCCGGCACGGGATTCTGCATCACAGTGCACAGCGGGTTTGGGTGTCGGAGGGGCTGTGAATGTTCCCTTCCATCTCACTGGAACGCATTACCCTGTAGGAGCGAATTCATTCGCGAAAAATCGGACAGACGCTATAGATGTGTCGAACGTTCGGGCCATTCGCGAATGAATTCGCTCCTACACAGGTCCGCGCAGCGTTATTTACCCACATCCGCTGTGGAGCGGCCTGTGGATAACCTGCGGGCAAGGGTTCAGACCCCACATGGCACAAGGCCTGGCGGGCGCTGTACGTTTTTTGCTCAATAGTTTTCCACAGCCCGTTCGTTCGTCACGCCGCTCGGGTAGAATGCGCGACCTACTTTGACGATCCGCAGCTCGCCCATGACCGCCCACACCCTGAACACCGCCCAGACCGTCGCCATCATCGGAGGCGGCCCTGCAGGCCTGATGGCCGCTGAAGTGCTGAGCCAGGCGGGGTTCAATGTCGACCTGTACGACGCCATGCCGTCGGTGGGCCGCAAGTTCCTGCTGGCCGGCGTGGGCGGCATGAACATCACCCATTCCGAGGCCTACCCTGCGTTCCTGTCCCGCTACGCCGAGCGCGCGCCGATGATCGCGCCGCTGCTGCGGGGGCTGGACGCCGATGCGCTGTGCCAATGGATTCACGGGTTGGGCATCCAGACCTTCGTCGGCAGCTCCGGCCGGGTGTTCCCCACCGACATGAAAGCCGCGCCGCTGCTGCGCGCCTGGCTCAAGCGCCTGCGCGACGGCGGCGTGGTTATCCACACCCGTCACCGTTGGCTGGGCTGGACGGCAGATGGCCTCCTGCGCATCGCCCACCCGGAAGGCGAGCTGACCGTCGCAGCGGATGCCACGCTGCTGGCGCTGGGTGGCGCCAGCTGGGCGCGCCTGGGATCGGACGGCGCCTGGGTTGCCCTGCTGCAACAGCGCGGAACACAGGTCGCACCTTTGCAGGCGGCCAACTGCGGCTTCGAGGTCGCAGCCTGGAGCGAGCTACTCAAGGCCAAATTCGCCGGGGCGCCGTTGAAGAACGTCGCCATCGGACTGCAGCGCCAGGAACTGCGCCTGGGCGAGTGCGTGGTCACCGCCACGGGCGTGGAAGGCAGCCTGATCTATGCGCTGTCGGCGCAGATTCGCGAGGCGATCAATCAGCATGGCCATGCGACCGTCGAAATCGACCTGCTGCCCGGCAAGCGTGCGCAAGATATCCACAAGGCCCTAAGCAAACCCCGCGGCTCGCGCTCGATGGCCAAGCATCTGCACAGCCAGTTGGGGATCGACGGGGTCAAGGCCGCGTTGTTGCGTGAACTGGCGCCTGCCGAGTCGTTCGCCGACCCGGCGCAACTGGCAGAAGCCATCAAGCGCCTGCCGCTGACGCTGATCAGACCGCGCCCGCTGGACGAAGCCATCAGCACCGCCGGCGGCGTGACGTTCGAAGCGCTTGATGAGCAGCTGATGCTCAAATCCGCACCCGGCGTGTTCTGCGCCGGGGAAATGCTCGACTGGGAAGCCCCCACCGGCGGCTACCTGCTCACCGCCTGTTTCGCCAGCGGCCGCGCAGCGGGGTTGGGGATGATTGCCTGGCTGCGCGGCCAGTAAGCCTCACGCCACCCGGTCGATCTGCGGCTTGAGCGCGCCCACGGTTTCGGTTTTCTCCTCCGGCGCCCGTGGCCGCGACGCACTCATGACCCGCTTGCCCAGTTCGTAGCCCTTCATCTCGACGTACTTGTGCGCCAGCGCCGCAAGCGCCACGGCGAGCACTGTCACGCCCACCACGAACAGGTTGTTGAAGAATACCGAGCCGGTGTCCATGAAACGCTGGCCGTCGATCATCGGCGCCAGCGGCTGGCCGGTGACCTTCTGCGCCACGATGAACAGCGCCGAGAAGCAGAACAGCAGCGCCGCGTGGGTCATGTAGATCGAGTACGACAGCTTGCCCAGCAGCACGAACACGCCAGTCTTGAGAAACGCCGAGACCAGCCCGCCTTCGAAGGCGAACAGCAGCACCAGCGCGCAGAACGTCAGGCTGCCGATGGGCAGGCGATGCTCGAAGTCGTTCATGACGATCCACCAGGTGGCGTACATCATGGCGCACTCCAGCACCGTCATCAGCCAGGGCCTGGGGATGAACCGGTCGCGGATCAGCCGGTAGATCACGTAGGTGACATTCCCGGCGAAGAAACACGACAAGCCTTGCATCGCGCGTTCCACCAGCGGCTCGTTGCCCGAGAAGATCAGCACGAACGCCAGCAGCGACACGCAAGCGAACAGCAGGAAGCGGTTGCGCAGGGAAAACATGCACAGCATGCCGAACAGCATGTAGAGGTAGAACTCGATGCTGATGGTCCAGGACGGGTAGTTGAACGACATCGGCTCGGTGAACGGCGTCCAGGCCTGCACCAGAAACAGGTTCGGCAGGATTTCCCGAGGGTCGAACAGCGCGGTGAACGGCACGTTGTTCAGGTAGAAGCCTTTTTTGTAGGCCAGCCAGCGCAGTGTTTCGAACAGCAGAAACACAGCCAGCATGACCAGATGCAGCGGGTAGATGCGAAAGAAACGGGAAATGAAAAAGGACTTGAACGAGAGGTTCGGCTTCATGCCGTAGCTGTGGGCGAGGACAAAACCGCTGAGCACGAAGAAGAAGTTGAGAAGGACTTCATCGCGGCGGAAGAACGGTAGCTCGACGAAGGTATCAACGACATGCAGATGGAAAAACACGACCAACAATGCGCATACACCCCGAAAGCTGTCGAGGGTGGTGAATCGTTGAACTGGTTCCATGTGACGGTTTCCGTACTGGTTGAGTAATACGCCACCATTGGCGGAGGGTTGAGCCAGTTCACGATATGAGTTCGGCCTGCTGCTCGACAGTTGAAATATTTCATGTCTGGTACATGAAAAAGCGGGAAAGTTGACGTCATCTTTTGATAGCGGCAATAAGTCGTAACATGTGGATTTGACAGTCAAAATCTTGGTTGAATGGGGGTGTCGGGTTACTGACGATCCGCGGTGTTCCAGTGATTTATGTGGTGCAGCTGTTGAGTTCTGGCTAACGCCAGACCTGTTTCGGCTTCGCCGAGTTACTTGGAAAAGACACCCAAGTAACCAAGGTGTCCTGCTCCTGGTTTGGCCCTCCTGCGTC